>JACYLN010000102.1 GCA_015272515.1 Leptolyngbyaceae cyanobacterium C42_A2020_001 | reverse complement strand
CATCCTGGGATTGCAGCGGAACGGGAATGCCGCCATTCACGGCTGTTGCGTAAGCGCCCTTGAAGACGGCAGTTTGCGGCGTTGTGAGATCTTGCTGAAGGAACCCTGCCCAATTCAGTCCTACGAGTCCCAGAGTGTGTCCAATCTCGTGAGAAACAGCGTTGTAAAGGTAGCGATCGCCTACAGCAGGATCAATGGCAATCTGCCCAACCCGTGGCATTAAATCAGGGGATGTTAGCCAGCCCCCAATCTCATACTCCGGTCCCCCATAACCTCCGGCGGTGCCCCCGGTGTTGATGGTGTTGACAAAAACGAGGAGGTCATCCACATATTGCTTGGTTGAGAATGTCTGAGCCGTATAGTTACCATCATTGCCAATTTTGCTGATGGAATTGTTGAGCTGAATACCTGTCCACTCGCTAACAATTTGGTAGCCTAAATCAATTCGATAAACCCAATCGTCAGCAGCCTTTTGGGCGATCGCTTGCCGAGCCGGAGTCCAAAATCCAGTGGTGTCGTTGCGGAAGTCGAGTTCAATATTGAAGCGCGTAGTATCTGGAGTATAGGTATTTTTAACCACCCCAATATCAAACGTACCCGTAGAGAGGCTACCACCAATATTGAGCGAGTAGGCGATCGCATTGCCAGTGAGGCGATCAGTACCAACTCCATCTTTTTCAGCAATAAACCAAACGGTGCGGGGCAGATTCCAATCCGCTGGAGTAAATGTAATCGTGTTTTGGGTTCCGTTGGCTAAATTGTTATCCCCATCCACTACCAAAAAATTCCCTGGAGCAAGGGTGAGCGTAACAGACGAGGTAGGCGCTTGGGGCAAATTGAGTTGCAACTGAAATGTCCCAGTTGCGCCTTCGTTGCCACTAAAAACAAGGTTACTGAAATTCACAACTCCCGGTGTTGCAATGCCGATTGCACCAGAGTTTCCTGGAGGAGTTGTAGTACCAGTTGCAGGGCGATCGCTTGTAGAAGGCGCAGCACTGGGAGTCGCGATCAATTGAGCAGTAGAACTATTGACTGTCGTTGTTTGCACTAAAACAGGCTCAGAACGAGTCGAAGTAGCAGATGCACGACTATCAAGACTGATACTTGGTTTGAAGGGTCGGACGCAAAAAGAATTTGTCAGTTCAGTAGATGAAAAACAGGGTGCAACTGCATACTCAGAATCCCACTGCGATGAGTCAATGCTTGCATCTGAGATGCCTAGATTGAGTTGAGCAAAATCTTTCAACATAGGGAGCAACATCTACCAAAAATTGATGAAAAAAGCTAACTGGAGCAAACCCTCCAGAGTTAAAGGCACACCTACTTAGAAGGCTAACGACCCTGTTGTTTAGCCAAATTGTCCTGTTATTTAGCCAAATTGTATCGATTAGCACTCTAGGATGTTACATAGAAACTCGGTAAAGAAAATTACCTTGATGAACTCTTGATAAAAGCCCCTAATCCAGCGATTAATCCTTAAGAAAGTTGAAAATTGGAGCGCAAAGCCCCTTTCATA
This sequence comes from Leptolyngbyaceae cyanobacterium C42_A2020_001, assembly GCA_015272515.1. GTDB lineage: Bacteria > Cyanobacteriota > Cyanobacteriia > Leptolyngbyales > Leptolyngbyaceae > JSC-12. The sequence goes on along the minus strand of JACYLN010000102.1, from coordinate 53,029 downwards.
TACGGAGAGCGAAAGAAAAATCATTACACCCTTTCTGCTGGTTCTACGTAATAATCGGTGTTTAGCACCAACAAATAAACTCTGTTTGAAGTACTAGTAAAACCTAGCAACCCTAAACAGGTTCATTAGCCAAATACGCAATTAAGAGATTTTTGGAGATGCGCTTTGTCTTTTTGAAAGGAAAAGCCCCTGACCACTGGCGATTTTGAATATTTGCGCGACAAAAACGCCAATAATATTAGGTTATAACGAAGATCGGACTCATCGTCTACGTTTGCTAGTCATTCACTCTTCAACACATCAAATCTTTATCAGAACTTTAAGTAAGCATACTGTTGCAGCTTGAGCGCTAATAGACGTTCTCTTCCCTTGAGGTTCCATGCGAACAATCGCCGAAATTAATGACAAAATCACTCGTAGATCGGCTGTTGTTTGGACAGTCGAAGAAGCGAAAGTTCGAGTTGCGGAAGTTGGCACAGCACAGGCCGCTAAGGAAGTAGATGTCATCACAACGGGCACCTTTGAACCGATGGAATCCTCAGGCGCAATTATCAACCTGGGACACACGGACCCGCCCATCAAAATTCGTCAGTGCTGGATGGATGGAGTTCCTGCATACTCTGGCTTTGGTGCAGTTGATTTATATCTTGGCGCAACCCATGTCGGCGAGTCTGCCGAGGGTGAAGAAGTACGAGAACGGGGTGGCGGACACGTTATTGCCGAACTGATTGCGGGTAAACCTGTCCATCTCAGGGCATTAGGGCAGGTCACTGATTGCTACCCACGCGCCTCGTTTGAAACCACAATCACGAAAGATACGATCAACCAGTTTTATTTGTTCAACCCACGGAATCTTTACCAGAACTTTATCGTAGGAGTAAACGGCGGTGATCGCCCCCTTTACACCTATCTGGGACCTCTTCAACCACGACTCGGCAACGCGGTTTACTCCAACCCAGGTGCGATCGCTCCCTTGCTCAATGACCCTGATTTGCAACTGGTGGGTATCGGTACCCGGATTTTTTTAGGAGGCGGCATTGGCTACGTCGCCTGGGAAGGAACCCAGCACTTTCCTTTACAAAAGCGGTTACCCAACCGTACACCCATTGGACCCGCTGCCACTCTTGCCCTCATTGGAGACGCAAAGCAAATGGATGCCCGCTGGGTACGCGGTTGTTATTTCAAAAGTTATGGTCCCTCATTGATGTTGGGAGTTGGCATTCCCTTACCTGTTTTGGACGAAGCCGCGATCGCTCACTGCGCCGTGCAAGATGCAGATCTAGTTGCGCCAATTGTTGATTTTTCCATCCCCAGAAGAGTTCGCCCTACATTTGGCTTGGTAAGTTATGCCCAGTTGAAATCGGGGCGGATTGGGATTGACGGTAAGACAGTGAGAGTTGCCCCCCTGGCTAGCATTTATTTATCTCGCCAGGTGGCATTGGAATTGAAGCACTGGATTGAAGCTGGCAAGTTTTACTTGACACAACCTGTTGCCGCGATCGCTGGCGATCGTGCCTTTCTACCACAGAATATCTGGGGGTCACACTTAACAATGGATTAGGGGCACACTAGTCGTCGCTTTTAGGAGTCTGCTCAGAACGTTTAATCGGTTTGGATGCAGGTTCCCGCGGCGGACGAGAGCCACCTGGTCGTGGAGTTCTGCCAATAGGAGGCTTACCCCGTCCAAAGCTTGGTCTTCTGGGGCGACCCTGACCCACCATGTCCTTGCCACGCTTCTTAGGTGGTGCCAGACCAATGCAAGTTCCATCAGTTACAACCAGGGAATTGTCTTGTCGCTTGATATGAAGATCCCAAAAATAACCAACCGTTCTAGGGTTATCGATTTCACCTTGCAAACTCAACTTAAACGCTTTTGCTTTTTGAGAGTTTTTTCGAGGCGTTTGTTGAATCTTAACAACAATATGCTTTTCCTCAGGTGAAATAAAGACGATCTCGCCTCGAATTGAAAAGTAATCGTCTTCTAAACGAGGGTCGATAAAGCCGCCATCATACGTTTCTTCAGCAGCAGAACCCTCCTCCCCGTCTTCAGTCTTTTTCAGCGTTTCCGGTTCCCAAACACCCACAATTTGCAGGTGCAACTCTTTTTCTCCCTCACGAGTACGGGGATAAACCACCCAAAGATGCTCTTTCTGAAGATCAATATGATTTTTGACCAGGCTCATAACACGCCCCAAAAGCACCGCTTTCAGGTCTGAACCATCTGCCGCTTTAAAATCTCCTCGGGTAAATTCTTCTTCCGAAGGAATGTATAGCCCGCGGACTAAGCCAATCGCTCGATACTGCTTTGGCTCACTGGGAGGCGGAATCGGCTGTTGTCTCAAAGCTGCCTGAGCTGCCTGTTCTTCTGGACTAGGTGGCTCAGGTTGGACTGCCGCAGCGGAAACAGAAACAATTTCTAGTTTTGGAGTTGCTGGCTTTGATACTACATCTGGTGCGCTTGCAGGCTGACCGACTGTAGATGTGGCAGTTTTACTAGCGGGTGGAGAAGCAGGCGGCTGAGGACGAACAGGTCGCATCGGCGGTTTACGAAGAACCGGAGTCTCCGTTTTAGACGCATCAGATTCACCATCCACAGAGGTCACGGAAGGCGTGCTTTCCTCGGAAGGAACAGGTTGTACGGACTCCTCAGATTGATTGGGTTCAGTTGAAGAGGAGTTAGAGGGTTGGGGGGACAAATCGGGCGAGGAACTCATAGGCACTAGTTGGAGGCTTGGATGCGAGAAGGCTTCGGTCAGCTTATTTTATGTCTGCAACAAGGCACAAACGAATCAGAAAAGTTTGTGTAAATTTTACACAAAGGAAATCTCAGTAGATCTCACTTCTTAAATTCGTTCATGAGATGAAGACTACGGAACAACTTTCAGGCTAGTACGTGCTGTTTAGGATTCAACCTAAGCATAAAAGGCATTGCAGCGCACTTCAATCAAAATTGCTGCAACAAAACACACGTAGTAGAGATTTCATTCTTAACACTTGAAGCCTCAGGCAGCAAGATCGTTCCACCATCATATCCAAAAGCACTCAATGCAGCGATCTGAATAAACTAAATTTTCAAAACGTTCAATACATATTGAACAAAAAGAACTAAGTTATGTTACATTAATAGCTAAGAAGGGAGTCTCTAATGAAGTGAGTCTTTGTGGAAAACGTGATTAGTAACAATCTCATTCACCGTAAACAGCAAGAAACCGAACAAAAACAGTTTGTCGAAGAAGTTGGGCTGCTGTTTGAAACGATTGGGTTCCCCCGTATGGCAGGTCGCGTCTTTGGTTGGTTATTAATCTCTAACCCTCCCCATCAATCTCCTGGAGAGCTTGCCAACATTTTGCAGGCAAGCAAAGGCTCAATCAGCACCATGACTCGACTTCTAGAACAGATTGGTTTAATCGAACGAGTTAGCCTCCCGGGTCACCGACGGGACTATTTCCGCATCAAGCTCAATGCCTGGTCAGAAATGTCTAAACGGCGACTGGATCAAATTACGGCATTTCGGAAACTTGCCGAGCGAGGACTTGATCTGATGAAAGGAGAAGCCCCCCACCTGAATGAACGCTTACAGGAGATGCATGATATTCATGCCTTTTTTGAAGCCGAACTACCTCGCATGATTGATCGATGGCAAGAGTACCGCACTTCACAAACATCCTCTGGCAGCGATCGCCTGGAAGATGACCGTTCAGTCTCTCCATTGTCTCCCCATACTTTTTGAGCCGCTTGCCTTTCCCGTCCGCCTTTCTCATCCTCAAAGACTTATGCAACTCCCCATTATTAACAAGGTCACAAAAAAATCAAATCCCTGGCTTTTGGGACTGCTTGCTGCTGGTTTAGTTGGCGTTCCTGCCGCCACCTTTGTTGCTTGGCGTGGCAATGCTCCGCCAACTAATGTTAAGGAATACACGGTGCCCGTTACGCAAAAAGATGTTACGGTTCGCATCACGGCAAACGGTGAGGTAATTCCCGTTCAACGGCTGAATCTGAACCCTAAAACCGCTGGTCGGCTCGCAGAGCTGTATGTAGAGCAGGGCGATCGCGTTCAACAGGGACAAATTATTGCCCGTATGGATAGCCGCGAACTGCAAGCTCAACGGCAAAAAGCACTGGCAGACCTGGCACGGGCGCAAGCAAATCTGGACTTGTTGAAAGCGGGTAGCCGCCCGGAAGCGGTGGGACGAGCAGAAGCGGGAGTGAACCAGGCACAGGCAGAAATCGCCGCTGCCCAAACCCGATTAGATCTGGCAACCCAACGGGCGCAGCGGAATCAATCGCTGGCTGCCGAAGGAGCTATCAGCCGCGATCGCCTGGATGAAGTAGTGAATGAGCAACGCAGTGCCCAAGCCAATCTGGAGCAAGCAAAAGCCCGCTACAACAGTTCGGCCGAGCAACTGCGGCAAGAGCGAAACGGTTCTCGCGTTGAAGATATTGCTCAAGCCGCCGCTCAAGTAGAGGCAGCACGGGCAAATTTGCAAGCGATCGAAACGCAGGTTGAAGATACCGTGATTCGTGCACCCTTTGCGGGCGTAATCACTCAAAAGAACGCAACCGAAGGAGATTTCGTTACTCCTACCAGCTTTGCTTCTAGCACTTCATCGGCAACGTCGATTGTCACCCTGGCAAATGATTTAGAAATTTTGGCGAAGGTGCCAGAAGTTGATATTGGGCAAATTAAGCCCAATCAAACAGTAGAAATTAAGGTCGATGCCTATCCTGATCAGGTCTTTAAAGGCATGGTGCGATTGGTCTCGCCTGAAGCGAAGGAAGATCCATCCCAGCGTGGCGTAATTACGTTTGAAGTGCGGGTTCGGATGATCACTGGCAAGGATAAATTGCGCTCGGGTATGACAGCAGATTTAGCGTTTTTAGGCCAGCGAGTTGATAACGCCCTGATGGTGCCAACGGTGGCAATCATTACCAACAAAGGACAAACGGGTGTGCTCGTGCCCGATCGGAACAACAAACCCAGATTCCAACCCGTCACCATCGGTCCCAACATCGGCAATGAAACCAAGATTATGGACGGAGTGAAGCCCGGCGACCCAGTATTTGTTGAATTGCCCGAAGGACAAAAGCTGGAAAACATTATTAAGGGCATGGAGAAACAGTAATGGATCTGTTTGAAAGTACCCGAATGGCGGTTAAAACACTAACCGCTAATAAACTAAGAAGTACCCTGACAATGCTTGGGATCATTATTGGCAATGCTTCTGTTATTGCCATGATTGGGATCGGTCAGGGAGCGCAGAAGCTCGCATCGGAGCAATTTGAGTCACTTGGTCCTAATGTGTTGTTCGTTTCACCGGGAAGTCGGCAGATGCGAAATCGCACATTTGATCTACCCAGAACGCTGGTGTGGGATGATGCCAAAGCGATCGCAGCGCAGGTTCCCTCAGTGAAAGAAGTGGCTGCCCAACGCCAGAGCCAGCTTCCCATTGTCTATCGCAACCTCAACACCAGTTCTTTGGTTGTGGGCACTACACCGGAATTCCTCTCCGTTCGGAGTTTTGATATGGAACGGGGACGTTTTATTAGCCAACAGGATGTGGAGCGTAACACTCAAGTAGCGGCGCTGGGTGCCGATCTTGCCACTCGCTTCTTTGGCAACCGCGACCCCATTGGTCAAGAAATTCGGATCAGCGGTACTACATTTCGCGTGGTGGGTGTGCTCCAGGCGAAAGGGGCGTTCTTAGGCAACAACCAGGATGACGCGGTTTATGTGCCATTAACCACGCTGGCAAACCGTTTGACGGGGCGCAACTCTCCCTATGGCTTGGATCTCACCTTTATCTCCATCACCGCAAAAGACGAAGCTAGCATTCCCGCAGCCGAGTTTCAGGTTACCAATTTGCTACGCTTGCGCCACAAAATCACGACGGAGGACGACTTCACCGTTCAGACACAAAAAGATGTACTGCAAATTGTGGGTACGGTCACGGGTGGTTTGACGATCATGCTGGCAGCGATCGCGGCGATTTCGCTGGTGGTCGGCGGTATTGGCATTATGAACATTATGCTGGTGTCGGTCACTGAACGCACCCAAGAAATTGGTCTACGTAAAGCGATCGGTGCTTCCCAGCAAGACATTTTGATTCAGTTCATCATCGAAGCCGTGATCCTTTCAGCCGCGGGTGGGCTACTGGGAACGGCGATTGGGGTAGGTGGCGTAGTGCTGGTAGGTGCATTCACTCCTCTACAGGCTGGAGTCTCCCCAGTGGCGATCGCTGTTGCAACTGGCGTTTCTGGCGGAATTGGCTTGTTCTTTGGAGTGGTACCTGCTCGTCAGGCAGCCAAACTTGATCCGATTGTGGCGCTGCGGAGTGCGTAATTATGCCTACAACAACAATTGTGCGATTGGAAGATATTCACAAAATCTACGGTTCCGGCGAAACGGAAGTCCGAGCGCTAGACGGCGTAGATTTAACCATTGAGCAGGGAGAATTTTGCTCCATTATGGGAGCTTCTGGTTCTGGGAAATCCACCATGATGAATATCATCGGTTGCTTAGACAAACCCACCTCCGGGCGTTACTACCTGGATAACGTAGACGTTTCCCATCTGGATGATACGGCTCTGGCGCATGTGCGGAACCGCAAATTGGGTTTTGTATTTCAGCAATTCCATCTGTTACCCCAGCTATCAGCAATGGAGAATGTGATGCTGCCTCTGGTATATGCCAGTGTGTCGGAACGAGATCGCCGCGATCGCGCTGTAGAAGCTTTGACTCGCGTCGGTCTAGCCCATCGCTTGCATAACAAACCCAACCAGCTTTCCGGAGGACAGCAACAACGGGTTGCCATTGCGCGGGCGATCGTCGGTCGTCCCGTTCTCCTACTGGCAGATGAACCAACTGGAGCCTTAGACTCTCATACCACCGTTGAAATTCTCAACATCTTTGCCGAACTCAATGCTAGTGGCATGACCGTAGTCATGGTGACGCATGAACCCGATGTCGCCCGATCTACCCGTCGCATCATCTGGTTTAAGGACGGCAAAGTAATGAATTCCAGCCTCACACCGGATGAGATGAGCCATCTAATGGCGGCCGCTTAACCAAAACCTTGTCCACATCCAAATCCGTGGTTTTTCCCTTGAAGAACCTTCAGCTTTCGAGTTGGACGTGGTTTAACTCCGTGCCCAGCCGCTACTCTTCCACAGGTAAAAGAAGAGGGCAGCAGCAACTAAGGCACCCAAACTCCACTTAATGGCATTTTTCCAGAGATTAGAGGTTTGCCCGGCGGTTGCTCCCTGTGCTTGAGTTTGCAATTGGTCACGCACAGTTTTAATGCGGGCTTGAATTTGGGTTTTTACTGCTTCGGGGTTGTTGGGGTCAACCGAGACTCCTACACTGCTGAGTTGGGTAGCAAGGGCTTTCAATTGTTCGGGATTACTGCGGGCAAGTTGGTCTTCCAGTTGCTTTAATTGGGTTAGTCGCTGTTCAACTTCTTTATTCACCGTTTGTTGAGCCTGGTTGTTGACGTTGAATGTTTGCAGGAAAACTGGCGGAATCATCAACAAAAACACCAGCGCCAGCACCAAACTCAGCCAGGACAGAACTTTCAGCCCAATTTTTTCGGCATTCTTGCGTCCGTAGTACTCTCCAAAAAACACCAGGGCAAAACCCAGGATGGGAACGACGACTCGTTCTACAAACTGCCCAATTGTCGATAAAACCCAGGTTGGTTGTCCTGTGGGTAATGTCAGCAAAATATGGATCGTGTCAATCAGGGCAAACACCAAAAACCCATAACCAATCCAGCGAAATCGATACGCTGTTAAATTTTCGCCGGCTTCATCAGATGAAATCGCCATAACGGCTGGCTCCTGTTGAGAAATAGTTGAAATGTGCGGAGGCTATCGAGACGGGGGAAAGTTTGCTTGCCACCATTGATGCCAGGAAACCCATGCGTCTTCCAAACGCTGGTAGGCTCCTGATTCTGCGGCGATCGCGTCAGATTGAGAGCTATTTTTTAGTGGAATAGACATTAACGTCCACAAACAGCGGTAATCAATCAGCGACTCCTGCCCCAGCAACCACGGTGCAATGCGTGCGATTTGCAAATCGTTGGCATAGCGATTTTGGGTGAACTGTGACTCCGTTACCGTACTGCTTCCACGGGGATTGATGCAAGCACTCAGATAAGCATTCCCGTTATGGGAAACCAGACCGTAGTGTCCAACATCGGGCTTGAATTTTACCTTCATGCTGGCATTTGCCGTTTTGATAGGAGAATGCACAAACAAATAGCGACTGACGTTGCCATCGCTTGCCATGTAATACTGCTCTGCATTCAGTGTTACTGCATCTCGCTGAAACCGATACCGCCGTCCTGCTTTTGCTTCGGTGTTAGTTGTAATGGGTTCGCTATTAATCAACTGCCATCCAGGGAGTGGCACGGATGCTTGCAGAGTATCTTTCTCCCGCTGGGCGGTGCTATCGGCTTTGGGGGAAGTTAGCAGTTTTGCCCATACAACTAATGTGCCGACAAAGGTAAATGCCAGAATAGACATGCGAACAGTTTGCCAGCTTGATTTAAGCATTTTCTTGCGCTCCTGAGTCTGGTTTTTGCCCTGAGTTACGCAAGAAGGTAAACCAGCAGAAGCCGCCAAAAATCAAAACCGCGATCGCCGAAAAAATCAGCGAACCATTGCCCTCGTGCCAATATTCAAACGCATTTTTATCGCCAGCGTTATTCAAAATTGCCATCAGTGCCACCCGAAAGGCGTTAACCACAAACGCGATCAGGATCGCCGCAATTACAGTAATCACTCGTTGCCAGCGCGATCGCAGCGGAAACATCAACAAAAACAGTACTGAAATGCAAAGTAACTGCAAAATGCTTTGAATTCCAGAACAGGCTCCATACACCTCCACTCGGCTCGTCGGGAGAACCAGAAAAACTCCCTGCCGCTGGACTGGAAATCCCAGGTATGAAAGATTGAAGCCAGCCGCGATCGCTGTTAGCTCAGACAAATCAATTGCCTGAAGCGTGAGCTGTAAAAGGGGATAGACCGCCAACAGTCCAAAGATCGTCAACTCTTTCCAAAATTGCCGCAATCCGCCAAAACCGGATGCTAAAAGCCCCAACCCCAAGGCGGCAACAAACGGCAGTGCCCAGGCAGATGAGATGGAGTCAGGTGAAAGGGCAGTCCGCAACAAAACCATTGCCAGAAGCAAAAATCCAACCAGGCTGGCAACCCATCCACTTTCAAGATTGAAAGTTTCGCGATTATCCCAAATCAGGGAACCCGCTGCTAACCAAAACAAAATGCTGGTTGCAAAAATATCAGAATTATCAAATCGATTCAGGAGGCTGAGATGAATAACGGCAATAGCTGCCGCGATCGCTAATAGCCAAAATTTCGGTTCTCGAAGGGTTCTTGACCAATCCATTTGCTCACAAGCTCAGCAACGTCAAAGTTCCCGCTAGGGCTTCACTTTAAAAGAGTTCCCTGCATTTCTCAATCTGTAAACCCTCATGAAAAAACTTAGCCAAAAGTTAATTCTGAACAGATAAAAGTTGGTTGATCAACTTAGTTTTCTCCTGCATAGATTTGCTACATTCGCAAAAGACTAATGCCAGCCCTCGAATTGTTAAAAATATCCTTGCGACAGGCTGCGAAATGGTTAAGAAGTTGATGCTTCCGTGTCAAATCGCGTTTGTGGATGATAATGGAGTGGCAATAATGAGTTCAAGGCACTGCCGTGAGTGAAAAGCGCAATCGCTGGATTGTAAGTGTAGTAATGGGGTTGGCGTTTCTTGCCTTTGTAGGAATTTCGTTGGCACCGCTTTTGAGTGGCTTCTTTCAAGCGGGACCTTCGACCGCTACAAACTCTCCGGCACCGACCACAAACGCAAGCCCTGCCGCTAGAAAAACTGAATTAGAGGCACAAGCAAAGGGCTATGAGTTGGTATTGCAACGGGAGCCTGAGAACCCAACAGCACTGCGGGGGCTATTGGAAACTCGACTGGCACTGAATGATGTGCAAGGCGCGATCGCCCCTCTAGAAAAACTGGTGAAGTTGAACCCAAATGAATCGCTGTATGCTGTGCTATTGGCGCAGGCAAAACAACAAACGGGCGATCGTGAAGGGGCAGCCCAAACCTACCGGGAAGTTTTGAAAACAAAACCGGGAGATACGAACGCACTCAGCGGCTTAGTCGTGTTACTTGTGCAGCAGAATCGTCCGGAAGCAGCAATTTCCTTGCTGCAAGACACACTGAAAACAGCAACACAAGCAAACCAAGTGCAGCCTAACAGTATTGATGTAGCAACGGTACAAATGCTGTTGTCGGATGTCTACGTTAGCCAAAAACGCTATGACGAAGCAGTTGCCATCTACGATGAAGTTGCAAAAACCAACAAACAAGACTTTCGTCCAGTTGTGGGCAAAGCGATGGTCTTGAAACAACAAGGGAAGCTAGAAGAAGCCAAACCACTATTCACAAAAGCGGCTGAACTGGCTCCAGCGAAGTACAAGGATCAAATCAACCAGTTGGCAGCCAATCCAACCCCTGCTAATGCCCCTGGTGGAGTTGCTCCAGGTTCTACCCTGCCAGCACCGCCGCCAGTCGTTCAGCCCAGTCCGGCTCCCGCTAATTAACCTTCACATGCGGTTATTCATCTGAGGGCGCTCTCCAGAGCGTCTTTTTAATGGAAGCCGTTGGTTTTATTTGCCTTGAATGGCCGCAGCAATGCCGAAAATGATGAACAAGCCGCCACCTAACGCCGTTACAACCCGTTCGGAAATGCGTCCGGCGACCAGGCGACCTCCCACAACTGCGATCGCTGCACAAACAGCGTGTCCTAATGTTGCCCCGATGGTGACCCCCCAGGGATTATTCGATGCGGCTAAAGCGATGGTGGCAAATTGGGTGCGATCGCCCCACTCCGCCACAAAGGTGAGCAGAAAAGCCTGCACCACCACCGAATAATTTACGCCCGCGCCAGAGTCCATCAAACCAGCCTGTTCAATGGTTTCTTTGGCTTCTTCAATGTCGTCGCAAGCAGGGCAGACAGGCATTCGATACGCGTCGTACAACAGTTTTAAGCCAAAGCCAATAAAGAGCGAAATTTCGGCATACCAGATGTAGGTTTTGGGCAAGAAGGAAACCGCTTGTCCCATCAGCACCGAAAGTGCTGTCATCGCTGCCAGGGCTGCCACCACTCCGATAAAAACCAGGCGACGAGAATGCCGCATCGCCAAAATCATGGCAATACAAAAGGTCTTATCGCCTAGCTCGGAAATTGTAATTAGTAATAAACCTGCGGTGAAGGCTGTGAGCATCAAATCAAACTCCTCAGAATCGGCAGTGAGTTTCTGAGTGGCTTGATCGAAGCGATCGCTTCACCAAGCTCACTCAAGTGAACTTAGTGAAGGTCTCGCTTGCAAGTTGCTATCAGCGCTGCCCCAAGCTAACCATCGGTAAAGACTTGGTTAACTGTGACAAATGGCTAGAAACAGCTTGTCATCTGAACCAGGCTCATCACCAGTGTGTTGATTCAGATGGGCTGGGTACACCAGCAGCTACTCCCCTTCAAACATTCTGAATTATATCGGTTTGTTGCCACCTTTGGGTGTATCTGGAAAAAATCAGCGATCGCTAAGAAACTGTTCGAGCAAACTTGCGAAGCTGATAGGCGTTAGACTCCACAATTTTGTAGGTACCTTCTCCCATTTGTTGACGAAAAACTTTCTCCGTTGCTTCTAGCACCTCTGCTGGAACCGCCTTCCAGGCATCCATACTTTGCCACTGAATCACAAACACCACCTCGTCTGGCTTGTCGGTTGTGAGCCAAACTTCTTTCCCCATGAAGCCTGGATATTTTGCCAATGCGGTTGTCCAGATCTCCTCATCCTTTTGAATAAAAGTTTCGCGCAACGTTTCAGAAACCTGAACCTTTAGCCATTCAATCACCATAGCCTATCTGCCGTAACTGCTAGCTGTGCTTAAATCAATGTGCGGTGAGCCGTACTAACCCACACCTCCTCTATTAAAGTAAATCTGACAGAATAGGGGAGTGTTCACTGGGAAATCGCTTGCAGTAAGTGACCAATTTTTTTGGGCGATCGCTCTCAGATCTTCGTTTGATTGCAGGAAGGCAGCATGGATAGCAATGATTGGTTGACGCAGCTTTTGATGTTTGGAGTGGGAACCACATCGCTTGTGGCTGAGAAAATGCGAGAAGTTAGCGATGAACTGGTGAAAAATGGCAAACTCAACCCCGACCAGGCAAAAGCTGTAATGGATGACCTACTGCAAAAAATGAAGAGTGAGCAGGGGAACTTAGAAACCCAGATGCAGCGTCAACTCCGCAATCTTTTGCAAGATATTGGTGTACCCCGACAAGCAGAAATGGATGAACTGCGGGGACGGATTGACCGCTTAGAGCGACAGATTCGAGATTTAGAAAACAAACTTTGGCGCTAACAAGCGATGATTATTCCTCCTGGTTTTTGCCAGCGCTCTGTTGCAACTTCGTTGGGAAGAATGGTGTATTACACAGCAGAGGCGATCGCAAACCAATCTGTAGACGGACAACCTTTACCATCGCTGGTATTTCTACATGGGTTTGGCGGTGGATCTTCTGCCTACGAGTGGTCGAAGGTGTATCCGGCATTTGCTTTCAGTCATCGGGTCTTAGCACCCGATTTGATTGGGTGGGGGCGGTCTGAGCATCCAGCGCTCAACTACCGAGTAGAGGATTACATCACCACAATTACCGAGTTTCTAGAGCAAACCTGCACCGAAACTGTTCCCGTAGTGGCATCCTCGCTGACAGCAGCAATGACCATCCGGGCTGCGATCGCCCGTCCCGAATTATTTAAGTGCTTAATTTTGAGTACACCTGCGGGATTGTCGGATTTTGGCGAAAACTATACACGCAGTTTGTTTGCCAACCTTGTGAAAACGCCGTTTTTAGATCGGCTCATCTACAGTGTGGGTGTGGCAACTCGCGAAGGAGTTCGGACATTTTTGGAACAACGCCAGTTTGCTCGTCCAGAGCGGGTGTTTCCCGAAATTGTGGAGGCTTATGTCGAATCGGCCCAACAACCGAATGCAGAGTATGCAGCGCTGGCATTTGTGCGGGGGGATTTATGTTTTGATCTGGCGATGTATATGCCCCACCTCAAAGTACCGACCGCAATTTTTTGGGGGCAGCGATCGCAATTTACAGGTCCAGATATTGGCAAACGGCTGGCAGAATTGAATCCGCAAACCGTTTACGCCTTTCAAGTGTTAGACGATGTGGGATTAACACCACAACTGGAACAACCCGCGATCGCGATCGCTCTGATTCAGCGCTACTTACGCCTTCTTGTCATCTAAGATCCGGATGTCACGCACATTTAAATTTGTAAAGTTGTACGTGAAGCCTTCCAGCTCAATGGGGGTGCCGATCTTTATTTTGTTGTTGCCCAATACAGGTCCATTCTTAGTAATTTGAGCGTTCCCTTCTAAAACCACCAACAGGTTTTTGCTCAATGCCACTTCAGGGCGAGGATCTGGCGTTGCTTTAACGCTACCATTCTCAAGCGGAATGTACACGGTGTCCGGCAGTTCCTTCACAGACTTGATCTTGACCTCCCCGTAGGGCTGGTTACGGATAATGACACTGGTTTTTTCACCTGGCTTCAATAATCCATCTGTATTCTGAGCTGCTACCCGCACCACAACCTCTACTTCAACTGGTTTTGTTGGCGTGTTGATTTGGGCAACCGAGCCAGAAGCACCAGGAAAAACGAAGATGCCAAACAGAACCAGCAGAATGACCAGGGCTGCTCCAATGTCTAAAATGCTTACTTTGCCAAACAGGCGACCCTGGGAATCCACAACAGCCATGTAACTTACCTCAAGTCTGCAAATTCAATGGGTTAAGTGCTATCCAGTCTAGCGAAACTGTTCATTAACGAACAAAAAACATCCGCGAACCTGTGACAGGTTACCACGACTTGAGTCGATAATCACCGAGAGCGATCGCGATCGCCAAAAATGAAATGTTTTTTCGCAAACTCAGAGTTTTATCCATAGGTTGATAAATTAACAAGAATCTAGACCTGGAGAATTGAGATGAACGGCGTGATTCGTACAGTAATTTCCCAAAGCGTTTTGCTGTCAATATTAGCCCTGAGCATTGTTCCGGCCAGTGCCCAAACCTCCACAGACCTCTCGGAGTGCGCCACAAAAGCAATTGAGAGCGATAACGCTGCTGCCCAAATTACAGCATTGGGTCGAGCCAGAAACTTAGCCCGGCAAGCAGCAGAAGCAGCCAATGGCGGGTTAGGGGTGTATCGGGCAGATGCATCCATGCACGGCAGAGTATCAGATGCCCCGTGTGTGGATAATGGCGATGGTAGCTGGACGTTTACCGTGAAGGGTGGAGAACCTGGTTTCACCACGCCTACCAAAGAAACGGTTGTCACCGTGAATAGCAACGGGTGGACGGTAAAAGTAGACTACAACGGACCGATTCGGTCGTAGTTTATCCCAACGGTGTGGCTAGGTTTACCAGCGGCAGCAATACCCCTGTCTGTTCCTGCCCGCTGGTTGCTAAGTCACTGTGGCAGAGGTACACTCTTTCCCCTACCCGCCCTAACAGATCCAGTAAAATACGGCGCAGGCGTTGTTCATTCGCAGTCAATGCGTCCGCACCCGTCCAGGTACGTCCTGACCAGTCATGCAAAAACAAATGGGCGGCAAACAGCGAATCGACTCCACTCAGCCAACGAGGTGAACCAGCGTCTAGCCAAAATTGCCAGCGATGGACACCACGATTAGAGCGATATTGAAAAACCGTTGCCAGAGTTACCGCGTTGCTTTCTGGTCCAATGGGACGGACGGGGTAGGGGTTTGCAGTGATGGTTCCTGTGCGGAGTAACTGAATGAAGCGGGTGAGCGTCACTGAAGCAGGCGGATCGCTGCGTTGTCCTTTTCGCAGTCGGTTATTCACTTCCCAGTAATGTTGAGCAGTTTCGATGAGCTGCCTGATAGCGGCAAGTTGATTATAGGGTAAAGTTCCGCCACCCAGGAAGAAGTGTTGAATAGCGCGATCGCATAGAGCAACCGGATTGGGAATCAAACGCTGTTCTAGCTGTGCCTGCTGCTTGGCAATCCACTGAATAACGCTTTGATAGGCATCAGAAGCCTGGTAGCCTAATCGATCCCAACGGGGAAAGGTGGTAGGTGGTAACAATCGCGGATGCTCTGGGTGGGGTGCAAAGCAATAGTCGGCTAGTAGCCCTGCCCGCACTGGATCGATGAGGGAAGTGCTGAAGGGAGAGGAAACTGGGAATTGGGAATCGGAATCCGTTGTGGAGGGAGGATTGATTATCTGTTTCTGGCTGAGAATCACGAGCATTTCGGCGATCGCATCTCGATCAACCAAACGCCCCGCCCCGGGATACACCAACGCTAATAAAGTGAGTAAGGCACGAATTACCGGAAAACTGTTGAGAGGGCGCTGGTCATTCAGAGAGGCGATGGGAATATTATTTTTAGTCAAGATATCGATAAAGGTGTAGCGCGCGATCGCATCTAAACCGGGACCAATAACCGCGATCTCGCTAGGTTCTACCTGCCGGGTTTGAATTGCTTCAATGATGACTTCTGCCGTTCGACGCAGTAATTCTGCTCGTGACGAGGTTTGAATCGTGCGGACTGATTCTGGTGGCACCCAAAAGGCAAGGGGGTTCATCACAAACTCGGCAATCGCGTCTCCCCATTCTGTTTCCAGGGCAGGCACCGGACGCTCCGCCAAACGCTCAACCTGACACTGATCTGCCAGTTCTGCCAGGTAGGCAGGATCCGCCCCCAGTCCCAACCGCACCGCTCCATCAGGATTGAACGTAAATGCCGCATGAACTCCCTGATTGATCAAAACCTCAAAAAGGTTACGGGCGATCGCAGGATACTCATCCACATCATCTGCTAACAAAATTTGGTAGCGTTGCGCCAGATGCATCTGATACGTGGGGTTGGGCAATAAATACTGCCAATACAAACCTGCGATCAATCCGTAGGAAAGCAATCCCCGTTCTAAACACCATTGTTGCCAACGATGCAAGAGTTCAGTAAGCTGCTCAAACGGCAGCGGTAGCTCACTTTCCTGCCCAGCTAACCCTTGCTGCAAAACCGTTGGTAAATCTTCGATGGGAATACCCGCCAGTGCTGCCAGTTGTAGCAAGTCGAGAATGCGCCGCACCAAGCGATCACTATTAATGGCAGGTTGCTGGCTGATGATAGAGTCCAGTTCTGGTTGCCAGAGTTGGGTTGCCAGTTCTTGTTCGTTTTCAGGATTGAGCCGCAGGGGAAATTGGGCGCTTACCCCCAACTGCTGCACCAGTAAGGGATAGAATAATGCAACTTCATCCTGAAAAAAGCCCAGAGGCGTGGTGGAATAAACGGGGTAGTTGCCGTGGGTTGCGATAGTCAGGCGATCGCTAAGATCCAGGCGATTATCCCCAATAGCTGCAAAGACTAATACTCCAGGAGGGGTTAACGTAGAATACTTTGCCGTCGTAGCTCTTGCTGGTGGAGATGGGGCAGTTGCCACAGCAAATGCTGAATCCGCCTCAATTTGTAGCCAGGCACAGAATTGGCGAATGAGGTGTGTGGTTTTACCGCTGCGGGTAGTTCCAATGATCCAAATTCGTTCAGAGGCAACCAATCGTTCTCCGATGATTTTGTTAAAATCGCTTCGTACTCTAACTTTAGCGCTTAAAAATCTTCTCGTCCTTGAAGATTTCATTCTTCTAAAGATTGAGCGACTACAGTTGGTCAAGGGTGCACTTCAATCACTGTTGAATTACCTCAACTGCATAACATGACATCTTTTTTAACGTCTATTGGTCGCTCGCTGAGAACCGCCAATCGGTGGCTGATTCAAACACCGGATAGAGCACTGGATCAAGCCTATGATGCCGCGTTAATGATCAAAGCGATTGAGGACCAGCACTTTAATGGCGACAAAATATCCAATCGCTCAAATATTCATAGCGATCGCGTCTTCGCCTATTTTCAAACGGAGCTAAGAAAATATCTACAGTTTGCAGATGTACGCTTAAAAGAGTTTAGAGCTAGCCGATACATTGTGGATTCAACCAATTCCACGCTTTACAATCGTCCGGTTTCTTCTGCTAGCGATCGCGATCGGGCAGCGGCAACGCTTGAGAAATTACGCTTTATTGATGAAATCATTGCACGGTATAAACCGCAAGCTCAACAATCAAAAGCGATCGTTCCCGTTGCTTCAACCAGAGAAGTCAATATGCCCAGCTGCGCCGCTTTGAATGTAGACAACAACGGCTTTATAGACACTACAGGCAGCAATATAAAATTTAGCGGAGATGATAATAGTATCTTAGATAAAACGGGTGTGCTACCTCGATCCATTCTAGGGACACTAAATCGAATTAAACGAGACTTAGACCCCAAAGCAGAAGAACAAGTTATTCAAACATTCCGCACTTCTAAAGTTAAAACCCTGATCTCAATTCGATTGATTCTGCTGCTAATTATTGTTCCTCTACTAGTTCAACAATTATCAAAATCATTTGTGGTTGGTCCGATTGTTGATCGGATCTGGAAACCTTCACAATCTGCCGTTTTTCTAAACTATGAACTGGAAGAAGAAGCCTTAAAAGAATTTAATGCATTTAAGGAACGATTAGAGTTTAGAAAAATGGTGGGCACCTTTGCACCTGCGATCGAGCAGGACGTAAAAGATGAAGAAGCACTGTTACAAGAAAAGGCACAGGAAATCGCCCAAAGCTATTCAGGTATGAGTGCCAATGCTATCAAGAACATCTTCTCTGACCTGCTATCGCTTGTTGCTTTTGTCGTTGTTTTGGTGACCAATCGAGAAGGACTGGAAATCTTGAAGTCGTTTATTGATGAAACAGTTTACGGCTTAAGCGACAGTGCCAAAGCATTCATTATCATCCTGTTTACAGACATGTTTGTCGGCTTCCACTCGCCTCACGGGTGGGAAGTTTTGCTTGAAGGAATTGCAAGGCACATTGGACTACCTGCAAATCGCAATTTCATTTTCCTGTTCATTGCAACCTTTCCAGTGATTCTCGATACGATTTTCAAATACTGGATTTTCCGCTACTTGAACCGGATTTCGCCATCTGCCGTTGCCACCTACAAGAATATGAACGAAACCTAGAAAACGAGACAACAAAAATCAATACAAGCCTCGAACAGGTGCCGCAGGCGCAGGCGTAGGGCTGGGCACAGGGGCAGGTACAACTGGTTCTGGAGCAGGCGCAACAGGAGCCGAAGGAGTGAGTGTATCCGGCGTGATCAGGGAGGGTTGCTCGGCAGTGTACGGAATGAAAGTAGGATCAACTTCGCGCGGGAAGTAGAGTTCATCGTTGCACGACTGCAATGCATTCGTTGCCACACCAGACTCACCTCGGCTTACTCCAACCACACAATCCGAGTAGCGGACAGGTAACAGGCTACGACGACAGCTATCCAAGACCTCAGGCACAGCCGCATCTTTCAGGGTTCTGCGGATTGAAGAGACACAGGATGCCATTTCTTCTGGTTGGCGAACCTGACGGCAGGCATTCAACGCATCTGTGGCAGCATATCCGTCTCTGGTAACATCCGTCACACAGTTCCAAAGTCCTTGTGGGTTAAAGGCTCTAGAACATGCAGAAACTACTTCTTCTTGAGGCAATTCCAGTCTTGCCAGGTTCGCTGCACACCGTCTGAAGTCATCGCGAGAATCCTTCGCTGCGATCGCAGGTGTTCCCGGAAAAGCGGCGGCAACCAATCCACTCAGGGCAATCATGCCTGCTGAAAAGTACATAAACCGATGAGAGCGCTGATTTGCATTCATAGAATGTTTTACGTGAGACTTCAATCCGTTCATAGTCCTAACACCGCAAAAAATCCAGGTTAATTTCTGTTGGCGACCACCGGGGTTAGTGGGTATCGCTGTGTCAGTGCCATCCGCACATTGTAGACGGCATCTAACAAAAGACTCGTCCATTTTCGCACATTTGCCCAACCTGGAGCACTGCCCCAACCTGGAGCAGACTGAGGCGCGATAGCGATACACTCCTAACCTGCCCTATGAAGAAAAACAAATTTTTGCTGCACAACTGATACCAAAAAACCTCAACTGTTACCCCAATTCACAGCCATTAATCTACTACTCTGTTAAGAGTAGATGAATTCACTGATACACCGAGGATTCCGGGTATGCATTTGAGTGAGCTAACACACCCTAACCAGTTACACGGCTTGTCCACCTATCAGCTTCAGCAGATTGCCCGCCAGATTCGAGAAAAGCATCTGGAAACGGTAGCTGCAACCGGAGGACATTTGGGACCAGGTTTGGGTGTTGTCGAACTGACGATCGCATTGTATTACACCCTCGATCTAGACCAGGACAAAGTGATCTGGGATGTAGGACATCAGGCATACCCTCACAAAATGCTAACTGGGCGCTATTCTCGCTTCCACACCTTGCGCCAAAAAGATGGCATTGCTGGCTACCTCAAACGCTGCGAAAGTAAATTTGATCACTTTGGAGCAGGGCACGCTTCCACCAGTATTTCCGCCGCTCTGGGGATGGCACTTGCCCGCGATCATAAAGGTGAAAAGTTCAAAGTGGCTGCTGTAATTGGGGATGGCGCGCTCACAGGTGGCATGGCGTTGGAAGCGATTAACCACGCTGGGCACCTGCCAAAAACAAATCTGCTCGTTGTGCTCAACGATAACGAGATGTCTATTTCGCCTAACGTTGGCGCGATTCCTCGCTATCTCAACAAACTGCGCCTTAGCCCACCCGTTCAGTTCCTCAGCGATAACCTGGAAGAACAGCTCAAACATCTTCCTTTTGTAGGTGAATCTATCTCTCCTGATCTGAATCGCCTCAAAGAAGGAATGAAGCGGCTCGCAGTGCCTAAAGTAGGAGCTGTGTTTGAAGAACTCGGCTTTACCTACATGGGTCCCATTGATGGGCATAACCTGGAAGAACTGATTGCAACCTTTCAGCAGGCGCACAAAACTCCAGGACCTGTTCTAGTGCATGTGGCAACCGTGAAAGGTAAAGGCTACGAAGTTGCTGAGCAAGATCAAGTTGGCTATCATGCCCAAAATCCGTTTAATCTGGCAACTGGAAAAGCCATTCCCTCCAATAAACCCAAACCCCCTGGTTACTCTAAAGTGTTTGGCGAAACCCTGACTAAAATCGCCGAAAACGACCCCAGAGTCATCGGAATTACAGCCGCGATGGCAACTGGAACCGGACTCGATATTTTGCAAAAACGTTTGCCTGATCAATATATCGACGTAGGCATTGCCGAACAACACGCGGTGACCCTTGCTGCTGGCTTGGCTTGCGAAGGGATGCGCCCGGTTGCTACGATCTACTCCACTTTCCTGCAACGCGCCTTTGATCAGATTATTCACGACGTTTGCATTCAAAAACTGCCTGTTTTCTTCTGTCTTGATCGCGCTGGGATTGTTGGGGCTGATGGCCCCACCCACCAGGGAATGTACGACATCGCCTACTTGCGTTGTATTCCCAATATGGTACTAATGGCTCCGAAAGATGAAGCTGAACTGCAACGCATGATCGTCACAGGAATTGAGTATACCGAAGGGGCGATCGCACTCCGATACCCGCGCGGTAATGGCTATGGCGTTCCCCTCATGGAAGAAGGCTGGGAACCGCTGGAAATTGGCAAAGGTGAGATCCTTCGCACAGGCGACGATGTGTTGCTGGTTGCCTATGGCTCAATGGTGTATCCCTCCATGCAAACTGCTGAAATTCTGCACGAACATGGCATTGAAGCAACGGTAGTGAATGCCCGCTTCGCCAAACCCCTGGATACAGAGTTAATTTTGCCTCTGGCTGAGAAAATTGGTCGCGTCGTAACCCTGGAAGAAGGTTGCCTCCCTGGTGGATTTGGTTCTGCCGTTGCCGAAGCCTTGCTAGATGTCGATATTCGTGTTCCACTCACCCGTATTGGTGTTCCTGACATTTTGGTAGATCACGCCAGCCCCGATCAATCGAAAGCGTCATTGGGACTGACTCCCGCCCAGATGGCAGAGCGCATCCTGAGTAAATTCTTTAGTACACAGGAAGTAACCGTCAGCATCTAAAGGCGTGTTAGGGTGAGTGATTGCTCACCCTAATGAATTTATTTATCTTCAGTTTGATTACCGTTAGTGAATCTATCTAGATCATTTTGGTAAGTTTTAGCTGCCTCGATAGGTACTGTAAGCCCAGGGCGAAGTTAATAACGGTACATGATAGTGAGCGGAAGCATCAGCAATGCCAAATTGAATTGGAACTCGATTCAAAAAGGGTGGATTTGAAGTGCTAATTGGAAAATTTGTAAAGTATTCGCCAACGGCAAACACCAGTTCATAGATGCCTAATTGTAGTTCGTCATCAACTAATAACGGGGTCTCAGTCCGTCCATCAGTATTGGTCTTTGTGGTTTTCAACAGGGTTTTTTCCTGCGATCGCCCATCCACTGCCCAAAGCTCAATGGTCATATTTGCTGCTGGCTTGCCATGAGCGGTATCCAGCACATGAGTGGTTAATTTGCCTGCCATTTTTGCAACTCCTAGCGCAAGGGACCGCCCAAGATCACTTTGGCGATCGCATTTCTCACATCCGACGGTTTTTCCTGACTCAGTTGTTCGTACCACTGTTGCGTCACAACAGGATCTTTACCGTGAATTTGCTCCGCCCGTTTACGCGCTTTTTGCACCACAGCTCCCGTCCGTTCCACCCGCTCTGCCTCGTATCGCTTTAAAGCATCTGCCACGCTGATATTGGTGCTCATCAGATAGTTGGTCAACACGAGTGCATCTTCCACTGCCTGACATCCGCCCTGCCCCAAATCGGGACAGGTGGCATGAGCCGCATCCCCTAGCAACGCAACCCGCCCCCGCACCATGCGATCTAGCGGTCCCAAGTCGTGAATCAGCACCCGATTGGTTTTCTCAGGGTCGAGGCGTTGGATCAACGCTTGCACTGGCTCTGCCCAACCCGCGAAGAATTTCGTCAAATCTTCCCGAATGTCACCTGGTTGCGATGCCTCTTCTGGGGACATGGGCATATCAAAGAAAAAGTAGAAGCGATCGCCCGCCACAGGCATCATCGACACTCGCTTATGTTCACCCACATAAATTGCCCAGGTGTCTTTAGGAGCCAGATCTTCGCTGACTGGAACCAAGCCGTTCCAGTTCACATAGCCGCCGTATTGAGGGGCAACATCTTCATCCAGTACATACTTGCGGCAGACTGAGCGTATACCATCGGCCGCAACCAGGAGATCTCCCGTTGCCCGATGCCCATTGTCAAAAATTGCTGTCACTTGTTCGTCGTCCTGTTCCACAGCTACACAGCAGTAGCCTAGCTTTACCTCATCGGGAAAGGCTTTGAGCAACATGTGCTGTAGATCGGTTCGGGCGACAGGGTAGGGGCGTTGCCCCACATCATGGGCTAGCGGCAGCAGATCAATATTGTTGAGGAGTTCGCCTGTAGTCGTACGATACTCCATGCGGTTCATTTGCCCTCCGATCGCCGCGATCTGCTTGCCCAATCCCAAGCGGTTCAGGATCTTCACGCCATTTGACCAGAGCGAAATTCCAGCACCCGCCGGACGCAATTCCGCCACCCGATCATAAATTTCTACCTCATAGCCTGCTTGTTTTAGCGCAATTCCAGCCGTCAAGCCGCCCATTCCTGCGCCCACAACAATGACTTTTAGGCTGTCCATGCTGGTTGTGTCCTCCGCTTGCTGCTCAGAATGTGCATCATCAGAAAATGCATTGTAACCATCGTAGGGGCGATCGCGCCGTCATTTTCACAACGGAATTGGAGCAGCATTTTTGATCTCCCATCCTGATTTAGCATACCGCCTCTGGCTGTATACTGTATACAATTTCTCAAAGAACCAGCAGTGCCCAAAATTAAGCCTCCTGCCTGGCTGGTAAAAGTGTTCTCTTCGTGCCAACTGCTCAACCACGGATGCAGTACGATCAAGTTTCCTGATGTTTTCACGATCTATGGCAACACTGCTGGTAAAAAATATTCATACGTTAGTGACGATGAATGCAGAGCGGCGAGAAATTGCTGATGGTGCGTTGTTTGTGCGCGATCGCGTGATCGAACTGGTTGGCACCACGCAAGACTTGCCCCAAACGGCGGATGAAGTCTTGGATTTGCGGGGGCGCTTCATTGTGCTACCGGGGTTAGTAAACACTCATCACCATTTTTATCAAGTGCTAACCCGTGTATTGCCCAGCGCTCAGAACGGTAGTTTATTTCACTGGTTGCAAAGCCTCTACCCCGTGTGGGCAAACCTCACGCCTCAAGCCATTTACACCAGTGCTCAAATGGCGGCGGCTGAACTGATGCTGTCTGGTTGCACCACATCCAGCGATCATCTCTACATCTATCCCAACGGTTGCAGGTTGGATGATGAAATTGCCGCCATGCAAGAAATTGGGCTGCGGTTCCATGCCAGTCGGGGCAGCATGAGTGTAGGTGAGAGCCAGGGTGGGTTGCCTCCCGACTCAGTGGTGGAAAAGGAAGACGACATCTTGAAGGATTCTCAACGGTTGATCGAGCAGTATCACGATCCGTCGCGTCATGCCATGCTACGAATTACGCTGGCTCCTTGCTCGCCGTTTTCAGTGACAACAGATTTGATGCGAGAATCAGCCGCGTTGGCGCGATCGCATTCCGGGGTTCGCCTGCACACCCACCTGGCGGAAAATCAATCGGATGTAGATTACAGCCTGGAGACGTTTGGCACGATTCCGGGTGACTATGCCGAATCTGTGGGTTGGCTGGGCAGCGATGTGTGGCACGCGCACTGCGTCATGCTGGATGATGCCACGATTCAAAAATTTGGTGAAACGGGAACGGGCGTGAGTCACTGTCCGGGCAGTAACACCCGCCTTGCCAGTGGCATCGCGCCGATTCGTAAAATGCTGGATGCGGGAGTTCCGGTGAGTTTGGGCGTGGATGGCTCCTCATCTAATGACACGGGTAATTTGCTGCAAGAGGCGAGAACGGCATTTCTGCTGGCACGGGTGCGCGATCGCGATGCGTCTGCCATGACCGCACGAGACATTCTAGAAGTGGCAACACTTGGCGGCGCAAAGGTGCTGGGACGGGATGACATTGGCATACTGGCTCCCGGCATGTCCGCGGATTTCATTGCGATCAACCTGGATCGCCCCCAATTCGCCGGAGCCTTGCATGATCCCGTGGCGGCGATCGTCCTGTGTTTGGCGCACTCGGTTGATTACAGCTTCATCGATGGGCGTAACGTGATTTCAGAAGGACGCTTAACCACCATTGATCAAACACGCTTAATTGAAAACACTAACCAACTGGCTCAACAGTTAGTAAGCTAATCGATCACCACGTCTGCCCACCTCTGGTAAAGATTGAATTAGTTCTCATTCCTTAACGATATTTACAAAAAGGTTGATTTTGCGGGAAACGCAGAGCAGTAAGCTTTTATAGGCAAGGTTTATTGCAGTCTTTTTTATGTCGCAGTCTACAGATGTTGTGGTAATTGGTGCGGGCGTTGCTGGCTTGGCAGCCGCCAGTAAACTCCAGGCAGCGGGGTGGCAGGTGGTGGTACTGGAAGCTCGCGATCGCATCGGCGGCAGAGTTTTTACCAATCGCACCTGGGAGATTCCAGTGGAGTTGGGTGCAACCTGGCTGCATGGTACCGAAGACAACCCATTGATGGAGCTGGTGCAGCAGTGCAACCTGAAAATGCAAGTGACCAACTACGATAATCACTGGCTGTACGACACAAAGGGCAAACTGGTACCAGACAACATCCAGGAAGAGCTAGAAGACTGCCTGGATGACGTGCTGGAAGAACTGGATACCCTCCGGGAACACATGGAAGATGGCGATGAGGATGATATTTCCCTGCAAGATGCGCTGGAGATTGTGTTGAGCCACTGGAAGCTATCGCCCAGCCAACGCCGAGAACTGGATTACGCGATCGCCGCAGAAATTGAACACGAGTATGCCGCCGACTGCCGCGAACTTTCTTGCTACTACTGGGATGAGGGCGAACAATTTGAGGGTGACGACAGCCTGTTTCCCCAGGGTTACGATCAGTTGGTTGAGCACCTGGCAACCGGATTAGATATTCGCCTGCAGCAGATTGTTCAGCAGATCGCTTATAGCGATGCAGGGGTGGAAGTGCAGTGCGATCGCGCTACGCTGCAGGCAGCTCATGCAGTGATTACCCTTCCCCTCGGTGTGCTCAAATCAAACGCTGTGGCATTCTCGCCAGCCTTACCCACTCGTAAGCAAACCGCCATTCAGCGCTTAGGTATGGGCACGCTCAACAAGTTAGTCCTGCACTTCCCATCGGTATTTTGGGAAGACGAGGCAGAAGTTTTGGGATGTATTCCCAAAACCAGAGGTGAGTGGGTAGAGTTTTACAATCTGCATCGAGTCACGGGTCAGCCCATCCTGGTAGGTTTTAATGCTGGTAGCTACGGGCGCAACATTGAAACCTGGACGGACTCAGAAACCGTTGCCGCCGCCATGCAGGTCTTGAGAAGAGTCTATGGTGCCGCCGTACCTGACCCGCTTAAAACGCTAGTGACCCGCTGGACGGCAGATCCCTTCGCTCAAGGAGCCTATTCCTTTATCGCCAAAGGTGCGTCTCCTAAAGATATTGAAGCTCTGGCAAAACCTGTGGGCGATCGCTTGTTTTTTGCCGGAGAAGCCACCTCTCGCAAGTACGCTGCCACCGTGCATGGTGCCTTGCTTTCAGGTTGGCGCGAGGCAGACCGAATCAATAATCTCCATTAAAATAGACCCAGTCCAAATTACGAAAATCCTGGGTTGCGGCTGGTACCCATCCCAGAGTTAGATGGAGCTGTAAGGCTGGAGACAAACGATGGCAGGTCAAATTTTGGGCGATCGCTACCAGGTAGAGCGGCAGCTTGGCAAACAAACGGGACGCTGGACGCTGCTGACGCGTGACCTGCAAACTCAGGAGCGAGTCGTCATCAAGTTGATATTCATTGATGAACAATTGGAACCAGACGACCTGAAACTGTTTGAACGCGAGGTGGAGATTCTGAAATCTCTGTCCCATCCCTCTATTCCTCGTTATCTGGGCTACTTTGAGCAAGATTTGCCCAATGCCAAAGCGCTAGCGTTGATTCAGACTTACGTGGAGGGGCGATCGCTAGAACAATGCCTCCAGCAAGGGCGATTATTCAACGAAGCCGAAACCAAACAACTTGCCAAAGCGCTACTGGGAATCCTGTCTTACCTGCACGGGCGCACGCCACCGATTATTCACCGCGACATCAAACCCAGCAACATTTTGCTTGCCAATCGCCAGCTTTACCTGGTAGATTTTGGCTCCGTCAAACGCGTATCCGGCAATGACACCACCGCGTTTACGGTAGTCGGTACCTACGGCTACATGCCACCAGAGCAGTTCAGTGGACGTGCCGTTCCAGCCTCCGACCTTTACAGCCTGGGTGCAACGCTGCTGGCACTGGTCACCGGAACGCACCCCTCCAGTTTGGCGCGGGCAGGCACCAACATCGACTTCAGCAAAATCTCCAGCATTAGCCCATCCTTTGCTGATTGGCTAGGCTGGCTTTACGAAGCCAATCTTGATCGCCGCGCCAAGTCTGTGCAAGAAGCGTTAGAAGCCCTGGACCACGGACGACCCAGCCCTCCACCCGCTGCCCCCGCGATCGCCCCCATCCGCAAACCCGCCGACACCAAAATCACCCTCAGCAAAGACCCCACCTTTTTAGAAATCACCATTCCATCTCGCATGGGGCAAATCCAACTGCAAATTGATCAGTACCAGATCACCCTCTCCAGCAAAAAACTGGGCATCTCAGCGGGACGTTCTCCCGTCTCTGCCCGCAAAGATATTCATCGCCTGGAATATCAAAAGCCAGCCGCACCCTTTACCTCAGGCGGCGAAGAAGATCCCCACATCGCAATTTGGGCAGGCGATCAGAAATATGAGTTGCGCGGCACCCCACCGCTTACCAAACCCGAACTTGATTGGCTCGCCTATGAACTCTCCAGTTGGCTGAAGCTACCAATCAGTTAACGGTTATCAGGCGGAAGCTAGCAGGGTACGAGCTGTTTCGCAGTCTGTCCGAATTTGGGCTGTTAGTTGCTCTAGCGATGCGAATTTTTGCTCCGAGCGAATGAAATGTTCAAGTTGGACGGAGAGAATCCTGCCGTACCAATCCCCTGACCAATCAAGGGCGTGAACTTCGGCAACCAAGCCAGTTCCGTTCACTGTGGGGCGTGTGCCCAAATTCATGACACCGGGCAGTTGGGCAGTTTCACAGGTGAGCAACCCATCGGGGCGATCGCACACCTGCACCTGCACCGCATACACCCCCGCACAGGGGAGAAATTTTTCAGGCGGAAGCTGAAGATTTGCCGTGGGAAATCCAATCGTTCTACCCAGTTGCTGCCCCTGCACCACCTGCCCAACCAGACTGTAAGGGCGACCCAGCAGGTAATTAGCGTACTGCACGTTCCCTTCCAACAATGCTTGCCGAATCCGAGAACTGCTGACGCGCGTTTCGTTTAGCACCTTGAGCGGAGCGATCGCAATTTCCACCCCATAGCGGCTTGCCAATTCTTTCAAATCTTGCGCGCTGCCTTGCCGCCCTTTGCCAAAACAAAAATCCAACCCCACACTCACCAGCCGAGCCTGAAGCTTCTCTACCAAAATCTGCTCCACAAACTGCTCTGGGCTAAGGCTTGACAATTCCCGATCAAACGGCAACAGCACCAGTTGCTCAACACCCAACTCTTTCAGTTGAGCCACTTTTTCATCTAATGGAGTAAGTAAACTGCGGGGTTGCCCAGAAAAAAATTCTTGTGGATGAGGATGAAACGTGACTACCGTTTTGCACAATAAATTATCGGTCTGCTCCAACGGCTTCAAGATAGGTTGAATGACCTGCCGATGCCCTTGATGTATGCCATCAAAATTTCCGAGCGCAACCGCAGTTGGAGTAAAAACAGGAGTGAGCGATAAGGTTACCCGCACGCTTTACATTTTGACACATCCAGCCGCCTAAACTGAAACACTCACACTTTCAATTGTTTCACTGGGAGGAACTTCTAGAGGTGTTAAATGAATTGACATGCCCTCACGAGCCATGACTCCGCTGGGAAAGGCTTGAGCAACCTGAAAACCCATCTCATCCAAAAAATCGTCATCATGAAGCGGGTCATGATGAAAAATCACCAGAGTTTTAACGTTGGCAGCCCTGGCAATTTTGACCGCTTCTTGCCAGGTAGAATGCCCCCACCCAACTTTGCTGGCTGTGGGAGAGTGGTATTCCTCGTCGGTGTACGTCGCATCGTAGATCAACACATCCACATCGTGTGCCAGGTACAGCACATTTTCATCCAGTCGATCTGGATAATGTTCGGTATCGGTGACGTAAGCAGCAGCATAACCTTGCCAATTCACCCGGTAGCCGATCGCTTGTCCGGGATGGTTGAGCGGTGCATTTTCAACCACCACCTCTCCGATCTGAATAGGTGCTCCAATTTCGATGTCAAAAAATTGCAGATCAGCTCCCATAATTTGCAGCGGCACGGGAAAGTTAGGGTGGCGCATCTGGTCGTTCAAGCGTTGCTCAATGTTAGAACCATCTGGGGCGATCGCGCCGTAAATCGAAAACTGATTCCCTTTCACAAAAGCTGGGACAAAAAACGGAAACCCTTGAATGTGATCCCAGTGAGAATGAGTAAAAAACAAGTGGGCTTCGGTTGGCATCTGTGCCAGCAAGGACTGCCCCAACACTCGGATACCGGTACCGCCATCAAATATCAGGCGGTGCCCAGCCACTTGCATCTCAACACAGGGGGTATTGCCTCCATAGCGCACGGTTCCCACACCTGGACTGGCAATACTTCCTCGAACTCCCCAGAAGTTGACCACAAAGTGTTTTGGCGAACTGGACATATTGGGTGTCTCTTGTAGCTCTCAATGATGTTTCTCGCAGGGCGAGAGGCTAGATTCAATGGATCTGGTTAAAAAACAGGTCGGTACTCGCAATGTAACCATTTACTCATAGTGCCCCTCATGAAAGCTTAAGGAAATTCTATAAATGTGCAGTGATCGCGATCGCTCAGTTAAGTGATCAAAAACACAACGAACTTGTAGAATCTGCTAAAAGCCTCCTAATGTTACAGAAACATCGAGAAGCCTGTTATTAAGGTACCCACGAAGAGAAACCTTTGAACAGCATCTCTGCTCTCTCTGCGTTTAAACCAACTCAAAAGCCGGATAGTGAGAGCTATCCGGCTTCTTATAAGTTTAGTGAACTAAACTTAGACTAAACACCAACGGCTTTCTTCGCAACTTGGGTTAATTCACCCTTTGCATACTTCGCAGCATACTCTTCCAGTGAGATCTGCTTGATCTTGCTTGCATTGCCAGCCGTCCAGAACTGCTGATAACGGTCTGCACAAACCTTCTGCATATACTTGATAGAAGGCTTGAGGAAGTGACGGGGATCAAATTCCTTCGGATTGGCAGCCAGTGCCTCACGCACCGCAGCCGTGATCGCCAGGCGGTTGTCGGTGTCAATGTTAACTTTGCGAACACCGCTCTTGATCCCTTTTTGAATTTCTTCAACGGGTACCCCGTAGGTTTCGGGGATGGCACCACCGTACTGGTTGATCAAAGCAATCAGGTCTTCAGGCACAGAAGAAGAACCGTGCATGACCAGGTGAGTGTTGGGTAGACGCTTGTGAATTTCTTCAATGCGGCTGATTGCCAAAATTTCACCCGTTGGTTTACGAGTGAACTTGTAGGCCCCGTGGCTAGTTCCGATCGCAACTGCCAAAGCATCTACCTGAGTGCGCTCTACAAAATCAACGGCTTCATCGGGGTCGGTGAGCAGCATAGAGTGATCCAACTCACCCTCAAACCCGTGACCATCTTCTGCTTCGCCCTTGCCAGTTTCCAACGAACCGAGGCAACCCAGTTCACCTTCTACGGAAGCTCCGATCGCGTGCGCCACTTTCACTACTTCGCTGGTTACCGCAACGTTGTAGTCGTAGCTGGCGGGAGTTTTTGCGTCTGCTTCCAAAGACCCGTCCATCATGACGCTGGTGAAGCCATTCTTAATCGCGGAATAGCAGGTTGCAGGTTCGTTACCATGATCCTGGTGCATCACGATGGGAATGTGGGGATAGGTTTCCACCGCAGCCAAGATCAGGTGACGGAGGAAGTTCTCTCCTGCATATTTGCGAGCACCGCGAGACGCTTGCAAAATCACAGGGCTGTCGGTTTCATGGGCAGCCTGCATAATTGCCTGGATTTGCTCCATGTTGTTGACGTTAAATGCAGGGATGCCGTAACCGTTCTCTGCCGCGTGATCCAACAGCAGTCGCATAGGTACGAGCGCCATAAAGAGTCCTCCTGGGTTAATTGATGATTCAGTCTTAAGCAAACTTGATTCTTAGGACAATATTAAGACATTTCTACATCCTGTTAAGGTGTGAAGAGGGGCTGAACCCACGAGCTTAGGCAAAAATTACTATTTAATTTACTTATAGGTTATTTTGTCGCGAGAAATGGTCTACGACTCTTTACGGATCATGAATGACGACAAGCAATGCAATGATGGGCATTAAGTCGTTGCCATCGCTTTGTTACTGTACTGTCAAGCTCACTTCTACCCATGAATTTGAATTCTGAAAACTCGTCAACCAGGCCCCCGATCGCTCAGAAGCGTCCGACAATCCTCTCTGCCCACGCAGATCAACGCATTGACGACTACTATTGGCTACGCGATCGCGACAATCCAGAAGTACTTGCCTACCTGGACGCTGAAAATGATCATACCCAGGCTGTGATGGCGCATACGGAATCGCTGCAAACTGCACTGTACGACGAAATGCTGGGACGCATTCAGGAGACCGATCTCTCCGTTCCCTACCGCAAAGGCGAGTTTTACTACTATTCCCGCACGGAGACGGGTAAAGCCTACCCGATCTACTGCCGCAAACAGGGCAGTCTAGATGCTCCCGAAGAAATTTTGCTAGATCAGAACGCATTAGCCGAAGGGCACGACTTTTTAGAAATTGGGGTGCTGGCAGTCAGCCCCAATCATCGTGTGCTTGCCTACTCAATCGATACTACAGGAGCCGAACGCTACAGGTTGCGCTTTTTGAATCTGGAAACGCGAGAGCATTTTCCTGAAGAAATTTTGGATACGGCGGGTGTTGCTTGGGGCAATGATAATCAGACAGTATTTTATGCTCAGTTGGATGAGGCGAATCGTCCCTACAAACTGTGGCGACACGCTTTGGGCAATGCCTCAACGGACGATGTGTTGCTACACCACGAAACCGATGAGTTCTTCTATCTAGATATTGGCAAGACCCGCAGCCAAGCTTACCTCCTGCTGGGGTTGCACAGCAAAATCACCTCGGAAGTGCATTTTTTGGATGCGAATCGACCAACTGGAGAGTTCCAGGTGATTCAGCCGCGATCGCAGGGTGTGGAGTACAGCGTTGAGCATCACCGTGATTACTTCTACATCACAACAAACGAACTAGCGCTCAACTTCAAACTGATGAAGGCTCCGGTTACGGCTCCTGCCAAAGAGCACTGGGAAACAGTCATTCCGCATCGAGAAGACGTGTTGCTGGAAGGAGTGAGTGCTTTTGCCAACCATCTTGTAATCCACGAACGGAAAGCAGGGTTGCCTACGTTACAAATTCGGCAGCTTACCACAGGCGAAAGTCACTACATCTCCTTTCCTGACCCTACTTACAACGTGGGAGAAGGCGCAAATCCAGAGTTCAATACCAACATTTTGCGATTCAATTACACGTCTCTGGTCACACCGTGGTCTGTGTTTGACTACAACATGGATACACAAGAACGAGAATTGAAGAAGGAGACACCTGTGTTGGGCGGGTACGATCGCACCCAATATACCAGCGATCGCCTGATGGCAACCGCCCTTGATGGTACACTTGTTCCGATTTCAATTGTTTATAAAAAAGGGATCCAGCAAACAGGCGATAACCCCTTGCTGCTAACTGGCTACGGCTCCTATGGCTACAGCTATGATCCAGGCTTTTCATCAAATCGGTTGTCGCTGCTGGATCGAGGTGTGTTGGTAGCGATCGCTCATATTCGGGGTGGTTCCGAGATGGGGCGGCGCTGGTATGAAGACGGAAAATTTCTTCAGAAAAAAAATACATTCACCGACTTTATTGCCTGTGCTGAGTACTTGATTGAGCAAGGTTGGACTTCCAGCCAACAGTTAGCAATTTCAGGAGGCAGTGCGGGGGGATTGTTGATGGGAGCGGTAATCAACCTGCGCCCTGACCTGTTTCATGCAGTGGTGGCAGATGTTCCCTTTGTGGACGTGGTAACGACAATTCTGGATGATGACTTGCCGCTCTCGGTGATGGAGCGGGAGGAATGGGGCGACCCAAACGACAAACTCTACTACGATTACATGAAGTCCTATTCGCCTTACGACAATGTGGAAGCAAAAGCCTATCCCAATTTGCTGATCACCGCAGGCTTGAATGATTCGCGCGTGGCGTACTGGGAGCCTGCCAAGTGGACGGCAAAGCTGCGATCGCTCAAAACTGACACCAACGTATTGCTACTTAAAACTAACATGGGTGCCGGGCATGGTGGTGCTTCTGGACGATACGAAAGCCTGAAGGAAATCGCCTTTGAATATGCGTTTTTGCTGGATCAATGGGGTCTAGCAACCGCTTAACCATGACAAATGTCATCCCGGAACAATGACATTTATTCGATGTGGACAAATTTTTTAGAAAGTAACGTAGTAATGAACGGATACGCCCCCATCCGTTCGCAACCTACAAAAGGAGAAAGCCCCCATGACTCTGACATTCCTCGGACAAAAATATGAGTCTGCCTGTATAGCGCTCAATTCGGTTGAAACTAATCTGACTGGCAAATATCGTGGTATTGCTACGAGATTTTCTGAATCACGTCCTGCCAATATTGCCAAAGTTCACCTAACTTATCGCGGCGTGAACTACACCCGTTGAGTTTAGTTCTTCCATCTTTTCTTATCTGGCACAGTTCGTTCCCCCGGTCTTGCTGGGGGATTTTTTTATGGGTCGCCTGGGATTCGAACCCAAGACCAATCGGTTAAAAGCCGAGTGCTCTACCGCTGAGCTAGCGACCCTCATATGAATTTTGCAACTTTACCAAAGTAGCATAAAACTGTAGCCTGTCGTCAACCCTATTTAGGGTTTCTGATGCTGATATTAACTCAATTGCACAACTGGTTGATCGTCAATCAGGGTTTGCAATGCCAGCAAATCTTCAACGGTGATGCGAAGAAAGCGCTGGTCATCAATGCGAAACTGCACTTTCACACGATCACTGCCAGGTTGTCCGGGTGGGTTTAACTGAGCAATGCTGCGGGCACCATCGCGATCGTTCAAGGGCTGTACTTGCGTTTGGCTGGCTCCAATCCGGCGAGTGACGAGGCGATCGCCATCAAAGTAAACCTCCGTTTGCTCTGATTCACTGCCCAACTCGCCCACAATTAATTCAATGCTGGGCTGGTTCTCTAAAGAAGCTCCTAGCATCAACTCAATCGAGGTTTCCATCGGGTAGGGCTGCCCCGCTTTAATAATGGGATGCCAGTTATGGCAATTATTGCGACGATCCCAGTAGCGGACACCGTAACTGTGATAAAGAAAGTCTTTTAACTCCACGCCTTGACTAAGTTGCAAGGCACCCTGGGCGATCGCTTCAAACGGTTTTTCACAGCGGATTTTGTGGCTGTCAAAATACTGCTGTACCCAGGTTTGCACCGCTGGAATTTGCGTCGTTCCACCCACCAGCAACACGGCATCAATATCGCCTATTTCTAGGCCTTGTCGTCTCGCTTGTTGCAATACCTGCGTCATGCACTCATCCAACCGCTCAAAAAACTGGTGCTGGTTCAGGATGGCTTCAAACTGGTCGCGGCTGAGTTGCAATTCGTAGCTCTCAAACGTCTCATCGTTGAAATACACTTCCTGGGCCTGCGGCTGAAGCGATAGCTGAATTTTCAAACGTTCTGCCAATCGCACCGTAAGCGGGCTGGCAGCAAGTCCCAGGGTTTGCGCGAAGTAGTCTACCAGCCAGTTGTCGAGGTCGGAACCTCCCAGGTTTTGTCCAGCTTTTGCCAACACCCGCGCAATTTTAGGCTTCTGTCCCGATTGTTCGGCAAAGTTTTTCTGTCCCCATTTAAGGATGAAGCCGAGGGGTTTTCCGGTTTGGGTGTTGCTATTGAGTTGCACCAGGGAAAGATCCAACGTGCCACCACCAAAATCGATAACGAGTAGGGTTTCGCGATCGCCCAACCCGTACCCTAACGCAGCAGCCGTGGGTTCATCCAGCATTCGTACTTGTTCAACTTGGAGCGCTTGGCATACCTGCCCCAGCCACAACCGATAGGTTTCAAAGCTGTCTACTGGAACCGTGAACACGAGAGATTGCATGACTTCCGGGTCAATGGCTCTAAGTTGCTGAATGATAGTGGTTAAAAACCATTGCCCCACCTGTTCAAACCGAACGGTCTGCCCATCCAGTTCTGGTAGAAACCCCTGAACCTGTGCCCCAATCGCACGCTTGAAATTGTGAAAGAAACGCTGGTCATTGGCGAGATCAAGGGCGCGATCTCGGACTGCCTGCCCCACTACAACCTTTCCCTGACTGGCATTTTCCACATACACCAGGCTGGGAATCAGCGGCGGATTTTGTACCGCTTTCCAGGTGATTTCTGGCAATGAAAGGGTTTCGGGTTGTTGCGTCACCCGATTCCACCGGGCGATGACGGTGTTGCTGGTGCCAAAGTCGATCGCGATGCCCATGCGTTAATAGCCCTTTCTTAGCTCACGTGTTTGTCTTGTAATTTGTGCTTTAGGTCAGCAGGGGCGATCGCGCCGTATTCGGTAATGATGCCAGTGATTAGTTCTGCTGGGGTGACATCAAACGCTGGATTATAAAACTCTGCACCTTTGGGACACAGTCGCGTTTCACTCACCTGATACACTTCACTGGAATTGCGTTCTTCAATCGGGATGTGGGAACCATCGGCGATCGCAAAATCAATCGTAGATAGAGGAGCCGCCACAAAAAAGGGAATGTTGTGTGCCTTCGCTACCAGCGCCACGCTGTAGGTGCCGATTTTATTGGCGGTGTCGCCATTGGCGGCGATCCGGTCAGCCCCAACAACAACCACATCAATCATGCCAAGTTTCATGCAGTGCGCCGCCATATTGTCGGTAATCACGGTGACTGGGATGCCTTCTTGCACACACTCCCAGGCGGTTAATTTAGCTCCTTGCAAGCGGGGGCGGGTTTCATCGGCAAATACCCGCTCCAATCGCCCTGCTCGCCATGCTGATCGCACCACACCTAACGCAGTCCCATAGCCTGCGGTTGCCAATGCTCCGGCATTGCAATGGGTCAAAATTCGCAGTTTTTCAGGATCAGGTGGCAAGACGGTTAACCCATGATCGCCAATTTGCTGACAGGTACGAATATCGTCCGCATTAATAGTTTGCGCGGTTTCTAATAGCACTTGCTTAAGGTAATCCACAGAGCCAAGAGTTTGATGGGCCACCTTTGTCATGCGGTCGATCGCCCAAAATAAATTCACGGCTGTTGGACGGGTTGCCCGCAACCGCTCTGCCACTTTTTCGAGCTGAGCCAAAAACACGGTGCGATCGCGGGTCAAAATCTCCCGTGCACCCAGATAAACCCCATAAGCCGCTGAAACCCCAATCGCTGGGGCACCCCGCACAATCATGGTTTCAATCGCCATTGCCATATCTTCATAGCGACGAATTTCAACCCAATCAAACTCATTAGGTAAACGGGTTTGGTCGATTAGCCGTACATGGTCGTCGTACCAAATAACAGGGTAAACATGACTTTCTTGAGACATGGCGATCGCACGTGAAGAACTAGGAACGATTATCTATGAAGTTGTCCCAAAAGTTTTGGGTTAGATGGTACTGGTCATAGTGGTTTGCCATAGGCATGGCTGCAATAACTTTAGGGTAGCGTGTCGAGTTGGCAAGGCTGGAGCGATCGCATCTTGAAGTCTTTGCCCATCAGAAGTTCCTCAAAATAAAGGGTAAGCTGTCTGCTTACCCTCATCAAGATTGAGACACGAAAATCAGACAAACCGTTAGAATGCGGCCAGCAGCATCGCTATTGTGAACAAACAGAAAACGCCTCCAATGACCAGGAAAATCGTGAAGTAAGGGGCATGGTTAACGTGATCTAGATAGGCATTCCGCTTGCGGTCTTCTTCTGTAAGAGGGGTGAAGCGCATCCCTCTCATTTCTCGGATACTCATACGGTCACCTCCGCAATGGATAATCAGCAAACGTTCCATTACTCAGGAACAGTCTATTTATTAGCGTAGAAGAATTTACCGTATCCGATACCGTACTGTTAGAGAACAATACGTTTATTCAAACTTTGATGCAATTTGGACGCGATCGCTGCAAATCACTTTGCTTAATTAACAGACATTCTCAGAAGTAACCGGGAAAGCAAAATTAAACCACTTTAGCTATGACTAAGATTTGCAGAATCCCTCACCTATGCTAGAAACCTCCAACTAACTCTTGACCATTTAGTAAGGGTTTAAAAACAGTTTGCACATGATCATAAAGCAGGAATACTGTGAGACAAGGAGGAATGATATGTCAAAGGAATCCGTGATTCTGATGCTTTGACCCTGACTGAACCTCTCTACGACAGCGACTTAACCAATGCCGAGTGGGAAAATGAGGTCAATGGTGCTACTGGGAGTGTTGAGACTGCTTAGTAAGTAATGGTCAGGATTTAACAAAATTTACAAATACTGAAAACTCCTCGCTGTTTGGGCTTGTGCCCGTGTAGCGAAGGGTTCAGAAGGCCTGCATTAAATACCCCCAGGGGAATTCGAATCCCCGTCGCCTCCGTGAAAGGGAGGTGTCCTAGGCCTCTAGACGATGGGGGCTTGGACTTTAGACCTTTACTAAGATAACAAACATTTGCGGAAACAGCAACCCCTTAAATCTCACTTAAGCTAACCATTGAGCAGAGGAAGTGAAGCAAACCGCTTCATGTTCTTCAACAATACTAGCGCAGCTTGCACTTGAATAGAAGCGATCGCCTCCTTTTCAAACCAATTCACTAGAATTTCGCAGTCGAATTAACTGCCGCCGCATGTGGGGGGATGCTTGCAGTTCGGAAATTTCTTGAGCCGCTACCTCGACCTGCACAGGCTCCATGTATTCATCTGCGCCATAAATAAATGCATCCATTAGCGCTTCTAGTAAGCGACTCCGTTCACTGAGCGCACCCTTTTCTTCAATGAGCCTAAATTTCAAATGAACTTCACATTCATATACTCCCACTTCAACGGTTGAAGTTTCAGGGTATTTCAAAGGATCGTATTGCATCTGTAAAAGTATTCCTTGTTGACAGAAAATGGAGGTTTAATTGCACTAGCGGCTTTGAATTATCACTTAACTTGAAAAGTCAGTTAGCCATCAAAAAGTTAGCTGAAAATCCTAATGCAAATTAGCGATCGCCCAATCACTCGTTCACTTTTTAGAGAAATTGAAAGCTGTTCACATCCTAAAACTAGCATTCCCTGTCCAATATCTATGATCGGCAAAATAGCGGAAATTTAATGACATAAATATATTGCACGTAAACCTTTTTAAGCCTCACCCAGGAACCGAATTTATACTGACAATCTTTGATACAAGTATGCAGAAGATCAGCTAATTCCTATTAGCTATTATCAGTAATAGGAACCCGAGTTTTATGAAACTTTTATGAGTTAAAGACTTTGCTCTTTAAAGAAAGCTTATTTTTATCAACTATTACATTAATGTCTTCCACTCAAACAGCTTTCCAACCTTGATTAGAAAACTGTTGGCTTGATTTCACCTTTTCTGAAATTATTACTAACACCAAAAAATTTATACTGCTGGAATTTAGCTTAGTGATTAGTTGTACCTGGCTTAAAAGGGCAGTATGGCTGTTTCAAACTCACTGTTTCAAACTCCTCAGCCTATTGCTGTCTCTGGTAAATCTCATCGGTAGAACCACAGGAACCGAGACTACCGTTGGATTGCAACTAGAAATTACTAACTTACTTAATGCCTTTTCTTTCAATTCAGGCTGGAAAGGTAAGTACCTACAACCGCTTGACCGTAGTTCCACGGAAGTTACAGTCTTCAGTCTTTATCATTTCTCTACGCAAATTACAGCGTGCTTTCTGCCCTAAGTAAATCCTAGATTCATAGCGTTAATTGATGAGATGGTAGGTCCATTTCTGGTGAGCAGTTTTAACGGAAAGCAGCGCTGCAATGCCCATTTAGAGAAAGTCTTGACGTTTGTCAACCTAAGCTGTCTAAGCTGAGAGGAATCATCACTCCATTCAAAGTCAACCCTAAGAACATGGATTCATTAGGGTGAATGGTTTTGCCTGTCAACGCGCACTGCTCCTCCTGCTGAGCGATCGCTGCAATGGTGGCACGAATTTCGGAACGAGAAACTGAAGGGGAATATTCGCTCGATCGCTGCTGCACGTAGTTCCACAAAATATCTCGAATCAACGCCTGATAGCCCTGGTTACCAGAAAGCTCTTTCAGCTTCTCCTTTAACTCCCGCTCTAGGCGAATGCTGGTAACTTCCATTTCGGTCGTTGGAGTACGAGTTAATGTATGCATAGAATCCTCCGGCATGTTCAGACACTACTGTAATACAAGTGTAGTATTACCAGGGGAATATGCAAGTAGTTTCCAAGTTTTTGCTGTCTTTCTTCGTGTTGTTCAGGCAAAGCTTGCCCCAAGCAGCCAGTTAAACCATGTTCAACTCAATAACCACAATTTCTTTTGAGAAACACTATTAATTTAGACATGCTCAAGATTTAATTGCAAATTGCGACGATATCTTGCGTTGGCAGCATTTTAGGCAGTAGGGTAACGTCAAAGCTCATAGGGTGCTAATTTTGTTCGTGAAGTGAGGCACTTTTTGAACTGTCCTTCGTCTAGCGATCTCGAACCTCTTGTCAAACTGGAGTAGTTGCCAGCAAATGACAGACTGCTCACCAAGTGGTTGAACTGTCCCGATAAAGCAACGGATTATGCGTGTTTAGATAGTAGTCCCCTAATAGGTCCCAATCATGGAAGATTTAGCTTACATCTACCTAGCACTAAATGAAGAGGCGGAAGTCAGTGCCAGCGATCTGGATACCCCACCTTCTCAGTACTCGCTTTCCCATTGGGCACCTCCACTTGTAGGCGATCGCGCATCTGGTGCGCCCGCTCACCCCCCAACAAATTTTTCAACCAGCGCTCCTAAAGCTCAAGACCTTGATGTTGATTTCGATCCTCATTCCTGTCCTTCATGCTTCTACCTGTAGCTGGAGGTTGTAGCAGTTGCCAGTGAGCTAAGGAGGGAATAAATTCAGTAAGGCTTCAGAGTGGGCGATACACTTTATAGTTGATGTTTGGGAAAATGTTGTCGATCGCTTCCACTTTTTCCAACCAGCCAGAGTCAATTTTGCCTTGCAGCACATCCTCATACAGTTTGTGGAATCGCATCAGGTGCGATCGCGTGCGGCGAACCGCATAAGGCACCATCGTTCCCGTTCGCATAATAAACGCCCAATCAGAAGACTGAGCCAACAGCAGTTCGCGAGCTGCCTGGTTGAGTGCGCGCGTTTCTAATTCATCCACAGCATTCCGCTTCGATAGCTCGATCATGCGCTCGGTTGCTTTATGCAGGTGTGGATATATCCAAGAGTTTGTCTCATTGAGCCAATATTCGTGGAAACCCTTGAATCCCCAGCTAGATTGAGCTGGGTTAACAACCTGCTGAGTGGGATTGGTTTTGAGATAGTCCGCAAGATGGGTCATCTCATAGGTGCTTTGGTCAAACCAGGTTTTGCGGAACAGGTAATCTAAAAACCACGGTCCCTCATACCACCAATGCCCAAACAATTCCGCATCATAGGGAGACACAATAATCGGCTTGCGCTGCATAATGCCGTAGAGATGCTCGACCTGCTGCACCCGGTTAAACATAAAGTTACCAGCGTGCTCTGCCGATTTCTCCCGCGCCCAGTAAGGGTCATACAACTGTTTGTCGCCTAAACCTAGACCACGTCCAGTAATTTTGTGATACTTGATCCCAACATTCTTGCGCTGACCATTTGGCATTACATAGGGCTTGATGTACTCATAGTCCGCATCCCAGCCCAAGTCCCGGTAAAACTCGCGATACTCTGGCGCACCCGGGTAGCCCACTTCCGATGACCAGACTTGTTGAGACGATTCATGATCTCGCCCAAATGCTGCAACTCCCGCTGTCGTGAAAATTGGAGCATAGGTACCAAAGCGGGGACGGGGGCGACCATACAAAATGCCGTGACCATCGGTTAGGAAGTAGCGTAACCCGGCATCTGCCAACATTCGCTCTAGCCCTTCGTAATAGGCACACTCGGGTAACCAAATTCCATTCGGCGGGCAACCAAAAGTCTGTTCGTAATGTTCACAAGCAACCTGAATTTGTGCCCAAACTGCTTGTGGATACATCTTCATCAGGGGTAAGTAGCCATGGGTTGCACCGCAGGTAATAATTTCAAGGTTGTTGCTATCAAAAAACTGCTTGAATGCCGCAACCAGATTGCCGTGATACTTTTCCCACGTTTGGCGAACTCCTTTGAATTCTGTGGCGTAGTGCTCTGATAGATACTTCAGATGCCCGTTGTAAGCATTCCGCTCTATCTCCATCTCCGCCAATTCTTCTAACTTGGAAAGGTGCTCATCGTAGCGCTCTTGCAAGAGGGGATCGAGCAACATCGATACCAGCGGCGGTGTTAAACTCATGGTGAGTTTAAAATTAACCCCATCTCGCCTTAACCCTTCAAAGCTTTGGATTAGGGGAACATAAGTTTCTGTAATCGCTTCAAACAGCCACTCTTCTTCCAGAACGTAATCGCTCTCTGGATGCCGGACAAACGGCAGGTGAGCGTGCAGTACGAGGGCGAGATATCCAATACTCATAAGGACGGTTAGGACGGGTTAAAGGGAATAGGAATTGCCAAGATTGTAAAGCGAAATGGTTAACGAAAAACGTGTCAGAGAAACTACTTGCACCAACGATCATCGCCTGCCACGCAACTATCGAGGTTCAGGCGTAACGAATTTGTTCCCATTTTTAAGTTTGCGAGTATCGTGATAAAGACTCTTCAACCTCTCGCGTTTGGTGGGTTTGATAATGACTCAGTCCAACTTATTGGAGCTTGCTAAAGACGGTAATCCGCAGGCGATCGCAACTTTGATGAATTTTGTTTTAGAACCCAAAGGTGTGACTGCGAAAGTCACTTTAAAGGAGAATTGTCTACACATCTTCTTTACCTCAGAGCAACTACTTAGTAAAGCAACGATCGCCAGCTTTGTGCAAAGTGGACTGAAAACCTTAGGAGCACGATCATTTGGCAAAGTGAAGCTTTATGCCCAAAAAGTTGGACAATCAACTCCCATCTGGGTTGATGAATGGGTCATTGATTCAACATTCTCACCAAGTTCTAACCCGGTAAACCCCGCGATCTCAACTCCGCAGATCAATTCGCTGCCAGCCATACAACCTCAACTTCCGCTACACCCAACCTCAGTAACGGCTGCCTTACCTGCCCAAAAGCGGAACAAGCGCCCCCTCAGCCAGTCAACAAAACGCCCCATCTCTCCTGCTATTAAATACCAAGCGCAACAAAAGCGGCGTTTGTGGCACCATCCAGTCTGGGAACGTTTCGGGACTTCTCGCCGTAGCAAAATTGCTTTAAGTGTTGGAGTTGGGGCGTTTTTGATTGGAGGAGGGGTGGCTGCAATGCTCCACTCTCAAGCAAGTAGCAATTCTCAAGTACCTGCGCTACGCCCATCAGCCGAGATCGCAGGGGCAAGCAATCAACTCTCGCTCCCAACGAATCCTCAACCTGCAAATACCACGGAAGCCCAGGCTGAGAAGTATTTAGTGCAAATGAACAAAGCACAACAAGCGTTCTATCAAAGCAATCAGCGGTTTGCAGCAACGCTGGAAGAACTGGAGCGATCGGCATCTATCATCTCGCACAGTTCTCATTATTCCTATCGGTTAGTGATTCGAGATCAAACTCAATCAGTTCTCACCGCCACTCCCAAATCAAAAGATTTGAGGAGTTATGCAGGAACAGTTTTGCTGGCTCAAAACTCCACCCGTTCCGAATCAGCCATTGGAATTATCTGCAAAACAAATCAAGCTTCCACCTTTCCACCCGTTCTATCCCAACCAACAGGTGCCACTGTACAATGTCCAGTTGACTCTGCCTCACTCGCCTATTAACTTCCATCCCTTTAGATAAGCCTAGACCTAAAATGGAGGTATGAGCGGAGGATAAAGGTCATGGAAGGGATTATCGGCGGTGTTTTAGCAGCATTTTTGGCGATCGCGATCGCCACAGGGGTCAAACTTGATCGCGAATATCAGCGAGGCGTAATCTTTCGGTTAGGACGCTCAAGGGGCGTTCGCGGGCCAGGAATGTATTTCATTATTCCCTGGGTAGATCAGAAAGTACAGGTAGATGTGCGGACTAAAACCGTTAACATTGAACCCCAGGAAACCGTAACCGCCGACAGCGTTACAATCCGCGTCAACGCAGTGCTTTACTACCGAATTCTCGACCCATCTAAAGCCATCAACCGGGTTGAAAGCTACGAGACAGCCGTTTATCAGGTTGCGCTCACAACCCTTCGCAACGTCGTTGGGCAAAACATTTTGGATGACGTATTGCAGAATCGCGACAAGATTAACATCAAAGTCCAAGAAATCGTAGACGAAATCACGGAACCATGGGGCATCGTGATTGAACGGGTAGAGATGAAGGACGTAGAAATCCCCACGGGAATGCAGCGGGCAATGGCAAAAGAAGCCGAAGCGATTCGAGAAAAACGCGCACGACTGATCAAAGCCGCTGCTGAACAAGAAGCCTCACTCAAACTGGCGGAAGCATCACAGAATATCAGCGCTAATCCTTCCGCTCTGGAACTGCGACGGTTGCAGATGTTGACAGAAATTGGTGCAGAAAACAACACAACCACTATCATCATGATGCCGTCTGATTTCATTAACGTGGCGCGTCGCTGGGCTGAATCTCAACCTACTGCTACTCAAGCTCAACCATCATCTGCTCCGTTTACTCCAGAGGTTGTGATTAATACCAAACCAGTTGACAATTTAACCAACGAAACCATATAGAAACTTCACGAAATCTGGCAAAAATGATTGCTTATTGAGAACTAAGCGCAAGTGTGCATTTTTGGTGTATCGTGAAAGTAAGTTATTGAATAACTTTCGCAACTAGAGGTGTGAATAGGAATGTCCATCCTTAGATGACGGGCGTTTTCTATGCACTGAATAGAGATGCGATTTGAAAGAAACGTGGGAATTATAAGCTGCATGGCTCATCCAGAGCTGTAAGAGTGTGGAATGGTCTATTTGTTCATAGGGTATTCTCAATTTTGCAGTTGCAGATAGGGATGATTCTACTCAGCACAGTTTATTTGTAGGAATATTTCTCATTATTAGAGCAATGCTTCAATCGGGTTCGACAACGTTAACGGTTCAGGTATCAACTATTTCTCGCTGCGATCGCTGGCAAGTTAGCCAACGCCTTCAAGATCTCTCGATTCCTTGCAGTTGCTCCGCTGATGGGCAGTTGCACGTTGAGATTAATCACCCTGTTGACATCCTTCAACTCAAGAGTGTGATCGAGCAACTCACCGCCACACGTCCAGACCTCATCTCTTGGCTGGGGCGATGCTGGCAAACCCCTGATTCCTCCACGCCTAATCATTAATTTACACATCCACACTGGTCATTGCTATGGGCAAAAATCCAAAACAAGTCTCTGCTTTTAGCCTGGAAGGACGCTTTTTAAGCTTTGAAGTAGAAGACGGCTATAAGATTAAGCGCTTAAATTTGGCAACGGCGGATGGCGAAATTTGCGTCAAGCTCTCGAAAGAAGCCAGAGCTTCGGTGAAAGGAGTTTTAACTCCGGGCGATTGGATCTGGGTGTTTGGAAAACAATATTCGTGCCCTGACACAGCAAGCATCAAATACAAAGCCTATTTGATTAAACAAGCGGTTCCTGGTCAAACTCCAGCGCTGACGGCACCCACACCAACAGAGGCAAAAGCAAGTCAAAAATCGAAACCGCAAGCAACCGTTTTGGTTTGCCAGAAATCGGATTGCATGAAGCGGGGTGGTAAAGCCGTGTGTCAGGCGTTGCAGGCAACCTTGAGCGATCGCGGCTTAGAGGGGCAGGTAGCAATTAAGGGCGTAGGCTGCATGAAAGAGTGCAAAGCAGGTCCTAACCTAGTAGTAATGCCCAACAAAACTCGGTACAGCCGCATTCAAGCTGCCGAAATTCCTGATCTGATCGATCGTCATTTTCCCCACGTGCAAGCCCAAGAACCCAGCAATTCAGAGTTTATCTCATTGGGCTAGCGTCTGGATGAATGCCGCTGAGAGTCCGTTGGGTCTCTTCATGGTCTGAGGAATTTACATCTGTGCAGGGAGTAAGCGTAATCAGATCATGAATGTTACGGAGCATTGTTTCGCAAATTGCATCTAGTGGGAGGTCGTTAGGGTCGCGCCCAAACGGATTTTCAATCTCAATTCCAATCTCTTCAATGCCAAACAGCGTAAAGCTAATCAACGCCACAACGGGTCCAGTCCACCATTGCAAACTAC
This sequence comes from Leptolyngbyaceae cyanobacterium C42_A2020_001, assembly GCA_015272515.1. Lineage (GTDB taxonomy): Bacteria > Cyanobacteriota > Cyanobacteriia > Leptolyngbyales > Leptolyngbyaceae > JSC-12. Next base: position 8,163 of record JACYLN010000102.1, on the reverse strand, counting down.
CAACCATTTGAAACGGCAACGACAGGCAATACAGCAAGATCAACTGCTTCAGGTGAATCGAATAGGCGAGTGGCATGGGAGTTTTTAGAATTCGTTCGCACCCCCCCAGGCAATCAACTAGCCCATTGAGCAACTCTTGCATTGCAGTGAGCTGGTAACTGTCAATCGACTGATGTTTGTATTGATTCTGCAAGTAATCGCCAATCCAAAATGCTACTTCTAGCGGCGGATTGTTCATCCTCTTAAGTTTCTGAAACTTCTCAGGGGTCAGCAATCCCTCTAGTTCGTCGTTCACAGGTTCCTGACGCAGGTGTAGTTTGGTGGCAACAGCAAAGGCAACTAGCGATCGCAGGGCGGCAATTTTTCCGTGGCGATCGGCATCACTTTTTGCAGGTACCACGATCCAGATATGGCGTGCCAGATTGCGCGTCGTGTTAACAATCGTGCCCCACAGCTTACGCCCTTCCCAAAAACGTTCATAAGCGGTGTTCGTCCGAAACACTAACAGCAACCCCAACACAATATTGGGAATAAGACTGGCTAATATCGGAAGCGATACTGGAGTTCTGTAGTAAAACAGGATCGAAATCAGCACCCCAAACAAACCGCAAATCAATGTACGCCCAAGAATGGAAGGAATGACGGAGCCTTTGACTTGCAAGGCAATGCTAAACCAGTGTCGTCGTTCCATAAATATTGAGCCTGGGTCTACTGTCCTTCAACAGTTTGACTAGGTTAGAGTAACAGCGTCAACCGTTTAAGTAATTTTCTTAGGGCAAAAACTTGATACATTGGTACTAAGAATGGTTGTTTTACTGTGCCATATTTAGAGGAATTTATCAAACAACCCCCTAGATATGGTGTACTCTTTTTCTCAGCCGTTGAGTGGTTTGAGAGCGTATGTCCTTTGTTGGTCTGCACATTCACAGTGATTACAGTTTGCTGGATGGGGCAAGTCAGATCCCGCAGCTCATTGATCGCGCTATTGAGTTAGGAATGCCCGCGATCGCCCTGACGGATCACGGCGTGATGTACGGTGCGATCGAGATGCTAAAGGTCTGTAAAAGCAAAGGTGACGCAGTCAAACCCATTCTCGGCAACGAGATGTACATCATGAACGGCGACATCACCAAGCAAGAACGCCGTCCCCGCTACCATCAGGTTGTGCTCGCGAAGAATACTCTGGGCTACAAAAACCTGGTCAAACTTACCACCATTTCCAACCTCAAAGGTATTCAAGGCAAGGGCATTTTCTCACGCCCCTGCATCAACAAAGAATTGCTAGAGCAGTATCACGAAGGTCTGATTGTGACCTCCGCCTGCCTCGGTGGCGAAATTCCCCAAGCAATTTTGCAGGGCAGACCTGAAGTAGCGCGGCGCATTGCCCAATGGTATAAGGATTTGTTCGGAGATGACTACTATCTGGAAATTCAAGACCACGGCTTATGTGAGGAGCGTATCGTCAATCCTGAAATTGTCAAAATCTCCCAGGAGCTTGACATTAAGATTGTCTGCACTAACGACTCTCACTACATTTCCTGCTACGACGTAGAAGCGCATGATGCGTTGCTGTGCATTCAAACGGGCAAGCTGATTACGGAAGACAAACGCCTGCGCTACACGGGCACCGAATATTTGAAGTCTGCCGATGAGATGCGCTTTCTGTTCCGCGATCACCTGACGGAAGATGTGGTTGAAGCGGCGATCGCCAACACCCTTGAAGTCGCCAGCAAAATCGAAACCTATGACATCCTGGGAGAACCACGGATTCCCGACTATCCCGTTCCCGATGGCTACACCGCAGCCACCTATCTTGAAGAAATCGCACGAGAGGGACTGGTGCAACGCCGTCGCTGCAACTCGCTGGAAGAGGTTGGGCAAGACTATCGCGATCGCCTGGAATACGAACTCCAAATGATGATGCAAATGGGGTTTGCCACCTACTTTTTGGTTGTTTGGGACTACATTAAATTTGCCCGTGACCAGGGCATTCCCGTAGGTCCAGGACGTGGTTCTGCCGCAGGTTCTCTCGTTGCCTACGCTATGGGCATCACCAACATTGACCCAGTTCACCACGGCTTACTGTTCGAGCGGTTTCTCAACCCTGAACGCAAATCCATGCCGGATATTGACACCGACTTTTGTATCGATCGCCGCGATGAGGTGATTCAATACGTCACTGAAAAATACGGCACCGAGCGGGTCGCTCAGATCATTACTTATAACCGCATGACTTCCCGCGCCGTGCTTAAAGATGTGGCACGAGTGCTCAACATCCCCTACGGCGAGAGCGATCGCATGACCAAAATGATCCCTGTCGTCCGCGGCAAACCGACCAAGCTTAAGGTCATGATTTCGGATGAAACGCCCTCACCCGAATTTAAAGAGAAATACGACAAAGACCTGATGGTTCCTGGCACCGAGCCACCGATTCCCTATCGCCGCTGGATTGATATGGCAATGCGGATTGAAGGGACTAACAAAAGCGTTGGTATTCACGCGGCTGGAGTCGTCATCTCCGCTCAACCACTGGATGAAATTGTGCCGCTTCAACGCAACGACGACGGAGCCGTTTTCACCCAATACTACATGGAAGATATTGAAGCCCTGGGTCTGCTCAAAATGGACTTTTTGGGACTCAAGAACCTGACCATGATCCAAAAAGCCGTTGCCCTCATCGAAAAAGCTCGCAACACCGCAATTGATCTCGATCTCCTCCCCCTAGATGACCCCGAAACCTACAAACTGCTTGCCCGTGGCGAACTGGAAGGCGTATTTCAGCTAGAGTCATCTGGGATGCGTCAGATTGTGCGCGATCTCAAACCCTCTGGGCTAGAAGATATTTCATCGGTGTTAGCCCTCTATCGCCCCGGACCACTCGACGCAGGATTGATTCCCAAATTCATCAATCGTAAACACGGTCGCGAAAAAATCGACTATCCCCATGAAATTCTGCAACCCATCCTGAATGAAACCTACGGCATCATGGTTTACCAAGAACAGATCATGAAAATTGCCCAGGACATGGCAGGCTACTCACTCGGACAAGCAGACCTTTTGCGTCGGGCAATGGGTAAAAAGAAAGTGTCTGAGATGCAAAAGCATCAAGAAATTTTTGTAAGTGGCGCGAAGGAGCGAGGCGTAGAAAAGAAAGTCGCCGCTGACTTATTTGATCAGATGGTCAAGTTTGCCGAATATTGCCTCAGTTACAATACAGCGATTTTGACAGTGGAATATGGAGAGATCGCGATCGGTGAAATTGTGGAAAAGCGTCTTCCCTGCACTGTTTACAGCGTCACTCCATCTGGTTACGTTTATACCCAACCGATCCTGCAATGGCACGATCGTGGTTCGCAGGAAGTCTTTGAATACCAACTCGAAGACGGTTCAACGCTCCGTGCCACCAAAGATCACAAATTCATGACCGTAGAGGGGCAAATGTTGCCAATTGACGAGATTTTTGCACGAGGCTTGGAGTTGCAGCAGATTCAAATTCAAGTCGTTGCACCTGTTACCGTTGAAGCATAGCTGCTCACACTGGAGGCGATCGCATGGTTAGCACTACTCCTCAATCCACTGCCAGCCTGACATTGAAAGGTGAACAACGAGTTGTGATCCATCACGTCACCTGGAATGGCTATCTCCAAATTTTGGCGGCATTACCCGAAACTCGCAGCACTCGCTTAATTTACGACGATGGCACGTTGGAGATGACCATGCCCGGTGAAGATCACGAATTTATCGGACGTTTAATTGGACGCTTTATTTGGATTTTGGTGGAAGTATTAAGCGAATCAAGAAACTTCGATATGAAAACGATGGGTTCTACCACGATGAACTATCCGGAGTTAAAGAGGGGTGTTGAACCCGATGAAGCCTTCTATATCCAAAACCAACCCAACTTGGCAGGACGCACAGTTAACTTCAACGAAGATCCACCTCCAGATATTGTCGTCGAGATAGATATTACCCACACCGATATTGACAAAAATCGTTTCTATGCCAGCATTGGGGTTCCCGAATTTTGGCGATTCGACGGGCAAGTTTTACGGATTTATCAATTACAAAACCACGAATATGTAGAAGTCGAAATTAGTCCTACCTTTCAATTTTCTCCCCAAACTCGCCTCTACCAATTTTTAACAGAATCCCGTATCAGCGAAGTTCAAGCTGTCAAAGAGTTGCGATCGTGGATTCAGCAAGAGTTATTGAAGTAGACAATGTTCAGTCAGAAATGAGAATTGGGCAAATGAACAGGGAAGAATAAGAGGGAAAATCGAAGGATTTAGGAAGCAACAATGGTCACATTGCCATCAGCAGCATTAGAAGTAGCATTGCGTCTTACTCCAAAAATTGTTGAAGGACTGGCAACTGGGAAGTATAAAAGATTTGGCGGTGTAATTCGAGAAGCGGCGACTGGACGCATTGTGGTGATGCTTCGGGAAGCTGGAAGTTCAGGCATTTTACCTGGCTCTCTAACCAACACCATCATCAATGTACTAAGTTTGGGTGCATCAGCAGGAAGCGCCAAACTCACGAGCGATGGGTTTTTCAGCGTAGATCAGCGTTTAGACGGAATAGGACAGCAGTTGGGAGGTATTACGCAAAGCCTTAAACTTCCGATGATGATTGATCCTGTTACTGGTGTACTCAACTTAGTAATGTCAGGAGTGAATACTGGAGTATCAATTAAAGGATTTTCTGATGTAAATCACAAATTGAATGGCGTTGGAGAACAGTTAGGATTCATTGGACAAAACTTACAACAAGTAGAGGGACTGGTACGCTTGTCTTCTGCTGGCAGTATTCTTAATCTTGGTGTTTCAGTTGTCGGCTTTTCTGTAATTGCTCACTGTCTCGGCGAATTAGAACAGCGTTTGCAGCGATCACAGGAACTGTTAAATAAAGTTAATCGAAAGATTGATCTCAGTTTCTATGCAAATTTTCGAGCCGCGCTAGATCTAGCCGCTAATGCTTTTTCGATGAGCAAAGTAGAAAATCGGAGAAGCAGCGCATTAGCAGCTATCAATCGCTTCTTAGAAGCTGAACACATTTACACTGACTTTGTAGATCAAGAACTTGAGCAAAAGAGTCAAATTACAGATGAATATTTACTGACTTTATGTTTAGCTTATCTTGCTGAAGCGCGGTGCTATCTGGAATTAGAAGAATTTGATACAGCAATTCGTAGATTTCAAGAAGGCTCTCAGAAAATTCGTACTCGTATTCAAAAATATGTTGAACTATTGCTTACATCCAATCCTGCTGCGTATCTTCATCCACAGTTCAAAGGACAAATTGATCTTCAAAGACTAACAAAAATCTATCAGTGGATTGACTCTTCAACAAATGAGAATTCTGTATTTGAGCTTTTGCGTGCAAGCTTATACAACTTGAAGAAAGATCAAGGACAGGAGTCTGGTTATGGATGGGTTACCACTCTTCCGCCAGCCATTGTAGATAAATCTGAAGTGAAAGGTAGCATCCTGGGCAATAAGGCTGAGACCAATCAAGAAGCAATGAGACGCTTGCCAGAAGTTCTACAAACGATGGAGTCAATGATTGAGACAAGCTACCGTTTTGAAGCTTACCAAGCAGAGGTGAAAGCAATTTCGCAACTTGGTGTTACCTTTCACGGTTGGATGCAGTTAAAACCCAAAGAACCTTTACCTGAAGGATCAAACTTGATGTATATCATTCCGGCTGAGCCGCTTTCATTGTGATTTTCTAGGCTAAATAGAGAGGAGAAAATGGTTAAAATTATTAGTCGCAAGCTGTTAGGAACTCAGCCAGTTTTTGATATTGGCGTTCAATCAGAGGATCACAATTTCCTTCTAGCCAACGGAGTTGTTGCTTCTAATTGTTTTAACAAGTCACATTCTTTCGCTTATGGCTATGTAACCTACCAAACTGCCTATCTCAAAGCCAACTACCCCGTCGAATATATGGCGGCATTGTTGACAATCAACAGTGGTGATCAAGATAAGGTGCAGAAATACATTGCGTCTTGTCTGGCGATGGGAATTCAGGTTGAACCGCCCGACATCAATCGTTCGGGAATTGACTTTACGCCAACTGGGGAAACAATTCTGTTTGGGTTGTCCGCAGTTCGCAACGTAGGCATGGGTGCAATTGAAGCAATTTTGATTGTGAGAGAGGAAGAGGGAGCCTTCAAATCTCTGGCCGATTTATGTGCGCGAGTCGCTTGTGCGGAGAGCGATCGCATCGATCCTCGTGCTCTCAACCGCCGTGCCCTAGAAGCCTTAATCTACTCTGGAGCCTTTGACAAGCTTGAACCCAACCGCAACCAGTCAATTCATGATTTGGAAGTGGTGCTGGAATGGGCACAATCTAGAGCAAAAGATCGCGCCAGTGGGCAAGGAAATCTATTTGATCTAATGGGCAATAGTTCTGTTCAAGAAACTGCTGCCACATTCGATTCAACTCCGAAAGCACCACCCGTTCCTGATTTGCCTCCTCCTAAAAAACTGCAAATGGAGAAGGAAATTTTAGGCTTCTATATCTCAGATCATCCGCTTCGCGCAATTCACGAAGCTGCCCGTATATTAGCTCCCGTCAACCTAAGTGACTTGGGAGATTACGCAGATGGTACATCAGTAAGCGCGATCGCCATCGTCGCTTCGATCAAACCGGTTGTTACTAAAAAGGGCGATCGCATGGCAATTCTGCAAATTGAAGATATCACCGGGCACACCGAAGCCGTCATCTTCCCTAAATCCTACGAGCGCATTCATGAACATATTCAAGCCGACACACGCCTTATGTTGTGGGGCAAAGTAGATCGACGCGACGACCAAACCCAATTCATCGTGGAAGATGCAGAACCAATCGAGGCAATTCACATGGTGATGGTTGAACTAGAACCTACTACTGCTGGTGATATTGAACAACAACACCGTCTAAGGACAGTACTGCTAGAAAATCGAGGCGAAGACGAACGCGCAAAAACCCCAGTCGTTGCGATCGTTGGCAGTCAAGAAAAACGCCAGTTCGTCCGTTTTGGAGCGCAATTTCGAGTGCGAGACTACCAAACTGCTGTTCAGGCACTCGCTCAAGCTGGTTTTCAGGCGCGATCGTCCTCCATCATCAGCCAAACTATTGACAAAAGTTTAAAGTGCTGACTCAATAATGAAATTTAACATCAGAATAGATTAGAATTTCCTCCAAACTTCAATTATGCAGAGGCTTTCTGTTTTTGCTGACTTTCTCTAGAAACCACCGCATTCCTAGCTTCTCCTGGTGTTGCATCACTCTGCTGAGATTTAGCAGAGTGCTTTCCATTCACTTTCTCGACCTGCAATTTCTGGTTTGTTGGCTGAGATAAAAACTCTTGCTCAGCAACCGCTGGTTGTGAATCACCTTCAGAAGCAAGCTCTTCGTCTTCAGAGTTCCGAACATTGTCTAAATCAATATCTAAAACGTTCATCGATAAGCCCGCTCTCGGCAGGTTATCAGTACTAGACACATATGGGTTAGGCTCTAGGCTACCTGTGCAGATAATCAGGGAACCCTTTTTGAGAAAAGATAGTTTTCGCCAAGCAGTCGCTCCCTCCCAAATACTCAAAGAAACAGTAAAAGACTCATCCCGGCTTCTTGCCTTACGAACATAGATGGTTGCTTTAGCAACTTTAGCCTTTTCGCCACTCTTTAAATCAACTGTCTTGATCTCTGCGTCTGCTGCTAAGTGTCCACTAACAATCCATTTATTTAGCCCAACACTCGACATAATATGCCCCCGATAAAACCGATAAAAACTTGTTAACTTAGAATTCCCCAAACAGAAGAAAACTAACAGCAGAGTTTCAACAAGGCCATACAAACAATAGTCCGGACAAAACTTTTACGAAAAATATAATCCATCGCCACACCCAGGGATTTGACTCTTAATAAGTAAAACGGGTGCGTTGTGACTTTTATGGATATACTCCGCCCATTCTGCATTTCATGCCGCATAGCTGCGGAGAATTGACTCGCAGAGATTGAACATTTTTAGACTTGAAGTTGAAAGGTCTATTTCCTCTACCCACTACGATTTTCTAATCTCGATGAACTCACGTTAAATTAGTGTGTGATTAACAACCAGTAACTACAAAAGCTCCTACTGTGTGAGAGTAAGAGCTTTTGAGCAATATTAACCTGGCA
>JACYLN010000109.1 GCA_015272515.1 Leptolyngbyaceae cyanobacterium C42_A2020_001 | reverse complement strand
CGGGCTCAAGTCTGGATCTGTCTCTATTCTCAATCATGCAACAACGCCGTTGTCTGTGCAGACTCAAAATCAAGGTCTTTGCAGGTCATGGATCGAATAGCTTTTTGATTTATCGACCAGACGGAATTGAACGATCGCCCCAAGCTTAAACCAGTCCCTGCATTCTGGCTTCTTGAGGTTGCGATACGATTGTCATTATTTTGGCAAAAGTATGCGTCATGTCAGAAACACAGCCCTTAACCATTGATTTTACCCAGGAAGATGAGGTTTTACAGATTTTGCCTCGTCCAGCACTGCGATCGAGCGCGAACTTGGGCTGGAATGGTATTTATGTTCAACAGCATTGGCAACCTGCGTGGGAGACACCAGAATATGCTCACACCAGACACATGCTGCTGATTCATAACCCTAACGTAACGATTCAAGCAGAGCGTTCGTTTGATGGACGCAGGCAGCAGGAGCAATTTGGGGGTGGTAATAACATTGTGATTGTGCCAGCCACTGTTCTGCATCAAGCAAATTGGAATCAGGAAAGTCCCTTCTCTCTACTTTTTGTTGAGCCGGATTATTTGATTCAAGTTGCTCGTGAATCGGTCACGACCGATCGGGTCCAACTGACTGCTCAATTTGCTATGCATGATCCGTTAATCCATCAAATTGGTCGATCGCTGACCGCAGAGTTAGAAACCAATCAGCTACACAGTCGTTTGTTTGTCGATTCGTTGACCACCGCCCTGTCCATTCATTTACTCAGAGATTATTCAGATTGGCAGCAGCCATTACGCGAAGATACAAATGGACTACCGCAACGGAAGCTACAGCAGGCGATCGCATACATCAATGAAAACCTGGTAGCGGACTTAACCATTCGTGAAATTGCTGATGAGTTAGAGATGAGCCAATACTATTTTTCTCGCTTATTTAAGCAATCCACAGGTGTATCGCCCTACCAATATGTGATGCAACAGCGCATTGAGCGAGCAAAATATTTGCTGCGAACGACTTCGCTTTCAGTGGCAGCGATCGCGTTACAGACTGGTTTTTCCAATCAAAACCAACTAACTATCCAATTTCGCAAGTTCACAGGTACAACCCCCAGTGGGTACCGTAAGCAGCTCTGATACTAAACTTGAAAGCAGGATTTCAATAAACTCTGCAAGCATCAATGATTAATCTGAATTCTTTCTTTGAGGAAGCCAACGCCGTAGGAATTGTTGCTATTAAGTAACATCAGTGCGTTTAGGAATATCTATGAAAGTTTGTGAATCAGTCGAGCAACCTCAGCCATCAGCACGCCCAGACTTTCCCATTAATTTGACCCAGCTTCACATCAATGGCGAATGGCGCGATTCAGCTAACGGCAAAACCTTTGCGGCGATCGACCCCACCACTGAAGCTGAAATTGCTCAACTGGCAGAAGGCACTGTTCATGATGTTGAACTCGCAGTTCAAGCGGCTGAAGCTGCCTTTGTCGGTACCTGGGGGCAGATGAGTGGTCATGAACGGGGAGAAATTCTCTGGCGAGTGGGAGATTTGTTTCGCCAATATGGTGAGGAACTTGCCTTCCTGCAAGCCAAAGAAATGGGGCGGCTATTTAAGGATTCCATGACAGTGGATATTCCTCATCTTGCCAATATGTTTCACTACTATGCAGGCTGGGCAAGCAAGATTGAAGGAGCCGTCAAACAAACCACGAAGGGGCTGCACACCTATACACTGCGGGAGCCACTGGGTGTGGTCGCTGCCATTACACCCTTCAACTTTCCACTGATTCTTTCCATCAGCAAGTTTGCTCCGGCTCTCGCGGCTGGAAATACCATCATCCACAAACCCGCTTCTGCAACCCCGCTCTCTGCCTTGAAGACTGCCCAAATCATGCAAGAAGCAGGTGTGCCGCCCGGTGTTTTTAATGTGGTGATGGGTCCGGGTGGCACTGTTGGCAATGCGTTATCAACCCATCCCGGTATCGAAAAAGTGGCAATTACTGGATCAACTACCAGTGGGATTCGAGTCATTAAGGACTCCGCTGATACCTTGAAACACTTGACAATGGAATTGGGCGGCAAGAGTGCCAACATCATCTTTGCCGATGCGGATTTGGATGCCGCAACGCAAACCGCCTACGACGGTATGTTCTATAACAAAGGTGAAATTTGTTATGCCGGATCGCGGATGCTAGTAGAACGAGCCGTTTATGACGAAGTGGTCGATCGCGTCCGGCAGCGCGCTTTAGATACCAAGCCAGGTGATCCACTCGATCCAGCTAGTGATATGGGACCGATCGCCAATAAAAGCGAGTATGACAAAGTTCTCAGTTATATGCAGGTGGGACAACAAGACAAAGCGCGATTGGTTGCTGGCGGCAAAGCCGCAGATATTGGCACAGGCAAGGGCTATTTTGTCGAACCTACTGTTTTTGCGGATGTGAATAGCGACATGACGATCGCCCGCGAGGAAACCTTTGGTCCGATACTGTCCATCATTCCGTTTGATGGATTTGATCAGGCGATTCAAATTGCCAACGGCAACCAATATGGTCTGGCTTCTGGAGTGCATACCCGCGACATCAAGAAGGCACATAAAGCGGCAGCAGCGCTCAAGGCGGGAACGGTTTGGGTCAACACCTACGGTCATTTTGATCCCTCCGCACCCTTTGGCGGTTACAAAATGAGTGGGTATGGACGCGAACAAGGTTGGGAGGCGTTGGAATTTTATCTGCAAACTAAAACCGTCTGGGTTGACTTGTCCTGAGTTTGCGACTAGGTCAATGCACAAACCACGAGCACAGTAGAAAGGAACCACAGACTGATGAAACGTCATCTGAAAAGCTTACGGGAATACATTGATGCGCTTGCAGAAATTGGCGAAGTGCAACCTATTGATAAAGAGGTCAATTGGAATCTGGAAATTGGTGCGATCGCTCGTCGCTGCTATGAAACAGGCGCACCTGCTCCTCTGTTCAACACGATTAAAGGCATTGAGAAAGGCTTTCGCGTACTGGCAGCACCAGGGGGCGTAAGCCATCAACCAGGTTTGTATTTGTCTCGCATTGCCCTATCGCTGGGTTTACCTCCACAATCGACCGGGCGAGAAATTGTGGAAGCACTGGTTGAGGCACGGGGGCGAGACTTTATTCCACCCCAGTTGGTACAAACAGGTGCTTGTAAAGAAAACATCTTGATTGGTGATCAGGTCGATCTGCTGCGCTTGCCGACTCCACTCCTGCACGGTGGCGATGGCGGACGCTATCTCAATACTTATGGCATCATCATCGCCCAGACCCCAGATAAAAAATGGACAAACTGGTCGATCGCCCGCACAATGCTACTCGACAAAAACCGGATGGCAGGCATCATCGCTCCCAATCAGCACATTGGCATGGTACGCCAAACCTGGCTTGATATCGGTAAACCAATGCCCTTTGCTCTAGCGCTTGGGGTTGAGCCATTGATTCCCTTTGTTGGCGGGATGCCGTTACCCGACTATGTCAGTGAGGTGGATTATGTTGGGGCATATTTCAGTGAAGCGATCGAAGTTGTCCAGTGTGAAACCGTCGATTTGCAGGTTCCCGCCACCGCAGAAATTGTGCTGGAAGGAGCGATTTCCGCCACCGAAACGGCACCCGAAGGACCGATGGGGGAATATGCGGGATACCTGTGGGCAGGACAAAGTAGCCCAAAACCTGTGTACCACGTCACAGCCATGACCTATCGCAATGACCCGATTTTGCCCATTGCAGTGGCAGGTGAACCAGTTGAGGAAAACCATACGGCTTGGGGCGTGCCCAATGCTGCCGAAATTGTTTACACCTTGCGAGCCGCAGGCTACCCAGTGGCGATGGCATGGAGTCCATTTGAGAGTGCCAATCACTGGTATGTGATTGCAATAGAGCGCAACTGGCGACTACTGATACCAAATACTAGCTCAGCCGAACTGTGTCAACGATTGGGCGAAGCCCTGTTTCAAACCAAAGCGGGCATGGGCACACCCAAATACATTGTGGTAAATGACGACATTGATATTACAAACACCAAAGAGGTGGTGTGGGCATTTGCCACCCGCAACTACCCCGGTAGCAAAGGCGAGGTTACCTTCAATGATGAAGCAACAAATCCACTCGTAGCCTTTTTGCAGCAGAGCGAGAAGATGTCGATGCACACCACAAAGGTGATTTATAACTGTTTGCCACCTGATGAGTGGGGCGATCGCTTACCCCAGCGCAGTTCCTTTAAAGGTGCCTATCCTCAAGAATTGCAGGATGATGTTTTGCAGAATTGGCAAGCTTACGGTTTTGCCAGGTAAACTGACTGCTTCAACTTTTCTCAACTGACGTTAAGACCAAGAGGAACAAAATGAATATTGGAATCATTGGTGCAGGCAATATGGGCAGCGGCCTGGGTAAAATCTGGGCGCAGAACGGGCATAAAGTCATGTTTAGTTATTCCCGTGACCGCTCGAAGTTAGAGAAAATCGCCCAAGAGATCGGCAGCAACGCCAGCGTCGGCACACCCGCTGAAGCAGTACAGTTCGCTGATGTAGTGGTGCTATCGGTGCCCTATGGAGCGGTTGAAGATGCTCTCAAAGCGACGGGTTCATTAGAAGGCAAGCTTCTCTTGAGTATCGTGAATGCGCTGTTGCCTGATATGAGCGGCATGGCGGTCGGAACCACGACATCAGCCGCTGAGGAAATTGCTAAACTGGCTCCTAATGCCCGCGTCGTTGAAGCGTTACCCGTGTTCGCAGAAGTCCTTAACTCTGAGTCACGCCGCTTTGGCGGTCAACAAGCGACCGTATTCTATACAGGTGATGACCCGCAGGCAAAACAGATTGTGGCGGATTTATTGCGCGAAATTGACGTTGAGCTAATTGATGCTGGATTACTGAAAAACTCGCGCTATGTTGAACCTGCTATGATGCTATTGATTCAACTTGCATATGCCCAACAACTTGGACAGGTTGGGTTTAAGCTGCTGAGGCGCTGAGATGCGATCGCCAGCTAACAATGCGATGGAGCAGCGAACAAAGCCCTTGCACTTCGTTTAAGTGATGTTTGTCGCTGCTCATCTTCAACGTTATACGGCTGGAGTCTCCGGTGTAGGCAGTCCTTGTAGGTTATCTGTTGGCTTTCAATACTTGAGTAAGATATTGATATGCGGCAGAGAGAATAGCTAGATGAGTACACCAACTAGAGAAGAGATTATTGCTTTAGCCCAAGAAATTGCAGAGCGTATGGGTGTAGATACGCTTCGACGCGAAGACTTTTTCAAAAATTCAGCTTTTACGGAGGCACAAGTCTATCGGCTGTTCCCTGACGATGGATGGCGAGGTTTGCTAGAAGCCGCCAATTTGAGAGTGACTTTTCAAAATGTGGCGACCCCAGATGAAAGTCTTCTCAGTGAGTTTCACCGTGTTGTAAAGGAAATGGGATGCATCCCAACTGGTAGACAATTAGATTCTCGTAGCGAGTACTCTTTTGCTGTTTATAAGAAACGATTTGGAGGCATACAGGGGACGCTTAAGAAATACCATGATTGGCTAGAGCAGTTAGAGCCGAATGCGCCAGAGTTACAACTTGTTCAAATTAAGTCAAAACACGAAATTATTACTCAGCCAGCACCATTAATTAGTAACGGCTCACAGCAGTGGACAAAGAGTTCAGGTGTTGTTTTCGGTGCGCCAATTAGTTTTCGGGGGCTTCGACACGCTCCAACGAATGAGCAAGGAGTGGTGTATCTTTTTGGAATGGTTAGCTATGAGCTTGGGTTAATTGTTGAAGCAGTTCAATCGGCTTACCCCGACTGCGAGGCTAAGCGGTGCGTTGATAGCAAACGAAATCGCTGGCAAAGAGTCAGGATTGAATTCGAGTTTTGTAGCAGTAACTTTAAGGCTCACGGTCATGATCCAAAGGGCTGCGATATGATTGTCTGCTGGGAACATGACTGGCAAGACTGCCCACTTGAGGTTATTGAATTGAGATCGGTTATTGATCAGTTAGAAGGGTAGCCGCCGTATAACAATATGCCCTGAGTCCGACGCAGTCAAGAGGCTTGCTTCTCAATCTAGATT
>JACYLN010000127.1 GCA_015272515.1 Leptolyngbyaceae cyanobacterium C42_A2020_001 | reverse complement strand
TGCTGGCAACCTTCCCCAGCAAGCTACAACGCTGCAATATATTGGCTTTGTTTATCGCCAGCTCAATCAGGAATCTGAAGCGCTCAAGTTCTACCAAAAATCATTGACTATTCGGCGATCGCTCAGCAATAAGGATGCAATTGCTGAGGTACTGAACAATATTGGAGAGTCCCATGAACGATTAGGGCAATACCTTCCAGCATTGCAAGCTTTGCAAGAAGCACTTGCTCTAGCGCAGACTCTGAATGGACGAGATCACGAGGGCAACATTCTCGATAATCTGGGAACGGTTTATAAACGCTTGAGACAGTATCCAAAAGCGATGGAGTTGTATCATCAAGCGCTGGCAATTGAACGAGAAGTGGGCAACCGTGCCAGTGAACGCATCACGCTGAGTAATATTGGTGATTTGCTTAAGCAGCAAAATAAACCTGCTTTAGCGATCGCTTTTTATAAACAATCAGTTCGCTTAACCGAAGCAATTCGCCAAGAACTTTGAGTTCTCTCAAAAGAACATCAAGAGACTTATGCTCAATCGGTTGCAGATACCTACCGTAGTTAGCAAATCTATTACTTCAGCAAGATCGAGTACTGGAAGCTCAACAAGTTCTGGACTTACTCAAAGTGCAGGAGTTGGAAGATTATTTGCGAAATGTGCGGAGTGGTGGACAAAATCTGTATGAATTACCACCCGAACAGGAAATTCTAAAAAAATATAATGCGCTACAAAAAACTGCGATTCAATTAGGGCAAGAACTTACAACCCTGCGAAAAATTCCAGAAGCAAACCGTACTGCAACTCAGCAGCAACAAATTGCCCAACTTGTTAAACTCCAAGCAGACCTGAATCAGCAGTTCAACAGTTTTACAGAACGAACCGATGTAGTTGCTCTAGCGAAGCAACTCAGTCCTGCGGCACTGCGTCAAACGGTAGACTTGACCCAACTGGATGCCTTACGGAATGATTTGCGCCAGTTGAATGCCGTTTTGCTCTATCCCCTGATTCTGGAAGACCGCCTGGAACTGGTGATTACGACTCCTGACTCTCCCCCGCTACGGCGTACCGTTAACGTTAAGCGGGCAGACCTGAATGCGACCATTGTTGAATTTCGTCAAGCGCTGAAAAATTCTGGTGGTGATGCCAAAACACCTGCCCAAAAGCTCTATATGTGGTTAATTAAACCCCTGGAAGCCGACCTGAAGCAGGCAAATGCAAAAACAATCATTTATGCTCCGGATGGTCAATTGCGCTACATTCCCCTGCAAGCTTTGCATGATGGTCAGCAGTGGTTGGTACAGCGCTATCGCATTAACAACATTACTGCCCGATCTTTCACGGAATTCAAAACTCAACCCATTACACAGCCCCGAATCCTAGCAGGTGGATTTGTTACAGGTCAGTACACTTTTAAAGTGGGCGATCGCCAAGTCGCCTTCAACGGTTTACCCTTTGCCGGAAGTGAGGTCGATACCCTCGCCATGTTAGTACCCAGCACCAAAAAGCTGATTGACAAGTTATTCAGTCGTGACTCCACTACGTCTCAAATGAATGAATTTAATATTGTGCATTTAGCAACTCATGCTAGCTTTGTTCCGGGTGTTGCCACTGACTCCTTCATCGTATTTGGTAATGGTGATAAAGCTACTCTCAAAGATATTGAAAGTTGGTCTTTAAATAATGTTGATCTTATCGTGCTGAGTGCCTGCGAGACGGGATTAGGTGGTAAGTTTGGCAATGGCGAAGAGATATTGGGATTGGGCTATCAATTTCAAAATCGGGGTGCCAAAGCCGCGATCGCATCTCTCTGGCAAGTTGATGATGGTGGCACTCAAACATTGATGACAGCTTTTTATACCGCGTTGAAACAGGGTAACCTGACTAAAGCCGCAGCACTTCAACAAGCCCAAATCGCCATGATTACAGGCAACGCTCAGACGAATGCAACAAGCGATCAACGTAGCAGCGTTAGCTACAAACCTGGACAAAGCCAGACGGCAAGCATTTCTCGTAATTCCAGCCATCCCTACTACTGGGCACCTTTCATCCTGATTGGCAACGGGCTTTAAGGCAAACGCATCACTTTGCTGACACTTAAGTTCCAGCGGCTAACACTTGTGCGGCAGTGAGACTAAAGGCTGGAAATAAATGTGAAGCGATCGCGTCATCCCCCTGATAAACTCGTTCCTCGTACAAGCCATCGACCCATTCCAACACGGTTATTTTTTGGGCGATCGGATCGACGATCCAATACTCTGGAATCTGCCGCCCTGCGTATTCGGTGCGCTTGTGGCGATAGTCACGATTTTCCTGATTAGGGCTTACGACTTCAACCACCAACAAGGGTGGCGGCATATTGTGGGTAATCAAACACTGGGTTGCCCCTTTCAGGGCGATCGCTGTTTCTTCTGATAAAACCATCAAGTCCGGTTCTCGCGAGGTTGCCTGGGCCCCACTCACCGCAATTTGGGCTTTCATCACCAAACGATAGAACGGAATTTCCAGTTGCAAAAAATAAGCGAATAGGAATGATGCAATCCGGATATTGAGAGTACTTTCTGGCGGCATGGCAATCAGTTCCCCGTTCACCAGTTCATAGCGGGTGTCTGTGCCATCGTCATAGTTCAGGTACTCCTCCAGAGTCATTGGTTTTGAGGTTACACGCATAGCATTGACCAAGTGTTTGCTGAGCCGCGATCGCGCCTCTCTAACTTTTTCCATCATACCGACTCTGCCTGGTGCTGTAACAGCGGGATGGATGGAGCGATCACTTTAACAAACGTATCCAGCAGAAGAGGGTGCTAGTTCTGCCAGCGCCACTCATCTACTTCATTGAGCAATATGAATATTGAGTTTCATTACCTCAAGCTAGGTTAAACTAATTTCTATTAGCCACTTTTAGCTAGCTACATATATAGGTTATCAATTACGAAGGATTAGAAGATGCCAGAAAATGAATTTTCTAGGAAAGAATTGGAAAACATAAAAAAAATTTGCAACATTACGAAAAATCTTTAGAAGAATATGAAAAGGCGTTGAAAGTTTTTGAGGAGCAAGGGGATGTTTTAGAAGTAGCAAGATTACGGATTAAGATTGGTGACACTCGTATTAGAATCGGTGACTTGAGGGTTCAACATGGAGTGGTAAACGGAAATCATGACCAAAAAGAACCTCAAACATAAGATTTAGTAGACTTTTGAGAATTGCTATTTTTAATGAATTTCAAGGTACTTTGGGCAAGCACAGTTTTGTTTTTTTGGTTGTTCTCACTCAGTGAGATGAGTAGCTCTGCACCCAATCAAGATTCAACTCAAATTGATTCAATTTCTGATAACTCAATAAATCCAGAAGTGCATTTTCGTAATGCAGAGCAACAATATCTTAAAGGTTTTTACGGAGAATCGCTTTCGAGTTATCAAAGGGCTTTGCAGGGTTTTGAGAAAAGAAACGACAATCTTAGATCTGGGCAGACGTTACTTGCAATTGGTCTTGTCTACTACCAAACAGGGAAATATGTTGAGGCATTAAGTACCTACCAAAGAGCTTCTTTAATATTTAGAGTAGTAGGCTCTAACAGTGATAAAGCAACTTTGCTCAATAGATTAGGGGTAATTCATGATAAGTTGGGAAACTTCAACGAGTCATTAAACTTCTATGAGCAAAGTATAAGGCTATATGCCAGCGTTAATGATCGACTTGGAAAAAGTCGTGTAAATCATAACGTTGGCTTGTTGCACTATAGATTAGGAAATTACTCAGATGCCATAGAAGCATACCAAAAAGCATTGTTACTGCGTCGTGAAATTGGTGATCGTTTGGGTGAGAGCCTCATTCTTCAAAAAATTGGAAACATATATTTTGATTTAGGACAACTATCTAAAGCTTTATCAACATACGAATATGCATTGAATTTGATCAATCAGTAGAAACGAATTTCTGCTCAAGATCTTGCCTTAAAAGGTTGGATTCTTAATGGAATTGGTCTTATTAATGTGCGTTCTAAGAATTATCATCAGGCAATATTATCATATCACCAAGCATTAAAAGCTTTTGAGGAAGCCAATAATAGTCCTGGAGCAGGATTGTTGCTCAACAATCTTGCCGAAGTATATTTGTTTAGGAGAGATTTCGAAGCGGCTTTTGATAAACTTCAGCAGTCTTTTGAAATTGTTACTAGATCTGGTGATCAGAGACTTCAAGGAATTATTCTTGACAGTTTTGGACAGCTTTATTCTGGTAGAAAAAAACCTGTTGAGGCTCTAGCTTACTATCAAAAAGCCTTGACCATTAGCCGCGAAATACAAAATCGCGCTAGTGAACGAATCACACTCAGTAATCTTGGAGATCTGTTTGCAGAGCAGAGACAACCAGAGTTAGCGATTTTGTTCTACAAGCAGTCGGTGAATGTGACTGAGGCGATTCGGAAAGACTTGCGTCCTTTGCCAAGAAGTTATCAAGAATCCTATACGCAAACGGTTGCGGAGACTTATCGTAAATTAGCAGATTTGTTGTTGCAGCAAGATCGGGTGTTGGAGGCGCAGCAAGTTTTAGATTTGCTGAAAGTTCAGGAGTTGGATGATTATTTGCGGAATGTGCGGGGGGTGGGGCAACAAGTTGAGTTTTTGCGTCCAGAGACGGAGATTTTGAAGCGGTATGGCAAATTGCAGGAGACGGCAATTCGGGTAGGGCGGGAACTGGCAGAGTTGCGGAAGAAGGGGGCACTCACGGACGCTGAAAAACAACATATAGCTAAATTAGATCGGTTGGAAACCTCGTTGAATGAGCAGTTTGGGCAGTTTATTCGCAGTGATGAGGTGAAGAAGCTGATTGCCCAACTGAGTCCAGAGGTGCAAGCACAGATTGTCAAACTGTCTGATCTGGAAGCGTTGCGGGATGATTTACGACGCATGAATGCGGTGATGATTTATCCGCTCGTGTTGAGCGATCGCCTGGAACTGATCATCACCACACCCGACACAATCCCCCTGCGACGAACAGTGCCCATCAAACGGGAAACATTGAATGCCGCGATTTTAGAGTTTCGGCGTGCTTTGCAATCTCCTGGTACAGATGCCAAACCGATCGCTCAAAAGCTCTACAGTTGGCTGATTCAACCCTTAGAAGCTGATCTGAAACAGGCAACGCCCCAAACCCTCATTTATGCTCCAGACGGGCAGTTGCGCTATATTCCATTAGCCGCCTTGCATGACGGGCAACAATGGCTCGTGCAACGCTACCAGATCAACAACATCACTGCCAAATCCCTGACGAAGTTCAACAATCCATCTCAGGTGCAAATGCGGGTGCTGGCGGGTGCCTTCACTGATGCCGCGACAACCTACCCAGTCAAGGTCGGAGAACGCAACTTCAGTTTTAAGGGACTTCCGTTTGCTGGGCAAGAGGTTACAAATCTGGCAGCCCTGTTTCCTGGTACAAACAAAGTGCTTGATCGCGCCTTTAGCCTTGCCAGCATAAAACCTTTAATGAATGGCTTTAGCGTAGTCCATTTGGCAACTCATGCCGCCTTTGTTCCAGGTGATCCATCCAACTCGTTTATCTTGTTTGGTGATGGTAGCTTTGCCACTCTACGAGACATCGAAAACTGGTCACTCAACAATGTCGATCTGGTTGTGCTGAGTGCCTGCGAAACGGGCGTGGGAGTCAAGGCTGTAGGAGATAGGGCATTGGGAAATGGTGAGGAAGTTTTAGGGCTGGGGTATCAGTTTCAGAATCGGGGAGCCAGAGCAACCCTTGCTTCTCTCTGGCAAGTCGATGATGGTGGTACTCAAGAGTTGATGACTGCCTTTTACACCGCACTTAAGCAGCTCAACATGACCAAAGCAGGAGCATTGCAACAGGCGCAAATTGCCATGATCAATAGCCAACCAGACAATCGGGCAACCGACACTCAGCGTAGCAGCGTCGTATATACCCCCGGACGGAACCAGGCGGCAATTTCGAGCGATCGCAGCCATCCCTACTACTGGGCACCCTTCATCCTGATTGGCAATGGGCTGTAAAGTAGTGACTACTGGCTTCCACCTCTGTTTATGGCTCCCGATCTGGAACAAGCAATTCAGCAGTATGCAACGGCACTCCAGCAGTTAGTGCCCCCAACTCCC
>JACYLN010000047.1 GCA_015272515.1 Leptolyngbyaceae cyanobacterium C42_A2020_001 | reverse complement strand
AACCCGCGACCGCTCGATTACGAATCGAGTGCTCTACCACTGAGCCACATCGGCATAATAAGTCACATAATAGTATACTCAATCAGCGTGTCGAATTGTTAGAACCTTGAATAGGGATGCCCGGAAGTTCAGGTTGCCGAGGCAGAAGGTTGATGCAGCCGAACGATCGCGTTGCTTGATAGAATGTGTAGCGCAATCGAACACTTCATTCTTCAAAGAGAGCACATTATGGCGCAACTCGCCGAGCAGCCCATTGCCAACCAAATTGCCAGCTTGGAAACGGAACTGACGCACCAAAGCCCGCAAAAGATTTTAGAACGAGCGTTGGGTTTGTTTGACAACATCGCTATCTCGTTTAGTGGGGCTGAGGATGTGGTGTTGATTGATATGGCGCACAGGTTAAATAAGCCCTTCAAAGTCTTCAGCCTGGACACTGGACGATTGCACCCCGAAACCTATCAGTTTATTGATCGTGTTCGCAAGCATTACAGCATTGCGATCGATATTATGTATCCCGATGCGGCTCAGGTAGAAGCGCTGGTACGGGAAAAAGGACTGTTCAGCTTTTATGAGGATGGGCACAAAGAATGCTGCGACATTCGTAAAGTTGCACCGCTGCGCCGCAAACTTACAACGCTCGATGCTTGGATTACCGGGCAACGGCAAGATCAAAACCCAGCGACTCGCGGTAAAGTTCCCATTGTGCAAGTGGATTCTGCCTTTTCCACTGAGGGTAAGCAGTTGGTGAAGTTCAATCCTCTCTCCTACTGGACTTCACTGGATGTTTGGATGTATATCCGCTCTTACGAAGTTCCCTACAATCCCTTGCATGAACGTGGGTTTATTAGCATTGGCTGTGAACCCTGCACCCGCCCGGTTCTGCCGAATCAGCATGAGCGCGAAGGGCGGTGGTGGTGGGAAGATGCCACTAAGAAAGAGTGCGGTTTGCACAGCATCAACCAAAATCCATAATTGATGTGATCGATTTGATCACGGTCAATTACCACTCGGCTGAACTGATCAAGGCTCTCCTTGCATCGGTTCAGCAAAGTGCAGCAGTGGATTATCGGGTGATTGTGGTCAATAACTCGCCGGACGATCGCGCCCTGCAATCACTCGCCGCCGAAAACGTTCACATTCTGGAAGCAGGCGACAATCTGGGGTTTGGGGGTGGGTGCAATCTGGGGTTGCGCTGGGTATACGAGCGGGATGAGAACGCGATCGCCTGGCTGATTAACCCTGATACGGTTTTGCCTCCCGGCACCCTTGAAAATGCGTTACAGTTTTGCACCACTCATCCGCAGCTTTCCATCATTGGGACAGTGGTACGTGAACCGGATGGCACAATCTGGTTTGCGGGAGGAGAGTTTAACCCCAACAACGGCAGAATCGTTGCCAGTGAGACGCTGCCCAGCACAACAGAAGACTACGTAGAAACAGCCTGGGTTACAGGTTGTAGCCTGTTGATTAATCTGCAAATGTTTGCAACCTGTCCCCAGTTCGATCCCGCTTACTTCCTCTATTACGAAGACTTCGACTTTTGCCGACGCTATGCCCAACAGGGACATTCTGTTGTAGTAATGACTCAGATTCAAGTGATCCACCAACCTTCCTCGATCACAGGTCGCAATCAAATGCTAAAGCTGCAACACAGCACTTATAGCTACCTGCTGACATTGACCCGGCACACGTCTTTGCCCGTCGTGTTTTATCGATTAGGACGGATTCTATTTCATGCCATACGGGTGAGTATCGTGGCACCGGAAAGGGCGATCGCTATAATCAAGGGTGTTATCAACTACGTGGTGCGAGTCAAACCCCTTGATCAGTCCAGTTACGATTAATCTGGCATTCCTCCCGGTGAAACCAACCGGCTTAGCAACCTACGCCATCAACCTGTTGCCCTGTTTGCAAAGTCTTGATCCTACCCTGCTGGTGGCGCATCCCCGGGAAGGGTTTGACTGTTATCCCGCCCCCGCCGGGCTCACCCACGAGCAAGGCAGACAGGGGCATTTCTCCCGACTCCAGTGGACTCAGTTTCAGTTACCCGGCATTTATCGCCAGCTCAAATCCACCCTGTTGTTCTCACCCATTCCTGAAGCGCCCTTGTGGTCGGGCTGTCGCTTTGTGGTGACGGTGCATGATCTGATCCCACTGCGCTTTTTCCGCAAGTTCACACCTCTGTGGGCATACCAGCGGTACTACATGCCGTTAGTGTTGCAGCAAGCGCAGCATATTATTTGCAACTCCCATGCCACGGCTCAGGATGTGGTTGATTTTTTTAAGATTCCTGCCAGTAAAATTACGCCCATCCTGTTGGCGCATGATGCGGAGAACTTTCGCTTTCTCGATTTGCCCACCCGCAACTACTTTTTGTATTTGGGACGGAACGATCCGTATAAGAATTTGCAACGCCTGATTGCCGCCTTTGCCCAACTCCCCGATCGCCTTAGCTACGAACTGTGGATTGCCGGACCAGGGGACGATCGCTACAGTCCCGCATTGGTCGAACAAATCGCTGAACTGGGATTGACTGCCCAGGTGAAATTTTTGGATTACGTGCCCTACGCCGAGTTGCCTGTTGTTATCAATCAGGCGATCGCGCTAGTGGTTCCGAGTTTGTGGGAAGGGTTTGGGCTACCTGTATTGGAAGCGATGGCGTGTGGCACTCCTGTGATCACGTCCAATCTGTCGTCATTACCAGAAGTGACAGGGGATGCGGCCTTGCTGGTGGATCCGTATGATATCAACGCGATCGCTGATGCCATGCACACCCTCGCTATCAACCCTACTCTGCGAAGCCAGCTAAGAGCCGCCAGCCTTGCCAGAGCCAGCCAGTTCAGTTGGGAAAAAACGGGCAACGCCACGGTCGAGATTCTTAAGCAATTTATCTAGGATGCGGAAATAGCGGGAATGTGTGTGATGAAAGGAATAGACCCTTTGCTGGTGGTAAGCTTCTATGCCGTTGAATTCTAAACGTACCCTGCTGCTGTTTTTCGTGGCGCTGATGGTTGCCCCGATGTTTGCCGTGTTGGGAGTTGTGCTGTTTCAAGCAGGCACGGCGAAACAACTTCCGCCTGATTATCAGAAACAGAAACGGGCAGAGGCAGAGCAACTTGCCCAACAGGCAGAAACGCAACTGAAGCAAACTCGGTTAACGGCAACAGAGGTGGCGCAAGTTCGCAAGCTCTTACCAGGTGAAACGCTGCTGCTGGATCACGCCTATCGAGTCAAGACAACTGATTTTGGCACCTGCTTGTTTGTCCCGGTGCGGGAAATTGTGCAGGGACAGAGCCGGTTGGCGCTTTACCTGATTCGCAATGGCAAAAATCCGTTTCAACTTGCGAATCGGGTATTACCTCCCACGTGGAGCTTTAGCCGCATTCGGGATGTGAAATTCACAGAGCTAAATTTTGACGGAAAGGAGGGCGATTTCATTCTCATCAGCGAGTACATTGCTCCTCCCAGCGCTCAACTTTTTCCCGTAGTGACAGTGTACGAAACCCAGATGCAAGGATTTTGGTCACAGGAGTCGGTAAATAAAGCGCTGACGGAACGCCGGGTACAAACGACTGCGGAAGCTGAAAAGATTTTGCGCGAAGAGTTCGGCTTTTTGCCATAGCGCTGAAAGCTGGGTGCAATTTCTTTAAAGTGTGAAATCTCCGACTTTTGACAAAATCGGAGATCAAAACCTAAGTACTACTGAAATGAGTGCGATGCAAGATCTCGCGATCGCGAATCTGAGCCTACTTTTGTGAGGTCGCTTTCCTTGAGGGAAGAGAGTTAATAGAAGTTAAAAAGTCAATTGACTCCTGGCTAGAGCGATCAGGCAACATGGAAAGAACTTGAATTGCCTGATCGACGACAGACTTTTGCACATGAGTTGGCTTTGTACGATTGCTGACCATACAAATGACTCTCTCAGAACGAATTTGGTTCAATTGTACTATGAGAAGCCAATAAAAGCGAGAAGCTTCTAGTACAAGCGTGTAAGTTTTTAGACTAAATAAACTCCCTCAAAAGAGGTAGCTTGGAATATAGTTCAAGCCTTTACTTGTGGCATTTCACAAATCATCCAGCAATGGACTGCCTAATGCTCAAACCAACAGAGACATGAGTTCTTTTGCTACGCTAAAACAGTAACGCAGGCGTTGACTTATGCACGATCGCTACCAGGCTCTAATCCACCGCATCATTGATGCCACGTTTAAGGGGCAAATCCGCTCAAAAGAGCAGGTTTACAAAATGCTACAAACGGAGATTAGCCCTGGCACAGGTGAATTGTTTGAGCGCTGCTTACAAACCCAACTGGATCAGGTGCAAGCACAGCTCAACAGCAAGGATGAGTTAACCCAGGCGAAGGCGACCCGCAAGCAGCGAGCACTCAAAACAATCCAGGGAGAATGGGAGCGCTGGCAACAGCAAAACCAGAGTAACGTTGCCTTAACAAGCGTATCGCAGGCGATCGCAGCCGCGTCTCCAGACGAACAACTCACTATCTTGTTGCAGGCGATCGACCCTAACCAGCCCAGCGTCTTAAATCGAGAGCAACTCCAGCAGCTTGCTCAGGCGTTACAGCAGGCAGCCAACCAGACTGACGCACCTGAACTGCGATCGGCGCTGCTGGAATTTTCCACTGGAATCACTCAAGGGTTGAAGTCCTGGCAGGAGCTAGAAGGCAGCGTCGTCAGTTGGATTTTTGAGCAGGGGCAGGGTGCACTTGGGTTTGGTGCCACTTCAGAGCAGCAAGGACCCTGGAGCAGTTGGGCAAAATCGCTGAGTTCCAGCGGGTTAAAACAGTTATTTAATGACCTGGCGCTGCATCAAGCGGTTACGTCTGATGGCATTCCGGCGGCGTTGAGTCAATCTAGTTGGATTGAGCTGGCGCTGGTCTTGCAACGCCTGCAATTAGGTTTAGTGAACTGGTTTGATAAACAACCCTACGATCGCACTGCCGGAAAACGTCTTTCTATCTCGACTTATTTAACCTTTACGGCTGTCTGGAGTCAGCTATCCCAGCGCTTTTCCGAACTGGGGCAACGGCAACTCGCAGACGGCTGCTTTCAAATGGCACTGCAATCGCTGTATCAGTTTGCTCAGCAGGATTACTTCCCTTTGTATGGTGGGCTGTTTGCGGCGTTGTCGGGAGAGTCGCTGCGGATGATGCTGGACTATCTGGATCAACCTTTGCGGCAGGTACCCAATACTCAAAGCAAAGCCCGAATCTTAACATTACTGGGTTTTTCACAACGGGCATTGGGGCAATACCAACAGGCGTTGCGGCTACATGAGTGGGCGCTGGAAATTGCCAGAGATGCCAGAGATCGCCGTTGCGAAATCGCCAACCTGAATCATCTCAGCCGCACTTACATGATGCAAAAGCAGTACAGTGCGGCAATTGATGGCAGTCAACGGGCGTTGATTTTGACTCGACAAACAGGCGATCGCCTGGGAGAAGCTAATGCTTTGGCAAACCTGGGATGCAGTGAGGTGTTTCAATCGCAGGAACAAAACTCACTGGATGAAGACCAGTACGAGCGGATTTTGGGCTATTTGCAACGGGGATTGCAACTGTCAGAGCAAGAAGGCGATCGCCCCAGTCAGGCATTATGTGCCCATAGTTTGGGCATTGCTCAGGTGGTATCGGGTCAATATCAGGCGGCGGCTGAGGCCCTGAAGCAAGGGCTGCAAATTGCCCAGGCGATCGGCGATCTGTTTTTGCAAGGCATGAATTGTGTTTACCTGGCAGAAGCCTATTACGGCTTGAACGATGGAGAAATGGCAGTGTACATCGGATGTTTGGGAATGTACCTGCTGCACCAAATTCAATCCCAGCAATGGCGACAGTCTGCCAGCCTCCTCAGCGTGTTGCAGGGGCAAATGGGAGCAGAAGCCTTTCAAATGGTGCTGATGAAATTCCGCCCCCAGTTTTTGCAGCAGATTGGTGTAGACGGGTACGACTACTTATCTACCTTGCTGGCAGAGTATCAGCGATCGCTGGAATAGGGCGATCGCGCTGGTGATGCGATCGCCCTAATAAAATCTCACTCTAAAACAATTCCATCATCATTAACTCCACAAATGACAAGTGAATCACAGGTAGATGAACTTAATCAAACGAACAAACCGCAGCAAATAAAAACTTAATACTGACAACCGCGATACCTAAGAGCGACTGAAAACGGAACAGATTTAGAAGATTGAGCATAACGTAGCTTCATGGTCACGCCCCGATACTTGCTAACTAAGTGGCTCTCAATGGTTTCAGCAATGGAGGGAGCAGCTTGGTAACGAACACCACGGTAAGACAATTCCATCATTAACTCCATGAATAACAAGTGAGTGAACAGAGGTTTAGCAATCTAAATCATTCCACGTTGAACCTGATAACTTTATGCAACTGGCAGACAGGTGCCATGTATTCATAAAACAATCTACTTCCCACAACCCATCATTGTGCCTAAGAGTGCGGATAATAAAGGGAACTGTGCATCTTTTATTGACCTATGATGCTTGACCCTATTAGTATTCATTCCTTCTGGAAGGTTGCTCTTTTAGAACCGTTCAATTCTCTTTTTTCGGTTAATCCTTTTATTCCCCACGGGCACTGTTATTTATGGAAACCCGGATTAGTCGGGTTACACGTCATTTCAGATTCACTGATTGCTCTCGCCTATTACTCCATTCCTATCACCTTAATTTCCTTTGTTCGCAAACGTCGTGATTTGCCGTTTGATTGGGTATTTTTGCTATTTGGAGCATTTATTGTGGCGTGTGGCACCACTCACGTTCTAGAAATTTGGACGCTATGGCATCCGGTTTATTGGTTGTCGGGATTGATTAAACTACTGACGGCGATCGTGTCTATGAGCACGGCGGTATTAATCATTCCACTGGTGCCAAAGGCTTTAGCGCTTCCCAGTCCGGCATTGCTCGAAGCCACGAATCAAGAATTGGAACGGGAAATTGCCGAACGCCGTAAAAGTGAAGCTCGCTACCGCGCGATCGTTGAAGACCAAACAGAGTTCATTGCCCGATTTGCACCCAATGGCACCTTACTATTTGTCAATGATGCTTACTGTCGTTCCTTTGGGTTAGATCGAGAAAGTTTAATTGGAAAACCGTATGAACCTGTCGTGTTTGAAGCCGATCGCGAAAGTGTTGCTCAGCAAATTAACTCAGTTAGCTTTGAAAACCCGGTTGTCATGATTGAAAATCGAGTTTATGTAGGCCATGAAATTCGCTGGACTCAGTGGATTCACCGAGCATTATTTGACGCAAATCAACAGCTTATCGAATTTCAGGCAGTTGGGCGAGACATTACCGAACAAAAGCAGGCAGAAGCATCTCTTCAAGAAAGTCAACGGTTCATCCAAAAAATCACAGATACCACTCCTGTTTTACTCTATGTTTACGATTTAATTGAAAATCGCTTTGTCTATGCAAATCGTGGAATGTTGAACTTACCGGGAGCCCCCCCCAAAGATCTCAACTGCACTGGAGACGAATTACTCCAGGCACTATTGCAAATCAATACTTCCGTACAGTTGGAGGAGTGGCAACAGCGATGGTCTGCCGTCAACGATGGAGATGTTTTGCAATCTGAACATTACTTGCAACAGCCCAATGGAGAATGGCGCTATTTCCAATGCCAGGAAACATTGTTTGCTTGTACTCCAGACGGCACACCCCAACAAATTTTAGGAGCGGCAGTTGATATTACCGATCGCAAACTTACTCAACAGCTTAAAGCCTCTCTCAAGGAGAAAGAGGTATTGATTAAGGAAATCAACCATCGAGTTAAAAATAATTTGCAGATAATTTATAGTTTGTTGCGGCTGCAAACTCGGCAAACCCAAAATCCACAAATAACCAGTATCTTGCTAGAGACTCAGAACCGAGTGAAGTCGATCGCGCTGGTGCACGAAAAAGTATACCGCTCGGAAGATATAACGGAAATTGATTTTGCTCAATACATCAGTAGCCTGGCGGCTCATCTGTTTAGCACTTACAAAATTGATACAAACTCAATCTCCCTCAAAACCGATATTAGCTCAATTTCTCTGGGCATCGATCAAGCCATTCCCTGTGGGTTGATTGTTAATGAATTAATGTCCAATGCACTGAAGTATGCATTTCCTGCAAAGTTGGAGGGAATAATTCAGATAGCGCTGTATACCAACGAACAATCACAGGTTTGCCTCATCGTTAAAGATAATGGCATTGGTTTTCCTGAATCGATTGATTTAGCGGAAACGTCTTCCCTGGGATTGCAACTGGTTCAAGACTTTGTGGAACAACTGGAGGGTACAATTCAGCTTACTCGCCATCCGGGAACCACATTCACAATTACTTTTCCGAGGAATTAACAGGTGCTTGGTTCGTCTACTTATTCGTCAGTGTCATCATCAGTGCAAATTTTAATTGTTGAAGATGAACGGATTGTCGCCAGGGATATTCGGGCGAGTCTGGAAAGCTTGGGATATTCGGTCGCTGCGATCGCCACTTCTGGGGAAGAAGCCATTGCCAAAGCTGTCGAACTTCAACCCGATCTCATTTTGATGGACATTCAACTGCGAAGTGATTTAGATGGAATTCAAGCGGCTGAAACAATTTGGAATCGGTTAAAGATTCCCTTCATCTATGCAACAGGTTATTCTGACACCAGCACCCTACGGCGAGCCAAAGCTACTGGACCCTTCGGCTATATTCTCAAGCCAATTGAAGAACGAGAACTCTACGTCGCGATCGAAACAGCTTTGCAACGCTATCAATTGGACACAGAATTAAAAAAGCGAGAACAATGGCTAACAACGATTCTTAGAGGCATTGGCGATGGTGTAATTGTCGTAGATGCTCAAGCCCGCATCAAATTTCTCAACTTGATGGCAGAAACCTTACTTGGCTACTCCCAAGCAACCCTCCAGGGGCAGCCCCTGGTAGACTTTTTTCAGATTGTAAGTGAATCCACACTTACTCCAGTAGAAAATCCCATCATTGCGGCATTAGAGCGGGGAGAAATTTACCTGTTACCAGAGCAGATATTGCTGGTGACAGCCAGTGGCACCAGGATTCCCATTGCCGATAGTGCAGCCCCTTTAAGAGATGAGCAGGGAAACATCACAGGCGCAGTGTTGGTTTTTCGAGACATTACAGACAAACGCCTTGCTGAAGAGCGGCGTGTCGCGCTGATGCTGAATCAGCAGCTTCAAGAGCAAATGCTGGAAATGCAGCGCTTAAGCGAGTTGAAGGATGATTTTCTCAGCACCATTTCTCATGAACTGCGAACCCCCTTGACGAATATCAAGATGGCGATTCAAATGTTGGAAATTAACTTTGATCGCCAATCGCAACAAATGCTAAATTCAGGCATTGAAGCAGAGTCTACAAGCCGTTATTTGGGGATTCTACGAGATCAGTGCGATCGCGAATTAGCGCTAATTAATGACTTGTTAGATTTTCAGCGCCTTAACGCCGAAGCTTACCTTCTTGAACTGAGCACAGTTCATTTATTAGAGTGGATAACTCAACTGGTTGAGAACTTTCAGGGCAGGCTGCAAAATCGCCAACTTCAACTCCATCTCACGCTTGATAGGAATGTGCCACCGTTGATTTCTGACTTAACCAGTCTTAGCCGAATTGTTACAGAATTACTCAATAATGCCTGCAAATATACTCCACCTAATGAGCAAATTCTGGTCGCTGTTACCTCCTTGAATGCCAATCAGGTTCAACTTAGAATTTGCAACACCGGCGTTGAGATTGCGGCAGCAGAGTTAACCCGCATCTTTGAACCGTTCTACCGAATTCCTCGCAGCGATCGCTGGAACCAGGGTGGAACAGGGCTTGGGTTACCCCTGATCAAAAAATTAGCAACCATTCTGGGGGGCACACTTCGAGTTGAGAGCGGCAATGGACAGACGTGCTTTTATCTGGAACTGCCGCTTCAACCACCCACCACTTCCGCACCCGAAAGCAATTAAGCAACTGAGTCGGTGAAACGTGAGTTTGGCATACCCATAAAATCAAACGGAGTTACTTTTTCCGCGCCTGTAACTTCATTCGCTCAAAACTGAGAGCACCCACACCCAGCGTTACCAGCAAAATTCCAAACCACTGAACCCCTTGCAGCTTGTTCTGGATCAAGATCCAGGCAAGAAATGCCGTCATTACCGGACCGATGGATGCCACGATGGAGGCTAAGCCTGCACCCATAAAGCGCACTCCAAAGTTATTAGCGAGATACCCAATCAGGGTTAAAACGCCCAACAAAGCACCACTTAACACAAACCCAGCACGCTGTTCTGCTAAAACTTGCACACCCAAATTGGGACCAACGGCAATCAGAATCACCGCAGACAACACAAAAATCGTAAAGAACTGCACCAGGCTGACAGGAACCGGATGTAGTTTTTTAAAGCCAAGCTGCATAAAGATGAGATATAGCGCAAAGGCTATCCCAGAGCAGATGGCAAATACTACCCCCTCTAATGACCACCCTTTGCCTGCGTTCGTAATGCTTGGCAACGCGGTCAAAATCACACCTGTTAATATCACGGCCATTACGCCCCAGCGGAGAGAAGTTGGGCGATCGCCAAACAGCAGCCATGCCAAAGGTACCGTGACAATGGGGTACATAAACAGAATCGTCACCGCTGGACCCGCCCCAATTTGCCCAATCGCAATGTAAATCAACACCTGAGAGAGGAACAAAAAGAAACCACTCCCTACCACGTTTAAAACCGGACGGCGATCGCGAGAGCTAAAAAACTTCTTCAAGTCTCGCCACACAGGGGGGTACAAAAACATTGCCACTCCCACCATTAGCGGCAACACAATTAACATCCGCAACCATAGAATTAGCAGCGAATTTCCTAGAATCGTAATGTTAATAAAACCACCAATTTCCGGTGCTCCCAAAATGGAACTCGGCTTACCAATCACCCGCACCAACACATTGTGAATTGATAGAGCCACGGTTGAAAGCAGAACCAGCACCAACCCAACCCAGAAGTTTGATGTATCTTTCTTCGTAGCAGCTTGAGCCGGAACAGCAGTTGCCGGAACGGCTAGAGGGGTTGGGGCTGGATATTGCTGAGCGTGGGATGGAGTTGGTTGCGTTTGTCGAGCAGAAGCCGGGGAAAATTGGGATGCAGCAGAGTGGGCGATCGCGGGCGAATAGGAATCCGATTGAGGAGGAAACTGAAAACCTTGAGGCGAGGGAGTAACCTGCGGTATTTGGTCATAAACAACTGCTTGTCCCGGATTTCCATTTTCCCGTGCAGGTGGCGTTGAAACTGAGTATCCTTCGGTTAAGTGGAGAGTCTTAGTGGTTTCTGCCTGAAGTTGCTGCCGCAAACGGTCAACCAATGCTTCTAAAACAGCTTCTCCTTGCTGTTCCAGATTATGCATTCGGTTAATCTGCTGAGACAATGAACTTTCGTAGCTGTTGAGTTCTTGCTGGAGCGCTTTGAAGGTTGTAGTAAAGGTTGAGTCTAAAGATGCCAACAAGCGATGAGCATTTTGACTATGGGCGGCACTGTCTCCAGATATGCTTAATTCACCAGTGCTGACGACCTGATTAGCTTTCGCTGTTTGGCTGATTTGCTGCATCATCAATCCTTGCAGATGATTTGACAGCGCCAACGCAAGCTGTTTTGCCCAAAGTTGTTGTTGGGCAACTTGTTGTTGAGAGAGTGTATTTTCGTTTTGAGCTTGCAATTTTTGGTGCTGGGCTTGAAGCTTCTGCACCTCTGATAGGAGTCGTGCTTTCTCTGTTTGCAGTTGAGTCACTTCTTGAGAAAGCTGAGTAATCAACCCTTGATGTAAACGCTTGAGATCTTGCGTCACAGTTTGCAAAACGCTCTCAACTGTTCGCCCATTCTCAATTCTATTGTCTGGTCGATTCTCCGTTGGTTCCATGAAAGCTTCCCCTAAACTGCAAGCCTCTCAAACGTTCCTCTGATCTCTTATTAAATTTAGTGTTCCCAGTTGATGAATTATGGCTCATAAAGCTCTTTTTGTGATTCCAGAAAACTCCGTATCAAAGCCTCTGCACCCCAAAAAAATTCTTCAAGAACTCTTAACAGCCAGGATATATCCAAATTCTCAAGATCGCGCAGTAACTTTCAATAACTTGCGTGCAACAACAGAATCAAGACACAGTAAAGCCTATCGATTCTTCACCCCAAAGTCCTGATCGAATATATTAAATTGCAGACAAAGAAATACTTGTCACTGCAATTTGCTGAGCGTTCTAAGATTCTTTAACTCAATCCTGATTTGAGTTGGTTGTGGGCTTCTTTAAGCGCTTCTGGGAGCTTGCTTTCATCTCGTCCGCCTGCTTGAGCCAGGTTGGGTCTGCCGCCGCCGCCGCCGCCGCATAGCTTGGCGATCGCACCGATAAATTTGCCTGCATTCAAGCCTTTTTTCATCACCTCTGGGCTGAATGCTGCTACCAGGCTCACTTTACCAGGTTCCGGAGCAGACCCCAGCACCACCGCACCATACTTCAACTGCTGCTGAAGCTGTTCGGCAGCAGTTTTCAACGATTCCGGATCAACTGCTTCCAGGTGAGCGACCAGAATATTAAACTCGCCCACGGCTTCTGCTTCTGCCAGCAGGCTATCCGCTTTTGCCAGAGCCAATTGAGCTTTGGTTGCCTCTAGCTGCTTCTGTGCGGTTTTCAACTCATTTTGGAGAGCGGTAATTCGATCAGGAATTTCTTCAGGCTTGACCTTAAAGCGATCGCTCAAGTCTTTCACAACGGCATCACGGGTATTCAGGTATTCCAGCACAGCGGGACCTGCCACGGCTTCAATGCGGCGTATACCCGATGCCACCCCTGCCTCCGATACGATTTTGAACAGCCCAATCTCCGCAGTATTGTTAACATGCGTGCCACCGCAAAGTTCCATCGAGACTCCAGGCAAATCCAGCACGCGCACCTCGTTGCCGTACTTCTCTCCAAACATCGCGATCGCGCCTCGTGCTTTGGCTTCAGCCAGGGGCAACGTGTAAGTTTGAGCCGCGTGTGCTTCTGCAATCCAGGTGTTGATTTGATCTTCAACTTGTTGCAGCTCTTCTGCTGTAAGCGGACGAGGACAATGAAAATCGAAGCGGAGGCGATCAAACGCCACCAGTGAACCCGCCTGCGAAATAGTATCATCTACAATTTGTTTCAAGGCTGACTGAAGCAGATGAGTGGCTGTATGGTTTGCCTGAGCACGACGACGACAGGCGAGATCAATTTGAGCATTTACCACATCTGCAATGTGCAGCGTTCCCCGTTCAATTCGCCCATAGTGAACAAAAAAGCCAGATTCTTTTTGCACATCTTCAATTCGTACAAGCACGTTATCACCGGATAGGTAGCCGCGATCGCCGATCTGTCCCCCCGACTCTGCATAAAAGGGCGTTTGATCCAGAATCACCTGCACCTCGCTACCTGCTTCTGCCATTGCTACGGCGTGCCCAGCCACCATCAGCGCCTGTACCTCTGCTTCGGCAGAAGGCTGCGTGTAGCCAAGAAACTCTGTTTCATGGATGTGCTCTGCCAGTTGATTGAGCGATCCCTGAACCGTCAGATCAATTGTTTCAACGGCATTGCGAGAGCGCTGCCGCTGCTTTTCCATTTCAGTTTCAAATCCCTCTACATCAACACTCATTCCTTTTTCGGCAGCAATTTCTTGCGTGAGTTCCAGGGGAAACCCGTAAGTATCGTACAGAACAAAGGCATTTGCACCAGGAATTTGCCCACCTGCCCCAATTTTTTCGATCAGGGTTTCCAGTTCCCGTTCACCAAACTCCAGCGTTTTAAGGAAGCGAATTTCTTCGCGCTGTAATGCCACTTTGATACTCAACTCCATCTGCCGCACATGAGGATAGGCGGTTTCAGAGAGAGCGATCGCGGTTTCTGCCACTTGCGGCGTAAATTCTTTGTTGATTCCAATCAACCGCCCATACCGGATTACGCGCCGAATCAACCGTCGCAACACGTAGCCCCGACCCTCGTTGGAAACAGTGATGCCATCTGCCAGCATGTGCACCACTGCTCGAATATGATCCCCAATTACCTTGAGGGCTACTTGGGTGGGTTCATCGGCTTTGTGGTAGTCAATTCGCGCAATTTCAGCCGCCGTTTTGACAATCGGAAAAATCAGATCGGTTTCGTAGTTATTTGGCACTTTCTGAAGAATTTGCGCCATCCGCTCCAGACCCATGCCAGTGTCGATATTTTTGTTTTGCAGTGGAGTCAGTTTCTCGTCAATATCCCGGTTGTACTGCATGAACACCAGGTTATAGAACTCGATGAAACGGCTGTCGTCCTCCAGATCGATGTGCTCATCACCCAGTTCTGGTTTGAAGTCGTAATACAGTTCGGAACAGGGACCACACGGACCTGTGGGACCTGATACCCAAAAGTTATCATCCGCCCCCATGCGCTGAATCCGGTGCGCCGGAATACCAATTTCATCGCGCCAGATCGCAAAGGCTTCGTCATCATCCTCAAATACGCTGACTACAATGCGTTGCGGCGGTAGCCCAAAGACCTGAGTGGAGAGTTCCCACGCCCACGCGATCGCTTGCGACTTGAAATAGTCTCCAAAGCTGAAATTACCGAGCATCTCGAAAAACGTGTGGTGCCGTGCAGTCCGCCCCACATTTTCGATATCGTTCGTGCGGATGCATTTTTGCGCCGTGGTAGCACGGGGAAACTCTGCCGCTCGCTGCCCCAAAAAGATCGGCTTGAAGGGAAGCATCCCTGCAATCGTCAACAGAACGGTTGGGTCTTCCGGCACCAACGAGGCACTAGGAAGAATCTGATGTCCCTTACTTGCAAAGAAATCCAGAAACGTTTGCCGAATTTGGGCACCTGTCAGGGGAGTAGCCATGGAACTTGCGCGAATAAACTGTGCGTAAATTTAGAATCAATCTTTCTTCATCATGCCGCAGATTCTACCAATCTAAGCATTGCAGCCATTAGATTGCACAGATACACCCTTGACATCCTATACCGCTCCTAACACCTGCCGATTCATTTCCAAAATGGGGCAAAACAAGTTGGCTTGCGCTGGGGAAAGGTGCTGTTTAACTACCTCCTGCATGACCGCATAGGTGACGTTACAACTCCGCTCTGCTCCAAATGCCTTCATCACGGTTCGCATCCAAAACAGCAAGCGTTCGCGCAAGGAGTCGGGATCATCCAACAGCATCGCGATCGCCGAATAGCGCAACACCCGGATTGTATCTCGCTTCCACTTAGCGCTGACATCCGCATTCCCACTCAGAAAAAGCCCTGGCTCTACCGCCTTCATCTTGGCGTAAACCTGTTGCACAATTTGCATTTCTGCTGCTTGCAATTGTTGATAGGTTTGCGCTCTGAGCTGAAAAGAGCGAACAAACTCAATAATCATTTTCAGCTCTTCATCCGTAGCATACCGCCCATCTGTCTTGTAACCCAACGCTTGTAGCTGGCTCAACATCCTATGTCCTTTAAACAGCTTCTTTTCAACTTCAGTCTTCCCTAAACGACCGGGAAACAGTAACACTTTGTTAAGCGAGGTGATTTTTAGAGATTCTGTTCAATTCTTTCTTGCAGTATTCAAGCGTTTTCAGGAGTATATTATCCAACCTGCTTTAGTTGCTCTTAACAGTCAGCAGTACTCCCACACCCTACTTAACCTTATCCCCTGTCTCAAAAAACTGCATCAGAAGCAACTGAACACGGTGATAAGCTCAAACAACTGGATCAATGTTCAGAGCTTTGCGAGAAATATTGTCCTACATTAAAGCTGGTCGTATCTTCGATTTGCTTCATCATTGAGCGTGTAATTAGCTTTCCAGCTTCTACCAAAACCTGTCCAGTAATGGGATGGAGCAAGTCTTGTTCGGCTCGTCGCCCAATCAAGGCTTCAATATCCTTAATGGAATTGACGTACATTCCAGGGGGTAATTCAACCACCACTCCGTCTTTTAACACTCGCGCCTGACATGCCAACCGAGAATTAGGCTTGCAGGTTGTAATTACCTCCAGTGTTCGTTGTTCGCGGCGATTGACGGGCGATAAGGCATCCATCCCGTCTTTGACGTAAATATGACAGGTGGCACACATCCCGCGTCCGCCACATTCTTTTAATACATCTAAATCTTTGTTGATGAGAACAGAAAGTAGGTTACCGTTTGTTTCGACTGAAGTTGCTTGGGAGATCGGTTCAAGTCGGACAGTTTTAACCATTTAGATCATTGCTCCAGGGAAATGGTTGATAGAGGATAAGAGGGTGGGAGATAGGGAGGACGGGGGAGGTGGGGAAGAGATGAGTAATGGGGTGATGGGGTCACAGTGTGGAGGTTGTTTCTACTTCTTCACTCCTTATGATTTCCCCATGTCCCTTACCTTCTTTCTCTCCTTCTGACTCCTGGCTTCTCACTCCTGGCTTCGGACTCCTATTTTCAGTCATCCCAAAAGCAGCGATTTTTGTTCATCATTTAGAGCTTTTTGTTGAATGATGCTCGGAAAGTCGCGGATGACTTGTGAACAGCGCCTAACAAACTCGGCGACCCATTCCCGAATGCAGGCTTGTTGCTCTGGGCTGAGCTGGCTTTGTAACTGTTGGGGGGTGGCATCTATGATGCTCAGTTGGGCGGTGCGCTCTACTTGGATGCAATTTAGCCATTCGTTTGATGGACGGGTGGATTTCCAGTAGTTGGCAATGACGTGGGTTCCAAGATATTGAGTGGTAAATTTGCTGAGGTGATTGAGAGCCGCGATCGCGTCATTCAAACTGATAAATGATGGATCTTGCGTGGCAACCTGCGGCACTTCTGGAGAGGTTGGGACGGGAGCAGGATTGGTAAGAGTAACGTTTGGGTAGGGAGCTTTAGAGACGGAAACCGTTCCTCCATTGGATGAGCGCTGAGAGCGCGTATTCACTCCGGAGAGGGTCATATTTCCTGCGTTTAATCGAAAAATTGCGATCGCGTTGCCAATATCTTCTCCCAAAGCCGCTTTTAGGTTTTTAATAGTCTTTAGATAATCTGCATAAATCAAATTATCGCGGGTTAACACCAACAAAATAATTCCGTGATCCAGTTTATGAATATAGACTTGATGCGCGGCAAAATGAAATTTGAATGATTCAAATCCATCAGGAATTGTTTCAAGCACTTGCAAAATACCTTGAGCAAGAGCCTCTTTTTGCTGAAAGTTCAATGCTTGATCAACGCCACAAAAATATGGACGGGAACGTCGATCCATGAGAGCAACCCCCGCAATTCCTGGTAAATTCAGAAAGTCCTGAATAACTTCCTGTTTCATAGGGTCTTTTTTACGTTTCTACACAATTGTATGTCTAAGTGTATTTCTAGAGACTTCACAGATTATTTCACAGTTCTTCTATGCTACGGTTTTGGTCTTAGAAGTCCCTTTTGTTCTTGCAGTTGCCGTTCCACTCCTAATTTATCAACCTGCTGGTAATTCTCAAGGCACCTTTCATTTTTGGTTTAGCCGTATGTCTGACCTTCCTTTTACCTTAGATCAACTCCGTATTCTCAAAGCGATCGCCGCTGAGGGGAGTTTCAAACGGGCTGCTGACAGCTTATATGTCTCACAGCCTGCGGTCAGTTTGCAAGTGCAAAACCTGGAGCGTCAACTGGATGTCCCCCTATTTGACCGGGGTGGAAGACGAGCACAATTGACCGAAGCGGGGCACCTCCTATTAAGCTATGGCGAAAAAATTCTAACGCTTTGTCAAGAAACCTGTCGTGCCCTTGAAGATTTGCAAAACCTTCAGGGCGGTACCTTGATTATTGGAGCAAGTCAAACCACAGGAACTTACCTGTTACCTCGGATGATCGGCATGTTTCGGCAAAAGTATCCAGATGTTGCCGTTCAGTTGCACGTTCACTCCACCCGGCGAACCTCGTGGAGCGTGGCAAATGGGCAGATTGATCTGGCAATTATTGGCGGTGAAATTTCTCCCGAACTTCAAGACTCTCTAGAAATTATTCCCTATGCTGAGGATGAACTAGCACTGATTCTGCCTGTGTCCCATCCTCTGGCAAAAGAAGATGTAGTTCAAAAAGATGACCTTTACAAACTGCAATTCATTGCGCTCGATTCTCAATCCACCATTCGTAAGGTGATTGATCAGGTATTGACCCGTTGTGGCATTGAAACCCGTCGCCTGCGAATTGAAATGGAACTTAACTCCATCGAAGCGATCAAGAATGCGGTACAGTCAGGATTAGGAGCCGCGTTTGTTTCAATTTCTGCGATTGAAAAAGAATTACAAATGGGGGTGCTGCATCGAGCCACCATCGATGAGGTTGTTGTGAAACGGATGTTATCCGTTATCATCAATCCCAATCGTTACCGCTCTAAAGCCGCAGAAGCATTTTGTAAAGAAATCTTGCCGAAATTTGCCACCTATACTGCCCAGTTGCAAAATTACACGTCGTCTGGGCACTCAGAGGTGGTGCATTCTGTGCATCCCAGCTTAGAAAAACCTTCGCTTGTTGTGCCTGATGTCGATTCCTGACGATCATGGATGTTTATTGCACTCGTCCAGGCTGCCCAAAACCTGTTAATTCGTTTGCAGACCTGGATGATCCTGCAACCTTTAAGGGTGTTCAGCAAAAATATTGCACCTCGTGTGGGATGCCTCTGATGTTGGCAGGGCGCTATGTACCGCTTAAGCTATTAGGACAAGGGGGGTTTGGAGCTGCATTTTTGGCGCGCGATCGCTACACACCTGGGCTGCGTCAATGTGTTGTTAAACAATTTTTGCCCTCTGCTAATCTCAGCCCCTCCCAACTACAAACCGCGCAAGATTTGTTTGAACGAGAAGCCCAGGCGTTAGACGAACTGGGGAATGCCCATCCTCAAATTCCTGACCTGTTCGCGTTTTTTGAACTGTCTGTTCCTGCCTGGCAACCTGGCAAACAAGAACGCTTTTTCTACCTGGTGCAAGAATTTATTGACGGGCAAACGATGGAGCAGGAACTGGAACAGACAGGGGTTTTCTCCTCAGAAGCAGTTCTGGATGTCTTGACTAAAATTCTGCCCGTGCTTCAGTTTGTCCACAACCAGGGGGCAATCCATCGGGATATCAAGCCAACAAACATTATGCGGCACCAGAATGGCTTGATTTAT
This sequence comes from Leptolyngbyaceae cyanobacterium C42_A2020_001, assembly GCA_015272515.1. Taxonomy (GTDB): domain Bacteria; phylum Cyanobacteriota; class Cyanobacteriia; order Leptolyngbyales; family Leptolyngbyaceae; genus JSC-12. Next base: position 36,741 of record JACYLN010000047.1, on the reverse strand, counting down.
TTATTGGATTTTGGTGCTGTACGACAAGTGACGAAAGGGGGAAAGTCTACTGGAATTTATTCTGAGGGTTATGCGCCGCCAGAACAAATGAACGGTAGTGAGGTGTATCCCTCTAGCGATTTATATGCGCTAGCCGTAACCAGCATTACGTTACTAACAGGAAAGCAACCCAATGACCTGTATGACGCATATAGCAACTCGTGGCGTTGGCGAGACCAGGTTGCAGAGGTTAATCCGGTGTTAGCAGATGTGCTGGATCGAATGTTGCAAGCAACCCCAAGTGAACGGTTTCAGTCGTGTGAGGAGGTGTTGCAGGCGTTGTCTCAGGTTGTCATCTCTCGCCAACCCGTTTCCCGTAAAACCGCCTTCCAACCTGCTAATTCGCCCTTCAACCCAACCGCTCTACCCAATTCTCTAGCCTCACCTACCCCTGCCCCTGCTCCTCCTGCGGTTCCTCGTCGTTCGGCGATCGCGTCTTTTTCTACGCTAGAGCTTTTAGCTGGAGCCGGGTTTACCGGGTTTCAAGGCGGATTGCTGGCGATCGCGTTGGCGAGTGTGTTGGGTACAACCCTGATTAGTGCCGGATTCTGGATAGTATTACTAGTGGGATTAATTTTGGCACAATCTCGCCGCATCATCGAGCGAACGGACTTAGCTATTTTGGCAGGCTTGAGTTTGGCGCTGGTGATTTTGATTGCTCCATTGAGATCGGCAATTGCTACGCCCCTGGTTGGCAATATCTTGCTAACAATTGTAGCGATCGCGGTAGTTGGTGGATTAACTGCCATTTCGATCACGGCATTATTTCGGTTAATCTACAAGCTGCTTTCCCGATTTTTATAAGGAATCCACGTTAGAACCAGAGTAGATAAAGGCAGTTTCCAACCCAGTAGACATAACTATGGCTCAAAAAAGTGAAGCACCTGCCCTGATCCTGGCATTCCTTGTGACCGCTGGGTTAGTTGGTGGCGGAGTTTGGTGGTTGGCGCAAAAAGCGGGGGGCAATCTGGGGAATCTTTTTTCGTCTGGTACCCCCTCATCTACCCAAAATTCACCCAATCCTGGCACGCCATCTGGCAATGTTCAACGCTTCAATCTGCTGGAAAATGTACCTGCTGGACTGTTTAACTATGGTGGAAGTACAACCTGGGCACCGATCCGTGGACAGATTGATACAGAAATTCAAAAAGCGGTTCCTGTGTTCCAACTGCGGTACACCGATCCCATCAATGCCACTCCGGGTTCGGGAGCCGGAATTCGGATGCTGTTGGACGGACAGTTAGCGTTTGCCCAATCGTCTCGACCGGTTGAAGATAGGGAATATCAACAGGCACAACAGCGTGGCTTTACTTTAAAGCAAGTGCCGATCGCCCTAGAAGGTATTGCGATCGCGGTTCACCCATCACTTCCTGTAGCAGGGCTGAATTTAGAGCAATTAAAAGGTATTTACACAGGCAAAATCACCAATTGGAAGCAGGTAGGCGGACCAAACCTCACCATTGTTCCCTACTCTCGTCGCTTGCAAGATGGGGGAACCGTTGAGTTTTTTGTTAGCAATATTTTAAGTGGTCAGCCCTTTGGAGGGAACGTGCAAATGGTTTACAGCACAACTGATGCACTTCGCAAAGTTTCTGGCAATCCTGGAGGTATCTACTATGCTTCCGCCCCAGAGATTGTGCCGCAGTGTTCTGTGAAGCCGCTGGCGATCGCGCGCACTGATAGTGCCTTTGTACCTCCGTATCAAGAACCGTTAGTGCCAGCAGAATCTTGCCCGGCTCAGCGAAACCAACTCAACCTAGACGCATTTAAGACAAACACTTACCCCATCACGCGGCAGTTGTTTGTTGTTGTTAAGCAAAATGGCCAGGTGGAACAACAAGCAGGCGAAGCCTACGCCGCTTTGCTGCTAACCGATCAGGGGCAAGAATTGATGGGTCGTACTGGATTTGTCAGAATTCGCTGAAGACTCACAACACTTTTTACTGCCATAAAATACATCAGCAGAGTAATGTTCTAATTATCACGTCCGCACTTTACTAAATTAAATTAACAATTGTGGAAGAATAAGCTGTGCGGTGAACAATAAGAAACGATTGATCCTTTAAGTAAAACTACCTGTTAAAGGTTTATTTGTTAAAAATCACCTATGTAAGTAGGCAGACCTGATGATTTGTAGAATTGGTAAAGCAAGGTGATACTCAGGCAAGTGTTGAGTTTTGTCTTTCAAACCAATCCACACCATCTTCAATTTAATTGTGCCTGCCTACTTAATGGACTTTCCAAAAACATCATTTAAGTAAGGTTGATGAACCATCTGATAACACCAAGTCAGACAATGTGGTATCTGGTTTGGTCTAATCTTTTTTCTTTATTGCAAAACCTTCACGCAGCATTAGGTGAGAAGGAGCAAATACTGCGAGTTATATTTGCTGGAGAAGATGTGGTTGTTTGTCAGAACTTGCAGCGTGTTTGGCAACAACTCATTGAACTCATTGAAGACTGTATTGAGAATCAAACTTATTATAAAAGCCAAAATGCGAGAGTATCCGGTAGGGAACTGAATGTTTCGCGATCGCGGACAAGTCAATCCCGCAAGCGTGGGCGAATTTATTATACCAACCGTGCTCACACCGAAACGCGCAATTCACCTCATTCTTCATCGGTTCTGGCAACTTCTTCAAACACGGCAGCATCCACATCCCAGTCTGTCTCTTCAATAATGCCCTGCGCCTCATGGCGGCGGCCTGTTGAGAGTCTCCTCACCTTACCGGGCATAGAAGCCAGTGCCCTATTCTTAACCACTCATTTTTGCCTCTGGTTGCAGGTACGTAGTCTTCCGGCAAAGACCGCAAACTCAAAGACAACATCGACATTGGCTGAAGTGCTACCAGATTTATCTCAGCGTTGGCAGGTGACGTTGATTTTGGATGAGCACATGCTTCAAGATGTGTTGGCAACTCCGGCTGTGGATGCGATCGCCAGACACGAGGTGCGCCGCATTCAGCAATCGTCTTGTTGGCAACCTGCTGCATCACGATTTTGGTATCGCTTTCTGCAAGTGACGCAGATCCTATCGTCGTTGCCGCCTGTTTCTCGGCACCTGCACCACCGACAACACGCCAAACTGCTAAAATCCGTTCTGCAACATCTACCGATTGGTGTTTTTCAAGCCAGTTTAGACGGCAGCATCTTGCAGGCAAATCCGGCATTCTGTCAGTTACTTGGATATTCAGCTCCGCAACTTCGACGGTTAGATCTGCAAGGGATTACTGCTCCGCAGGATTTTGCCACTGAACTGGAGATGATTAAGCAAATCGTTCACTTTAGGGAACAACGTATCTTTGAGCAGCGGTATCAAACCGCGAATGGAGGATCTATTTGGACAGAGGTGAAACTGTCTTTAGTTGGTGAGCCGGAAGATGACGACAGCTACCTCTTAGGCTTTGTTACGGATTTAAGCGATCGCAAAAAACTTGAAGCGGAGCGGCTTCACACGGTTCAGGAAATTCAGCAGCGCCAAGAGCGTGAAGCACTGTTGAACAATATTGCTATTCGTATCCGCTCTTCTCTAGATTTAGCCACTATGCTGCGAAGTGCAGCAGAAGAACTAAAGCACGCTCTACGAACTGATCGCGTTGTCATTTATCAAATTTTTCCAGACAGGAGCGGTTGTTGTGTCACGGAAGCAGTCAGTCCTGATTTTCCCGCTATGCAAGGACAGAACTTCGGTTCCGACTGCATTCCGCCGCCCTACTTAGAAGCGTATCAGGCGGGGCGGCTATGGAGTGTAGATGAAGTAGCCAGTGCAGATTTAACGGATTGTCATCAAGCGATGCTGGATCAGGTTCATGTTAAGAGCATGATTGCGACTGGCATCTTAAGCATGGATGAATCTCTAGAGCCAAACAAACGAGAATTATGGGGGTTGGTAGCCGTCCACCATTGCCAGACCTCGCGCCACTGGACTCTTGAGGAACAGCAGTTGGTAAAGGCGGTTGCGAACCAACTGGCGATCGCCCTTGAGCAAACCAAACTGCTGAATCAACTCACAACTTACACCCAGGAGTTGGAAGAACGAGTCAGCCAGCGTACTCAATCGTTGGAGCGATCGCTGAGATTTGAGCAATTTATCCGTACCCTGGCAGACTGTTTGCATCGAGATTTGGATGAAAGTCAACTATTCAAAACCGCTGTCACAGGTTTAATGACAACCCTCAAAGCCGATGCCTGTTTAGTGAGCCTCTACAACCCTGAGCACCAAAGTTTTGAAGTGAAGTTTGAAGCGGTGAGTCAGCGCATCCCACCGCCAGTGACGTTTCTGGGCATACACTTGCCATTGCACACTCTAGCTCTCACTCAACAGCAGCAATTACTTGCCAGCCAAACTTGCCAGTTTACAGGTGATATAGAGCGCTCGACGCTACTCAAACTGTTGCTGCCGCAACCTGCTCAACAACTTCCTGCATCAGCGATTTCAGTGAGTGAACTAATTAGCCCCATCATGGGCATCGAACATCTGGCAGGAATGCTGTTAGTGTTGCAGTTTCAGCCCCGACAATTTGAAGCGGCAGAGATTGAGCTAGTGCAACAGACAACTAGCTACAGTGCGATCGCGCTACGTCAGGCACACTTATATCGTCGCGAATACGAACAACGAGTCAGTGCTGAGTACCTCCGGTCCTTCCTGGAAAAATCCATCGATATTTTTGTTGAATACGACGCGCAACTGCGATATACCTCCATCAACCCCGCTGGCTGCGATTTTTTAGGACGCGCCCGCGACGAAGTACTCGGCAAAACCAATCGAGAATTGTTGGGTGCAGATGCGGAACCGCTTGAACAGTTAATTCGACAAGCGTTTGAAACCGCTGAAAAAGTCTTTATCGATCATGAAGTCGCCCTACCAGAAGGCAATCGCATGTTTGAAACCATTTATGCGCCAATCACTGATCCAACGGGTGTAGTCCATCGGGTTATAGGCGTATGCCGTGACATTACGGAATTCAAACAGCAGTGGCAACTGTTGGAAAGCCAAAACCATCAACTGGCAGAAACCACTCGCTTAAAACAAGAATTTGTGGCGACGACAAGCCATGAACTTCGCACCCCACTCACAGCGATTTTGGGTTTTTCAAATGTTTTGCTGCAAGAGTTTTTTGGTGAATTGAATTCTAAACAAAAGGAATATATTGAACGAATTCACACCAGCGGTCAGCATTTGCTGGATTTGATTAACGATATTTTAGACTTGTCGCGGTTAGAAGCCGGACGCATGGAGTTAGACCTGCAAGCTGTTTATCTAGGAGATATTTGCGAAGGCGTGATCAGCCTGATTCAGGAGCGGGCAGCGAGTCAGGGACTGGAACTGCAAGTTGAGCTAGATCCAACAATTGAATGGATCGTGGTTGATCCACGCCGTCTCAAACAAATGTTGCTGAATCTTTTGACTAATGCGGTGAAATTTACGGTTCAGGGAGTTGTTGGGCTAAGGGTATATCGCCAACCACGATCGCTCCCCCAGGAAGCTACATCAACCTGTTCACCTGCGATTCTTTATTCATCCTTTGTTCTGAATCATGACATTGTTCATTTCTTAGTTTGGGATACAGGCATTGGCATTAGCGAAGCTGATCAGCGATCGCTGTTCTATCCATTCTCCCAAATTGATAGTTCTCTTGCCCGTCAACATCAGGGAACAGGGCTAGGTTTAGTCATTACACGAAAATTAGCAGAACTACATGGTGGGTGGGTCACGCTGGAATCGGTTCCCGGAAAAGGGTCAAAATTCACAGTTTCGTTGCCTTTACACGAATCAGTATGACGTGCAATTTGGGAGGTGATTCAGACAAATGGCGGATGAGTTTCCATTGCATCTCTCTGGGTTAATACCTAAAAATTTTTTATAGTAATGATAGATAGGTCACAGGCAGTTTAATCAAACTTGTAATGTGCTTCGAGCGTCATTATCAATGCCCCGTTGCACAAGCCAGAATCGTCACTTTTTAAGTTGGTACAGTAGCTTCTTTTTAATCAACAAACCATGAAAATGACGGAATTTTATCAGGGCTGGATGATTGAGCTAATCAGAGTTAAAGAAAATTTTCAAGCTGTTTGCCACTCTCCGTTAGGAGAAAACTTTACAGACTCCGTTATTTATGAAAGCCAATTTACCGCTTTGCAGGGAGCATTTCGGTTAATCGATCAGTTCTACAGTTGCCATGCACTTCGGGTTGTGCTGCGAGAGCTGTTTGAAGCGGGTAAACTTGATTTCAACGAGTGGCAAAGCCTGAATCAGTCTTTGGAAACTTTTTGGCTCCAATTTATGCGATCGCCTTCCTGACTAAAATCACAGTGCACTTAGAGTTACGCGCGATCGTCTCCGGGATATTGCCATGAATCGCCTGTTGCAGCATCCCTTCGCGACTGGCACCCAGCACAATCACATCGCATTGATCCTTCTGCGCCATATCTACCACTGCCTCCACCACGGAATTGGCACACACAGGAGTCACCTCTACAATACCCTGGCTTTTATGTCGCAAAAAAGCAGCATCCTCCTCCAGTGTTTTAGGGTCGTAATCTTCCTGCCAAGGATGATAAATGTGGCATAGACGAATTCTCGGTTGTTGACTAATGGCAACGAGAGCTGGCAGCAGTTTTACAGCATATTCTGCATTAGGTCCACCTCCCATTGGCAACAGCCAGCGATTCATCCGAGACAACTGAAGAGTTGCTTGAACTGAGGTTTCTGGGATGCCATTCAGGTCGATCGCGATCGCAGAAACCTGCTCCCCCATTTTGACAAGCACCACATCACAATCTGCCTGCCGAATCACCGTATCAACCGTATCTCCAAAAATTCGCCCCGGTGTAGAGGTGTTTCCCTTCCAACCCATCAGCAGCAAATCAATATGACGCTCTTTAACGGTTTCTAAAACAGCTTCTGCTACTGTGTGAGCAGCCCGTATTTGGGTATGGACTGGCACTTGCCACGCCTTCCCCTGTTGCACAGCCCGCATTAATAAGCGACGACTCAACGTGGTTGTTACAACCGATTCGGAAGGGGAGTGGTGACGGGAAACGGGAATAATCCGTAAGCACTCAATTTCGTAGTTAAACTCGCGAGCCACAGAAAGGGCTAGCTTCATCAAGGCATCTGCGGTTTTAGGATTGCTTAAAGGCAGCAAAATACGTCCCTGGCCGATGGCAGGCGATCGCGTCTGATAAACCACGTAGGATGGCTCTGGCTGAGGACCCACCTTATCAGAGTCCCCCCGCAACTTGTCAGCCTCAACCCGCAAAATATCGCTACGCGTGATGATGCCAACCAACTTTCGGTGCTCCACCACGGGCAACCGCGACAGTTTGTAATGCGACAACAAATACAACACCCGCCCCAACGTATCACCTGGAGTAACTGTAATCGGCTTGGGAGTCATAATCTCTTGCAGCAGCGCCGTTCCTGGTAATTGACGCTGGCTCACCTTATCCAAATCTGTCTGGGTGACAATCCCCACCAAACGCCGATCATCGACAACAGGAAAGCCGCGATGATGCGAATTGGAAAATGCCGCAACTACCTCATCGATCGACATACGGCTATCTAATGTCTCGACTTTGGTTTGCATCACCTCAGCCGCGCTCAGTTTTGCCCACAACCCATCATTAATGGCATCCGGTTCCAGATGAATGCCTTTCAACTCCAGTAAATGAGTGTACAAAGAGCCAGGAGCCAGGCGTTCAGCCACAAGGTAAGCAGTGACCGCGCTAATCATTAACGGCAGAATCAGGTTGTAGTTAATCGTAATTTCAAACACAATCACGATCGCCGTAATGGGCACTTTTGCAACCGCGCCAAAAAACGCCCCCATTCCGGTTAGGGCATACAGAATGGGATCCGTATCCCCAAAATTTGCAGCCCCTAACCCCACTAACTTACCCAATGCTGCTCCTAGCACCAAACTGGGGATAAATAAGCCCCCCGGTGCTTCAGCGCTGCACGCCAGAATTGAAAGAACAAATTGCACCAAAAACGCGCCCGCCGTAATTCCCCAACTGGTTGTTTCTAGCGTTAAAAAGCTTTGCAATGTGTTTGTATCTCGAAACATGGGTGGAAGCATGGCAATCATGCCCCCTGAAATTAAGCCTGCCAATCCAATCTTCCAGGGTAAGCCAAACTGCACATACCGACGCGTTAGCCTTAAGCTGTTGACGATGCTGCGATTGAAAAAGGCTGCAAACACCCCTGCCAATATACCCAGCAGCAATAGAAAAGGAATTTCCTGAGGAGAGAAACTGGTTCGGTTAGAAATAAACGGATCAAGTCCCAAACTTAAACTAGGACCTGCCAAAACTCGCGATACAACTCCACCCGTAAAAGAGGCAAGAATGGCTGTTCCCAGCGTCAGACTAGACACATCGTGCAGCAATTCTTCGATGACGAACAGCACGCCTGCGATCGGAGCATCGAACCCGGCAGCTAGCCCTGCTGCGGCTCCGGCGGCGATCAGTTGCCGTTGGTGATCCGGAGAAGATGGCACCCATCGACTCATCTGCGCTGCCAGCGCCGCCCCAATTTGCACGGTGGGCCCCTGCCGCCCCAGCACCAAGCCAGACCCCAAAGCCAGCATGGTGCTGAGTATCTTGACAACTGCAACCCGCAAGTCGAGCGGGATGGGAATGTAAGCCAACGCTGCCTTCACTTGGGGCACACCGCTACCCGTTGCTTCTGGGGCAAACCGCTCTAACAGCAGCCCCGTCAGAAATCCACCCACCAACCCAACTAGAGGCAACAACAACCAGGCTGGCATGAGTAGCGATTCTTTGACGCGCCATCCGCTTAACCAATGAACACCTTGTTTTAACAAAACAGCCGCAAAAGCAGCGACTAAACCAATCAGAACGGCTTCCAGGATTGCGAGCCGCTTGGGTTTCAATAGATGGCTGAAAATATCACTAGCCGACGGGGGTAGCATCAAACAGCTAACCAGAGCACATACCCTAATGAACTACTGTTTGGAGCGCTTTGTAAAGAGTAGAACCTTCGACTTGAAGAAGTTTTTCGGACTTTCTTTTTGTCCTTGCTCTAGAAAATTCTTCAATCAAGCTCATTAATTCAATCAATTGGTGCTTTACCGCTCTGTAGGTATGGCAAGCAAGGATAGTTTTCTAAGATAAATTGTTCTCCATTTGACTTTAGTTGCCGCATAATATTTGAGTCAAATGGAAGCAACATTCGTTGTTTATTCGAGGACGAATAATTTCGTCGTACTAATCGGATTGATGTAGTATGATTGCATACGAATGCGGGATGCCGATATCTTAAGTGTTCAAATTGTCTGAACTTAAGTTCAAGATCGACAGTAAGTGTGTAATTACCAACCCTTTGAAGCAACAGATTGATGTCTAGAAAAAAGAAAATTGAGCCTCTAACAGGTGAAGCTCTCCTTAAAAAAGTTAAGGAGCTAGAGAGCCTAAGCAAGGAAGATAAAGCAAAGGAATGTGGCTACTACACGGTAACTAAAAATGGTGTAGAGCGTGTCAACATGATGAAGTTCTTGAATGCTTTAATCGATGCGGAAGGGATTGAACTAGATGGAAAAGCAAGTTCCAATGGTCGTGGTGGTCGCAGCGCTAGCTATCGAATTAGTGTTCAGTCGAATGGCAATTTGCTGATTGGGGCTGCTTATACAAAACAGATGGATTTAAGACCAGGAGATGAATTTGAAATCTCTTTGGGACGGAAGCATATTCATTTGAAGCAAGTTGACCAAATTGATGAGTAGATTTGAGTATTTATTGTAAGAGAGCGCTACGATTTTGACGTGGCTAGTTTAAGGGGATTTAATGATTTAAGGTTACTATGGTTCCATACTTTTTCTGTAACCTATGAGGTAAAGAGTTAGATTGAGGAATACTAACACCTTATCTTTTTACACCAATGGACTCAGTTGATTGGATGACTGTCTTACCTGGCATCTTGGCGATCGCGATCTTTGTAGGCGGTATGACAATGATGTTTACTGGCATTTGGACGAGCCGTAAACGTTAATTCGATAATGATGCCAAAGCGCATGAATGGCAAAAAAGCCCATAAGTGGCAAAGTAATTAGGCAGATTGTTTCATGATCGGCATTAAAATTGGCTCTGCGATCGGCTTTGATACGGAGATTTGTCGTTGGATAGCTTGTTGCGTAATGGCGAGGCTGCAAGCAAGAGCGATTTGATCCTGGTCTAACATACCTAAAATCAGGTTTGCATCGTTTCGATCAACAACTGGAAGCTGCCGTAAGCCACGAGCTGCCATTCGAGCTTTTGCTTCTGCCAACACCTCATCCTGATAAGTCACTAACACAGTTTTGGTGCAGATGTCGGCAATGGTGAGCGGCATTAAACTATCCTCAGCCGGCTTAATAGGCAAAACTGAGCTATTCTCTAATGTTGCGATCGCTCGGTTGATGTCTTGCAAAGTCACAATCCCAATCAGGGTGTTTGTATCATCCAGCACTAAGGCACTCCGAACCTGCTGACGAGTGAGAATCATACCCCCATCCAGAACCGAAAGCGAACCCAACATCGATACAAACTCTGGCTGCATCGCTTCCATCACCGTTAAATGCTGCAAAACTTCTGAGTCTTGGTTTGGCTCTGCTTTCAGTTCCGTTGGTTGAACAGTGGGAATATGGTAAGTAGTAGGTTTTAACCGCTCAATCAACCATACACTTAAGCCTACGGCTGCCATCAACGGCAAAATGATGCGATAATCCCGTGTTAGCTCAAATAGCAGCAAGATTGCAGTCAAAGGCGCGCGGACACTGGCAGCAAGCACGGCTGCCATGCCAACCATGGCATAAGCAGGAGGAGCCGCCACATCCATTCCAGCGATCACTGGTAGATGGGGTAACACCATGCCATAAGCTGCTCCCAGCGTTGCACCCAAAAACATGGCTGGCGCAAACAACCCACCGACCAACCCACTTCCTGAGCTGATTGCCGTCATCGCCAATTTAACGACTAGTAGAGACAGCAGCAAGAAGATAGAAAATTGAGCATCTTGCAGCATTGCCTCGATTGTTTCGTAGCCAATTCCCAAAATCTGAGGAAATTGGAGCGCTACCATACCCACACAAATTCCGCCAATCAAGGGACGAAGCACTACAGGAACTTTTGCCATGCCGCTAAACCCTGCAAGTTCCCCTCGAAAAAACCGCTGTGCTAATTGGATAGCCTGTGTGTAAGCGATGGACACAAAACTGGCAAACAGCCCCAAACCCAAATACAACGGCAGTTCTAGCGGACTACGAACTTCGTAGCTTGGCAGGATGAATGCAGGCTGACCACCTAAGCCAATTTGAGAAATGAGTGCGGCGACAACGGCTGATAGCAGCACAACGCTAACAGCCGACGTGGCAAAGGTCGTTCCTAAAACCACTTCTAGCGCAAAAAAAACGCCTGCGATCGGAGCGTTGAACCCAGCCGCTAATCCGGCGGCGGCTCCTGCTCCCAACAATAAGCGCTGCCGTTCCTGTGAAACCTTGAGAAATTGCCCCAGCAATACGCCAATGTTCGACCCAATTTCAACGCTGGGACCTTCGGGTCCGAGGGATGCACCTGTGCCGAGTGAGACGGAAGCTGCGATCGCTTTAGCTGCTGCTTTAATTGGTGATACCTTTTGAGTTGATTGAGGAGCCGCAATCAGGGAAGAAAGAGAGGCACCAAAATCGTGCGATCGCCATCGCATTAAGCCCACCACCAATCCCCCCAAACTGGGCACACATGCCAATGTCCAGGCTCCCCATCCTGAGACAATGCCCATAAAATCCTCTAGCATCAAACTGTGGATGTGGCTGATTAAGTAGTGAAAAAGGACAACAGCAAGACCAGTTCCCCCTCCAATGACGACGGCTAGCAAGAGAACAATCGTTTCTGGAGAGGGATGGAGTCTATTTAAAAGTGAGGGATTTAAAGCAGAAGAGGCTTTAGCCGCGGCGGGATTAGACAGCGTCACATCTGATGAGGGGCTGACGTTCATTTAAGGGCAGGAATAAAAATGAGATAATGCTTAACTTTTATGTCTAATACTCATTTTAAGATGGGGGTTTGCAGATTGAGAAGAAAATTCTTTCGGCTTCTTGGAAAAATTGAAGATGAAGGATGATGCGATAACCTGACAAAGTTTAAAAACCGTCATAAAGTTAAGGAAGTCAAGCCCCCTTTGATGGATATCGCACTTTACTATGAGATTGAGGACTCTTAGCCAGGTTGCAACGGATGCTCATTATTCTCTGGCATTCGGAGCAGCAATTTTTTCAGTAGTTGCCTGAATTCGGATTGAATGTTTGGAGATCGCTGGCGTTGAAGTTTAGATTGTGTTTACTCGCTATCACTGTTGCTCGTAATGAATGCTCCCACATTTGATGATTATTCTTCTCAATGTCCGGTTTGCCGTCGTTCTGGTAACATCAAACCTGCTAGATCGCTGACAGGGTTGCTAACGTGCAAACATTGTCAAGAACGATTGGTTGTTAGCTGGAGCGGTCATTACGTTCGAGACCCTTTCCGGTTTCAGCGCTTGAAAGGTGTTGAGCGGATGCTACGGCGCGAGAGCCATCCTTTCTACCGCATTTTGCGAGATAGCGGCTTGAACCGTCCCAACTTTTTAGTTGCTTTTTTAGCAGGAACGTTGTTGTTTGGTATCGTTAGCGCTTTAGTAGAGGTGTTGCCAACCATACAGCAACCCTCAGTTCACCCGCGATCGCTAAATCAATCTCATCCAGATCAAGAGCATTAGGGTTCTTCAGCCTTTAACTAAGTTTGATCCAGCGGAGCGATCGCAAACGTGCCTGATTCACCGCATACTAATTCTGTTAGCCAGAAACAGTTTTGTATGCATTTAACGTTTGTCTCCGTTGAAGAGTTTTATTTTGCCCTTACGCTTGCTGTCAGAACGTTGGAGGAGATTACAACACCTGGTTTGGCAGAAACGGTTGGCACTCAGTTGAAGCAGGAGTTTGGTCAGGCTTCAACGGTTGCCGCCGCTTCGCAGAATACCTATAACTACGTGTTTCGAGTGAAAGAGGTGGATAACAGCCCCAATCCCCAGTTGGTTGTTTCAATTTCTGATTGGCAGGGAAATGTACGAATCAGCAGCGATTTTGGCTGGACGCTGGATGAGGAACGCAAGCCAAGCCGCACCGAAAAATTTGAACAGCGACAGGCATTTAGCCAACAGGTAAAAGACTACTTCCAGCAAGAGTTGGGAATTTTGTTGGAATAGGTGGGGAATAGGGGGTTTGAAGGAAACGGAGAGGATGAATCGCTCAATGGTGTACTTCGGTGTACTTTTCACTAATGCTCAACTGATCGACGTGGAGGAGCTTCTCGCTGGGCTGAAATCGCGATCGCGTCAGGAGTCGCACTCAAGCGTAGGGTTCCATTGAGTTGATGATCTACCACGGTACCCTCAAGTTTTACAGTGCTCTGACAGTTCCAATCGCGTCCTAGCTGTCCTTCTAGCATTAGTTGATCATTGTGCCACTGCCCCGAAAGCGAGGGACGTTCTTGAGCAATTCGCACCGCTTGTTCAGACGCATCACTGGGCAACAAAGAGCCTGTGAGAAACACCCCTGATTGTTGCAACAGCAGATTAACAGACTTCGCCCACAAACAATCAGGAGGTGATGACAGCGACAGTGGATAGCGCCCGTCGATACGGCGGGGAGCCTGGAGTTTTTTTTCGCCCTGTGCCGTTGTAATGCTAAACAACACAGTCACACAGGCGATCGCACATCCATAGAAAACGATGGACTTGGGGCTAAAGTGTTCTTTCATGAAGTCGCCCTGGGTTTTGAAGAACTGGATGGCACAGCTTTTGCGGGTAAAACCGATGCTAGGTGCCTGGTGACTCGATTGTAGCGACGCGTAATTAGCAACGAAGAGCGACATTGCACTGCTAACTCATCGGCATAAAATCCCAGCGTTTGCCGCTCCAAGCCCCACTCGCGGCTAGCTCCGGCAATCGTTAAATCAGCCTGCCCGGATGCTTTAACCACGGCTTCAATGGGGCTATGGGCTTCAATTTCAGGCAACAAAATCCGTCCTCGAATCTGATCTGGTAGGTGATCCATCGTCGTTCTCAGTTCGTAGCTGAGGTCGTTGGGTTGGTCAGCTTGTGAGATCCGCAAAATAGTCAGGTGACAATCCTGGCTGTTTACCAGTAAACGCAGGGCAATTTCCAATCCCAGATCATTGTGTAGATTGGGGATATAAGGGACAAGCAACCGTTCGAGTTTGCCATGCTGACGATCGACAAATACGGCAACATCGGTTCGAGCCGTACTGAGAATCTGCCCCACCCTGCCGCCCAAACGGTTTTTGCTAAATGCGGGACGGTGCCAACCCATTAGAATTAAATCGATGCGATCGCGCTCTGCCAGGGCCGTTGTCTCCTGGGCAACATCTCTAGCAACCTGCACCACTGGGTAAACAAAGGGTTGAGCATGGAGTGGTTCTAACCCATCAATTAGATGATGAATCTGGGTTTGGCGCTCCGCAATCAAACGATCCACTTCAGCCGGAGTGCTCTCGTAAGCGTAATCTTCTTCAAACTGAATCAAACTTAATGGATAAATCGCTGCTGAAATGGGGTTTTCGGGATTAGGCAGTTTATTCCCAATTGCGATCGCCACTGCCAGTTGGATTAACCCCTTCTGCGTATTTGGATTCGCGATCGGTACCAGCACTCGGTAATCTGGCTCAGGTTCGTCCGGCACTAACTCTGTAACCTCCTCCAAAATTGGTTGTTTGGGATAGAGCCATTCCAGCAGGGGTGAAGTCATAAACGTCGTTACTAGCGCCATAATCACCAGCATCGTGAATAGCAGCGGCGAAATCACGTTCAGACTCAAGCCAATATTGAGGACAATCAGCTCCGTTAAGCCGCGCGTATTCATCAACCAACCCAGCGCTGCCGCTTCTCGTCGTGGCACATCACAAAACCGGGCTGCAACATAAGTGCCAACATATTTTCCAAAAATCGCTACTGCCAGCACCAATCCACACAAGAACCACAAAATCGGGCTATTCAGTAAGCCAATTTGGGTGCGTAAGCCACTGTAAGCAAAGAAAATAGGTAACAGAAACGTCAGAACAAAATCTTCTGTCTTTTGCGCCAGCTCTCGCGTTAGCCCCACATGTTTAGGCATCACCGCACCCAGCAAAAAGGCACCAAAGATAAGATGGATGCCAATCAACTCTGTAATTAGAGCCGAGGCAACAACCCCCATATAAATGCCTGCCAGGGTGAATTGGTTGAGTTTCCCTGTTCGGTCGTAATATTTGGCAAGCCGTTGCAAGAAGGAGCGTCCAACAGTTACCATCAGCGCGATGTAAACCGCTGATTCCAAAATAGTGGGCAGGGCTTTTAGCATGTTATTTTCACGAGCCACTGCCATCGCCATCGCCAACAAACACCACGCCGTCACATCATCCACTGCCGCACAGGTTAGCGCTAGCGTCCCCAACTTTGTTCCTTGCAGATTGTGTTCTGTAATAATTCGTGCCAGAACGGGGAAGGCTGTAATCGACATTGCTGCCCCTAAAAACAGCGCAAACGCCGTAAACGAGACCTCATGATTAGAAACTAGCGGATACAGTAGCAGTGACAGCAATGTCCCCAATGAGAACGGCACCAAAATGCTGACATGAGATGTAAGCACGGCTACGTTAAGCTGGCTTTTGAGATATTTCGGGTCTAGCTCTAACCCAATTAGAAACATGAAAAAGATCAAGCCTATCTGAGACAGAAGGTTCAGGTAAGGAATGACAGTTGGTGGAAACAGTGCCGCTGATAAATCTGGGGCGATTAACCCAAACAGAGACGGACCCAGCATAATCCCAGCAACAATTTCACCAATCACCAGTGGCTGCTTGATGCGACGAAATCCTAAACCAACTAAACGTGACAGCCCAATAATAATCAGGATGTTGACGAGAACCAGAACAACGGTTTCAAATTTCATGGGTGAGGAGGTAAAAGGTACTGACAACCTTGGATCAGGCTTGCCATCAGTAGGTAGTGCTTGCCATCAGCAGGATACAGCGACTTGTTAATTTCTCAACATTTTTTAGGTCAGTTTCAAATTTTGGGCAGTTGCAAGGGTCTGCCGCGCCACGTCCAGCCCCAACCAGTTTCTGTCTTGATAATGGATGCCAACATAATGGCTGTGACGAATATGCCACCTATCCCTGTGAGCCACCAGTTACGGGGAGGAATCGTTGATAGTGCTTGAATTGTAAGCCGGAGCTGATACTGCCAGAGAATGGTCACTAGCGCGATCGCAATCCCCACCCAGGTTGCCCAGTCAAATCCGGCGATCGCTCCCTTCATTACTAATGCTACCAATCCCAGTAGTGGTAAGGCGCAGATCCAGAATGTCATAAATGCGCCATATAAGGTTATTGAAAGATTGCAGCGGGAGCCAAGATACCAGTTTTTTGTCCAACCTTCCCACAACGCCGCGCCAGAGCGGTACATTTGCAGGGTGCCCAACGAATGCCCCAAAGCATAATAGAGTTTCAGCCCTTTTTGCTTGATGCGACGTGCCAGTTCTACATCTTCCACGACCTGATCGGCAACAGCTTGATGTCCCCCTAATTGCTCGTAGGCA
Source organism: Leptolyngbyaceae cyanobacterium C42_A2020_001 (assembly GCA_015272515.1). GTDB lineage: Bacteria > Cyanobacteriota > Cyanobacteriia > Leptolyngbyales > Leptolyngbyaceae > JSC-12. Next base: position 20,074 of record JACYLN010000047.1, on the reverse strand, counting down.
GATCGACGAAACAACATAAATGGACCGACTGCGAACACTGCGTCTGACTTAGGATCATTGACTTCCGTAAAGGGGAGTCCTGCCCCAATGATGCCCACAATCAATGGTTGCGCCAGCCATTCAGCAAAACATCCGCAGACAATTGCTAGCCAGCAGGTGAGGAGATCACTGTTTTCATGTTGGGCGATCGCGATCGCGGTTTCAATTGCTCCTGGCTTTAACCGCACGTCTGCATCCAGAAATAGCAGAAATTCACCGTTGGCGTGCTGTACTGCTTGATGACACGCCCAATTTTTGCCCATCCACACCTCATCTGCCGGACGGGGTGCCCCTGCCAATACAGCTAATCGGGAATCAGCCAGAGTTGCTTGCAGCGTCTGGACAATTTCGAGCGTCCCATCCATAGATTGGTCATCTACTACCCAAACTTCCAGGCGATCGCGCGTCCAGTCTGAACTCTGCAACACAGCCCGCACGCAATCTTCAATATTTGCTGCCTCGTTGTATGCCGGGATGATTACCGAAACTTGATTTGCGGGGGTAGTTGAGGGACTCAAAGCGCTAACAGGATAAATGGCATCCTCTGTTGAGGACACCGGGGACGAGACAACCTCATCTCTCAACGGCTCCAGTTGAGGTGCTGCTATCACAACCTGTTGCAGCTTTCGCCAGTATGCGATCGTCCCCAACCAGGCAACCAGCAAACCCCCATCCAAACCAATCACGAGCGTTTGAATCAAAAAATGAATGGTCACAATGCCTCTAATGCCTGGTCAAAGGATTCCGCCTCTCACTGTAAAGCATTCAAGAATTTCTCTGAAAGAGAGACTGAAGATTAGAGCAGAAACCATTTGAGCAAGCCCTTTCCTCAGGCTTTACGGGATTTCTGGTAGGGATTTTTCAGAAAAAAATTAGATTTGTTAAAAAAATGTCTTCAACTTTAAGGTAGATATGACAAAATTTACAGGGTTAGAAACATTTAGATTCCTTGCGTATAATCTTTACAAGGATATTCATAGTTTCTAGGTTTTCTTAGTAAACTTCAGTAAACCCAAACGTTTTAATGATGCCCCGGATTCTCGTCATAGACGATGACCCTGCGATTTCTGAACTAGTCGCCGTAAATTTAGAGATGGCTGGCTATGATGTTAGTCAAGCTGCTGACGGCATTAAGGGTCAGGCTATGGCTTTGCAGCTTCAGCCAGACCTTGTGATGCTCGATCTGATGCTGCCTAAGGTTGATGGTTTTACCGTCTGTCAGCGACTTCGCCGAGATGAGCGCACAGCCGATATTCCGGTTCTCATGTTGACGGCACTAGGGCAAACTCAGGATAAGGTTGACGGCTTCAACGCAGGCGCAGACGATTACTTAACCAAGCCGTTTGAAATTGAGGAGATGCTGGCAAGAGTACGAGCGTTGTTACGCCGAACTGATCGCATTCCCCAAGCAGCGAAGCACAGCGAAATTTTGAATTATGGTCCCCTGACGCTGGTACCAGAACGGTTTGAAGCAATCTGGTTCGATCGCACTGTGAAACTCACTCACCTGGAATTTGAACTGTTGCACTGCTTACTCCAGCGACACGGTCAAACGGTTTCTCCCAGTGAGATTTTGAAAGAAGTGTGGGGATATGACCCCAACGACGACATTGAAACGATTCGAGTCCACGTTCGGCACCTGCGAACTAAGTTAGAACCCGATCCTCGCCATCCTAAATACATCAAGACGGTGTACGGTGCTGGCTATTGCCTGGAACTACCTGCTGTCGCTCCAGATGCTGATAGTCCCGATTCTCTAGCGGGTTGATGAATCAAACGGTTGCTCGTGTGTCAAGGAGCGGATCTGCGATCGCTGCCTCACGGAGATGTGGCACGGTTCAGGAAAACGATATATTGGCGACAACGTGTTAAGGTCAGCACCCGCCCATGAAATGTGCTGTAGCTGAATCGCAAGAGCCAACTTCGTACCCGTTTGGCTGGTTTGACTGGTTTTGTGTGTGGTATCCACCAGCCTGGTTGATTTTGTTCAACCGCCACTGGCAACACTACAAACCCGATCCAGACGGTTGGCGCTGGAGTGAGTATGTTTTGTTTCTGTTACCCGGCGGATTTTACATTGGGTTACTCATCCGGTGGTTACGGTTAGCGGTTAGACACAGGCTAGAAACTAGCGATCGCTCAAGTGATGCCTCAATTCCAGCAACAAGCTGCTCCGATTCAACCCCCTCTGACCCAGACTATCAACGGGCGTTTCGAGAAGAAGTACTGGCTCCGATTGTGAAGCGCTATTTTCGGGCGGAACTGCACAACTTTGAGAATTTGCCCCGCTCTGGTCCGTTACTTGTTGCCTTAAATCATGCGGGAATGTGTTTCCCCTGGGATTTTCTGGCTCTGGCGGTGCTACTAACAGAGCAACAGTCGTGGTTTGTTCAGCCGTTAGCCCATCCTCTGTTTTTCGATCATCCCTGGTTGAATTGGTGGTTACCCAAAGGCTGGGCGCAGGTGTTGGGTGGTGTGCGCGCAGATGCCGAAAGTTTTGAAGCGGCGATCGCGCAAAAGACTGTCATCCTCTACGCTCCTGAAAGCTGGCGAGGGTTGGCAAAAGGCTGGAACCATCGATACGAACTGGCGAAATTTGACGCGAGCTTTGTGCGTTTGAGCATCCAGTATCAAGTGCCCATTTTACCTGTGGTCTGTATTGGCAATGAATGGCTGCATCCCTTCGCCTTCAACGTAAATGGATTCGCTCGCCTAGCAAAGATGCCTATGTTCCCCATTTCTCCGCTCATTCCCATGTTTGCGCTGTTTCCCTCAATGGGTGTTTGGGCGGTTCGCAGTCGCTTGCAATACTTCGTTCAGCCACTCTGGCGACCCTGGGAATCCCTCCCCCCGCAAACCGAATTGCCCAGACAAGCAACCGTCTATCGATTGGCTCAGAAGTTAAGAGCGCAACTTCAGCGATCGATTTCTCAGTTATTGAAGGAGGAAGGCAGGAGGCAGAAGGATAAGGGAGATAGGGAGGCAGGGGGTGGATGAGTAAGTCAGTGGATGAGTGGATGAGATGAGTAGAGAAGTGAGTGAAATTCCATCCACCCATCCACCCATCTACCCATCTACTCTTCTACTTCACCTTCCCCATCTCCTCCCTCACCCCCATTTTCACCTCTTGCCTCCTACCTTCTCTGATAGGATTCACTCTATATCTTGATTTCAGAGAGCGCCGTGGTGCAATATTCAACGACTTCTAACTTCCCCGTTCCTACCACAACGGATGATCCGGCTGTTTGGTCACGCTTGTTGCAACAATTACTCGATCGCCAATCCCTTTCTCCGGAGCAGGCAGCGAAGCTCATGCAGGGATGGCTGACAGAGCAGGTTCCGCCCGTACTATCAGGAGCGATTCTAGCTGCGATTCAAGCCAAAGGGGTTTCGGCGGATGAACTGGCGGGAATGGCACAGGTGTTACAACAGCAATCAACTCCCTTACCTAACCCCCAGTCCCCATCCCCTCTACCCTGCATCGACACTTGCGGCACGGGCGGAGATGGAGCCGGAACCTTTAATATTTCCACAGCCGTTGCATTCGTAACTGCGGCGGCGGACGTGCCAGTTGTGAAGCATGGCAACCGCTCAGCCTCCAGTCGGGTGGGGTCGGCAGATGTGTTAGAGGCGTTGGGGGTTAATTTGGGCGCATCTCCCGAAAAAATTCAGGCGGCAGCCCAGGAAGTGGGTATTACTTTTCTATTTGCTCCGGGTTGGCATCCGGCTTTAAAGGTAGTAGCACCCATGCGGCGCACGTTGGGGGTGCGGACGGTATTTAACCTGCTGGGCCCGTTGGTCAACCCTATGCGTCCTAAAGGGCAGGTGATTGGCGTATTCGACCCCAGTTTGCTAAAGACTATTGCTCAGGCGTTGCAGCAGTTAGGGACAGAGCGGGCGATCGTATTGCACAGTCGCGAACGAGTAGACGAAGCCACGCTGGCAGATGTCACCGACTTGGCGATTTTAGAACATGGGACGGTAAGAACGGCTGAATTGAATCCGGCGGAGTTGGGGTTGGAGGCTGCACCGTTGAGCGCGATCGCGGGTGGAGATGTGCAGCAAAATGCCGAGATTCTCAAAGCCGTTTTGCAGGGTCGAGGAACAACCGCTCAAACCGAGGTAGTGGCGCTCAATACTGCCCTGGCCCTTCAGGTTGGCAACGCTCTTTCTGATCCATCAAACCCTGATGTTGCAGGCATTTCTCGTGCTAAGGAAGTTTTGCAAAGTGGGTCTGCCTGGCAGAAGTTGGAACAGCTTGTGGCGTTTCTTCAGTGACTTAGATCACCTGAACGTGTGAGCAAGCTAACAGGGCTTTGTTGATCGATATCGCCTACACCAGTCTCGTTCACGGACATACTGAAGGAGACTCAGTCAAAGCCGAGTCATCAACAGGGAACACACGACTGCCGATTGGTTTCTTCTGAAGCCATCGGTTTTTTATTGGTAGGGATTCTCACAATACTCCCCATCCTTCCCTGTTTGTGGTTTGCCAACAAGAAGGGCATTACCCCTCGCCTATCCTTGTGTTTAACGCATTGCACCCATCGTGTTTTTCCACGACAGTTCTTTGCAGAGCACCATCAACGCTTTCTGGTCAGCCCCTGTGAACAGTTGACTCTGGATGAGTTCGTTCAATACTTGTTCGGTCAGTTGTGCGGCGAAGGTACCGCCACAACGCAACAAAAGGCTGTAGTAGCAGAATTGGGGACGTTGATCAGAGTTGCGATGGAATTGATGCACTTCCGCTTCAGTCATGGTGTAGACGGGGGTGTTGACCGGAACCACAACTTTGGGGATGCCGTGAACACCATATTGGGTGCGATCGCCCGTTTCTAAAGTGCCAATCAAAATCGTCCACAGCAATGTTCGGGTTTCGTTGATCTGGTCTGGAGTGAAGACAGGATCAGGTTCGCTGGTGAGGCGGGGACCCATGTTGAGAAACATCGGGTTGAAAAGCTGGGAGTTGTAGATTAACCCAATCGCCCAATGACGCTCATCACTCTCTAGCTTGACGAACGAACCAAATCCATAATCATCGGGTTGGGGCGGCTCGGCATAATCCATTGCGTCATCAAGCTGCACCACATAGTCACAGTGAGAATTAGATTTGACGACTTTACCCAAACGCATAGCAGTTCTTTCAACCAGTGGGTTTTGCTTGCATCTAGGATACGCGGAAGTCTCCAACGTGAACAGGCGTATTATGAAATAACGCAATTCGCTACACTAAACTCATCCAGTTCTGCATGGAGTCTCGCGGCGATGGTTCTGCAAATTCCTCCAGATATTTCCGGGGTCGTCTACCCCGACAGTGACGGCAAACCGATGTCAGATAACACCAAACAATTTCGCTGGATCGTGGTTGTTAAGGAGAATTTGGAGTGGTTGTTTGCCAACGATGCCAACGTGTTTGTAGCGGGAGATTTGCTGTGGTATCCCGTGGAGGGCAATAACAAGACTCGTCAGGCTCCGGATGCGATGGTTGTGTTTGGGAGACCCAAGGGCGATCGCGGCTCTTATCAGCAATGGAAGGAGGAGGGCATCCCACCCCAAGTGGTGTTTGAAATCCTATCTCCGGGCAATACTCGCGCCGAAATGAACCGAAAACTCTTGTTTTACGATCGTTACGGTGTTGAGGAATATTACATGTATGACCCAGATACCAATCAGTTGAATGGATGGCTACGGCAAGATGATTTTTTAGACATGATTGATCCCATTAATGATTGGGTCAGTCCCCGGTTGCAAATCCGGTTTGATCTCTCTGGAACTGAGTTGCAAATTCGCTACCCGAACGGTGAACCATTTCTCACCTATGTAGAAATTGCCCAACGGGTGGAACAGGAACGACAGCGAGCCGAACAAGCCGAACAGGCGCTACAAGATGCGATTCCTAAATTGTTAGAAATGGGGTTGAGTGCGGAGCAGGTTGCGGCAGCGTTGGCGATTGCCTTAGAAACCGTGCAGCAGGTAATGGAGGGGCGATCGCAGCCTTGACGCTCACTTCTCTACAAACACATCTGGAAATAAATGATGCACTACCCGCCGAGCCGCACCATATCCTCCATCAAAATAAACCGCACCCAGCACCGCTTCTAGCGTTTCGGTCAGCACCAACGGATCATCATAGGCTTGGCGTTGTTTCTCATCCTGGCTCAGTTTCACCATAAAACCCACCCCCACCTCCTGACTAATCCGCGCCAAGTTTTCGATTTGCTTCAGCACTAGTTTCTGCGTGACGATCGCCTGTTGGGTAGAGTGCCCTGCCCGAATCAACAACTCAGTTAGTACCGCATCTAACACCGCCTCGCCCAACAAACTGTAAGCTTCTTGATCCTCGCCAGGTTGCCCTTGCTCCAGTGCATACTCTCGGCTAGTGAGTGCTCGTTTCAGCAGTTTTTTATCAAAAAAGAAATAACCGAGCTTTTCTTCAATCGTCATCAGTGAATGGTAGATAGTGAGTAGTGAGCAAAACGCATCGCGCCTGTGTCCTACTATTCCCTATTCTTTACTCGTAATCCCTTTTTATGATGCATGGCTTCATTCCTCCCGATCGCTATTTTCCCTATCTCACCTGGACGGAAATTCGAGATTTGCCCGACAAGCGCAATGTCGTGATGATTCAGCCCGTAGGTGCAATCGAGCAACATGGACCCCATCTGCCGCTCGCAGTGGATTCGGCGATCGCTCAAGCTGTTCTGGGTAAAGCCCTTTACAACCTGGACAAAGGCATTCCAGCGTATGCATTGCCTACCTTGTATTATGGCAAATCCAACGAACACTGGCACTTTCCCGGCACAGTGACGCTGACTGCCCAAACCCTGATCGCGACGTTGATGGAAGTGGGAGAAAGCATGTATCGAGCCGGATTCCGCAAGTGGGTCTTGCTCAACGCTCACGGTGGACAACCGCAAATCATGGAGATAGTGGCGCGAGATCTGCATCAGCAGTATGAGGATTTTTTGGTGTTTCCGCTGTTTGTGTGGCGAGTACCTAACGTAGCGGGGGAGTTGCTGACCGAGAAAGAGTTGGAACTGGGCATTCATGCGGGTGATGCGGAAACCAGTTTGCTGCTGTCGATTTTGCCGGAACAGGTGAAGCTGGATCAGGCAGTGGCGGAATATCCCCCCGGCTTACCGCAAAACAGTCTGCTGAGTATGGAAGGCAGTTTGCCCTTTGCCTGGACAACTCGTGACTTGAGCCGAAGCGGTATCTTGGGCGACCCGACAACAGCAAGCAAAGAGAAGGGCGATCGCATCCTGGAATCTCTCGCAAAGGGTTGGGTGCAGGCTATTCAGGACATTCACCGCTTCCAACAGCCGCAGGCTTATCGATAAATTGAAGGTACAACTGACGAGGAAGAATGGACGAGGGGAGAGATGGTACAAGCAATTTCGGCAGAAAAGGTTACGCTTTACGACCTGGAACAACAGTTTGGATTAATTCAGGTCGAGAATGAATCTTTTTTTTCTGAATGGCAAACCGATCTTCTGCCGTTAACAGAGGCAGAACAACAGCGCCTGGAACGAGTGCGATCGGCGTATGAAAATTTGGCGCGGCGCTCCATCCTAGAAAATACAGTCAACCTTGTTGTTGTTTCGCCGTTGCTCGATCTCGCAGGTTTGTTTTTCCCCCCGTTCTACATCAGCACGGAAGTAGAAGCCCAGGTTGAAGTCGTCGATCGAGATACGATCATCCGTGGAAAGATTGATGTCCTTGTGATTAAGGAACAGCTTTGGATTTTAGTGATTGAGTCGAAGCAGGCAGAATTATCGCTGAAGGTTGGCATTCCGCAGGCACTGACCTATATGCTGGCAGCCCCTTCAAGCCAGCGATCGCTGTATGGCATGGTCACCAATGGCAGTAACTTTGTGTTTCTCAAGCTAGAACGGCAAGAGTTTCCCTACTACGGGCGATCGCGGGAGTTTGTGCTGGAGAATCGGGGCGATTTGGAGAGTGTTCTACAAGTCATGAAGCGACTAGCAACATTGGTGGGAGTTGAGTAACCGTCTAAAGAGTTCCCCGCAACCGCAGTTGATCATTCGAGACTTGCACCTCTGCAATCTGCAATGCGCCCAGTTCTTGATTCAACACTTGCCAGAGGGTAGCTTCGGAAATGCCTAACCGTTGGGCAACATCCGCAGCAGTCAAGCTCAGATTACCAATTTTGATGCGTAAGCTCTGGTCAAATTGCAGTCGTCCATTCTGAAATGACAATATTCAGTTTCAATTCGGATGTTAGGCTTGTATCAGCGTGTGTGGTGCAAGTGTGTCCAAAAGTTCTACATCAGAGCAGAAGACGCAATGCTTCAATCTATGTGTTTGGTTCAGTAAACTTTACTTACCCGTCAACATCGTTCGCATCGATGAGCGAACAGGTAACGTTTTCTTTTTGGCAGGTGAAGAGAACATCATTGAGATTTATCCCAATGGCAAGTGGAGGTATGTAGGGTGAATAAACCTGACTTCAAAACAATGAATCGCAAAGATTTACATACCTACGTGCTAACTCATCGAGATGATCAAGAAGCATTCTACACCTATGTAGACAGGTTACATGCAGAAGCCACTTGGGTGGAAATGCCACCGTTGCAATCAGTGGAAGATCTGGAAAACTATCCAGAATTTATTGAGCGTGTTCGCAAAAGCACAGAACGACACAAGACCCAACCTAACAATTCAGACGTTACAGAAGATTGAAGGCGTGAATTGCTCTGGCGCAAAGCACCCGCTCATGGACTGATCCGCATCATTGACGAAAGCGGTGAAGACGATGCTTTTCAATAGACCGTTTTTATCCAGTTCAGCTCCCCCCAAGCGTTGAAAATAGGTTGCTGACCATTTCATAGAATTACAGCAGGCGCTGGGTTTCGTACCCCAATCCAAGCTATGGAACTGAAACGCTATACTCAATAGCCCTTATTCAAACAACCGAAAGTAGGGATAGCGGACGGGGGCACCGGGTTCTTTTTCCAGGTCAAAGTTGATCACTTCCCAGCAGGGTTCCTCTTCTGGGGTGGGGCTAAATTCGACAGGGAGTCCATAAAGGCGGGGCTTGGGTGCATCACTTTGCCCGCGCCAGGGAGTGCTACGTTCCAGGTAAGTGCTGATCAGTTCTTTGTAGCGTTCGGCAATGATGACGCGGGTGGCGCGGTAACCCTGGGTATAAAGGCGATCGAGAGCTTCGTGAATCTCAAACCGGATGCCATCGGGATGGGTGTGTTGCCGATACCACTCCCCTTCCCATCGTTTCCAGTGTCGTCCCGACTGGAGATGCAGGAGTTCCCCCGTTTTGGGGTTCGCTTCAAACGCGCCGTGTCGCTGGCAGAGATAGGTATCTGTCAACGTCAGTGCCGGGATGGTTTGGCGACAGTGGGGGCACTGAATTTCAGGACCAAAAATTGGGTATTGCAAGGCGGGGTTAGTCATCGATGGCGAATCAGCCTGTTTTCTTTGCATCAGTGCCAGTGGGTCTATTATATCGGGGTAGGTCTTGCTCCTTCAGGCAATTCTATCGAGACTTCATCTGAGATTAGAACCGTGGTGGAAGAATTCAACGCTCAATCACTGTATTCTCCTGTGTTTTGGACACCTCCAGATCTCTCTCAAGCAGCATTTGTGGCTCCCAATGCAACCGTGATTGGAAATGTGACGATCGCGGTAGGGGTCAGCATCTGGTACGGAGCCGTGGTACGCGGGGATGTGGAAAAAATTGTGATTGGTCCCTGTACCAACATTCAGGATGGCGCGATTTTGCATGGTGATCCGGGGCAACCAACAATTTTAGAAGAGTCCGTGACGGTAGGGCATCGAGCAGTGGTTCACAGTGCCCACGTTGAACGGGGGAGCCTGATCGGAATTGGCGCGATCGTGTTAGATGGAGTCCGAATTGGGGCAGGTAGCATCATTGGAGCCGGGGCGGTTGTGACTAAAGATGTGCCGCCGCGATCGCTGGTAGTGGGTGTGCCTGGAAAAGTGGTGCGATCGCTCTCTGACGAGGAAGTGAGCCACTTAATTGACCACGCCCAAAATTATGAGAAGTTGGCGCGGGTTCATGCCAACACAGGCACCGATCTGGGCTTTACAAAACTTTAGAAAATCTGGCGCAAATCAGCCTGGTATCAGGCAAAAGAGGACTAGGAAAACAGGTAAACTTGCGATACAAAGTAAATATGAGAACGGTTCAAAAATCTTTATTAATAGGTTGAGAGGTACTCACTATGGACTGGCGTTTGCTGATTGTGTTGCTTCCCCTTGCACTCGCTCTGGGCTGGGTCTTCAAAAACATTGGACAACAAGCCCTTAAGCAAGGACAAGACTTCATCTCCAAGAGCTAGTGGCTGATTTCTGGCTTTGAACCCCGTCCAACTCTGCAACTGAGGTTTCTCTAACAAACAGATGCGGGTCTGGGTGTAGAGAAGGTTTCATTTCAACAGCAGTTGTTGCCTCCTATTGACGGAGGCATTTTTATTAGAGTGAATACAATGCTCCATATTTCTGGTGAATGTAACGCATGAAGGCAGCGGTACTTAAAGGTTTGCCAGTCACGCGCTGAACCGTTTCATCTGCTGTGTATTTGCAGCCGTGGCGATAAATTTTGTCTTTTAGCCAATTGTGCAGCGGTTGAAAGTTGCCCTGCGAAATCTGGGTGGGAATGGTGGGAATGTCTGCCAGTGCGGCTTCAAAAAATTGGGCACTCATCAAATTACCCAGCGTATAGCCCTGAAACATCCCGCCGATACGCCCGGTGAACCAGTGCACATCCTGCAACACCCCTTCGCGATCGCTCTCCGGAACAACGCCCAAATCACTGCGATAGCGCTCGTTCCAGGCTTCGGGCAGATCTCGAACTGCCAGCGTTCCATCCAGCAAATCCAATTCCAGATCAAATCGAATCATCACGTGCAGGTTGTAAGTGACTTCATCGGCATCGGTGCGAATCAGCGATCGCGCCACCTTGTTAATTGCCCGATAAAACGTTTCCAGCGAAACATCTTTGAACTGGGTTGGGAACATTGCTTGTAGGTGTGGGTAGAAATAGCTCCAGAAGGGGCGCGACCTGCCGACCAGATTTTCCCAGAGGCGCGACTGGCTCTCGTGCACTCCAGCAGACACACCCGCCGCCAACAGATTGCCCTCAAATGCAGGATCAACCCCCATTTCGTAAAAGGCGTGTCCCATTTCATGAATCGTGCTGAACAAGCCCTGCCCCAGGTCATTCTCATACACCCGCGTTGTAATCCGCACGTCATCAATCGAGAAATTGGTCATGAAGGGGTGCAGCGTTTTATCCTGTCGTCCCCGTTCCAGGTCGTATCCCATCTGGGCTAGAACTTTGTAGCTAAAGGCGAGTTGCTGTGCTTCAGGAAAGAATTGCCGTAAACAAGAATCATCCACGGGAGGTTGGGCGGTGATTGCCTGAACCACGGGCACCAATTGTTCGCGCAGCTCGGCAAACACACGGCGGATTGACTGAGCCGTCATGCCATAGTCCGAAAACTCAATCAACGGATCGGCAATGTGGTTGTAACCGGGAAAAAAGTTGGCGAGTTCGCGGCTCAGATCTACCATTCGTTCCAGGTAGGGCTGCACAGCAGCAAAGTTGTTGGCGGGTCGGGCAGTTGCCCATGCCTGGTAAGCATCTGAACGCAACTGAGAGAAGCGGGCAGTAAACTCGGCAGGAATTTTAGAGGCGCGATCGCACTGTCGCCGCGTCACCCGAATCAGGCTGGCTTCGTCGGAATCGTAAGGCAAATCGGCTTCGTAGCTACGGAGGTCATCTAGCAGTTGAGCGATCGCCCCATTGGTAAACTTCTCGTGGGCAATCTGGCGCAGCGTTGCCAACTGCCGTCCCCTGGCGGCGGCTCCTTTGGGTGGCATATAGGTCGCCTGATCCCAATGCAACAGCGAGGCGGCAGACTGGATATCGTTAATCTCAGCCAGTAAGGTTTGCAGTTTTAGAAAGGCGGGATGAGTTTTCTCAAGCGTTTGCATAGTGGGTAGATAGGGCGACGATTATTTTTGTTGAGTTACTCCATATTGTATGGGTTCCTTTTTAGAGGAATGTTTGCATTCAAACTTTAAGTTTGCTATATTGTTTGTATTCAAACATTTGTTTTGGAGTGAACCTATGAATGAACCTACGATCGCGGATACCAAGCCTGTTGTGATGGAGCTAGAAGCTGGAACCTATTACTGGTGTAGTTGTGGGCGATCGCAAGGGCAACCCTTTTGTGATGGCTCCCATAAAGGCACCGGGTTCGCTCCATTGAAGTTTGAGGTGGCTGAAAAACGAACAGTGGCTCTTTGCAACTGTAAGTACACCCAAAACACACCCTTTTGTGATGGCTCGCACACCAAACTCTAGTGTTATTCGGAGGTTCTCATGATTACAATTCGGCGATCGCAAGAACGCGGGCACGCCAATCACGGTTGGCTGAACTCTTATCACACCTTTTCCTTTGCCAATTATTACGATCCCGACCACATTCATTTCCGCGACTTACGAGTCATTAACGAAGACCGAGTCGCTCCTGGCGGTGGCTTCCCCACCCATCCCCACCGCGATATGGAGATCCTCTCTTATGTGATTTCGGGCGCATTGGCTCACAGAGACAGTCTCGGAAACGTGGAGACGGTTGGTTCTCAGAATGGCTCTCGTGGGGTGCAACGGTTTTCTGCCGGAACAGGCATCGCCCACAGTGAATTCAACCCCTCGGATGCTGAAACGGTTCACTTTCTGCAAATCTGGTTGTTTCCAGAAGCGAAGGGATTAACCCCTAGCTATGAGCAAAAGGTGTTTTCTCTGGAAGCCCAACAGGGTGAATGGGTGAAGCTGGCTAGCCGCAATGCCTCGGATGGTTCCGTAACGATTCATCAAGACGTGGAGATTTTCACCACGCTACTGGATGTCGGCGAGAAGCGAGTCTATGAATTGGGGCGCGATCGCCACGCATGGCTGCAAGTTGTCAGAGGCGAAGTGGTGCTTAACGGTCATACCCTGCAAGCAGGCGATGGAGCAGCGGTTTCTGAGGAACAGAAGCTGATTCTGGAAGCCAATACTGCGGCTGAAGTGGTGTTGTTTGATTTGGCATAAAATCAGTCCTCCCACTCTTGAGCCGGATGGGTGGGAGGACTATGGACTAGAGGAAAGAAGGTCATGATTCCTATCACAGGCTTAAATCACGCAGTTTTATTTGTCCGGGAATTGCAGCCATCGGTGAGCTTCTACCAATCAGTTTTTGGTTTCCAGGAAGTGGCACGAATGCAAAACCAAATGGCATTGTTGCGGGCGGTGGGTTCTGCTAATCATCATGATTTGGGATTAATCGCGTTGGGAGCACAAGCGCCTTTGCCCGTTCGAGGAACTGTGGGGCTGTATCACCTGGCGTGGGAAGTGACCAGGATTGAAGATTTAGCGGCAGCGATGGAAGTGTTGCAGCGAGCGGGTTGCTACCTGGGTGCTAGTGATCATGGAGCCAGCAAGTCTATTTACGGGCACGACCTTGATGGGCATGAATTTGAGATTTTATGGCGAGTGCCGCGTGAGCAGTGGGGCGAGTTTGAGCATCAGGCAGTGACGCGATCGCTCAATTTACCCCGCGAGTTAGAACGCTTTGGCACCAGCAAGAGTTAGAGATGGGATCGAAGGCTCTACAGAAAAAAGAAGGAGACAAAAACCAATGGCATTGGGAATGATGGTAGATGGCAAATGGACAACCGAATGGACGGAGCGGGATACAAGCGGTAAGTTTAACCGAATGCCAACCAAATTTCGCAACTGGGTAACGGCAGACGGTTCCAGTGGCTTCAAAGCAGAAGCCGATCGCTACCATCTTTACGTATCGCTGGCTTGTCCCTGGGCACACCGGACGCTGATCATGCGATCACTCAAAGGACTGCAAAAGGCGATCGGCGTATCCATTGTTGATCCCATCTTGAGTGAAAAGGGCTGGGCTTTCTCGGATGCACCGGGGGCAATTCCAGATTCAGTGAATCACACGCAGTATCTGCAAGAGATTTACCTGAAGGCAAAATCTGACTACACCGGGCGGGTAACGGTGCCTGTGTTGTGGGATAGGCAGACGCACACGATTGTTAACAACGAGTCGCGCGAGATTATTCGGATGTTTGACACTGAGTTTGGCGCGATCGCTGAGTCACCTCTCGATCTGTATCCCGTAGCCTTGCGAGAGCAAATTGACCACACCATTGATGCGATCTATATGCCGATTAACAATGGCGTGTATCGATCTGGGTTTGCAACTTCTCAAGCAGCTTACGAAGAAGCGGTGACCGAGCTATTTCTGGCATTAGATGATTGGGAAAAGGTATTAGGAGAACAACGGTATCTTTGCGGCGACTCTTGCGGTAATGGCATAGCCGCGCGCCTCACCGAAGCCGACATTTGCTTATTTACCACCCTGCTGCGTTTCGACTCGGTGTATCACGGGCATTTCAAATGCAACCTCAAGCGCATTGCAGATTACCCTAATTTGTGGAATTACCTGAAAGATGTGTATCAATACCCAGGGATTGCAGAAACTTGTAATTTGGAGCACATCAAACGCCACTACTACATGAGCCAAACGGCAATCAACCCGAATCGAATCGTGCCGAAAGGACCCATATTGAACTTTTGGGAATCACACGATCGCGATCGCTTCAACTAACCCAAACCAATTGCTGTAACCTTCAAAACCCGAAGTCACTGGTTTTTGTCAACCGTATTGCAAATGCCAATCTACCTGGCGTTTTTTAGGGTTGGTGTATTGCTAACAAGGCTGGTAAATTTCTTTCTCCGGAGCGTCACCAGTAAATCGGATTTTCCATGCTGTTTGCTGGTGATCCTTCGGACATAGTCAACAGAGATCAACTAATTTATACCCATCTACACTTTTGGCACAAGTACGTTCAAGTGCAGAAATAGTCGCAACTTCACGAATTCTTTAAGGAGAAGGGCAATTCAGTAGACCGTAATTTTACAGATAATTTTTTTTTCGATCATCCTGTTTCCTCTGAGGATATTACGTAAGTAGGGGTAGCAGGTTTTTCTGATCAGTATTGTTTGGGTGCGTTTGCCATCATCCTATAGATGTAACCCCAGCCTACTGGGATATGCTGTCCTGATCTAAATATTGTTGTCTCAAAACCTGCTCCTAACGTCTTTTGGTTGTATTAGGAGAGTCGGTTGTGCGTACCAGATTGAATATGTATGCCTTCTCGCGCATTGCTGCTCATGACAGTGGTTTCACACTCATAGAACTCATGGTTGTGCTGGTGATCGGAGGCATCTTGGCGGCGATCGCAATTCCATCCTTTCTAGGGCGCGCCAATGCTGCCAAACAGGCAGAAGCCAGGACATTCCTGGGAACGTTGAATCGTGCCCAACAAGCCTACTACGTGGAGCACGCTCAATTTACTGACAACATTGATGTTCTTGCTATTAGTGGACACCAAAACATCAACTACACTTTTCAAATTCAGGTGTCAGGAGATGGCACTCATGCGGTTCATTATGGCACTCCCAAAATCTCAAAGGTTCATGCCTATGCAGGAATGTCTGCGCTGACGCAAACTGATGGCAGTCAGGCAATTCAATCGATTATGTGTGAAACTAATCAACCTAGTGCTACTCCCGCAACTGCACCCATTTATGCAGTCAGTGCGATTGAGTGTGCTCCGGGTACCCGCAACATGAACTAAGTCTCTGGTTGCTTTTGACCTAAGAATGTTGATTGATAGCTTTGGTTAGAACGCTTAGGACAAGGAAAAGTTGCAAAGCCAATGCTGAGCAGGTGTTCTGACTTGCCGTAGCCACGTTACACATAGTTTTGGTTAGAACGCTGTGGCTATAAACAAAAGCCCAAACTTCTCGTTGTTTGGGCTTTTTGAACAATTGATTTAATGGTTGGGATTGTTAAAGCACCCCTGCGTTGCTGAGTCCTAAAATAACTCCTGCACCCAAAATATGCCCAAAGCTAGCAGTAGCCAACAGTTCAGGCACGCCAAATTCTCCTCCAAAAGGGTCGGGTAGTTCAATTGGCAGTTTAGGTCCAGCACCTTTACGTTGAATCGCATACCGCCCGATCGCGATCGCAACTAAATTACACAACAACATGGTGATCCCAACGCCGATTGACCAATTGCTGGCTCTTGGAAGAGCAGCTACAAGCAAAGATAGAGATGCGTAATACAATGTTATACCTCCGACAACAAATAAAAGCCTTTTTAGTGGCGAGTTTAGGAGGATTATAAAAAGCTCTCGTTGCAGAACTGCAATGAGAGTTCAAATTTGTTTGATCATTTAACGAAAACCTTTACGGTTTGATACAAACAAAATTGGGTGGCGCTACTGATTTTGTTTGTATCAATTCGGTAGGTGTCATTAACTGGTATGATTCAAGGCTCTTTAGTATGATTGCAAATCGCCACAATGGGTTTACGAGTTAAAGTCTGCGGCATTACAGAACCAGAGCAGGGGCGCGCGATCGCGGAACTGGGCGCAACGGCTCTGGGGTTTATGTGTGTTTTAGAATCGCCCCGCTACATTACACCCGAACAAATCGCCCGCATCGTTGCAGCACTGCCAACCCAGGCTCAAACAGGCAAAATCCTCTGCGAACGCGTGGGTGTGTTTAGGAATGCCAGTTTGGGGCAGATTGCAGAAACGGTGGCGATCGCAAACCTGAATGCCGTTCAGCTTCATGGTGATGAATCTCCTGAATTTTGCCACGAACTCCGGCAACACCTCCCCGACGTTGAACTGATCAAAGCATTACGAGTTCAATCAATCGAAGTTCTGCACCAGGCGGCAATTTACGAAGCCTGGGTTGATACTCTGCTGCTGGATGCTTACCATCCCCAACTAGCAGGCGGAACTGGCAAAACGCTTAACTGGAAAACACTCCAGCAGTTTCAGCCAAATGTTCCCTGGTTTTTGGCAGGTGGTTTAAACCCAGACAATGTATTAGAAGCTTTAGCGCTGGTGCAGCCTGGCGGCATTGATTTGTCTAGCGGGTTGGAACTGGCTCCCGGCAAGAAAGATCTCAATAAAGTGGCTAAATTATTCAGCAACCTGCAAGCTTTTTGCTGACTACAGCACTATGACTTGCATTACAAGACCGTGGCTCGAATGCGGGCGATGGGTAAGTAGGTCAATTTTTGCGGACCTGGCACATACGCTCGTTTACTGAAAACATCGTAGCCGTTGCGTTCAATCACGTTCAAAATGCCGCGATACAGCATCAGTGCAGTCCATACGGGGAAGCGAGCATCCAGGCTAAGGGCACCAATTCCTGATTCGGCGGCCGTAAAAAACGTACGTGCTCGTTGAATCTGAAACCGCATTAACTCCCGCCAGCGTTCATCTACCACACTGTTAAACAAATCTTCCTCGGTGTAATCGAACCGCTTTAGATCTTCCAATGGAAGATAGATCCGACCCCGACGCGCATCTTCACCCACATCTCTCAGAATATTAGTGAGTTGGTTGGCGATTCCGAGAGCGATCGCCTGCTCTGTTGGGTCATTCTTCAAATTCTGGTACACATCCCAGGGAGCCGTTCGAGCTGTGTCATCCACACCCATCACAGGAGTCGTCATCAGTCCAACCGTTCCCGCAACCCGGTAACAATACAACTTCAGTTCCTCAAATGTTTCGTATCGGGAGCGGTAAAGATCCATCCGTTGCCCCTCAATCATGTCGCGAAACGGTTGAATATCGAGCGGAAACTGTTTCAGCGTATCGACCAGGGCCACGTCTGCATCTTCAACCGGAGTCCCAGTAAAAACTGTTTCCAGTTGCAACTCCCACTCATCCAACGTTTCATTGGTGGTGAAGGAGGCGCGAGGACCATCAACTAATTCGTCGGTTCGGCGACACCAGACGTAAATTGCCCAAATCGCCCGACGCTTTTTCTCCGGCATCAGCAGCGTGCCCAGATAAAAAGTCTTAGAGTACTTTGCCGTAATTTGACGACAAAGCTCGTAGGAATCCTCAATGGATGCCAGTGGTTTAACGCAAGAGTGATCCGGCAGTTTCAGCATGTCTCCAGGAGCGCTTGACGAACATTGCAGGCTAGAGTAGATTCTCAAACTGCTGCAAGGGGCTTCTCAGACAAGGTGGCAGAAGCAGAAGTATGGGCAGACGACAGACTGTTCGCAATTGCCTGCGCTGCCAGCTTACCAGAAAGTACGGCACCTTCCATACTGCCTAGATAGCGTTGCATTGTATAGCTGCCTGCCAGATAAAAATTTGAAATGGGTGTTTTTTGATCAGGGCGGTGTGCCTGTCGTCCGGGGGAAGAGGTGTAAACTGATCGCGGCGTTTTCACGACCTTATATTTCCGCAGTTTGGCAGGATTTTCGCCCGCTAAGTGTTGTGGAAACAATTTCTTCAACTCTTCCATCGTGGCGTTGATAATCTCTTCGTCTGATTTATCAATCCAGTCTTTTGCGGGAGCCAGAACCAGTTCCAGCATTGAGCGGTCTGGATCAGCGTATTCTTTGCAGGTAATGCTCATGTCAGCATAGACGCTGAGTAAATCGGAGCGAGAAAAGAGGAGATGATCGATGTTAGTCAACTTGCGATCAAACCATAAATGCAGGTTGATCACAGGAACCCCTTCTAATCCCTCTAGCTTCTGGAAGAAGGGTATTTCCTTCCACTGAGTGGGCATTAGTACTTTGAGCACGTCTACGGGCATTGCCGAAACATAAATGTCCGCAGTCAAGATTTCATCTGGTTGTCCATTCAACCCACGTAGCAGGAAGTGCTGGACAGTGCCATCGGGGTTTAGAACAATTTCCTTTAAGGGGGCATTCATCCGAATTTCGCCACCGCCGTTGGTGACATAATCTGCGATGGGTTGGCACAGGCGCTCAGTGGGTGAGCCATCCAGGAATGCAATTTTAGAACCATACCGCTCTTGCAAGAAGCGGTTCATTGCAGTGAGTGGAATGGTTGCGGATACATCTTCTGGATTGATGAAGGTGAGCGCTTTGGAGGCTGCCACAAAAATGTCAGTGTTTACTCGCTCATCCACACCCTGCCGTCGCAACCACTCCAACAGCGAGTATTTGTCCATATCTTCAACGTATTGTTGCCCTCGCACCACGGCGGGCCAAAGCCCCAGTGCAAACCGGAATTTTTGGTACCAGGTAAGCATATCGTTGCTGGTGGCAATGGAAGTCAGCACATGGAAGGGGGCTGGAATGTCGGGCACTTTGAAGTAGGAGTAAGTGCCTGGTTTTTCAGGTTGGTTGAAGATCAGTGCGTGTTCTTTCCATTGGAGGCGATCGCTGATGCCTAATTCATCCAACAGTTGCAGCATGTTGGGGTATGCACCAAAAAAGGCATGAAGCCCGGTTTCATACCAGTCTCCATCCTCATCTTTCCAGGCAGCGACTAAACCACCCAACACATCTCGACTTTCCAGAACGATGGGTGTGTGTCCCGCATCAACCAGATACTTTCCACAGGCTAAGCCTGCTAAACCGCCGCCAGCGATCGCAACGCGCATAGTGTTCTTTACTGTTTCTTCATTGTCTCTGGCTCATATTATACGTTGCATTCTGTAACATTTTTCGCTTCAACCTGTCCAGAATTTGAGAATACAAGAGAATTTGCAGAGGTTTCTACCCGCATTTGGGAACTCTTAAAAAACTTCTACCCCTCACCACTTTGCGACCTTATGAAACTGAACTCACAACTCAAAATATTTCTGGTTACATTTGGTTGCGTCCTGCTGTGGCAAGTGATTTGGGGCATGATTGGATCTCAGGTCTCTAGGTTTCTGGCTTTTTGGCTGCACGCGTTAAAGGTCTTTCCCACACCTATTATCTATCTCATCATTTCGCTGCTGCCTTTAGTTGTGATGTATGAAGTGATTGCCAAATTGATGTTTATGTGGGCAATTCCCAGCAAATTGGTTTATGAGCCTGTCCAATTGGAGATGCTGCCTCACGTTAGTCTCAATACTTTAAACGACTACACCCAACGTCTGGAATCGCTTGGCTTTCGTCATTTAAT
>JACYLN010000112.1 GCA_015272515.1 Leptolyngbyaceae cyanobacterium C42_A2020_001 | reverse complement strand
GCCGTTTTTCTACCCGGATGTTTTGGTGACCTGTGATGAGCGCGATCGCCGGGCCATTCAATTTGTCCAATTTCCCTGTCTGATTGTAGAAGTCCTATCCCAGACCACTGAAGCCTATGATCGCGGGGCTAAATTCAGTCAGTATCGCCGCCTGGAAAGTTTGCGGGAGTATGTCCTTATTAGTTCTGATCAAATAAGTGTGGAAATCTTTCGACTCAATGAACGGGGAAAATGGGAATTAACTCCTTACGCCATCAATGACACCATTCAATTCACCAGTATTGACTTTAAATTTCCCATTGATCTGCTCTACGAAGAAGTTGAGCTTTCACCCTGAATCCACTACTTGGTCATTTTGAATCAATTGTTCACGTTAGTTCTAGAAGCGATCGCCCATGTTTCCCAAGCACATTGCCTGCGTTCCTAAATCTCGCCAAGCTCTTGCTCCTTACAATTTTGTCGAACTGCCTGACCAGGTTGTTCAAGCCCAGTCTATTCCAGATGGCGATCGCTATCATCCCGATCGCTACACCGGAAAGATCGAATGCATCCTCACCACTGAATCTCCGATTTACACTCGTTGCGGCTGGTCACCAGAGGATTTTGCCCAATACGGAGACAAAGCATTCCATGAATTACCAAACGAAATTCAGCAAAAACGTGCCAATTTTTTCATCAATCCTGTAACTCAACAGCCAATGATTCCTGGTAGCAGCCTGAGAGGAATGCTTCGTACCTTAGTTGAGATTGCCAGTTTCAGTAAAATTACAAGAGTTACAGATAATAAGCTTTTCTATCGCTCCTTGGGAGATCCGGCTCTAAAGTCAATTTATATGGGAAATTTTGTGGAAGATCTTGGTCAGATCCAGCATCCTCCTAATCCTAAAGCACCTTGCTATAGAGCAAAAGTTCATGCTGGTTTCTTAAGGAAGCGAGGTAGCTCCTACGCTATTGAAGAATGTGGTTACGGAAGGATTGATAGTAGCTTTTGCAACAGCACCAAGCAACGAATTTTCCCAGCACTATCAAGTGCTAACGTGTACCAAGGTAGTGCTCAAGGGAAAACACCGAATTGGAATTGCCAACACAAAACAATTTACGTTCAAATAGATTCTTCTGAGAAGGATTACTTCTTCCCAAGGCAGGTGAATAAAAGCGGAAAACAACGTCATCCTAATCTTTACCTTCGTTTTCGCAAAGTTCATTCGGCCAGTTTTACTCAGCTTCCGGATTCCTCTCCAGCAACGCTGGTCATTTCGGGAGATATGCAGCATAAACATTTAGAGTTTGCTTTTTTGCATGAAAATCTGAAACAATATCTAGTCCCAGAAGATATTATTAAACGTTTTCAAGACGATGATCAGGTGACAAAATGGCAAAAGGATGCATTTCCAAAAAATCAGCCACATCAAGACTCTCGTGACAAAGATGGCTATCTCCGGGATGGAGAGCCTGTCTTTTTTCTCCTGAATGATGAAGGAAATATTCGTTTCTTGGGTAGAGCGCAAATGTTTCGCTTGCCCTATAGCTTTTCTCCATTAGATTTTGTTCCTGTAACTTTGCGAAACAAATCAGAAACAGACCTTGCAGAAGCTATCTTTGGTTATGTCGAGGGAGAAAAACCGAGAGATATTGCTCGTATTGGGCGAGTTTTTATCACTGATGGAACTTTGCAAGAGGGACAGAGGAATTTTGTTGAAGCATATCAAAAGCAAGAGCCTGAGCAAATTCTTCTGTCTAGTCCTAAACCTACCACGTTTCAACACTACTTAGTACAGGAAGAAGATGTTGCTATAAGCCAGTTGAAACATTACGCTAGCCAACCGCCAACTGAAACTCAGGCAGGCACCACAGTTGTTCGAGGGCACAAGTTATACTGGCATAAGCCTAAACAGATTGAATCTGAAGCTGATAAGTCAGTCTCGGATACTCAAGTCAGTTTAATCAAACCAATCAAGTCAGCATCTTCGTTCCAATTCACGATTCATTTTGAAAATCTCAGCAAGGTTGAACTAGGGGCGTTGCTCTGGGTGTTGGATCTTGCTCAGGATGAGCAATATCGGCTCTCCTTAGGCATGGGCAAGCCATTGGGCATGGGAGCCGTCAAGATCACCCATAAGCTTTATCTCAATCAACGCAAGCAGCGGTACGAAAAACTTTTTGCGGATGGGCAGTGGTTTACGGGATACTCTGCTGAGCCGGATTTATCAAAACCCTATATCGATGCATTTGATGACCATATTCATCAGGCGATTGGTGCCCCTAAATCTTCACTGAAAGACGTGCGACGCATCAAAATGCTGCTGGCCATGCTGAGTTGGAATGAAGCTCCACCCTCTAATCAGACTCGCTATTTAGAAATCGAACGGGATGCCAGCCAGCCCCACATTGGCACACCGAAAAAAGGCAAGGTTAACGAGTATGCCGATCGCCCGGTCTTACCCACGCCGCTGCAAGTCATTGGCTGGGAGGATTGTGACGATGAAAATAACAATTCTAATTCAGGAAATTCTGGGAAGGGCAACTCGCCCAAGCCCAATTCGCCCAAGCCAAGTAAGGGCGATCGCTCTGCCTCTAAACCTCAAAAATCTTCTTCTGCTGGAACTGGGAAAACCAGCATGGCGGCTGCCTTTGAACGGGCAACTCAAAGACCGAAGCGTCCGTAACATCGTGCTAGGAACACTCTGCTGGAAGGATGCTATGAGCTTCAATGACTACCAGACCGACCATCTATTTTTACCCATAAGCGAAATCTCCTCTGGAAGCCAGCGTGCGGGCGCGGCAACTGGGTGGAGCAGAAGCGCGAATCCGGCTTCATTGCGATCGGAGAGGTGGCAACGCGAAATCAGAAAATAGCGGTCTTTGGGCGATTGGATTTGTTGAGGTTGGGCGATGGTGCTCCGCACCGCCCGGAAGGCGATCGCGTTTAGAGTGGGTGAAGCAAAATGGATGATATGCCAGGTAAACAATCAACTAACCAACCGGAAAAGAGCGAACAGCAGGTCATCATTGCTATTGCTTGGTGTCTTGCTTGGGGAGGTCAGCGCCAGCCTCAGTGCCCACTTTCGACTCTCCAACAAATGGTGCAGGCATTACGGGCCGGAAAGCGAGATCAGGTGCCATTCGAGGTGCGATCGCACGTGGAGAATGCTCGTCAGCTTAATCAGTTGGATTATCCCAAAACGCTTACCGACCTGAAGGCATATACAGAAACCTATCCCCAGTTCTGGCAATCTCAGATTGGGCTGGTTTATGGTGGTGCCACCAAAATTAAGCAATACGTCTTTGAGGCTGCAAAACTGCCGGATATCCGGGGGGCATCAGCCCTGCTGGATCGGATCAATTTGGTGGATTTACCTGCGTTTTTTCAGGCTGAGCAATCCTCCAGGTTTCGGCAATGCCAGGATGCGGCTGACTACTGCGACTATGTGCATGTCTGGCTGGAGCAAGATTTTCCTGGATTATCCCAAGCCCTCATCCCTGAGCTGATCATTTATTCAACTGGCGGCAACATTTTAGCTTTCTGCCCACCCGCCTATGGGCATGATTTAGCCAATGCGATCGAGAAGCGCTACACCCAGGAAACTCTAACCGCCAACTCCTGTGCTGTGGGCGATCGCTTCCGGCTTTTGGAATTGCGCTTTGGACGGCTTAACGATTCGATCGACCAAACAAACTGGTACGAGTGGTATCAGAAAAACCGCGATCGTGACCTTGTAAAGGCTTATTACGGCAAACCGGATGGTGATGCCTTTGAGCAGTTCCAGTCTCGCAAGAACTTCAACGAACTGGTGACCCAGCTTGCCATTCGCTTTAACCAACGGCGGGCCGGACAGGATATGCCAGGGGAGGAACGCCCCACTCGGCGGTATCCCCCCATGTTAGAAACCCATCCCTACCTGCATCGGGACGAGACTGAACGGCGATCGGCGGTGCAGCGAGCCAACCAATTACCGGGTAAACCCTGGTTTTCTGATGTGTTAGCCCGTAAGCGCATTGCCGGGCAAAAATCTAAGCGAGATAACCAAAACACGGCCTGGTTTGATCGGGCAAACTGGTTGGATAATTGGGAACCTGAATCGTTAGAAAGTTGGGTTAGCCGATTCGAGCAATTCTTACAAACACATCCAAATTGGGTAAGGCAATATAATCCCAATAATCAACAACTAGAGGAGAACTCCAAGGAAGCGCGATCGCTGCGGGAAATTGGTAATGCCAGCATACCAACCGGATTTGTTGCCTATATCTACGCCGATGGCAACAATATGGGGGGATATATTCAGAAAAAGATCAAAACACCTGAAGCCTATCAAAGCTTTAGTGATGAGGTTTCTAAAGCGACGGAATACTCTGTCTACCGGGCACTGGCACAACATCTCTCACCTCATCAGCTCAAGGGAATTGATGACGCTGAAACAAAAGGACGGGATGGCAAATGGATATACCCGTTTGAGATTTTGACCATCGGTGGCGATGATGTGCTGCTGATTGTTCCGGCACACAAAGCATTGGCGATCGCCCAAACCCTGAGCAAGCAATTCGAGCAGATTCTGCTGGAGGACAAAAATCTGGAGGTTCCAACTGATGAGTTACAGCCTCAAAAAGATATCCATCGTTACCGGCCCGACCGGGCAACAGCCTCCTGCTGCCAGCTCAGTATGTCAGTGGGCGTGTTAATCACAGCCGAAGATACACCCATCTACTACGCCGAAAAGCTGGTGAGCCAGCTACTCAAATCCGCCAAGAAGAAAGCGAAGCAACTAAAAGAAAACTTTAAGTACTACGGCGGCACCATCGACTTTCTGGTCATGAAATCGGTCACAATGCTGTCCTCTAGTATCGAGGACTTCCGTAAATCCGGTCTGGTAATTGAGAGCAAACCGAAACTCAAACTCTATGGTGCCCCCTATACGCTGCATGAAATTGGTGGGTTACTGGAAACGGCTAAGGCGCTTAAAGAAGCTGACTTCCCGCGATCGCAACTCTACCAAATTCGCAGCCTGCTAGAACAGGGGAAACACACAGCGATCCTTAACTACCGCTACTTCCGGGTGCGATTAGCCGAGGACAAGCAATCTTTGCTGCAAAATGAGTTTGAAAATGCCTGGTGCCAGCCCAAAAATCCAAACAATTCGGGTAATCTGGCTCCCTGGATGTCTTTGCTGAGCGCTGGTGAAACGACTTATGAAACCATCTGGCGGGAGTTGGTAGACCTCTATCCGTTTACCGAGACTACTCAAGAGGAACAGAGTCATCGATCAGGACGGGTCGATTCACCAACAACCGCTTCCGGGGAGGGGTAATCATGGTTCAGCTAAGTCGCTTATCTCAAGTTCTTCAGACTGCAATTCCCCTCACAGCAGTCATTGATAGCGCTCTGTGCGTGGGGGCGGGTGGTTCGACGGGTTCGTTGGCAGATAAACCGATTGTGCGCCTGGCTGATGGGCGATTGCTGATTCCTGGGTCGCAGCTAAAGGGTCGCCTGCGCCATGAATGCGAAAAACTGGCACGAGCCTTGGGCTGGCCGGTCTGCGACTCTCCAGTAGCAGAAACCATGTGTCCCCAGATTGGGCGAGATGACCCGGAGTTTCAGCGAACAGACTATCAGCTTGCCGGTAAGACCTTTGCCGATGGTGAGCCACAGCATCACTGCCTGGTCTGTCAGATCTTTGGCAATCCCGCCCTGCCCTCGCGCCTGATCGTGGACGACCTGATCTGTGTGGAAGATCCCAAAAACTTGCCCGAAGTTTTGCGGCCAGGGGTGACCCTCAATCGCCGTCGCCGCACTGCCGAAGACCAGAAGCTGTACTTTTTGGAAACTTCACCCGTTAATGTGCAACTGCCGTTTGTTGGCCATCTCTACTTCCAGTCCGACTGTCCACCCTATGCCAGGGCGCTGGTGCTGGCCACACTCCGTCATATTCATGCCTTGGGTGGCAGTAAGTCTGCCGGGTTGGGCTGGCTGACTTGGCAGATTGGCGACATCGAAATTGATCAGCGTGCCTGGGAATTGCTCAAGGTAGGAGATGCCCCATGACAGAGATTCAGTTGACTATTAAAGCGTTATCACCGCTGGCGATCGGCACCCGTAAACCAGGTGGCTCCGTGAGCGAGGCTCAGGACCATATTCCGGGTGCAGTGATTCGAGGCGCGATCGCCGCCCAGATTTTGCAATAT
>JACYLN010000053.1 GCA_015272515.1 Leptolyngbyaceae cyanobacterium C42_A2020_001 | reverse complement strand
GAGGTGCGGGACGAGTGGCTCGAGCGCGCGCTCGACGGCGTCGGCTCGGCCTGGGGCTTCGTTCTGGCGCGGGTCGCGATCGACTTCCGCAGCGAGCTTCGTCAGGAGGACGACCTGGTCGTCGGCAGCTGCCGGCTCGAGCGGGTCGGCAGGTCGAGCGTTCGCACCCGGGAGGAGCTGCGCAAGCTCGACGGCACGCTGTCCGCGGAAGCCGAGGCCGTCCTGGTCGCTCGCGACCTCGAGCGCGGCGTCTCATTTAGTTCTTTGAGCCAGTCACAGAGGGCTTGCGTGTTGATGTGACTTCCCTCTACCTGAATCACACCAAAACCCATTTGAGGTCGTGCCCCTAATGCTGACCAATCGGCGATAAATTGAATTAATCCACCGATGACTTCTGGCTTGAATTTTGGATCTAAACTTTGAATACGAATGGTGAACGTTTTTGATCTTGGTTTGTCTTTGAGGTCTTTAGGGAAATACCAAGTCGGAGGTTTACCCTGCTTAGTATTTGAACGTTCAGCTTGAAGTGTTGAGGTCACGGCGGTGTCAGGTTCAGTATTGTCCTGAACCACCTCCAACCGAAATCGCCGTTTTTGCCCCTCTGCGCCAAAAATCTTGCAGACCTCGCAAAGTCCGGTTTTGTAAGAACATTTCTGCTCGGTTGGATCGCAGGCATTGCCACCCATCCCCCGTACCAGCACTTCCATCCACCAGCGCACGCTACCCAGGATGCCGGTTTCGTGGATGCGATCACATTTACCAGCTTCCACACCGCCAGTCCACAGAGGAGTTAATGTCTTAATGTTAATTTCCATTTTCTCTGAGCAGCACATTTTTCCGACTATAGCCTACCTCTACAAATTTGAGCCATGACTTATGTAATGACGGCTATGGACAGGTAAATTGATGCTATGTTCTTTACTTCTCGGCCCAGTTAAGAGCGATCGCCACATCGGCTTTCACTGGCACCTTTCTTAAATACTGCCGTCCAGCCTGCTCCATCACTTGCTGAAGAATCTGTGCAGCCTGTTCTGCCTTACCCTCTGGAGCTTCCAGCAAAATCTCATCATGCACTGTGCCGATTAATCTAGCTCCCGTTTCTTTCAAGGCTGTAGGAAGTTTTGCTAAAGCAGCTTTGGTAATATCGGCAGCAGTGCCCTGAACTGGAGTGTTTAGCAGCTCTGTTAGCTTTGGTTCATCCTGCCAGCATCTGAGGCGATCGCCCATTGTCCGCATCTCCCTGGGCAACCTGCGCTTCATTGCCCCATGCCAGCGGGCAATCCCCTGATACGCCTCAAAATATCGCTTGCGAAAGGTTTCTGCCTGCTTTAGGCTCATCTGCACCCCATAGTTGTTATAAGCATATTCAGCTAACCCTTTGGTACCCATCGCGTAAATCAGCCCAAAGTTAACAGCTTTAGCTGCCTGCCGCTCTGATTTCTCAACTTGATCCAAGGATTTATCAGCAATCAGGGCAGCGGTTAGCCGATGCAGGTCTTCATCATTCTGGTATGCCTCAATCATGCGGCGATCGCCACTGAGTTCTGCTGCGACCCGCAGTTCAATCTGAGAGTAGTCTGCCACAACTAAGCGATAGCCTGGAGCCGGAATAAAGCAACTGCGAAAGATTTTATCCCTGGGAATCTGTTGCAGGTTGGGGTTACGACAAGACATGCGCCCAGTAGCAGCCCCCATCTGCTGATAGTCTGGATGAATTCGCCCTGTAATGGGGTGAACATGCTTGGGCAGGCTATTAGCAAACGCCTGAACTGATTTTGCTGCTTTGCGGTAATCCAACAATGCTCTGACGGGCGGATGCTCCTCTGCCAGGGGAATCAGAGAAAGTTTACTGGTGTTCTCCACTGGCACACCCATCTGCTGGAGTACCTCTAATACTTGCGGCTGACTGTCCAAATTGAGAGACACCTCATTCCCCAAGAGATCAAGTTGGGCACTCAGCAAGGCTGGTTGAAACTGTTGTCGTAATGCACCTGCCATTTGATCTCTTCTTTGCTCCAGTTCTTGTCGCAGGGAATCCCATCGGGAGAGATCGAGCAGCATGCCATTGAGTTCCATTTGGGCGATCGCTCCCAAACAATCAAACTCTAGCTTGGCAGTTTCCACCAAACGAGTACCTGTTAGCTTGGGCTTCATTACCTCGCGTAACCGCAGTAGGATCGCTGCGTCTCGCGCTGCATACTCTAATTGCTCAGAAGAAAGACTGGGATTGCTCCAATCACTTCGCTGCTGTTCTTTAGAGAGTTCTTCTCCTAGATAGACCTTGACTAGTTCCGCCAGGTTGTAACCGTGCGACCCTTGCGGTAACAGCGAAGCTGCGCGCACCCCTGCATCCAGCAATTGCGCCGCTATCATCGTGTCGAACAGTTTGCCAGCAATGGGGAGTCCTGCCTGCTGAAGGAATTTCAAGTCAAATTTGGCATTCTGCAAGACTTTGATCGGAGTACCTTGAAGCAATTCGCAGAGAGGAGCTAGCGATTCCTTGGCAACTTTAAACAGGTCAATGATAATAACGGTCTGATTAGCCGCAGCAATTTGCACTAAACGAATTCGATCTTTTAAGGGATCAAGTCCAGTGGTTTCTGTGTCAACTGCGATCGCCTGACAATTCTGTAATGGTTTGAGTAAGTCTGTAAGTCGTTGCCCATCTTCGATAAACTCGAAGCTTACAGGATTAGGAGATACATTAGAATCTGATTTTTTATCTAAATTTAGATCTTTTAATTCTATTTCAGATGCACACTCTACATTAGCCGTATGGACTGGATCTGATAACGGCATTAAGCAATCTGAATCGATCGACTTCAAACCAGAAAAAGCATCACTACTACACCAAACACACCAAATATTTTGATGCTGTCGATAAACATTGACATACATCTCCTGAATGACCAGTACAGCATCAATTGGAATACCCGATGGTACACGCTGAGAGTCTGGACGGAGAACAACTTGTTGACCAATCTCAAAACTGTCGTGGTTTGCAAGCGGTGAGGCTGTAGGACTAGGGGAGATAAGAGGTTTGGTTTCCTTGATTTCCTCTGTTTCTATTTTTCCTCCCATCTCTTGATGGAGAGCATAGGAAGCAATGGCTTTCTGTTTGGCAAGCCGCGAGGGTAGAGGCGGTGGAGTGTACCAGGTTTCAATCCAGGCATCGCTCGCCGATGGTGTTTCTGATTCAGCAGTTACAGCCTTAATAGGCTCACTACTCTGTTGAACCCGATTCCGCAAAAACTGCCGTTTCCGAGCTTTTGCCCAATCCATTAAATCCTCATACAGTGGATCAGCAGCCATAGAGAGACTGGCATTTGCTTCTACACTATCAACATTGGGGCTAGAGATCTTCACGGTCATTGTCCTCTCCTAAATCCAAATCAACCGGAATGAAGCGGTGGTAAGCCCGCTCATAGACAAACAATGGCTCTGCTGTGACACCACCCCGATTTTTGAGAATGCTGAGTCGCGCATAGGTCGCCTTCGCTTTTTCATTGAGCGGATACTGAGCGCGCACGTCTTGAATTTGCCGGAGTCTGAGATAGTCCCCGGCGTAACGCTCTTCCAATAGATCAAGTTGGTCCCTGGGTTGGTCATTGCCGCGCTGTGCCTTACCCGTCTGGAGCAGCATGATGCAGTCTGCGGCGTGGGCAATCTTGAACGAGTCCCGTAACGCACCCATATCTAACGTTCCAGTCCGAAGCGCTTCCTGGTAGGCTGCTTTATTGATGTCACTGATCGCTACCACAGCAGCACCCGTGTCCCGCGCCAGTTGCTTTAAACCCGTCGCCACCCGCGAAACCCGCAACACTTCATTGGCACCAGAGTCGAGCTTTTCATCCCCACAACACATGAGTTGCAAATAATCGACAATCACCAACACGGGTGCTGTTTTATCGAGTTCTGCAATGCGGCGAATTTGAGCGATCGTCCCTTTCAAATGCGCGACTGTAACCTCTGGACCTGCTTCTAAAACCGTCAGATATTCTGCAATCTGCTGATCATACGCACGAATTGCCAGAGCAGTCTGTTGCTTCAGCCATTCTGTATGGGCATAGTCCGCGTTCATCCAGTGCTTTGCTTCAATCAAGCCGGAGTTCAGCCCACCCATCCGCGATAACGCATTCACCCAGAGTTGCTGCTTCCCCATCTCAAAAGAGACATACAGCACGGGGATTTTAGCTTTTGCCGCTTCATCCGCGCACCAGGCGCACCAAGTTGTTTTTCCTGAACCGGGAGGAGCACCCACGACATAAAGCCTGCCGGGATGTAACCCACCATTGAGAGAACGATTTAGCCAGGGAGCTGGGGTGGCGATCGCTGTTTGTGGTTGCCCAAACAATTCTCGGATCAGATCCTGGGTATATGCCACCATTGGCATGACTTCTGAGGCATTCCGTTGCTGAAGATGTTGAGAGTGGTGAATTAGTGTTTCCAGCGTTTCGGTAACGGGATGCAAGGGGCTATCCAACAATTCCGATGCAGTAGCAGCCTGCTCTTTTGCTAGTAGTCGCAAGCCGGTATCTCGCACTCTCATGAGGAGTTCTGTAAACGTCTCCCAACCACAGGGAGCCAGATTCAAAAGCTCATCCAAATAGGCAGCGATTTGATTCAGAATCGGTGTCGGTAGGGGAGAGCGCTCCATCACCATTTTCTCCAGCCGTGAGAGAACGAGACTGGGCGTTAACTCTCTCCCTTCTATCTCCAGGCTTACAAAGCATTCCCAGAGCCTTTGGTGGAGATAAAACGGCTTTGAATCATCGCCTTTGGGCATAAACGTGGCAATAAAGCCCTCAACGGGTAAATCCACACCTAAGGCTTCCTGCATCCCTGCTTCAGGGTGATGCAAGATGTAGGCCAGCAAATCTCGTTCAACTCGTCTAGCAACCTCGTTGTCATCCTCTGGCTTCTCCCATTGCCAGAAGGGGCAGGCATAGCCTGTACAACCTCCACAGCGGACTAACTCACGGCTGTTGCGAATGTAGCTGCAACTCCACTGATAGTCTTGCGGATTTCGTTTAACCGAAGCATAGGTGCTGTGGAAATTTCTGAGCCTGGATTCAACCGTCGTTTTACTGGTTGGATGGTGATCAGACGCTCGTGCCATTGCTTCTGCCAGGGGTTCTGCCTGGTTACGCTCCCATCCCCTGGTGATGACATAACGTGCCAGAGTTAAGTTGACTGAGTTGTAGTCCTGATCGGTTGGCGCACCCTGGTTCATCAGGTAGTGAATGCAAGCAGGATGCTCATCGGGAGCCAGCATTGAAAAGTTCGTCGCTTTTGTAGCAGTAGAATGCTGAACGGTTGAACTCCCAGCAAACCCCGATCGCTCCTGAAAAGCATTGCCCTTTTGATGCCCATTCTTGCTGATCGCACCGCTAAGACTCACTTCAAGTGCAGCCAGTTGAGCCAGTTGAGCCACAGGAGTTTGCTGAAAGGATGCCATCAAACCAGCCTGATCATCGGGCACTACCGGAAATCCTTCAGACCAGTTCACAGGTTCACCTAAGAAGCCACTCCATTTACCACTGCTTTGGTGCTTGCCGCAGGGCAATTTGATCGGTCGTCCCGATGCTTTACCATCGATCGCCGTTGTTGCTGTAGCAGGATAAATCTCCTTTGGCTTGTAATCGGCTAAATAACAAAGGTTCTGCAACGCCTTGACCCAGGTAGCACCAGGTAGCGGCATATCAGCAAATAACCAGAGATGGAACCCACGACGACCACTAAATTCCAGGTAAGTAGGGAATCCTTGACTCGTAGCGACTTGTTGCACTCGCTGAGACAGGCTCAGCACCTCACGTAGGGTCTGTTCATCACTACCATCTTTCGGGGCATCAAAATCAATGCAGCCTGCTTTAGCCAGGTTTGTACCCGGTTGGAGGAGGCGCACTGAGATAATTAAATTGCCCTGAAGATGCGCTTCTACCACAGCAAGCGTAAGAGCCTGATCATACTGCGACTGTAAAAGATCAGCGCTTTGCCACACACTATAAAGCTGCTGATGTTCATGGAGAATCAGGCGGTAAAGCTGCTGTAAAACAGTGGTGGTTTCTGGCATGTGGTTCAACTAATCAAATCGGTAATGATGTCGTGAATGTGTTCATCCACTTGGGCGAGCCAAAGACAATCACTGGGATAAATTTGTAAACCATGGGCGGCGGGTGAGTTTTTTGTCTTTTTGCGGGCGTTGTTGCATGAAGGAGGGGTTGCGGACGGGAGAGACATGGTAAGTTTCA
>JACYLN010000142.1 GCA_015272515.1 Leptolyngbyaceae cyanobacterium C42_A2020_001 | reverse complement strand
TCTCTGCATTTTACGCCGCAGAGCGGCGGGGAATTGACCCCCAGAGATTAAAAACTTGAAATCCATTTTTGAGCAAAAGCTTGGTGACACCAAAGTTTCCATCATGCGGTTCTACACCACTCTACAATTCACACAGTTTATGAACCATATATCATTTCCCGGAAGCGTTATCGAAGAGCTACAATATGTCTCTATTCCTACCATTCAGCGGGAATTAGGAGGGTCGGACGGTACCTTTGTGCAGATTAGTTTAGAACGGGTAGATTTGCTGGATGCAGATGCTATTTTTGTAGCCCTAGATCCGGGTGCTGACAAAAACTTTCAAATCTATGCAAATAGTCCTCTTTGGCAAACATTGAAAGCTGTAAAAAATCAGCGTGTTTACATTGTTGATTCGGGTTATTGGATCTTCGGAAATATTCTTTCAGCCAATGCGATTCTGGATGATGCAGTCAGGTATCTTCTTAAGGAGAATCACAGTTAATCAGTCAATATCAATGACTTTTGCAAGTAGCTTTGAATGTTAAAATTTATTCTGAAATTGGTTTCTTTTTGAGGCGAAACGATGTCAAAAGCAACTCTTTTTGTTTGTCAATCCTGTCGTGCCGATCACGAGCATGATACTGATCGCCCCGCTGAAGGAAAACGTTTATTTGACCAGATTCAAACCTTACAGCAGGAAGAGACAGCCCACGCTGATGTAGACATTCAGGCAGTAGGATGTTTGTGGACGTGTGATCATCCCTGTGCGATCGCACTATCTTCAACTCATAAATTAATCTACTTAATTGCAAAGATTGCCACCAGCGAGGCAACTATTCCTGCGATCGCGGATGCAATCTTGCATCTGAGTCAACGTTATGTGGATAGCAAAGATGGCAATCTGCCCTGGAAGCAATTTCCAGAGGTGCTGCAAACCAACATCGTGGCTCAGATTCCTGCGATTGTTGCGGACAAAGATCATCAGGACTGATACGGTCTGTGCGTACCTTTACCATTATCTGGTCCGGTCAATTTGTCTCCACCGTTGGCAGCTACATGACCGAATTTGCCCTCATCCTTTGGGCATGGCAAGTCACCGGCTCTGCCACCGCTTTAGCCCTCGTCGCCTTCTTTTCGCGTCTGCTCCGGATTCCGCTGACGCTGATTGCAGGTTTGATTGTCGATCGCTACAACCGCAAAACACTGATGATGATTGCGAATGCGATCTCTATGCTGTGTACCAGTGCGATCGCGGTGCTCTACTTCACCCATCAACTTCAAATCTGGCATCTCTATCTCACAGCAGCCATTCAGGGAGGAGCTAGTCAAATTCAGGGTTTAGCCTACCAAACTTCTCTGACTTTATTGGTTCCCAGCCAGGACTATCTACGTGCCAATAGTATGAATTCATCGGTTCACTACGGCTCAACCATTTTTGCTCCAGCTCTGGCAGGCGTGTTATTCCCCTGGATCGGTTTATCTGGCATTCTGGTGATTGATTGGTTCACCTTTGGGTTGGCGATCGCCACCTTGCTGAGTGTTCATATTCCCCAACCTGAACAGCAAAACTTGGTTGCACTGAATGCACCAATTCAAAATTTACGGTTTAGTCTAGCTCAAGTCTGGAAACAGCCTAGTTTACGTTTACTGCTAGGGCTAACGACTGTGTTCTGGTTTGTCCATGATTTAGGCGAAGCCATTTATGATCCCATGATTCTCGCCCGCACCAATGGCAGCGCCCAAGTTTTGGCAAGTACTGCCATTGCAGCCGGAATCGGTGGGGTGACGGGTGCAATTGCCTTCAGCGTGTGGGGTGGGTTTCCATCACGCATTCGGAGTTTGCTGAGCAGTTTCATGGGTGCTGGGTTCAGTAAAACTATTTTTGGTTTTGGGCAAAGTCCAGGGGTATGGATACCCGCACAGTTTTGCTCCTCCCTAAATTTTCCACTCATGGATAGTTCCGAAACCGCGATCTGGATGGAAAAAATTGCACCTGCGATTCAGGGACGCATTTTTGCAGCCAATGCTTTCGTCATGCAACTGACAAGTGCGATCGCGACTCTCATTGCCGGACCGCTTGCCGAGCGCGTGTTTGAACCCCTATTTCTACCTGGAGCACCATTGTCGAAAGTGGTTGGTGCAGTGATGGGCGATCGCGCAAGTGCTGGTCTGTCTTTCCTGTATATCTTATGCGCTATGACAATGGTTCTGGTTGGCATCGTCGGCTTCAATCTCCCTAAACTGAGAACAATTGAGGAAACTTCCATGATTGGGAAGTAGACTTAAAGGGGTAACTGGTCTAGCACAGTGCCAATCAACCATTATGAGAATCAAGAGTACTCAATTTCTTGAGATTGCCTGAATTGAGGGAGCCATTGTTGTTTGTAACGAACTCCCAAATCGTTTCGCACCGTATGAAAATTCTGTAAGTAGCAATCTCAACTTTCCAAGTCTCGATCAAGCAGGTGAACAACAGCCTGTACTAATTTTTCTGGCTCTACAGGCTTCGAGATATGCATTTGAAATCCAGCCGCTAAGGCTTGTTGCTGGTTAATTTCTCCTGCATAAGCTGTGAGTGCGATCGCTGGAATATTTCCACCCTGTTCCGGTGCCCATTTTCTAATTTGACGAATTAGGGAATAGCCATCCATATCCGGCATTCCAACATCACACAGCAGCAGATCAGGCAAAGATTGATTCAGAAGATCCAACGCTTGAATGGCTGAGTCGGCAGTTATGACTTGGGCACCCGCGTTAGTCAGGATGAAGGACGCTAATTCCTGCATGTCTGATTCGTCGTCTACAACTAAAATTTGAATCCCTGTCAAGTCTGGTTCTTTCCCGAACGGTTTAGTTTGGGAAGAGCGCTTTTGATGCACCCTGTTTAAGGGGAGCCGAATTGTAAAGGTTGCTCCTAAACCGGGTCCTGAACTCTCCGCCCAAACGGTTCCTCCGTGGAGTTCGGTGAGTTGGCGAACGATCGCCAGCCCTAATCCTAACCCACCAAATCGTCGGGTTGTTGTCCCATCCTCTTGACGGAAGTAATCAAACACATGGGGTAAAAACTCTGGAGTGATGCCTTTACCTGTATCAGTCACGGTAATTTGAGCATAAGAGCGCAGGAGTAAAGGGGTAGAGGGGTAAGGGAGTGGACAAGAGGAGGTACTTTCCTCGACACCCCTACTCCTCCACTCCTCTGATTCCTCATGCTCAACTTGTTCGAGGTGAACCTCTACCTGTCCTCCCTCAGGGGTGAACTTTACGGCATTTGAAAGCAAATTCCAAATCACTTGTTGGAGGCGATTTGCATCACCCAAAACACTTCCAGAAATAGGATTTAGTACGGTTTGAACTTGGATGTGTTTTGCTTCGGCTGCCAGGTGTACTGTTTCTAAGGCAGCGTTGATTGTGGCAGCCATATCTACAGGTGCAATGTTTAAAGTCATTTTTCCCTGCAAAATTCGGGAAACATCCAATAAGTCTTCAATCAGTTGTGCTTGTAACTTGGCGTTCCGTTCAATAGTTTCTAAAGCCTGCTCAGTTTTGGTTGAATCGAGTTGCTTATTCCGCAGCAGCTTTGTCCAACCGAGAATTGGGTTGAGGGGCGATCGCAGTTCATGAGAGAGAACGGCTAAAAACTCATCTTTGATCCGATTCGCAGCTTCTGCCTTCGCGCGATCCTGTTGAGCGACTTGATATAGTTGAGCATTCTCGATCGCGAGAGACGCGCGATGAGCTAATTCTTCCGCTAATTGCAAGTCTGCCGCTGTATATCGTCGCCCAGACTCGGCAAAGATAAAGGAAATGACTCCGATAATTCGGGCTTGAGTTCGCAACGGTACACACATAAAAGAACTAAAACCAACCTGCCGCAGAACCTCCAAATGTTCGGGGTCACAGGCTGCCTGTACCAGAAGTTCATCAGGAATATCGGGGACGAAATCAGGTTGGCCGGTTCGTAAAGTGAATGCGGCTCCGTGGGCAGCATTTGTGTCTAACGGGTATTTTTCTCGAAGCTGATAAGCCCATTCCAGTTTGGCAGGATCGACGTGAGCGATCGCGATCTGGTCAATGCGACCATCTTCCTTAACGATGTGAACTGTACACCAATCAGCTAATTTTGGTACGGTTAGCTGGGCGACCTATTCTAGCGTGGTTTGATAGTCCAGAGAGGATGCCAGGACGGCACTGGCTTCTGAAAGGAATTGTTGAGCTTTCTCTAATTTGACCCGCTCTGTGACATCAACAACATAGGCTAAAAGTCTTTCTACCTGATGATTCGAGTCAACAGTGGGTAGGTAATAAACGTTGTAATAGCCAGGACGGCGATCGTCATGTCCGGGTGCATTGATTGCAAGGTTCGGCGAGATAACAGGATTGCCTGTGATGTAAATTTGGCGAATCACTTCAACGATTTCAGGATCAATCTCACCAAATAGCTCGGTCACCGATTTACCCAGGTGATGTTCACGGGGTAGTCCATTAATTTCAGCCAGTGCTTCGTTAAGCGTAATAAATCGCTGCTCAGCATCTAATAACGCCAGTCCAATTGGGGAGGTGTCAACAATGGTTGCCAATTGTTGCTGTGCGATTTCTGCTTGCGATCGCGCAATGCGTTCTCGCTCTAAGAATTGTTCTCGCTCCTGATCTGCTTGCTTGCGCTCTGTAATGTCAATGAGTACGCCAATCATACGGGTCGGCTGTTGGGCTGCATTATAAGTAAATTTGCCTCTCGCTTCTGTCCAATGCAGAGAGCCATCCGGCCAGAGGGTGCGATATTCATGGTGAAACTCTGTTCGCGACCGCATCGCTCGTTGAATCGTTGCTTCTGTTGCCGCTAAATCATCTGGATGAACACTCTTGGACCAGAGTTCATAGCTAGGGGGGTATTCGCTGGCTTGTAGCCCCATGATGGAAAATTGCCCATCAGACCAAGTGACGGTGTCCATCTGCACATTCCAGTCCCAGGTGCCCATACGCCCAACCTTGAGGGCAAGTTGCAGATGAGCTTCGCTCTCCCGTAAGTCTGCCTCTGCGCGCGATCGCTCCACCGCTAACCAGGTTTTTGTGGCGATTCGCTCCATCAATTCCACATCGTCCTCTGTCCACTGACGAGGAGCAATATGATGCAGCACAAATAATGCAACAAATCGTCCTTCTTTCACCAGAGGAACACAGAGAAGCGATTTTGTTTGAATCGCGGTAAAAGTAGCCGCTCCCAATCCAGCCGTACGAGGATCGCAATCCACATCGTTAACCACAACGGTTTTGCCTTGTTTTAACTCTGAAATCAATGCGGGGCCAAAGGCATTCATCTGATGGCTACCCGCCACACTGATCACACCATTGCAGTAATCGCGATCGACAATCACATACTCCTCTGTGGCATCAATTTCAGCATAGGTGCAGCGTGTGACATTGAACTGCTGTCCAGTGGCGCTAACCACATGCCACATAATATCTTCTGAATCCTGAATGACACGGATGGCATCATTCAGTTCGATCAAAAACTGTTGTTGCTTTTCTTTTTGTTGAAGTTCTGCGAGTAATGCTTCTGCCTGCCGCCGAGCTTGTACCTGGGCAGTGATATTGGCTGAGACCCCAATGATCCGAACTGGTTGTCCAGTTTCATTGCGATAGACCCGTCCCTGGCTCTTTAGCCAACGAGTCACACCGTCTGGACTCATCACCCGATATTCGTAAGAGAAGGAAGAGTCTTCCGCAATTGCCTGCTCAACAGCCTGCAAAACTGCTTGAATATCATCTGGATGCATTAAGGCGTGGAAGGCTTCTGATGGACCCCTGTGAAACCCCCAAATCTCTACTGCATTGGGAGAGCACACCACTTCCAGGGTTCTCAAATCGGTATCCCAGGCAAACATTTGAGCCGATGAGAGGGCAAGCTGCAAGCGTTCTTCCGTTTGCCGCAGGTTCTCCTCAATTTGCTTCAGTCGAGTCACATCCTGAAACATGCCAATCCCGATCGCAGGATGACCGTACATGGCTGGCAGTATTTCTCCCCAACACAGGGTTGAACGAATACCGCCAGGTGTGTACCAGTTCATCTCATAATTCTCTAACCGTTCTCCCTGAGCAATCAGAACCGCAGGCATTTGCTCTGTGGGAATGCGATCGCCATTGGCATCGGTGCAGTAATAAGCATCCGCATACTCATCCAACGATTTGTTTTTGGGTAAATCGCCTCCTGCGAGTTCATTCGCAATCCGGTTAGAGAAAGTCACTTTTGCGGTTCCTGGTTCAATAAAAACGGTTGGTGTTGGCAATGAACTACCCCGCCGCAAGCGGACGGGGTATCAGAATCAAAAAAGAGCA
>JACYLN010000016.1 GCA_015272515.1 Leptolyngbyaceae cyanobacterium C42_A2020_001 | reverse complement strand
ATAATGAACTACCCCGCCGCAAGCGGACGGGGTATCAGAATCAAAAAAGAGCAAGCTGCTCATCTCTGTGTAACTTGAGATATTCATTACCCTGATTCTTGACGTACTTCGCAATCATGCCTTCGTCTCCGTGTTTGCCAACAGTGCTGGCAAAATAACCATCGCTCCAAAACTCTCCACCCCACAGCTTCTGTTTCACTTGAGCACAGCGCTTAAACACCTCTCTCGCCGTTAAGCTCTTGATCATCGTCACTAACTTCGTCACGCTGTAGGTGGGCACCGACTGTACTAGAAAATGCACATGGTCTTTGTCTACGCCGATTTCGACAAACTTGATCTCGTAGCGCTTCTCAATCTCCAAGCAGATTTCTCGCAAAACTTCATCGACCTGCTCATCTCACACAGCCCGTCGATACTTTGCTGGAAACACCAAGTGATATAACAAAACGGTAACGTTATGGCTTTTGTCGATGTACTCGCTCATCTCTGCATTTTACGCCGCAGAGCGGCGGGGAATTGACCCGCAGAGATTAAATGTACGCGACCAGGAAACAGCAGGCAAATATTTTTGGGATCAGATGCAGGCGTATGACTTGATGTTTGTTGGCTTTGGATTAGCAACAGGGGAAGGCATTGGAGCCATTCGCTACGATGGCAAAACTATTACGATTGACGATTGGAAGTCTTTAGTGCCAAATAGTGCGCGTACCCATAAAACCAATCGTCGAGGCGATCGCATCGGGGTACTCAACACGTATAACTATAATCACTTCGCAGAAAGCTGGTATACGGCTCCTCTCAAGGCACAAAAGCCAACCTGGGCACAAATTTATGTGTGGAATTCTCCCTATGGACCCTACTTAACAGCCTCCGCTGGTCGCCCTATTTATGACGCACGCAATCGCCTGCTGGGAGTTATAGATGCAGATATTCACCTACTCAAATTAAGTGATTTCTTACGTAATTTAAAGATCAGCCGAGCGGGACAAGTGTTTCTTGTAGAGCGAGACGGCACTTTGATTGCCAACTCTGGGACAGAAAAGCCCTTTACTTTAAAAAACAAAGAGATTCAGCGGTTGCGGGCGCTCGATAGCCCAAATCCGGTTATTCAAAACATTGCCAAACACATTCAAACTTCAAACGGGTTTCAGTCCATCAAGCAGGATACAGCTTTTCAGCTTGAGATCGGTAAAGCACGGTATTTTGTGAATGTGGTTCCCTGGCGTGACCAATATGGCTTGGATTGGCTGGTGGTAACAAGTGTGCCAGAGCAGACATTCATGGCACAAATCAATGCTAACAAGCGCACTACGATCGCACTTTGTTTTGGTGCACTGGTGGTTGCCTCTGTGATTGGGGTATTCACCTCCCGCTGGATTACCCGTCCAATCCTGCGGCTTAATCAGGCAAGTAAGGCAATGGCAGTGGGTGATCTTGACCAAACCGTAGCAACCAGTAACATTCGAGAGCTTGATACCCTGTCCAATTCCTTCAACCACATGGCAGGACGGTTAAGTGAGTTGTTCAAAGCTTTAGAAAACAGCAAAACAGAATTGGAAGACCGGGTGGAAGAACGCACGGCTGAACTCAAAAATACGTTAGTGGAGTTGCAACAGACTCAGTCTCAAGTGGTACAAAGCGAAAAAATGTCAAGTTTGGGACAGTTAGTTGCTGGAGTCGCTCACGAAATTAACAATCCTGTTAACTTCATTCATGGGAACCTTACCCATCTCCAGGAATACACTCAAGCTTTGTTAGCGATCGTGCAGCTTTATCGGCAACACAATCCAAATCCAGATCCTGATATTCAAATAGCGGTTGAGGAGATGGATCTGGAGTTTTTGCAGCAAGATCTCCCTAAAATGTTGGCTTCGATGCAATTGGGAACCGATCGCATTCGTCAAATTGTCTTATCTCTGCGAAACTTCTCTCGCATGGACGAGGCTGAATTTAAAACGGTGGATATTCACGAAGGCATCGACAGTACATTGCTGATTTTGCAGCATCGACTGAAAGGCAAACCTGACCGACCCGAAATTGAAGTTGTAAAAGACTATGCACCTCTGCCATTGGTGGAATGCTACGCCGGACAACTGAATCAAGTGTTTATGAATATTTTGGTGAACGCGATCGATGTATTGGAAGAAAGGCATACCGAGCGCACTTATGAGGAACTCAAAGATACTCCCAGTCGCATCACAATTCGCACATCCCTAATCGAGACTCAATGGGTTGAGGTTGCGATCGCGGATAACGGGGTTGGCATTCCTCCAACGGTTCAACAGCGTATCTTTGATCCGTTCTTCACTACAAAACCGTTAGGCAAAGGCACAGGCATGGGAATGTCCATCAGCTACCAAATCATTACTGAAAAGCATAGGGGCAAATTGGAGTGCTTTTCAACACCTGGAAAAGGAACGGAGTTTGTGATTCAAATTCCACTGCGGCAAAAATCCGTCAAGTAATTTAGGCAGATGGAATGTCTTTGCAGTTTGGGCAACGCAACACCTATTGCTTGCGTTCTGCTTTATTTTCCAGGCGAATCAGCCAAACCATCAGGGCAACTACGCCCACTTGCAAGGCAAAGTTTGGCAGCGCTTCTTGAACGTTTTGCCCTGCTAGCAATTGCGCTAAAAATACAAACCCACCGATCGCGCCAGAAGCTGCAAAAGCAACGTAAAGAAATCTTCGCAAACCTCGGTAAGGAGCGATCGCTTCTGCCTTTAACCGAGCGAAAGTTTCGTCATCCATGCCAGGAGGCTTTTGAGGCGTGCGACCGCGTGGAGAAGGATTCGTCATAGAAAGTATTTCTTTACTAATTCCAGTCGTTTATTTGAACAAATGTAAACACTCTTGATTATGACTATTTTAGCCATAATTTCAACTATCTTAGGACATTTTTTGTTAGCTAATTGTTGCGTATTGACTACTTCTTCAGACAGTTGTTCTCAATTCTTGGAAAAA
The DNA here is from genome assembly GCA_015272515.1 of Leptolyngbyaceae cyanobacterium C42_A2020_001. Lineage (GTDB taxonomy): Bacteria > Cyanobacteriota > Cyanobacteriia > Leptolyngbyales > Leptolyngbyaceae > JSC-12. The sequence continues at coordinate 3,448 of JACYLN010000016.1, read as the reverse complement.
TCTACTGTCATAAAACCTAAGCGCATCATTTTCTAATAAGTTCCCTAAGTGGATCTGTATTTCAAAACTTTGTATTTCAGAACTTTAAAGAGAACTCAAACAATTTGAAAGTGGTGAGCTGCGGATAGTTTGAGCACTCATCTTAAAACCGTGTTTTAGCTGTATTTGCAATGTCATACTTTGGCTTTTTGCGACGCTTTAAATCTGCCCAATTCAAAGGGCGATCGCTCCGTAAGATTAGTCTTTTTATTGGGTGTTTCTTGAGCATTGTTTTGGTGAGCTGGGTTGTGATGGCACAATCTGCTCCCGTTGTACTGCGGGTACTGGTTCCAGCGCCCGACGCACCCCCCCTAACTGGGATTGTTCAAGCATTTGAACGTCAAAATCCCCATATCCGCATTGAATTAGTCGAAGGACCCAATGCTACCAACCTGGTAGAAGATCTTTACACCTCAGCCTTCTTGCTGGGCGATTCACCCTATGACCTAATCAATATGGACATTGTGTGGACTCCCAAATTTGCTGCCGCAGGTTGGTTGATGGATTTAAGCGATCGCGTCAAACCCGACGAACTCGCGAGATTTTCCCCAGTAGATGTGGAAGGCGGACGTTACGAAGGGCGCTTATATCGGCTACCGATGCGCTCTGACGTAGGGTTACTGTACTACCGCAAAGATTTGTTAGAAGCAGCAGGATTGCAGCCACCAGAAACCTTTGATGACCTGATGAAAATCTCCAAGATCTTACAAGAGCAGGATAAGGTGCCCTGGGGTTATGTTTGGCAGGGGCGGCAATATGAAGGAGCCGTCGCCATGTTTGTGGAAGTGCTGAAAGGTTATGGTGGTTTTTGGATTGATCCAAAAACAGACGCGATCGGACTGGATCGCCCTGAAGCCATTCAAGCCATTAACTTTCTCCGCAGCACCATCAACGAAGGCATTTCGCCTCCTGGAGTCACCACATACCAGGAAGAAGATACTCGCCGATTCTTCCAAAGCGGGCAAGCAGCATTTTTACGAAGCTGGCCCTATGTTTGGACATTGGCAAATGCGGAAGAATCCAAATTGCGTGGCAAAGTCGGAATTCAGCCGATGGTTCACGCTGCGGGGAAAGAATCAGGTGCGTGTTTGGGAGGCTGGGGGTTAGGTATTTCTAAAACCACAGCCCATCCCAAAGAAGCCTGGAAAGCGGTGCAATTCTTCACCAGTGTTGACCCACTGCGAGATTTTGTTTTGAAAGAAGGCTACACACCCAGTATTTGGCAGTTTTTTAACGACCCAGAAATGGTATCTCGCTATAACCACTTCCCGCAGATGCAAGAAGTGGTCAACAATGCGGTGTTGCGTCCACCCATCGCTCAATACGCTCAGGCATCCGATATCTTACAGCGCTATTTAAGTGCCGCATTGACGGATCGGATGTCGCCAGAAGAGGCGATGCAGCGGGCATCCGGGGAAACTCGACGACTCTTAGGGGTGAAGGGATAAAACTATGACACAACTTGATCCAATTCGCGCCAGAGAACAACGCACTGCCTGGTTTCTGCTCTTTCCAGCATTGCTGCTGCTGGTGTTAGTCTTCGCCTATCCCATCCTACGAGCATTCTGGCTGAGTGTGTTTAACAAAAGCCTGGGAACTCAGTTACAGCCCGTATTCATTGGCGTTGATAACTATGTGCGGATGGCAGGGGACGGGCGCTTCTGGCAAAGCTTCTGGACAACAATTATGTTCACCACGGCTTCCGTTGTTCTGGAATTGATGCTCGGCATGGCGATCGCGCTAGTGTTGCACCAAAAATTCTTTGGGCGATCGCTGGTTCGTACTTCTGCCCTGATTCCCTGGGCACTGCCAACTGCGCTGATTGGGCTGGCATGGGCGTGGATTTTTAACGATCAGTTTGGGGTTGTCAATGACATTTTGCAACGAGTGGGACTGATTGATACAGGCATCAACTGGTTAGGCAATCCCACCCTGGCATTGATTGCTGTGATTATTGCGGATGTGTGGAAAACTACGCCCTTCATCAGCATCTTATTATTAGCCGGATTGCAGTCCATCCCAGACGACTTGTACGAGGCGCATTCATTGGATGGAGCAAATGCCTGGCAAAGTTTTTGGCGAATCACTATTCCATTACTGATGCCGCAAATTTTGATTGCCGTGTTGTTTCGGTTCGCCCAGGCGTTCGGCATCTTTGACCTGATCGCTGTGATGACTGGTGGTGGACCCGGTGGGGCGACAGAAGTTGTTTCCCTCTATATCTATGCCACCGTCATGCGCTATCTAGACTTTGGCTACGGTGCAGCCCTGGTTGTTGTCACGTTCCTGTTACTCGTGTTGGCAGTTGCGATCGCCAGTTTTCTGCTAACTCACTCCCGCAGGCGCACTGCTCAAGCTTAGTAGTTTGTTGTAGCCACCTACCCACCCACTTATCTACCTATCCCCTCTTCCACCATGACTACCCTCACTCACGATCCAGCTCTTACCAGAACCTCTCCGCCCAAACGCCAAACCGACCTGTCTTGGGTCAGAAAAGTTTTGTTGACGCTGGCTGTAATTGGCGTACTGATCATTAGTCTGGCTCCTGTGCTTTGGCAAGTCTTAACTTCATTCAAAGTGAATGAGGACATTTCTGCGGTACCGAATGTTTATTTTCCGACTCGGTTCACGTTACAGCATTACATTGAGTTGTTTACCCGTCGTCCATTTTTTCGGTATATCTTCAATAGTGCGTTTGTTTCTATTACTTCTACTGTGGTGTGCTTAGCGTTGGGAACTCCGGCTGCCTATGCGTTGGCTCGCTTGAAACCTGCTGGCAATAAGATAATTCTGGCAGGCGTGATGATTGTGACGCTGTTTCCGGGGATTCTGCTGTTCTTGGGGTTGATTGAAGTCGTGCAGGCGCTGCACTTGGGCAACAATTACTTAGCGCTGATCATTCCCTATACGGCGATTAACCTACCTCTCACCATTTTGGTGTTGCGGAGTTTCTTTCAACAGTTGCCCAAAGATTTGGAAGATTCTGCGCGGGTAGATGGCTACAATACCGGGCAAATGCTGTTGAAGATCTTATTGCCTATGACCGTTCCGGCGATCGTCACCACGGGAATTTTGGCGTTCATTTCTGCCTGGAACGAGTTCATTTTTGCGCTCACCTTCATCACCCGTGAAGATATGAAAACAATCCCAGTTGCTGCATCTCAACTCGGTGGAGCGTCTGTGTTTGAAATTCCCTATGGTTCGATCGCGGCGGCAACCGTTCTAGGGACACTCCCCCTCGTCATCCTGGTGCTGCTGTTCCAGCGCAAGATTGTGCAAGGGTTAACGGCGGGTGCCGTCAAAGGCTAGACCCACCCATAACTGACTTCAGACGTTTGATCTATCTCAATCTCCAATCTTTAATCTCTGGGGGTCAATTCCCCGCCGCTCTGCGGCGTAAAATGCAGAG
>JACYLN010000145.1 GCA_015272515.1 Leptolyngbyaceae cyanobacterium C42_A2020_001 | reverse complement strand
AGCTTGCTCTTTTTTGATTCTGATACCCCGTCCGCTTGTGGCGGGGTAGTTCATTTTTCTTTTGGTATGGAATACATAGTAAGTAGGGGTGCTGCCTGGAGGAGCGTTTGGGTGTAGGGGTGCTGGGGCTGAGCAAACACTGCTTCGGTGGTTCCCAGTTCCACAATTTGCCCGGATCGCATCACTGCAATGCGATCGCAAAATGAGCGTGCTACCCACAAATCATGGGTAATAAACAGATAGGTGAGGTTAAATTCTGCCTTCAGCTCTCGCATCAAATCCAGCACTTGCGCCTGAACTGTGGCATCCAGCATACTCACAGGCTCATCGCAAATCACCAGTTGCGGATGGGTAATCAAAGCACGGGCGATCGCGACTCGCTGCTGTTGCCCTCCCGATAGTTCAGAAGGATAACGCTGGTAAAATTCCTCAGCAGGAACTAGCTTCACCCGTTCTAGCATCTGCAAAACTTGCTCTTTCGCTATTTCCAGCGTGGCTAATTGGTGAATCAGGAGCGGGTCAGCAATACTTTGTCCCACTGTCATCATCGGGTTGAGGCAGGCGCGAGGATCTTGAAACACCATTTGCATCTGTCGTCGCTGCTGCTGCATTTGCTGCCGTGAGAGTTGCGTCAGGTCTTGCCCTTGAAACTGCACCAATCCAGACGTAGGGCGAATCAGTTGCAGAATCGTGCGTGACAACGTGCTTTTACCACAGCCTGATTCTCCCACCAATCCCAACGTTTCTCCTGGGTACACTTCCAGTCTGATGTTATCTACTGCCCGAATCGTTTCGTCAGCGCCTGAGAACAGCCGTGCGATCGGGTTGGTTTCGAGAACGTAGTGCTTAGAGAGATCGCGGAGGAAGAGGATAGGGGTGGGGAACTGGGGTGGGGGAGATGGGGAAGATGGGGAGGGAGGGTTTGGAATTGCAGATTGAGGATTGGAGATTGGAGATTGAGGCGTTGGAGAGTTTTGAATTTCTCCCCCATTTCCCTCATCTTCCTCCCCTTCTACCTCCTGCCTCCCCCCTGGCTGAATATGCAGTGCCGCTTGCAGTAGCGATCGCGTGTAGGGATGTTGGGGATGTTGTAAAACTGTCTGCGTAGAGCCTGTTTCAACAAATTTGCCGTTGTACATTACGGCGATGCGATCGCAATATTCCCCAACTAGAGCTAAATCGTGAGAGATTAGCAACAGCGCCATCTGGCGTTCGGTGCAGAGGCGAGTGAGTTCTTGTAAAATTTGGGCAGAAACGGTGACATCCAGACTAGTGGTGGGTTCGTCAGCAATGATCAATTTGGGATTGAGGAGTAATGCAAGCGCGATCGCCACTCGTTGCCGCATCCCGCCACTAAATTCATGGGGATACTGGGACCAGCGTTTTGCCGGAATGTTGACTGCTTCCAGGGTTGCGATCGCTTGAGCTTTTGCCTGCCGTTGGGAGAGGCGGGAGTGGTGCGATTGGAGGGTTTCAATGCAGTGTTGCCCAATGGTCATTAAGGGATCAAGGCGGGTCATGGGGTCTTGAAACACCAGAGCTACTTCTTCCCCTCGAAAGTGTTGCAGTTCTCTTGGGGAAAGCTCTAACACCGATTTGCCTGCAAAGGCGATCGCACCTTCGGTTTGACTCCCATCTGGCAACAACCGCATTATGGCGCGTCCCAGCGTAGATTTGCCGCAGCCCGACTCCCCCACCAAGCCCATGCGATCGCCCGGTTGCAACATAAACGACACATCATCTACTGCCCAACTGAGGGGTGTTTCTGGGCTGAAGATGGCACTGCGATCGGGATAGGCAACTCGCAAACGATCAACACAAAGCAAAGAGTCGTTCATTCAGCAGAGGGTGACGAACAGAATTTTAATTCCAGTACTCTAGCATTCCACTCAAGCAACAACTTCCAGCAATTCTTCTGGTTGATGAATTAGAAAATCTGGTTTTTCGGCTGCGAGGGCTTGACTGGAGTTAAAGCCCCAACTGACAGCAATCACCTGAATGCCAATTTTCCGTGCTGCTTCAATATCGCGGGTTTCATCACCAACATAAATGACATCCGCCGGATTGAGATTGTGTTGTTTAAGAATTCGTTGAATCACACGCCCCTTACCAAACAGCGCTAACCCAGAGCCAATAAAGTCAAATACATCACTTAACTCCTGAGCTTCTAGAAAAGCAGCTACGTTCTCGCAAGAGTTGGAGGTGACAATACCAAGCTGGTTGCCCTGTTGCTTCAACATTAAAAGGGCGGATTTCATTCCTGGAATGGGTTTGAGGCGGTGAATTTCGCGGTTAAGTTCACAACGCAACCGCCGCAACAGAAATGGCAGTTTAAACGGAGAAACCTTTGATTGCCGAACGACTTCCCGCGAACTCAGGTTCTTTAAGCGGCTAATATCTTCTGGTTGTGCTTTTGGATAACCAAACTCTGCCGCTAATCGATTGGAAATTTTCAGGACGGCTTCAAACGAATCGGCGATCGTTCCATCAAAGTCGAAGATGATGACCTTCACAGCTTTATAAATGTAACTTAACAACGAGAGGAGAACGACAAATCAGCCAGTTCGCATTTGAGTATGGCTGAGAACTGCCTACAACGTAACGTTTCAATCAGCAGTCGTCTACTAGGGGGCTGGTAGACATTGTCACGATTCTCAATCTCTCTCAGGTGCTGAAAGCAGGATAGAAACGATGCCAGAAGTGCCCTTTGCTGTGCCTCGATGCGCTTTTAACAGACAGTCTTGTCATGATTCTTTGATGAATCTTCCTTAAGAAAGACACTTCCTCTAAAACGGTAAGATATGCTACAGAAAGATTAGAAATCGTTCATCTTGTTTGTGATGCAAATTACTTTTGCGATCGCAAATAAGACGGAAGTAGGGACTGACCCGAAGGAACGCGCCTCTAACAAACCCAAGAACCCTTTTGTTCACGAGGCGAATATATGAGACTCACTTATCGCGGTGCCAGTTACGAATACAATCACTCCTCTCTAGAAGTTCGTGAGACAGATATTCTCACTCACAATCGAGATGTTCAACAGCGTTGCCGAGCATTACAAGAGAGCTGTTATCCTTTGACCTACCGTGGAAATCGATACACAACGGATCAGGTTGCGGCTGCGTTGTCAATTCCCGCCTTGCGCTCAACCCAAGTGTTGACCTATCGCGGCGTGAAGTATACCAAAAATCTGGTTGATGGAAGCACTCAACTGACAGCAGAACCGCAAAAGTCGGTGACTCCTAGCACCACAGCCGCAGTTGTCCGAGAAGTGTCTAGAGTTCATCGAGACAATCTTCGACGCAATTTAGAACGTCGATTACAAGCGGCAAGAGAACGAGGAGATCAAAGCCTGGTTAGCCTACTTGAAGCCGAGTCTAGAGAACTCGCTTTGTAGTGCAAGATTGCACGTCAGGTCAATGGGAGAAGCAGCAAGGCGGGTAGTATTTAATTTATCCCTTTGACTCTGCTCTTCTTCCAGGCAGAGATAGTGGCATGGAAAGTTCAGCTCCATGCCACTTTTTTGTTATTCCAGTCCTAATTCGCGCTTCAACAAGTTAATGGATTTTGAAACGATGAAATTTTCGCAGCAAATCAGTTGGGGTGGGCGAATTAGTTCTTCTCGGACGTTCGCGATCGCTGCTTTAACGGCAGCACAACTTGCTTGATCGCTGATGATGGTTTGGGCACTGCGGGCGATCGCGCTCATTTTGTAAGAATCACCCAGTTGCGCCGTCATCACTAACAGATCATCACCCCGTAGGCTATGGATAATCACTTCGGCAACCCCTAATGTGCCAGAGCTAAGGCTGACGATGCCTAAACAGGTTTCCTTAGGCAACTTTTTAATCAGCTTAATTTCTTCATCAAAATCATAAATATCAACCGGAATCACACGAACCGATTTGGGTGCGGCAATTTCCTCAGCTTGAGCAATAAAATAACGACTGGTCACAACTGTTCCAGAGCGAGTTTGATCCAACACCTGGTTAAGTTCTTCTAAAGGAACGAGCTGTACAGGAATATTGAGAGCGTGTTTCAGCTCTCGCATTAATACCTCGCCATTGCCGATATCGTGTGTTGGTACGGTGACTAGCACCTGAGCACTACAGCGCAACCGCCAATCGATTTCTGCCAAAAACAATTCCCGCGCCTGACTGAGCGAACATCCACGCCGCAATAACTCATCCAAGCTCCCTTGCACCAGCTTGTAAGCTTCTGGATGCTGATCGAGAATGGGTGATCGCGCCTTAGAATTGCCCTCCTGAGTCTGATCCCGCACATAAATTCCCGATCCTGCCTGAGCATCTACCACACCGGCTTCTTCAAGCTGGCGATAAACTTTGCTAATGGTATTGCGGTGCAAGCCGGTTTGCATTGCCAATTGGCGAGTGCTGGGTAGGCGGTGCCCTGGAGGAAACTGACGAGATGCGATCGCGAAAAGGATCTGGTTATAAAGCTGTGTTGATGCTGGAATGTCACTGTCTGGCTGAATCGTGAATTGAACCATCATCCAATCTCCGGCTACCCCAAGCGTTAGCGTCTCATTCTCAATTGATGGACTCAATTGATTACCCGTGCTACCTGCAATTATGCGTTGTTGACCAGGGAAGCGTCACAGTTTTCTCAAGCTTACTTCACAATCTCGCGATCGTCAGGCTCTATGTGCGCGTGAAAACACTGATTCTCACGAATATTACTGAACCTGAGTTGACTGGGCATTGACAGTCTCCGGGAAATCTTGGAATCTTAGCAGTGGCGTTTTGGGACAAGTCATGGTGAACATTCAAGCCCATTGGGTGCAGGTGCCAAACGGCAGTTTGCAGATTGATGCTTACTTAGCTGAGCCAACAGAAACAGGAGCATTTCCTGGCGTGATTGTGATTCAGGAAATTTTTGGGGTAAATTCCCACATCCGAGAAGTGACGGAGCGCATTGCGCGAGAAGGATATGTGGCGATCGCGCCTGCCATCTTCCAGCGTACCGCTCCCGGTTTTGAGGTGGGCTATACCCAGGAAGAAACCGCTTTGGGGCGAAAGTATAAAGACATGACCACAGCCGAGGAATTACTGAGTGATATACAAGCGGCGATCGATTATTTGAAAGCGAAACCGAATGTAAGGCGCGATCGCTTTGGCACCATCGGCTTCTGTTTTGGCGGACACGTCGTTTACCTGGCAGCAACCCTACCAGACGTAAGAGCCACCGCATCTTTTTATGGAGGCGGAATTGCAACCATGCTGCCTGGCGGCGGCGAACCCACTATCACCCGCACCGCTCAAATTAAAGGCACCCTCTACGCGTTCTTTGGCACCCGCGACCCATTGATCCCCAACGAACAAGCTGACCAGGTTGAGGCGGAGTTGAAAAAATACGCCATTTCTCACAAAGTGTTTCGTTACGATGCGAGTCATGGCTTCTTCTGTGATCAACGGGCAGATTACAATCCCGAAGCCGCCACCGCTGCCTGGGAGCACGTCAAGCAGCTTTTTCAGGACGCTTTGAAGAGCGATCGATAACGCCCGATCGCGGTTAGAGGAAAGTGCTGCAAGTAGAGGTGATACTTCAGATAAAAGTGGCAGGGGAAGCCTGTTCCAGTGAAGTAGTCTTCATCCCAGGAGCCATCCGGGCGTTGAGTTTCTAGGAGATACTGCACTCCCCGCTGAATTGCCTCCATTTCGTATTTACCCAGTGCATCTCCAGCAGCTAGTAAGCCTGTAATTGCCCAGGCTGTTTGGGAAGCAGTGCTATCTCCCTGCCCCATGTAAGTGCGGTTGTTGTAGCTGAAGCAGGTTTCACCCCAGCCTCCATCCCGGTTTTGGCAAGTCACTAACCAAGCTGCGCCGCGCTCAATTTCTCGACGATGCGTGTCAGGTGCAATCAGCGAAAGCGCTGATAACACGCCACTCGTGCCATAGATGTAATTCACACCCCAACGCCCAAACCAGCAACCTTCCGGTTCTTGCTCATTGCGAAGGTAGGCAAGGGCGCGATCAATTGAGGCGAGAGAAAGATAGGGAGTGGGGGAAGACGAGGAGATAGGGGAAGGAGTTAGAGATTGGAGATTAGAGATTGCAGATTGAGAATTTTGAATTTCTTCCCCATCTCCCCTAACTTCCTCATGCCTTCCCAACCGTCCCACCATTTCCAACACCCGCGCGGTGACATCAGCCGTGTTGGGGTCGATCATGGCTTTCAGGTCGCCATAGGGAATGTCGTTGAGCCAATCGGCATCATTATTCAGGTCAAAGGCTGCCCAACCACCGGGATTACATTGCATGGAGGCAATCCATTGCACGGCACGAGCGATCGCCTGCTGTTTCAGTTCCTCGTTGGGTAATTGCACCGCATTCAACGCCATCACCACCACGGCAGAATCATCCACATCGGGATAGAAGCGGTTGATAAACTCAAATGCCCAGGCTCCAGGTTTGCCAACTTTATTTTTCACTGCCCAGTCACCGTAGTCCAGAATTTGGGCATCCAGCAACCACTGCCCTCCTTTCACTAGGGCTGGATGGTCAGGAGCCATGCCCGAATCCACCAGCGATCGCATCACCAGCGCCGTATCCCACACGGGAGACACACAGGGCTGCACCCAGTAGGCATCGTCCTTTTCAATGGCGAAGCGATCGACCGCTTGCATCCCCCGCTCCACAATTGGGTCATGCGCGTCATAGCCCAATGCCCGCAACGCTAGTAGGGAATTCAACATGGCAGGGATGATGCCGCCCCAATCTCCTGTCGGTTCCTGCCGCTCCAACACCCACTTCTCAGCCACTTTGATGCCTTCCTCACGAAAGGGCACCATGTTTAAGCTTTCGGCAAATTTGAAAGCTCCGTCCAGCATCACGAAAATGTCTGACCAATCGCCTTTACGTGGCAGTTCAAACTTCGCATTCTCACGCCCCTCGGCATATAACTCATCCAGGTTAATGACTGGATCGACCAGATAAACAGGTTTTTTATCAAACACAATCAGCAACGGTACTGTGCTGCCTCGCGCCCAACTGGACATTTCATAAATCGGGAAACTATAGGGCAACAGCATAATCCAGGCGGGCAGGGAGGGGAGACCCGCCCAGTCATAGCAACCAATCAGCGCCAGGTGAAACTTGGTAAAAATGCGGGTTTTGCTGATGCCACCCCGCTCCAAAATAAACGTCTTTGCTTTTTGCAAGGCTGGGTCAGAAGTAGGCACACCTAATAACCGCATTGCCATGTAGGCTTCAACGGTCGTGCTGAGTTCGCCACCATCGCCGTAAAATAGTTCCCAACCACCATGCTCACGTTGTTGCCGCCGCAAATAGCTTTCTACCTTGTGCAACGGACGTGTAGTATCGGTACCCCAAATTTTATGTAGCAGCACTACTTCGGCTGCCATTGTTACATTAGACTCCAGCTCCGCCCACCAGTAGCCATCAGCATGTTGAAGCGACAATAAATAGTTTTGGCTACGGGAAATGACTTCATTAAGTTTTTCCAGTGCGACCCCTGGTTGAGATACCGTACTTTTGTCTTGCGTTTGCATAAATTAACACTCCTCCCCAATGTTGAGCTATTGTGCATCCTGTAGATGAGAATTGGCAATCGTAATGTCGGGTGAATTTGGCTTAGGAATCGCGCTGCTATCTGTGGCAATTTGGGTTGGTTTGCTTGCCGTGTGGGGTGGGTTTTGGAGGTGTGACCAGCGGTTGGAAGGGGAGAAATTCAAAAGTCAAAATTCTCCAACTCCTTCCCCTCTGCCCTCGTCTTCCCCTACTCCCTCTTCTCCTCTTCCCTTCGTCTGTGCTGTTATTCCAGCGCGAAATGAGGCGGATGTTTTGCCTGTAACGCTGCGATCGCTGCTCTGCCAGAGCTACCCTGGTGCGTTTCAGATTGTGCTGGTGGATGATCAAAGTACGGATGGAACGGGTGCGATCGCTCAAGAAACGGCGGCAGCGTTGGGAAAAGCTGCCCAGTTGACGGTGCTTGATTCGGAACCGTTGCCTGCGGGATGGACTGGGAAACTTTGGGCAATGGAACAGGGTGTTCGCCACACTCGCACGATGACAACGCAGCCAGATTATTTGTTGCTCACCGATGCCGATATTGAACACGACCCGGACAATTTGCAGCGACTGGTTGCCAAAGCCCAGCAAGATGATCGGGATCTGGTGTCGCTGATGGTTTTGCTGCGTTGCCAGAGCGTTTGGGAAAAACTGTTGATTCCCGCGTTTGTCTTCTTCTTTCAAAAGCTGTATCCCTTTCCGCTGGTTAATAATCCCCATAAGCGCGTGGCGGCAGCGGCGGGTGGTTGTAGTTTGATTCGGCGAACAGCGTTGGAGCGAATTGGTGGGTTGCAAGTATTGCGGCAGGCGTTGATTGATGACTGCACATTGGCACAGAAGGTGAAAATGTCTTCTCGCCGGATCTGGTTGGGTTTGACTCAATCGACTCGCAGCGTACGCCCCTACGATTCTTTGCAGACCATCTGGGATATGGTGGCACGAACGGCGTATACCCAGTTGAACTACTCCCCGTTCTGGCTGGTTGGAACTGTGTTGGGCATGACGCTGGTTTATCTGGTCTCCCCGATCGCCGCCATTATCGGACTTGTAACGGCGAACTGGATGTTGAGTCTGGCAGGAGTGGCAGGCTGGGCATTGATGACGTTAGCGTACTTCCCCACCATTCGCTTGTATAGATTGTCGCCGCTGTGGGCAGTTTGTTTGCCTGCGATCGCCTTCCTCTACAACTTGATGACGATTGACTCAGCCATTCGTCACTGGCGCGGCAAGGGAGGAGCCTGGAAAGGGCGAGTCTATCCCAGCGTTTAGTACTCGCGCCAAACTCCAACCAAAACGCCTTGAATTTGAACCCGGGTTGCATCTTTTTCGATGTCAGGAAATTTGTCGTTGGCAGGTTTCAAAATTGCCCGCCCTTCCTTTAGGTAGAAATGCTTGAGCGTGGTGCCTTCGCCTTCTACGTGAGCAGCCACGATACTACCGGGTTTCAGTGCTTGAGCATCACTGACGGCATGTAAAATCACGTAATCGCCAGAGCAAATGTGGGACTTAATCATGCTGTCGCCAATCACTCGCAGAGCATAATTTCCAGGCTGGTTGAGAGGTTCTGGAAGTTGAATGGGTTCTGGTGCATGGTCGGTAAACGATTCAACCACGCCTCCAGCGGCGATCGTCCCTTGCAGAAACACCCCTTCTCGTGGTGCTGGCTCTCTCAAAACTCGTACCGTTCGGGCTTTGCCTTTCTCCCGATAAATTACTCCTTTTGCTTCTAAACGGTTTAGATAGATTTGCACAGGCGAATTGGAGCGATAGCCCATTGCCTCTCGAATCAGGCGAACGGACGGAGAAAATCCGTGCTGCTGGATGTAGACATCCAAAAAATCTAATAACTCGCGTTCCCGATGGGTTAAGGCAAACATGGTATCTCTGCGAACAACTTGCCCTCATTATAGAACGCCTGTATTATTTGGATTCACTACAAAATAGCTGAAATGTAAGATTTTGCAGAATCTTTAAGCTTCTTGTAGATCCACGGATCAGACGGACGGCAGCAAGCGGTTCGCTTACCATCGCGATCGCTAAAGCTGTTGGTTTCAGTGAGCCGTTGGCAGCAAAGGCATTGGCAAGATTGGGAATATCTGCCTGGCAATCATCACTCACCACTCGCAGCGTGGCAACTTCGACTCCAATACGCGTCAAGGTTTCCAACGCGGCAATCCCTTCCATATCCACCACGTCGGCATGGAATCGCTGACCTAACGCTCGCTTCTCCTGGGCACGAGAAACGACGCGATCGCTGGTTACCGCCTTCACTAGCGCCACCGAATGGCCCAACGCTGCTTGAATGGCAGCAGTCAGGGGGCGATCGCAGGCAAACTCCCTGTGTGGATGGTCAACATCACCCGCCACACAGGTTTGATACAACACTGCCTCCCCCACCGCTAACTTGGGAGTCAACCCACCACAAAGCCCCATCACTAAAAGGCGCTGCCCTCCATACAAACAACCCGCCTGTTCTAACCCCTCCAGGCAGGGAATCAACGCCGCAGACCCCACCGGGATTGGAAACACCGTCGGCGGATTCAGTGCTCCCCGCAACCCACGACAAATTGCCTGATGTTCAGCTCCTTTCGGAACCAGAATGGTTTGGATGTCTGGAAGCACATGCACCTCTATCTACTCACCCATCTACCTACCTACCCATTCCCCTTACGCTGGATCTGCGACTGGACTAGCTTTTCGCTTGGGTAGCAGTTTGACAGCGTTCAGTGAGATCGCAGCGATCGCAGGGAGGAAGTCGGGGCGCAGAAGTTCATCCGGGTAGATACTCATGCGTTTCTCGTTTTCGGAGAGGCAGGTTTCCAGGAAGGTTTCCAGGCTGAGATCGACTTTTACGGCTCTGGCTCCGGAGGCGGTAAAGCCTTTTTTGCTGGCGGGTTTCTTGCCTTTTTTGCCCATGCCTTTGAGGCTGTCTAAGCGGCGCAGGGCGGCTCCAGTGTATTGTTGGAAAGAGGTGTAGGGACGCAACAAGCCGTGACCTTCCACAATTTGTTTGTGGGCAATCCAGTTAACAAAAAAGACCATGTGGCGGGCTTCTTCATCGACCAGCGTGTTAAAGATGTTGAACATGGCTTCGGGGATGAAGTCGGTTTGGCGGGCGATGCCAAACAAGCCAAAGGCAAAGAAGGAGTCGAAACATTCGCCGTAACCGAATTTGATGAAGGCAGGTTCCAGATTGGCTGGAAGCGGTTTTTCGGGGCGTTCGGGAACTTCAATGCCGTAATGGTTGACCATGTATTCAATCACACGACCGTGACGGGCTTCTTCCATTGCTTGCAGCGCGATCGCCTCCTGAATCAGAGGATCACCCACTAATTCAGCATAAGCCTTCAGCATTACGCCCGCTTTGCGCTCCGTATACAGCGCCTCATCCCAAAATGGAATTTTGCGAATGCGCTCAACGGCAGCGCCATCCAGTTCGGGCCACGGTAGGGTTTCCGGTTCATAGAACAGATGGCTGTCCATGAAACTCCGGCAAAATAGCTGTTTGTGCGCCTCAGAACCTATTTTCATGCCTCACTCCCTTCCCAACTTTATAAACAAGTGTAAATTAAACCTAAACTAAACCTAGCCGAAATCCTCCGATCTGGTATTTCGTGACCGGGCATCGGTAGAGCTAGGATGGCAATAATGTGCATCTCACCTTGCAATTCAGTCGGACTCCCTGCTAATGGCTCAGACCCCTCCTCGTCAATCAACCCGTGAACGGTTCAACATTTCCAAGCTAGCGATCCAATATCCGTGGTTAACGCTTGGTTTCTGGATTGCGGTGATGATTGCAGGATTGCTGGCGTTTAGTTCATTGAAGTACGCCCTTTTTCCAGATGTCACCTTTCCAGTGGTGGTTGTCAATGCCCAATCACCGCTCACCTCGGCAACCAAGACGGAAACAGAGGTGACGGTGCCAATTGAAGCGGGCGTTAAAGGCTTGGAGGGCAAGCAAGGACTGACGAAAATTCGCTCATCCACTTATCCGGGGCGATCGGTCGTTAGCCTCTCGTTTGAGGTGGGCACCAAGTTGGAAAAAGCCACGGCAAGCGTTGAGAATGCGCTCAAAGCCGTGAAGTTGCCTGTCGATACGGACTATGACGTAACACCCATTAACTTGAATGAAGCGGCGGTTGTGAGTTATGCCGTCTCCAGTTCTAAGCAAAAATTGCCCTCGCTAACGGAAACGGTGCATCGCCGAATCATCCCTGAAATCACCAAAGTGCCGGGTGTCCTGAAGGTGAATTTGCTGGGGGTGCCTGCGGGTGTAGAGATTGCTAAATCCACCGAATTCAAAAGTGGAGCCGAGGAAGTGGTACTGAAGCCAGGTAGCTCGGCGGTGCGGTTTGAGAGTCAAGCTGTGCTGGCGTTTGAAGTGGTGAAGCGCAGTGATGCCAACACACTGGAGGTGGTTGACAAGGTTGAACAGGTGGTAGGGCGGCTACAAAAGGGCTTGCCTGCGGTGCAATTGAGCATGGCTGCAACCCAGGCAGAATACATTCACAAAGCTACCCATTCCACGATTGATGCTCTGATTGAGGCGATCGCGCTTTCGATTATCGTCATGTACCCGTTTTTATGGAACTGGAAAGCTACCATCATCTCGGCGCTAGCGATCCCCACGTCGCTGCTGGGCACATTCATTGTGATGGCGATTTTTGGCTTCAACCTGGAAACGATTACCCTGCTAGCGTTGGCGCTGGTGATTGGGATTATTGTGGATGACGCGATCGTGGATGTGGAAAACATCATGCGTCACATTGAAAACGGCAAGCCACCCCGGCAAGCTGTGCGAGAAGCCACTGCTGAAATTGGTCTCACTGTTACTGCGGCTACCCTCACTGTGGTTGCTGTCTTCCTGCCTGTTGCCCTGATGGAAGGTGTGATTGGTCAGTTTTTCCGCCCATTTGGAATTACGGTTTCAGCCGCCGTCATTATTTCATTGTTGGTTGCCCGTACCCTGACCCCGGTGTTGGCTGCCTACTGGTTACGTGCCAAGAAACAGCCTCAAACCGCGGAGCCAGACCAGGTAGAGGAATCCTCTGAGGCTGAACCTGTTGCGGCGATCGCGGCTGGGGATGATGCCGTTGCCGATGCTCTGGTGATGAACCCAGAGCAGTACCGTCGGGGGTTTGTTGGGTGGTATCGCAACCTGCTGGATTGGTCGTTGCGACACAGTTGGCTAGTCATTAGCTTTGCCATTCTTAGCTTTGTGGCGGGCATCGCGCTGATTCCATTTATTCAAACCGGGTTCATTCCCAAACTCGATCGCGGTGAGTTTAATGTTCGCTACACAGCTCCCCTGCCTGCCCTTCCCGATCCGGCTACATTGGCTCGGTTGGCGGCTCAGGCGGGTCAGGCAGGTGCGAGTCCAACCAATTCGGCATTGCCCACCCAACCCCCTCAGGGCTTGCCTCCCGGCACCAATTCAGCAGCGATCGCGGCTCCAACGCTACCCGCCTTTGACCCATTGAAAGACTCCGTGGATGTGGCAAAGCAGTTGGAAGCCTCGGTGAAGCAGAATCCAGCCGTGAAAAGCGTGTTTACAACCGTGGGAACGCGGCAACGCCCCAATCAAGGCACGCTGTACGTGAAGCTGAAGGATGATCGCAAATCTAAGACGGTGGAAGTGCAAGACCAGGTGCGAAAGGATCTCCCCGTACTCAAAGATGTCAGCACCAGCGTTGAAGACATTCAGTTTATCGACACAGGGGGCGAGAAGCCGCTGCAAGTGGTGCTGGTGGGGAATGATCCTGTGCTGCTAAGTAAAATTGCGACAGGCATCCAAGACCGGATGGAGAAATTGCCGGGATTTGCCGACATCACGATTACAGGTGGCACCAACGAGAAGGGCAATGTGAACCAGATCGAACGAGTAGACGGGCAACGGGTTGCCTACCTTAGTTCCAATCTGGGCAAGGGCGTGGCATTGGGGAAAGCTACCCGCCAGGTAGAAGCGATCGCTCAAGATGAAATCAAAAAACGAAATGCCTCCAACACCGTCGCCCTCGATCGCGGCAGCGACTCTGCCCGTGTAGACGAAATTTTTGACGGCTTCAAAGGCACCCTCGCCCTTGCCGTGCTTTGCATCATGGTGGTGCTGGTGCTGCTGTTCAAGAGTCTGCTTGATCCCCTGGTAGTGGCGATTTCGTTGCCACTGTCGCTGGTGGGTGCCCTGATGCCGTCCCTAATCTTCCGCACCGACTTCGGCATGATCTCCATCATCGGGATCATTCTGCTGCTGGGACTCACCAACAAAAGCGCCATTCTCCTGGTGGACTACATTAATCAACTGCGACGTGCGGGGATGTCTCGGACAGAAGCGATCTTGCTGGCTGGTCCCGTGCGGCTACGACCGATTCTCATGACCACCGCTTCCACCATTTTGGGCATGGTGCCGATCGCGCTGGGGTTAGGTGCGGGAGCCGAATTGCGGGCCCCCATGGCAACCACCATCATGGGCGGACTGGTGACTTCCACCATCTTGAGTTTACTGGTGATTCCCGTCTTCTACGCTGTCTTTGATGACTTCCGGCAATGGTTCAAATATCACCTGAAAAGACCATGACTCAGACAGCATTTGTCACAGGTGGGACGGGGTTTGTTGGCGCAAACCTGGTGCGACTTCTACTTCAGCAAGGCTATCGAGTACGAGCGCTCGTTCGTCCATCCAGTCGCTTGGATAACTTGCAAGGGTTGGATGTGGAAATGGTTGAGGGTGGGCTGACCGATCCCCACCTGGCTGACCAGATCAACGGTTGCCAGTATGTGTTTCACGTTGCGGCGCATTATTCTCTCTGGCAGTCAGATAAAGATGCCCTGTACCAATTCAACGTGCTGGGCACGCGCAATGTGCTAAAAGCAGCGCAACAGGCAGGCGTAGACCGAACCGTTTATACCAGTTCTGTCGCTGCGATCGGAGTGAAAGAAAACGGGATTGCTGATGAACGCTATCAAAGTCCCGTTGAGAACCTGATTGGGCACTACAAAAAATCCAAATACTGGGCAGAGCAAGAAGCAGTGAAAGCGGCTCAAGCCGGACAAGATGTAGTAATTGTCAATCCCAGTACCCCGATTGGAGCTTGGGATATTAAGCCCACCCCCACGGGCGATATTGTCCTGCGGTTTCTGCGGCGGCAAATGCCCTTCTATCTCGATACGGGTTTAAATTTCATCCATGTGCAGGATGTCGCCTGGGGGCATTTACTGGCATTACAGAAAGGCAAGACAGGCGATCGCTACATCTTAGGTCATCACAACATGGCACTCAAAAATTTACTGCAACTTCTATCAGAAATCACTGGATTGCCTGCTCCCCAACAATCCATTCCCGCCTGGATTCCGTTTTCGGTTGCCTGGGTAGATGAAACGCTCCTCGCGCCCCTCGGTAAACTGCCATCCGTGCCGCTTGACGGTGTGCGAATGGCAGGGCAATACATGTATTACAACCCCACCAAAGCTGTACAAGAGTTAAACCTGCCCCAAACGTCAATTGTTACCGCTTTACAAGATGCCGTAGAGTGGTTTGTAACCAAACAGTATGCATAACTTTACGTTGATTGACCGATAGGTATTGGGCACCAGACGCGAGCAATTACGTCTTTTGTTAAATCCCTATCGCAACTTCCGATCCTTGTCTAAACACCTTGAGGAGTGACGCAGCGAATGGCAATTCATCTACAGCAAGCGCTTGAGATTGGCAAATACATTGTGACCCAGCGGCTAAAAGGGCGGAAGAAATACCCCCTAACCCTGATGCTTGAACCGCTGTTTCGATGCAATCTTGCCTGTTCTGGATGTGGCAAAATTCAGCATCCCACAGAAATTTTGAAGCAAAATTTGACTCCCGAACAGTGCTTTGCGGCAGTCGAAGAATGCGGCGCTCCTGTGGTGGCAATTCCCGGAGGTGAACCTCTACTCCATCCCCAAATTGATGAAATTGTGCGGGGATTGGTTGAACGTCGCAAGTTTGTTTACCTCTGCACCAACGGACTGTTGCTCGAAAAAAGCCTGGATAAATTTCAACCCTCTCCCTATTTCAGCTTTAGCGTTCATTTGGATGGGTTGAGAGACCTGCACGACCAATGTGTTGACCGCAAAGGTGTGTTTGATACCGCTGTGAAAGCCATCAAAGCCGCAAAAGCCAGAGGATTTCGGGTGACAACCAATACCACCATTTTCGAGGGAGCCAATCCTCAACAGATGCAGGAGTTTTTTGATTTTGTTGCCACCCTCAACATCGATGGCATGATGATTTCCCCTGGTTACAGCTATGAATGGGCACCGGATCAGGAACACTTCCTCAAGCGAGAGCAAACCAAAGCCCTCTTCCGTGAAATTTTGGCTCCTTACAGCGCTGGCAAGAAACACTGGAACTTTAATCACAACCCCCTGTTTCTAGACTTTTTGACTGGCGAGAAAGATTACGAATGTACACCCTGGGGAATGCCGAGCTATAGCGTGTTGGGCTGGCAAAAACCCTGCTATTTGTTGAATGAAGGGCACTACGAAACCTATCAGGAATTGCTCGACAATACTGATTGGAACCAGTACGGACGTGCCAGCGGCAATCCCAAATGTGCAGATTGCATGGTGCATTGTGGCTACGAGCCGACTGCGGCTGAGGATGCGATGAATCCTCAAAACATCACGCGTTCATTGGGTGCAGTGTTTAGCTTTAGTCGATAACGTGCTCACCCGGTAGGATGGTTCTTTTAAAGCGATTTCTACCGGGATTTGCAGACCTTTAGAAAAAGCGGACGTGGGTTTTGTGATGCATCATAAGTTACCTCTGCTAGGGCGCATCTCAGCTTTTGCCCTCACCCTAAATCCCTCTCTCACGCTTGTGAGAAGTCCCTTGAGCCTTGACTCCTGATCTCCCAACTTGGAAGAAGGGGGTAGGAGATGAGGGCGAATGCGGAGACTTGTAAAACTGACATGCTCCCACTTCAATACCACCGACTGAGGTCAGATTTTTAGCAGCAAGCATCAACTATTGCGGTTGCAGGTAGCGGTGCAAACTGTGAGTTGTAAGGTTGATTTCATGTCAATTGTTTCTCAGGAGTGTTTAATATTTTGAGCGCAATGAAACTGCTTTTGCGGCAACAAGTTTTATTAGTGCGATCGCCGCTTGTAGAGATATAAAACTAGCTGTGTTTGTAGCAAGATGCAAAGGTTTTCTATCAACAAAATATCTGTCTTTTCATGCAATTGGTTGTAGCTGAACCTTCTAAATTCGGCATAGAATACGCTTGCGCGGTTTCATTGTATCCATCATGAAGCAGTGTTGATTGAGCCGTAAATTGTGTATCTATCTTTAAAGCTTAGTGGTTCAGTACAGGCCGTAACGCAGAATTGTTCTTGTTTCTCTTAGCCACTGTATCAATTACTAATCGCTTTATGGAATTTGAGCAATTGCCTGTGAATTATAAAAGTGGTGCTTTACTAAGGCGGATACATTTTTCATCGCAAACGAAACGGATTGCGGTATATTTAGTGCCAACCTGGTGTAATGACTCAGAGGAGTGAATCAATGCAGTTGTGCAAGAGTGCGTTGGAAGTTTTGGAGGAGACTAGCAGGACATTTTTTATACCCATTAGTCGCCTACCCTCAGGGCTACAAGAAGCGGTCGCTTCTGCCTATCTATGTATGCGGGCAATTGATGAAATTGAGGATCATCCCAATCTCGACAATCCTCTTAAAGCGAAGCTCCTACAAACGATTAGCCTGACGTTGCAATCAGCAACGCATGAGTTCACGGCAAGCGATCTTGTCACTGCATTAAGCGATTATAAAGACTTGATCCCAGAAGTTTCATACCGGGTTGGTGATTGGGCAGTTCTTGCTCCTGAGGCTGTTGCGCCCCGCGTTTGGGATGCAACGGCCGCAATGGCAGACCGGATGGCGTACTGGGCATTGCTGAATTGGAATGTACAAACCAAAGCAGACCTGGATCAATACACCTTTGGCGTAGCGGGAGCCGTAGGCTTGCTTCTGTCTGACCTGTGGGGTTGGTATGATGGCACCCAAACCAACCGTCTGCACGCGATCGGTTTTGGGCGTGGATTGCAAGCGGTGAATATTCTGCGGAACCACTCCGAAGACGTGACACGCGGCGTTGACTTCTTCCCCCACGGTTGGACTCATGAACGCATGTATACTTACGCTCGCGAAAATCTGGCACTTGCAGATGCTTACACTGCTGCATTACCGATCGGTCCAGCACTAGATTTCTGCCGCATTCCTCTGGCGCTAGCCCATGCAACTTTGAACGCGCTGTCTCAGGGCGAGGCGAAGTTAAGTCGCACGATGGTGATGAATTTGGTGAGTCAACTCACAAGCAGCACTGTGTAAGCGGTTCATCGTTAACCCAGCACTGTTTGATCACAAGATTAGAAGATTGCGAAGAAGGGACATTAGGTTTAACGTCCCTTCTTCGCTGTAGAAAACTATTCGCCTTCAACCTGCTCCCGATACTCACTGGCAGATAGGGCATCATCTAACTCGCCAGGATCATCCACCCGCACCTTCAGCAACCAGCCTTCCCCATAGGGATCATCGCCAATCTGTTCCGGTGCATCAATCAAAGGAGCGTTCACTTCTACAACAGTTCCCGTAATCGGCGCGTTCAGGTCTTCCACTGCTTTTACCGACTCGATCGTGCCGAATTTTTCACCTTTCTCCACCGCATCGCCAATGTCAGGCAACTCTAGAAAAACAATGTCGCCCAACTGATCTACCGCAAACGCGGTAATGCCAATTGTGGCAATTTCGCCATCTAGGCGAGCGTACTCGTGAGAGTCTAAATATTTTAAGTCTTCTGGATATTCCAAAGCCATGAGAAGTCCTCAAGATGCGAGTCAGTACTCAATTTTGTCCACGTCCAAATCCGTAGTTTTACTCGGAGAAATCTCCAGTTCTGAAGTTAGACGGGGCTTAGAATTGAGGAAAAATGAGTCCTTATAACTCATAACTCAAAATCTAAGATTTCTGACACCGATAAAAGGGTTTTTTGACGATCTCCCCTGCAAAGGACTTGCCGCGGATCTCCACCTCTACTGCTTGCCCCGGTTTAGAAAGCTCGACAGGCACATACGCCAGCGCGATCGCGATGCCTAACGTGGGCGACAATGTCCCACTCGTGACCACACCAACCGTTTTTCCTTCGTGCAATACTGGATAGCCGTGCCGCGCAATATTACGCCCCTGCATCTGGAGTCCCACAAGTCGCCGCTTTACTCCTGCTTGTTTCTGCTGCTCCAGAATAGAACGACCGATAAAATCGCCTTTGCTATCTAGATGCACCAGCCAGCCCAAACCTGCTTCCAATGGAGTTGTAGAGTCGTCAATATCCTGTCCATACAGTGCCATTGCTGCCTCAAGTCGAAGAGTATCGCGTGCTCCCAACCCGCAAGGGATTACCCCCTCCTGGAGCAGGGCTTCCCAGAGCTTAATACCCGTATCTGGAGCTACCATGATTTCAAAGCCATCTTCTCCGGTGTAACCTGTGCGTGCCAAAAAGCCTGGCTGACCAAGAACAGTTCCTTCCAGATGCCCAAACGCTTTTACGTCGGATAAATCTGCGTCTATCACATTCTCAAGTTGCTCAACCGCTGCGGGACCTTGAACAGCAATTAGTACGGTATCTCTAGAATCGTCACAAAACTCTAACTGGTGGATATCTAAATGATCGAGCAACCAGGTTTTGTCTTTGTGGGTTGTTGCGGCATTGACGATCGCTACCCAGCGCTGATTCCCCTCAGCGTCAAAACCCTGATTGTAAAAGATCAGATCATCAATGATCCCAGCATTGTGATTCAGTAATACCGTGTACTGAGCCTCACCGGGCTGCAAACGGCTAAGATCAGAGGGAACGAGTCGCTGAAGTTGTTCTAAAACGGTTTTACCAACAAACCGGAATTTCCCCATGTGGGAAATGTCAAACATCCCGGCTGCTGTGCGTACTGCCTGGTGCTCACGAGTAATGCCGCTGTACTGAACGGGCATTTCCCAGCCCGAAAATTCAGTCATTCGAGCATTCAGGTTTTTAGAAGCTCTGTAGAGTGGAGTTCGAGCGAGGGATGAACTAGAGTGGCTTGATTCGGTCACGGAAGGTTGTATCGATGTGGAACTCCCTTTATCTTACCGGGCTGATCCCAAGCATCATAGGGTGCACCTCTATAAACACAAACCTGTTCGTACTGATAACGCAGTAAAGATTAATTACGCTAGCAACACAATCAATAAAAGAAAACCAAAGAGAGAAAAACCAGAGCCAACAAATAAACCTGTGATGGAATTGTCTGCACTGCTAACGGTGTTGACGGTTGGAAGTTTAGAAACATGTGACTGCATAGTGTTAACCTCGGGGCATTTGTTCTACAAAATGTTTGCTTGCTTTCTACCTACAGTTTTCCCACATCTTGACAAAGTGCACATGACCCCCCTGGAGTAATCCAATTGGGGGAATTTTTCTCCAGAGATCGCCATCTCTCTCTACCTTTCGTTCATGTCGAGAAATTCTAAACCTTTTTGAGTAATTTTGAACCGGATAGGACCTTTGACGGTTCGGATATCCACAACGTTCCCTTTTTGGGTCACCTCAATCAGTCCTGTGTTGACCAGGTCTTGCCCCACCGATCGCACCTCATCCATCAGCGATCGCCACGCTTCACCCCCCAGCGCTCGCGCCACCTCCGAGGGACAAATGGTTTTGTCTAACCCACGCTGCTGCACCTTTTCCAGAATTGTTTGGCGAATCAGGGCGCGATCGATCATGGTAAGGGAGATGAGGGAGTAGATGAGTAATCGGAAATCCCATCTATTGCTCGGCTGAGCATGTTTGGCGCGCTCAGTGGAACTGGTCGCGTTGAAGTTTATTCATCTACCTACCTCTCACCTCTACAACAATTTCAACTGAGTATCTTGC
This sequence comes from Leptolyngbyaceae cyanobacterium C42_A2020_001, assembly GCA_015272515.1. Lineage (GTDB taxonomy): Bacteria > Cyanobacteriota > Cyanobacteriia > Leptolyngbyales > Leptolyngbyaceae > JSC-12. Next base: position 37,497 of record JACYLN010000145.1, on the reverse strand, counting down.
GGCTCTGACACTGGCTCTGCCTCAACCACCGATTTTGCGAAATCAGGGAACTCTACTGTTTCATGGGTTAGCAATCCTTGCGCTGCTTGCAGAATGTCGGCTTCGATATCCTGCAAATCTTCGCGATTGGTCAGGTAGGTTCGCAGGGCTTCGAGTGGATCGAGTTGATTGCTGACATCAAGCTCTGGTAAGCGGGTACGAGCAGTTTGGCTAACTAGTTCTGGTTGAATGGTGTAAGTGTGGGCAGTCGCAAGCGCTTCATGCAGACGATTGGGTTGAATTTGATCCACCTGGTCAGCACGGAAGTAGTAGATTAGCCGCACGACCGCATCTTGAATTAGTTCGGGCTGAAGCGTATTTAGCAGCTTGGCTTCTGGCTCTTTCGCTTCAGTTAAATCCACTTCGATAGTGCGGAACGGGCGGACGGGCAGGGGACAAAATTCAAATTGGGTGTGTTCTCGCTGCAATTCCACCAGAACGTAGCCTTTGTCTTCCTGCTCCTCGCTAAAATCTACCCGCTCAATGCTACCGGGATACACGATGGGCGGTTGGTTGCACAGCACTTGATGACGGTGGACGTGTCCCAGTGCTACATAGTCAAAACAGGGGCGGGCAAGAAGTGCCATTGGCAGGGTGAAGCCTTTGCCCACGGCTAAAAATCGCTCGGCTCCAAACAGGGCAGTGTCGATCATCGCATGAGCCAGTAGCACGGTGGGAACGGTGGGTTCGAGGCGGCGAATTTCCCCTTCTAGAGCAACGCGCAGGCGATCGCTGAGTAAGTGATTCACCTCTCCCATTGATAGCCCTTCCGTATCGGGACGGGTGAGCAAGGTGGAGCGCGTCAGCCAGGGTAGGGTAATCACCTGCACATCCCCGCTTGGGGTTTGGATGCGATGGGTTTCTAGGCGATCGCCCACAATAAAGCCAGGAACGCCCAGGGTGCGATAAATGCATAGACTGGCTCCTCCTTCGCCTTGCGAGTGCTGATCGTGATTACCAACCAGCAACACGGTGGGAATGTTGGCATCAGCAAGGCGGCGAAACTGACTGGCAAAAGCCTGCTGGACGTAAGGTGGGGGCGTGGCATCAGGAAAAGCATCCCCCCCAAACAGCACCAGATCCACGGGTTCGGCCAGGGCACGATCAATACAGCGTTTTAGCGTTGCCACAAAATCTTCCAGGCGAGTATTTAACCCGGTTGCAGGGTTGATGCGCCCGTGGGAAAACCCACTGCCCATGTGGATATCGGAGAGGTGCAAAATTTTGATCATGTGGAGGGGCGATCGCGACAAACTCCTTAATACTACTCGCATGGGTACTGCGTTGCTTAGGTTAGCGATGTTTTGGTGGTGATGCAGCCTAAGTACGAGGATTGATTATGTTTGTCTCTGCCTTTGAACTGCTTGTCAAACCGATCGCGCCTCCGCCTTTCGATCCGGCGGTTTCTCGTCGAGTTGTGCAAGCGTATTTCTTGACCCTTTCTAACCTGAATCCTCCGGGTGAAGCGGATGTTGCATTGTCAATCCAATTCACTCCAACCCCAGAGCTAAACAACGATGAACTGATTGCAATTACGGATGTGGGTGCAGGGAACGTGTTTAGCGATCTGGTTGCCGATCCGGTCACGGGTAAACCCAGTCAGTCCTTGACTCTGCCTTCTGGCAAAACGGCACTGTTCGTGTTGCAGCCCGACCTCAGCAAGGCACCACCCAACCGGGCGAGCCTGGCAGTTGCCAATTTGGAAGTGCGTGGCTACGTTGAGCTATCCCTTTCTCCCTATTCACCTACTCGCACTGCTGAAATTTTGGTGACACCGCAGCACCGGGGTACCTTCCTGCCTGCCGCCCCAATTCTGCCCTTTGCAGATTTTGATCAACAGTCTTACCCGCTGCAAACTGCAAACCCTGGTGGCATTATCAAGTTCACAATGTAGTAACCAGAACCTCGGAGGTTTAAGCCACTGAGTTCAAACCTCCGAAGTTTGCGTAAAAGGTAAATTATTGCGTCTGTATCTCCTATGCAAGCCCCTTTTCGTCCGATTTCTCATAGCTGGGTTGCCAGCCACCCCAATCCCATTGGAGTTGTGGAGTTTATTGGGGGAGCCATGTATGGTATGGTGCCCCATCTGGCGTATGCCTATTTTTTGTCTCGGTTGTATGAGGCGGGTTATAGCGTGATTGCGGTTCCGGCTCCGCCTGGATTTCAGCATGGTGCGATCGCTCAGGGTTTGCTGCAAGAGCGCAACATTATTCGATCGCTGCTTCAGTACCCACCAGAACTGCCGCACATCTGGGTAGGGCATAGTTTGGGCTGTAAATACATCAGTCTGCTGGAAGCAAGCGGTAAAATTATGGATCAGCCCAGTCTGTTCATTGCGCCCGACATTTCTGATACCAGTGATGCGCTACCGATTCCAGCCTTGTCTCGATTATTGGATCGCTGGCAACTCGGTGCAAATCCTACCCGACGAGATACGCAAGCGTTGATTGCAGCCAGCCCATTTTTTAACCTGAGTGCGCTGATCTCGTTTGAACATGACGCGATCGCGGGCAATGGCAGGGGAGCGATCGCCCAGAGTGATGTCGCCTGGTTTCTCCACGAACTGAAAGCCAAACAAGGTGCCCATATTCTGTGGCAAGAATTACCCGGACAACACCGCGAACCAATTGGAATTCTCCTGGGAGATTGGCTCATTTGCCCTAACCGCACCAAGCCGCTCGTGCCCATCATTTCTAGACAGCTAGAAGCATTGACCTGTGAGCTTTTGGCGAAATTGACTAGCTTAACGAATCATGGCGTTGCGAATCACCTGTCTGAACAAGCCATCTGGTAGCAGTCTTCGCATCAATAAAATGGCGCTGGCATTGCCACCGGCTGGGTAGCGAAGTTTAGTTGTACCGTCGGTTGCGGCTTTGTAGATAACTTGAGCCGTAACGCTGGGAGGAGAACCAGTTTCCCCCGCTCGATTGTGAGCACGCGTAACTTTTTCAACAAAGGAGTCGTAGGCCGTGAGTCCGGGTTGTTTGGCAAAGGCGAGCGATCGCGTGTAGAAATCGGTCTTAATGGGTCCAGGTTCAATAATCTTGACGCGAATATTGAAGGGTTCCAATTCGTATTGGAGGGATTCTGAGAAACCTTCTACTGCCCATTTGGTTGCGTGGTAGGGGCTGTAGAGCGGAATCGCAATGTGCCCACCAATGGACGCAAGGTTGACAATCACCCCCGCCCGCCGCTCCCGAAAATGGGGCAACAGCGCACGGGTCATTTCCATTAAGCCAAACACATTGGTGGCAAACTGGCGCTGAATTTCCTCTGGAGTACAAGCTTCAAAAGCACCAATCAGGGCGTATCCGGCATTGTTTACCAGCACATCAATTGTGCCAAACTGTTGTAGAGCGTTGGCAACAGACTGCTGGATTGAATGCGAATCTGTCACATCTAGCGGCAAACAGGATACACGCGGCAAATTGGCAAGCTCGGTTTCTTTGTCGGGCGATCGCATCGTTGCCACCACATTCCAACCTTTTTGCTGAAACAACCTGGCAGTTTCGCAGCCGATGCCCGTCGAAGCACCCGTAATCAAAACCGTTTTTGGCATAGACCCTATACTTTGTACTTTCCTACCAGCCGTGGATTCCACACTCCGTTTTGCCGCCCAAGTCTCGCCAGCGGCCGACGCGTTCATCTTCGCCATCGCGCACTGGAGTTGTGAGCGGTTCATCCCCAATGCTGGGATACCCTTGATCGTGCAGTGGGTTGTAAATCACATCATGTTCAAACACGTATGCCCAGGTTTCTTTCCGAGTCCAGTTAGCGAGGGGATTTACCTTCAGGCGCTTTTGAGCATCTAACTCAAAAATAGGCATATCCGAACGAGTAGATGCCTGGTCGCGTCGTCGTCCGGTAATCCAGGCGATCGTGTCCAGTTCTTTCAACCCCCGCTGAAGTGGTTCAATTTTCGTCAGTTGAGAGAACTGCTCAATATCCTTCTCCCACAAAGCTTGACCATACTTGGCAGCAAAGGCCTCACGAGTTTTGATTCCTGGAATTTTATAAATCTTCAGGTTCAGATCGTAGATGGCCTTGGCTTTTGCCACCAAATCCAGCGTTTGAGGAAAGTGGTGTAGTGTGTCGAGAAAGAGAACCGGAACGGGATGAGTGGGTCTTAAATCACGGTAGAGTAAATCCGTGATCAGCATGTCGTCCACATTAAATGCGCTGGTTTGAACCAAACCACTAGGGATATTGAAGAGGCACCAAGTCAGGATATCTTTAGGATGAGACTTTTCAAACTTTTGGTTTAGCTTCTTCAGGTCAAGGCTAGCGGGTTGCGTAAGAGGTTCAATGAATTGGGTCATCTTTTACGTGTGTTGGCTCCAACCTTCTCTATTTACCATACCCAAATCTGGCACTTGCGGCACTTCGCGATCGCTTTAGGCATTCCATCTTCACATCCGGCAAATGCAAAAAACGAGTTCTGGTAGGGTTTAGAAGATACGCAAATATTGATTAAGTTTTTCACAGTATGCGATTAATTCTTTACAGCAAGCCGGGGTGCCATCTGTGCGAGGGGCTACAGGAAAAGTTGGAGCAAATTACCAGCCTGAAATTTGACCTGGAAGTTCGCGACATCACCACGCGAGATGATTGGTTTCAGCAATATCAGTATGAGATTCCAGTCCTGTGTTTAGACCTCTACACCCCCTCTCCGATTCCCTCTTCCCCATCCCCGATTCGCTTACCGCGCATCTCTCCCCGCGCATCCGTTCAGCAGGTGGAGCAGATGTTACAGAAATATTGGCATGATCCAGCACAATAGAAGTGCCTTTTGTGAGGAGATGCTGACATGAAACTGCGAGAGTTACTGGCTGCCATTCCACAGGTTGCTCAATCGGGTAATCACCCAGCACTGGATGCGGAGGTGAAGGGGTTATCGACGAATTCGTTAGCCTGCCAACCGGGGGATTTATTTATTGGGATGCCGGGAACGCGGGTGGATGGGGGGGAGTTTTGGTCGGGCGCGATCGCCGCAGGAGCCGTAGCCGCAGTGATTTCTCCAGCCGCCGCAAGTAAAGCTCAAAGTACCCTGCAAACGATGGCAGAGCCTCCCTGTATTGTGGTGGCAGAAGATATGGCGATCGCCTGTGCTCAGTTGTCTACAGCATTTTACGGCTACCCAACTGAACAATTGAAATTAGTCGGCGTAACGGGAACCAATGGCAAAACCACCACTACTCACCTGATCGAATTTCTGTTAAACCATGTTCAAAAGCCGACTGCTTTGTTGGGCACACTCTACACCCGCTGGCAAGGGTTTCAACAAACAGCCGTACATACCACTCCGTTTGCCGTGGAGCTACAGAAGCAGTTAGCAGAAGCGGTTACCGCAGGCTGTGAGTATGGCGTGATGGAGGTGAGTTCCCATGCGCTGGCCCAGGGACGAGTGGCAGGCTGCATCTTTGAGGTGGGGGTGTTCACTAACCTGACGCAAGACCATTTAGACTTCCACCAGGATATGGACGATTACTTTGCGGCGAAGGCGTTACTGTTCACGCCGGACTACCTTCAAGGGCGCGCGGTGATTAACCTGGATGACCCCTACGGCAAGCGATTGGCAGCCCAATTACCCGCAGAACACGTTTGGACTTACAGCACTCAGGATGCCAGTGCCGATTTGTGGACGGGTGACTTAGTCTATGGAGCTGCCAGTGTCAGTGGTACGTTGCATACGCCCAAAGGAGATGCTCCATTCGTTTCTCCCCTGGTTGGGCAATTTAACTTGGCGAATTTGCTGGCGGCAGTGGGTGCAGTACTGCATTTAGGCGTGGATCTGGAGGCAATTGTGGCACCACTTCCGCAATTTAGTGGTGTTCCAGGACGCATGGAACAGGTAAAACTTACGCCAGAGCAAGACATCAGTGTGATTGTGGATTATGCCCACACGCCAGACAGTTTGGAGAATCTGCTGAAGGCGGCACGTCCGTTTATCCCCGGCAAGTTGATTTGTGTGTTTGGTTGTGGGGGCGATCGCGATCGCAGCAAGCGTCCCCAAATGGGAAAAATTGCCGCTGATTTATCTGATGTGGTTTATGTCACCTCAGATAATCCCCGGACTGAGGATCCGCAGCGAATTTTAGATGATATCCTGGCAGGAATTCCAAATTCGGTTGAGCCGATTGTAATCAGCGATCGCGCGGCTGCCATCGATGCTGCGATTCAGTCTGCCCAACCCGGTGATGGAGTGCTAATTGCAGGTAAAGGTCACGAGGATTACCAAATTTTGGGAACGGAAAAAATTCACTTTGACGACCGAGAGCAGGCGCGGGCAGCCCTGGAAAGCAAGAACCGTAGGAATAGTCAGTTCGTTTAGGAATGAGAATCAATAAAAAATGAAAAGTTAAAAGTTCAAAATGCTTTCCGACAGGGCTTTGCTACTTTCAATTTTACGTTTTGAATGATTCATTCTGGGATAGTTCACTAATAGCCAATTGTTTCACCAGAGATGGCAACGGCTATAGAAGGCAGAAAGACTTCTTGCTAAAATCAGCCCAAACCCAGGTTGTGTCTTGATGACCGAAGATGACGAGTTTCCAGTACCTCCTCACCCACTCATGAACCCTACCTCAGCCTCAGATGTTTCGCTGTACGAGTTAGCCCTCCAGTCTGAATCGCCTCCATCAGCTTTGCCAATTAGCCCATCAACCCTAAAGTCCATTAGCGACTCATTGGTGAATTTGCTAATTGAGCAAGAAATTCCGGCGATTGTTTGGGCAAAATTTCCACGGGGAGACGTTTGGCGAACAGGGTTAGAGCAGTATGCCAGCTTGGAAGGTATGGCTCAAGCGATTTATCTGTTTGCTCAGCAGCGGGATGACTCGGATGCTGCCAACGACGATGAAAAGGTATCCGCGATCGCAACCACGGTAAAAGCGCCCGTCTTCACCATTCAGTTGCCGCCCGAAAGTTCGCTCCGCCGCGAGTACTTTCTATTTATCTGGTCGGCTCAGTTTAAGGGAGGGGTGTTTGCCCATCGTCCCCGCTCAGTACAGGCATTTAAGCCTCCCGAACAAACAGCACTCTCTTTTGATGTGCTGACCAGTTACGGACAACCCTCTCAATTGCTGGATTCTACCCAGGAACGCAAGCAACTCCTCTTAGCGCTTTGTTCATTTGAAACGCCATTGATTGAGCGCGTTTTGCAAGGATTAGAGCAGGCGATCGCGGCAGTTCCGCTCCAGTTTGGTGCATGTTCAACCAGTGCCCTAGTAATCAGCCCTTCTGGTGCTGCCATTGAACTTATTCAGCATTGGCAAAGTCTGGTTTCCAAGATTCCTCCCACTTCCACCAATTCCGTGCTTCTAGGACAGTTAATCAGCAGTCAGATCCAGTATCAGGAGGAACTCTGGCATCGCAACTCGCTGTACCGCAAACAGGCAGAACAGTCCGACAGTCTGCGATTGCAAAACGAAGAACTGACCAACACCCTGCGGTTAAAAGACGAGTTTCTGAATAATGTGGGGCAAGAATTACGCACTCCCTTAACAACCATCAAAACGGCTCTGTCGCTGCTGAACTCTCCTAGCATCAAGCCACCCCAGCGGCAGCGCTACATGGATTTGATCACAAAGGAGTGCGATCGCCAGAGTTCCCTGATCACCAGCCTGCTCGATCTTGCCCATTTGGATCAAACTGCCGAGCAAGCGGCTCTACCGCCAGTGCGTTTAGTAGACGTGGTTCCCAGCGTTGTCAGCACCTATCAACCTGTAGCAGAAGAAAAAGGTGTTCTCGTATCTTACACCATCCCAGAAGATTTGCCAGCCGTTGCTTGTATGACCAATTGGCTCAAGCAAATTGTGATCAACCTGCTGCATAACGGCATTAAATACACGCTAGAAGGCGGCAACGTTTGGGTACGCGCCAAACAACAGGGAGACTATGTGCAACTAGAAGTGCGAGATACTGGAATTGGCATCGCACCAACAGAAATTCCCAAAATCTTCGATCGCTTTTACCGGGTTCGCCAATCCGCAGACGACTCCAGCGGCGCAGGCTTAGGTCTTACTATCGTTCAGCAACTTCTCCTGCACTGTGGCGGTTCCATCTCAGTCAAAAGCAAACTCTCTGAGGGTTCAACGTTTAATGTGTTGTTCCCCATCTACAAAGGTCCAGCAGAGCATTCAGTGGAGGCAGACAGGGGGTAGGGGGAAAAGGCAGTATCTCGCTGGCTTAAAGAGGACGATCAGCGACCGTTTTCTCACAATTCCGAAAGAAATTGCAAAATAAACGCGATTTTTCCAGAATTCAGACTATTTATCTATAGTCGGACTACATTAAACTTCGTCTTTTTTGTAGTAAAAGTAGTGAGACAAAAGAACGCCAGATTGGCGAAATTCACCTGTAAAAGCTGGCATTGATTAAGTAACGTTTCACCTATGGAACATTAGATTCAAGTTCATTCTCTAGATTGCTACAGCGCTACTTCCATGCATTTGACAGGATTTCTACACTCCACATGAAGCAATTGTTCGATTTTTCCCTCCAACGCCAGATTTCGCGTCGAACCTTACTAAAGCTGGCTGGTGTGAGTACGTTTGGAGGAGTTATTGGGTACACACGTTTTACCAAACCGCAACCGAGCGTTTTTCAGCAAGATACTCTCACCTTGCCGTATCGCGTTAATCGACCGCAAACCGTTGCCGTAATTGGAGGGGGGCTGGCAGGGCTTGCCTGCGCTTATGAGCTAAGCCAACGGGGATTTCAGGTGACCTTACTGGAGCGATCGCCGCAGTTAGGCGGCAAAATTGCCAGTTGGGATATTGAGGTGAATGGGGAACCGTTGCGAATGGAACATGGGTTTCATGGCTTCTTCCCGCAGTATTACAACTTGTGGAGTTTAGTCGAAGAACTCAAGATTCAGCAAAATTTCAAATCGCTGAACTACTACTCGGTGGTTTACAAGGGCGATCGCTACAAGCCAGAAGTCTTTCGTCCCAGTCATTCCGCATTTCCCTGGAACATTGTGGATCTTGCTATCTCTTCCACAAACCGTTTGCAATGGGGACTCAACCTCACCAAGTATGCCCACTGGCAGGTCTTTCGCGAAATCACCGGATTCAATCCCCTCAGTAGCTATCAACGGCTCGATAACATCTCAGTGGCGGATTGGGTGAAGAAAGATTTTCCACGCGGGTTGTATGACCTGTATTTTCTGCCGTTTGCTAAATCCAGCTTGAATGCGCCCGATGTCCTCAGTGCTGGCGAGTTGATGCAATTCTTCCACTTCTATTTCTTCGGCAATCCGGAAGGGTTAGCATTCAACGGCACCCGGCAAGATATGGGCAGAAGCCTGGTAGATCCAATCGCGGATTATGTGGTGCAAAAAGGCGGCAAAATTTTGACCGAGGTTTCCGTCACCAATCTGAACTGGCAGGATGGCAAAATCAACTCTCTAACTTACCAGAAGGGCAGTGTAGAAAACACTGTGCCGTTTTGGGTAAATGCTAACTCCGTGTTGAATGAAACGGTGCAGCATGAAACTGGGCAAGCGAACTGGCAGTTTTATGGTGGCGGCGATCGTGTCTTTGCAGTGAATGCCGACAAACCCGAAGCGGTTTCACTCACCTGCACGCACCAGGGTTGTACCGTCCACCCCAACGAAAACGGTGAATTTCACTGCCCCTGTCATGGTGCGGTGTATGACCGGGAAGGCCGGGTGCTGCGAGGTCCTGCTAAGCGAGATTTACCCAGGTTTAAGGTGACTGGCAAGGCTGAGCAGCGGGTACGCCTAGCCGCAACTCAGCCCGCGATCGCTCAAGCTAGCAGCACCGAGACCCTCCAGGCAGATTACTATGTGATTGCAACCGATGTGTTAGGAGTGCAACACCTGTTTTCTGCCATGACGGGCGAGGTGAACCAACAATTGCAAGACCGAGTAGCAAAACTAGCGATCGCTGATCCGTTCGCTGTATGTCGCTTCTGGTTTGATCGCGACTTTGAATGGGATCAAAGCTGGTTTACCTCCCTTTCTGGTTATAAACTCACGGATAGCATCACCCTTTATCACCGCATCCAGGATGACTACATCGCCTGGGCACAAAAGACCGGGGGCAGCGTGGTGGAACTGCACGCCTACTGCTACAAAGAGAAGGAATTTCCCACTCAAGAAACCCTGCTCACTACCTTTGAGCAAGAACTCTACGACATTGTGCCCAGCCTCAAAACTGCGACTTTACTGCATCGGGAACTGGTTAATCAGAAAAACTTCTCTGGCTTCCCTCCGGGCAGCTATCGCGATCGCCCCTCTACCGCCACGGGCACCAACCTCATCTTTGCTGGGGACTGGGTAAAAATGCCCTTCCCCTGCGGTTTGATGGAACGCGCCGTAAGCAGCGGCTTACTCGCCAGCAACGCCATTCTGGAGCAAGAAGCGTTACAGCGCCGGACATTGTTAACAGTGAAGCCGAAAGGGATGTTGTCGTTCTTGACGTAAAGCCCTGTTGTATCCAGGCTACACTGCAATTACGCTGCCATTGGGAGCACTTTCCATGCCTCAAACCTCAACTCAAAAACCGCTCTATGATCGCGACCTAAATTTGTGGCTAGAAGAGACAGTCGCCAAATTGAAAGCACGCCAATTCGATGAGTTGGATTTAGACAATTTGATTGATGAGGTAGAAGCATTGGCGAGACGAGACAAACGAGAGTTGCGAAGTCGTTTGAAAGTGCTTCTCAGTCATCTTCTCAAGCGAAACTATGTCAATTCTGCGAGGGATTTTCGCGGCTGGGAATCAACCATTCGCGAACAGCGTTCTGCCCTGCAAGACATCTTGGATGACTCTCCCAGCCTCAAACCCTACCTGGTCGAAGTCTTTGACAGCGTCTGGCAATCTGCCTTGAGAGAAGCAGAAGAAGATTACCCATCCACTCAATTCCCGCAGAATTGCCCCTTCCCGCTGGATGTGGATACTTTATTAACCGAAAAGTTTTGGGAGACTTAAAAATCACGGCTATGAACACCCCTGTTGCGGCATCTCGGTTTGATATTCGGCGGGCTGGTATTAATCTCAACTGTTGGTATGTGGTGGCGCGTGCCAATGAAGTAACAGATAAGCCGTTGGGGGTGGTTTTGTGGCATCAGGAAATCGTGCTGTATCGCGATACCCAACAGCAGGTACATGCACTGGAAGATCGCTGCCCCCATCGTTTTGTAAAGTTGAGTCGGGGTGCAGTGGTAGGGGATGAGTTGGAATGTGCCTATCATGGCTGGCGGGTTGGCTCAGAAGGACAATGTACCTGTGTGCCCTATTTGGAAGACACCCAGAAACTGCCCACTGGAAAGATTCGCTCTTATCCTGTGCAAGAACTCAATGGGTTTATTTGGCTGTATCCAGGCGATCGCGCCGTTCTGCAAGAAAAGAAGATTCAGCCGATGGGGTTGCCCGAATGGGATCATCTCAACTACATCGGTTCCATCTCCGTGATTGATGCAGAAGCTCACTTCTCCTACCTGATCGAGAATTTGATGGATATGTACCACGGCCACCTGCATCAAAATTTGCAGGCGTGGGCATCGGCGGAGTTAGACGCGATTGAAGAAACGGATTACCGAGTCGATGCTCACTACACTGCCCAAAGTTACTACCGAATTGATAAAATCTGGTCAATTTCTCAGTTATTTGTTCCAGCACTGCGCCGTCTCCACCCCGAACCGCTGGATGTCAGCTATATCTACCCCAACTGGGCATCTCGGCTGGGCGATGATTTCAAAATTTTCTGCCTGTTTTGCCCGGTCAGCGAAACCCATACCCGCGCCTATTTAGTACACTTCACCTCACTCAATGCGTTTCACCGATTGCACAAGTTACCCGTGGGATTTCGTCGTTTTGTGAAAAATAGCCTGTTCGGCACAGCAAACAAATTGCTGGACGGTTTAGTGGCGCAAGATATCCCGATGATTGAAGACGAGCAGCGCGCCTATTTAGAAAACCCCGATCGCCGCCCCCATGAACTGAATCGAGCATTAGTGAGTGTACAACGACTCATTCGAGTGCAGGCAGAGATGTAAGTGAGATTAGGGAAGCGGTGATAGGACTTTGAGGAATTTTTGCATAACATCTGTAAGACACCCGTATAAATCACTAGATGATTCGTTTTGCGGGAGTTTTTGAGATGACGGCAATGCTTCAAGTAGGGAGCCAAACCATCCAAGCAGAAGAAATGCTACCGCTGCTTCAGCGTTATCAGGTATTACCTCAGGTGCTCCGGGGATTGGTCATTGATCAAGCGATCGCGGAGTTTTCCTGCACTGAAGAAGAACAAAAACACGCGATCGCCGTATTTGATCAACACCATCAACTTGCTTCAGAAGAAGACCGTAGCGCCTGGCTACACCGTCATGGCATGACCCTTGCTCAATATACAGAGCTGGCAACTCGCCCACTGCTAATTGAAAAATTGAAACAACTAAAGTGGGGACACATGGTTGAACCCTACTTCTTAAAGCGAAAGCGAGAGTTAGATCAGGTCATTTACTCCCTAATACGGACGAAGGATTTTGGGCTGGCAAACGAATTGTACTTCCGCATTTTGGAAGGAGAACAGACGTTTGAAGAACTGGCTGAGCAGTATTCTCAAGGACTGGAAGCCCGGACAGGGGGAATGCTGGGTCCGGTGCCAATGAACCAGGCTCACCCTGTGATCGCTAACCTTTTGATAGTCAGTAAACCCGGAAAACTCTGGACTCCTCGTGTGGTAGGAGAATGGGTCGTCATCGTTCGCCTCGAAAAACTCATCCCGGCTCAGTTAGATGAGTCCATGTATCGACGAATGGTAGACGAACTATTTGAAACCTGGGTACAAGAGCAAGTTCAAACCCCCACGCCTTAACCCTTTTCCTGGTTGCACTCTAACTCTACATATTTTCTAAATAAACAAAAAACAATTTGGAGCTTGATCCAGTCACTGAAAGCGTGTGTTCCAACCGCTGTTTTAGTGCCTACGGTGAGTCGAACGTGTGTTTACACAATGTTTTAACAGACTCATTTAAGACTCTCCGTGATCATAGCGATCATGGCTCCTGTGGAGGTAGGAGGACGTTTCAATGTCGCAGAATCAGTTGCACAACGCACAAACCCCTAAATCTGGTTGGTCGAAGTTGCTCTCATCAGGGATTTTAATTGCTGAGGCTGCGATCGCCACAGTCGTGTTAAGCGTCTTTGTGTCTTCTAGCCCAAAGCTGTTTACTACTCGGCTCCCTGCTTCTCCAGCAAGCGCAAACACCCAGCTTAACCCGCCGCAAAACCATGCGGCATTTATGCAATTATCCCCAGGTGCTAGACGCGCGAATTGAGTTCAGTCCTGCCCATAGTTCGATGCTTAAAAGGCTCAGACACTAACTGCCTGAGCCTTTTATATAAACCTCTCTACCCGCTTAAGGAAAGCGTAAGTTTGAGAAATTAATAGCGACGAGGGAAACCACCACCCCGGCGATCGCCGCCACCAAAGGAATTTTTGTTTTCGCGAGGCTTCGCTTTGTTGACTTTCAGATCACGTCCCATCCATTCTGCTCCATCTAGAGCATCGATCGCGGCATCTTCTTCAGCGTCCGCGCTCATTTCCACAAAGCCAAAACCACGCATCCGCCCTGTTTCGCGGTCTGTGGGAAGTTGAACACGCTTAACCGATCCATACTCTGCGAATACAGCGGTTAGATCTTCTTCCGTAACCTCATAGGACAGGTTACCTACATAAATCGACATAAAAGGTCTCCAAAATCAAAGGGGTGTGAAGAGTGAGATTTCGGAGAGGAGTCTGCCAATACAGAGCCTGAAAAACTCATCGATACTAAAAACAAACACTGCAACCGATACTTACTTTCAAACAACAATCTAACACTTTGATCCAAAATTTTCCGCCATAGTTGTGCCCATAAAGTCAAGAAATGTTACGAAGAATCGATTTGGCTGGCAAATGGTCAATTTTACTTTGTTGAGGATCGGGGCTTTAATAAATTCGCAAACTGTACGGGTGGGTTTAGCAGACCGATCACATCCCGCAATAAATCTGACAGTGAAACTCTGCCTCTAGCCAATATCGAACTTCATCCTCAGCATTCAGTTCCATCTCATCCCTTACTTTTCGTTTAACAACCCCTGGTTACAGCCAGTTGCCAATCAACACGTAGGCTGCCCAATATTGCGGGGCTGTATAAGTGCCACGAGGTCCCTTGAGCAGTGCCACCTGAGCACGACGTAGTGCTTCGGCTTTGGTGATGGTTTCTTTAGGATTGTTTAGCTCCTTATAAAATTCTTCAACAAGCAGTGGAGTCGATTCATCGCTGACGTTTCGCAAAGAGGCTAGAGTACTGCGAGCACCTGCTCGAACGGCGAAGCCTGCTAATCCAAGTGTGGCACGGTTATCGTTGGTTGCGGTTTGGCAAGCGCTCAGTACCAGGAGCTGAATCGCTTCTGGACGGGCAATATCTCGGCTGCGAAGGAGACTGTCGAACTGGGTGACGTTGATTGGTCCGTCGGCTGCCAGGATGAACGTATCTTCAGCACGGGAGCTAAATTTGCCATGGGTTGCCAGATGCACCACATTGAACGGGTCGGCATTGATTTTGTTGCCCAGTTTATCGCTAGTAAATTCTTGATTGAGCAAGGGGGTGGTAGGAACTCCCAGCCGTGCAATGGCATCAATTTCAGTCTGGACGTTGGGCAAGGAGCCAAATTCCTGTGGTGAACCTTTGGGTGGTTCGCTTAAACCTGCTGCCAACACTTTTAAGGGTTCACGGGCAATGGGTTTGGGATCAAATAGTTGCAGTCCCAGGCTGAGAGCGATCCCGTATTTCTCCACCAGGTATTGCTGCCCATCCCATAGTAAAGACATGGGAAGATTGCGTAAGGCATCGTCTAGAACAAAGACTAACGTATCGACTTTAGCCGCAGCGATTTTAGTGGCTTCTAACGCCTGAATGTCTTGCTCGATGGGGGCGACGAGCCAGCCGTATACTTTTTGAGCCTGCGATCGCAGTTCTCGTTGATTCGATGCCGTGGGTGTTCCTGCCAGTAGGGTTTGCAGCCTGTTCAGAGTACCGTCAAACTCAGTTTCCGACAGGGTCGGTGCGGGATAGCGTTTTAGTTCTTGGTTGGGAATTTTGGCAATCACCTGGATGGTGACGGTTTTGGTGGCGCGATCGCGCAGCACAATGGGGTAAACAATGGTGGTGGTGGGATTTTCCTTATCCACTACTTCATCCAGCAATACCCGTTGACCTTCTAAGCAGGCTTCCCGGAAGAAGTTATCCAGTTCTGCCAGTTGTAGAGCTTCAATCCGTTCGCGGGCTTTGTTGAGGGTGGTAGGGCTGGGGTTGCCGCCTTCTGATTGCAGTAAAAGTTCTACGGATTGGCGATAAATGGGTTCAACGCTATCGCGAAAGTTGAACTGAACATCGGGACTAATTGCCGCCAAATCTCCTCGCAGCGATTTGAGGTTGGCGATCGCGCTATCGTAGGCGGCGATCGCACCTTCCAGGTTGCCGTCTTGTCGTAACAGTCGCCCTAGTTGCCACTGCCAGCGGTAGGCAACATCCCAGGTATTGCTCGATTGTGCCAGCACCAATGCCTTTTGCGTGATCTCTTTGGCTTCTCTAAACTGTTCAGTTTGTTCGTAGGCGGCACCCAGACTTCCTAAGGCGTAAGATTCAGCCCGTTGGTCTTTTAACTCACGAGCGTGCTGAATGGCTTGCTGAAGTGTGACTTGAAGCTGTTGAGAAAGCGAGTTGGGGTAGGGAATTACCGAGAATGGTGACGGCGCAGATAGGACAGGAGTGGCATCTGACGGCGATCGCGAACTAGATTCTACTGGCTTACCCAGGCGTAATAACGCTTGAGCGTAGTTAATACGGGCATAGATTCCGGCACGGCTGGCTGGGAGTTGCTCCAGATTCGGCAAAATTTGTGGCAGTAAAAGCTGCACCGTTGACCATTGCTGAGTGTCAATCAACACGTTCAGATAATTGAGCTGTGCCTGGACGCGGGTAATTGGTGTGGTGGCAAGGCTAGCGGCTTGCTGGTAGTAGGCGATCGCGTCAGTTTCCTTTTTTTGAGCGCGAATCGTATTGCCCAAACTCAGCAGGGTTGCACTTGTTTCTCCTGGAAGTTGCAGGCGCTGGGCAATCTCCAAACTTTGCTCCAACACTTTTTCTGACTGTGGCAAATCGCCAACTAATTGCAAGGAATCACCCAATGCTCTGAGCGCCATCGCTTTTTGACGCGAGTCGGGTTGGTTTTGTAAGGTCCGATTCAGGCGGGTTAGTTGTTCTAGTGCCCGTCGAGAGAAGCCGAGCGATCGCAACGCCTGCGCCTGGTTCAATTGCGCTTTTGTCACGCCAGCCTCGTTGTTTACCTGCTGATAGGCGGTTTCTGCCTGTTGCCAAACAACTAATGCCTTTTCGCCATCCCCCTGTGATAACAGCAAGCGTCCCTGCACCTCCAATGCCTGCGCTCGAATGAGTCCTCCTTGTCGAGCTTGCTCCTGGCTCCTGGCTCCTGATTCCTGACTCCGCAAAAGGTTTAGACATTCATCCATTGCCTGTGTTGCTTGGCTCCATGCGCCCATCTGTTGATAGGTAAGCGACAAATTGGCAAGGGTTGCTGCCCGCTTTAAGGGGTCGTTTTGGGATAGCAATGCTTGTTCCAGGACGGTTGCGGCTTCTTGATAGCGTCCTGCATCGTAGAGTGCCTTTGCTGGCTCTGAGGTGTCGCCTCCATCAGCCAACTTTTCGGTTGATGGGGTTTTGGTAGGTGTCAGAGGAGTACTTGCCCAAACGGGGACAAGGCAGAGCAATGCCGTGGCGATCGCCACACAGATCAGCACCAGCGGTCGATGGCTACGGGCGACTAACCGCTTGAAAAAACGCCGATGTGACCAGTGTTTGCCCATTGCGATCGCTCCTTAAAACGGTGTGTAGACAATGGAGAAGTAAATCCCTTTTTCTTGCAAGGTTTCCTTATTGGAGTCCACCTTGATCAACGGAAAGCCAAAATCCATCCGAGCGGTGAAGTTGTTGCCAATTTGCAACCGCAGCCCAAACCCCAGAGATGCTAAAAAACCAGGGTCGGGGTCAGGAAACTGTCCCAGGTTCCAGCCGCGACCAAAGTCAAAGAAGGGGGTTACTTGTAGTAGCGCTTGTTGTCTGGGCAGACGCAGGATAGGAATTCGCACTTCTGCCGAACCAAAGAAGCCATTGTCGGTGAGTAGTAAATCCTGCCGATACCCCCGAACGCTGACGGCACCCCCCAAGCCAAATTGTTCAATGGGCAGAATGGGACGATCTGCCAGTTGCAAATCGCCTCGCAGCAGCAACAGGGTATCTGGAGCTAATAGCCGCACCCACTGAGTTTGTAATCGCCAGGTGAAGAAGTTGGTATCAGGAGGTTCTTCGTTGACGGTGGCGTTGAGTACATCTAGCCCAAAGTTAAATTGCGATCGCGCTGCAAACACCGACTGGCTACTGCGTTTGGTGTATTCCTGAAAGAAACGCAGCACGCTGGCAGTGGTGCGCCCTTCCACATCTGCGCCAGGGCTGGGGAAAGGAATATCTCCTAACAAATCGGTTTGAGTGCTACGTCGTCCAAAGGTTAATCCCAATGCCAGTTCCTGGGTGGGCGTTTGGATCAGCGGGTGTCGTCCCGTTAGTTCAAAGTAGTTTGACTCGGAGTGAATATCGAGAATATCGAAGGGTTCTTCCACTACATCGCTAGCAGAGAAACCAGCGTTGAAGCTTAAGGTTGTGTTGCGGGGACTAACCGGGATGCTGTAACTGAAATCGATCGCGTTACTGCCCTGGGTTTTAGTGAATGACAGGCTGATGGTATCGCCGAAGCCCAACAGGTTTTGCTCTACTCCCAACGCCTGCCCACGGACGGTGCCCACACTTGGCACACGCTGGTTGTCTACCGTGAAGGTGGCAAAGGCAGAATTCGCTTCGGTAACTTTGACTTCGAGCAGGCTGGTGCCTGGACGCGAACCAGCAGACAGTTCGGCAGAAATGTTGGCAATTAATGGGTTTAACTGCAAAAGCTGAAGTGCTTCTAGCAGGCGATCGCGGTTTAGGGGCGCTTTGGTTGCAATACCAATGCGGCTGGAAACATAGCCCGGATTGAGTTTTTCGGTTCCAGATACCCGAATATCTTCCAGACTGCCTTCTACAACGCGAATTTCTACTACCCCGTCTTGTAACTTTTGGGGCGGAATGAACGCGCCCGATGTGATGTAGCCTTTGCTGACATACAAATCAGTCACCGCAGACCGCGCCTGAAACAGCTCATTCAGGGAGATGGCTTTGCCCTCTGGTGGAATCGGACCAATTGCGGCGGCGATCGCGTCGTTGAGCTGCTGCTGCGAAAACACCGTGCTACCCGTAACGTTAAAACCTTGAACTCGAATCGTTTGGGGTGCGTCGGTTGGTGGTTGATCGGGGGGAGTGCCTGGAGTTGGAGGAAGCAACTGATCGGGGGGTGGCAATGGCTCAATTTGCGGTAGAGGCAACGGAGCTTGGGAAGGGGGTTGGTTGCCGCGTGGGTCGGGAGGACGAACCTGGGCCACCTCAAACGATTGAGCGATCGCCGTTGGAACACCCATACTCGACAGCAACACGCAACCAACCCCAAAACAAATGTTGAATTGTAGAGTACTCACGCTTCCCTTCATCTCCTCACACTACGACGGGACTTATGGTACACGGCAAGCACTTGGAGCTAACCACGGTACTTGGGGAAGTACCTCCGCTGCCTGTGTAACCAGCACTACGTTACCATCGGTATCCACAATCCAATCCTGCGCTTCAATAATTTTCTTCAGATTTTTAGAAAAATCGACAGAACGGGGATCAATTGTATTCCTGGCTTCTCCTGCATGAGGCTGTTCAGCCAAAATAGGATCAACAGATACCCAATCTGCCGCCACTTCATCATCGGCTAGAGCATCGACTGGGCTGGGGGGAAGTCCGCCCCGTCCGGCATTGGTCAAGCGACCCAGCGCCAGTTTGCCACGGGTATCGCAGCCTTCAGCAATCAGTTGACTGGCATCCACTAAATCACCTGCTAACTGAATCGTGCCGCGCTCTGGGTCAATATCCAGGGTGCTGACTGTGACACTGCCATCTGCGCCAAACTGAGAACTAGCGTCAATATCGTTCGTTGCTGATACTTCTGGGCGTTGGCGGATGTCGAGTAGCCGTCCGGCAAAGATGGAAATGTCACCGCCTCTGCCCCTAAAGGCTTTCGCGACAATATTGCTGTCTCGTCCGGGCTTGGCCGCAATCACGATTGTGCGGTCAAATCCCAGTTGGGGAATTCCCTCAATGCGAATATTGCCACCAGGTTGAATGCCACTGGTAAGTCTGGCAGTGTCGGCATCGGTGGAAATGGAGCTGGTGCGATAAAGATTCAAAACAGCAACGTTTAACTCGATGTTGCCTCCCTCTCCCGATCGCGTGGTGGCGCTGATCTGGCTATTTTGATCCAGGAACGTTGCCAACGATGCAATAAAAATTTCTCCGGCAGAACCGCTGCTTTCGTTGTTGACGCTGATTGTGCCGCCGTTTTTAAGCACCAGCGATCGCGCGCTCAGCCCAATTGCGCCACCCTTCTGCGCCGTCTCCGAAAACACCGAGCTAAAAATGCCGCTACCCTGCCCATCAATGGAAATGCGGTTGTCGGCAAAGACTAAGATCGCACCTGCATCGCCTGTGCCTGTAGTCGCCGTGGTTAAGCCAGAATCAGTTCCGCGAATTGCCAACGAACCCGTGCCAATCACAATGCCGCCCGCATCACCTTTTGCTGGGATACCCGTATCTGGATCAATTGCCGAGCGACTGAAAATCGCACCACCATTAGACAGCACTACTTCATCAGTGGCTAACACTACCACTGCACCCGCATTCCCAGTCCCAAAGGTGGTTGCTGAAATAAAGGAATTATCTGTAATCGACAAGGACCCAGTTAAGACAAACGTTGAGCCAACAACTTCGGTGTCAGAACGACCTAACAACGCATTAAATGCTCCCCCTGCAAACTCAGAACTGCTGGTTAAGCTGGCAATGCCTCCTGGCACAATCTGAGTGAAAATTCGGCTACCACCGCTGAGGGAAACATCACCGCCCTCGGTTCCCAGCAAGACAATGCCAGGATTGCCTAAGCGAGATGTACTGCTAGAAATCCTGGAGCCATTTGTGAGCGAAACCGAGCGCTCAGCAATCAGAGAAACCCCCCCTGCATCAATTCGCAGGTCCGCAGGAATGTTTGGGTTGGGAGGTTGGTTGTCTGTTTGGAGTGAAGAACCACTCAGTTCTATCGCAACAGGGGTTAAATCTGAAAAATTAGATTGACCAATGAAAACACGACCCTGATTACCAGAACTGAAAATCTTAGTGCCGTTTCTGAGGGAAACGGTATCTTTGGCAGTAATTAGAACATCCCCAGCAACGCCTCCTCCCAAGTTGGTTGTACTAATTTCGCTGTTGTTTAGTAGAACCGAACCTTCCCTGGACACGATCGCGATCGCGCCTGTGTCTGACTTGGTTGTGCTGGTATTGTTCACCCGACTTCTAATCAAACTGTCGTTGCTGATGGAAACCAATTGTCGTCCACCGATTGCCACAAAACTCTCAACCGGGCTGTCTGTTTTGTTGGAGTCAATAATTGCCCCAGATACAAACACACCGTTCTCGGCTCGTAGGGTAATGTTGCCGGAGTTCGTCAAGATGTTGGCATTGACAAACAAATTATTGCCTGCATCAGCGGTTAGTTTTACCCCCTGCCGTTCTATATCAACTGGAGCGCTAAACGTAATGTTGTTCGTGGCTTGCAGCACTACATCGGCAGTTGCGTTATTAATCGCTGCCACATTCAGCCGAGTCACGTTGCTGTTCAGGTTGGGATCTCCAAACTCATCGACCGTTTCAAGATTGCTGGTATCGCCGCCACTGGCAACAATTTCGATGTTGGTTGGATCAAGCAAAAAGGTGCCAGGTGTACCCCTGGTTGCGCCTGCATCCACAACGCCGTTGTAGTCCAGCGCTTCCTTTCCAGACACTTCAATAAAGCCACCGTTACCACCTTCATTTCCGCCACGGGCGCTGATGCTGCCATAAAAGCGGGTGGATTTGTCTGACCAGATGATGACGGTGCCACCATTGCCCGTGGCGATCGCGTCTGCCTTGATGGAAGCGGTGGGTGCCACCACGGTTTGTGCCGCATTGGGAACGGAGCCTTTGCCTTGAAAGTCGCCGCCAATCAGGACTGTACCGCCGCCACCCGCTGCTGAAACGTCGATACTGCTACGTCCCAACAGCGCCACGCGATCGCCTAACACTTCCACCCTGCCGCCTGGGGCCATGAGCGTTCCTGTATGGGTAACCGTGGTGCCCAGCAAAGTCAGGTTGTGCCCCGCGGCAACTGTAAGCTGTCCGGCGTTACTAATCGGTCCCTGGCGAGTTCCGTATTGCAGTCCTGGTGTGATGTTCATCGCCAATAAAGGCGCAGGTTGGGGATTGGTGGCGCTAAACTCGCTGCCATCTGGAAACTTAAGTGAATCAGCCGTGGTGGCAACAAACGAGCCTGCCACATCCAGTCGAGCGTTAGCTCCAAACACAATGCCGCGCGGGTTGATCAGAAACAGGTTGGCATTGGAACCTTGCGTTTTGATCAGTCCATCAATCGAGGATGTGCCGCCTGTTACTCGCGCCAGGATGTTTTGAATATTGGCTCCGCTCTGGAATGTGGCAATTTCTCCCGTGCTCAGGTTGAATTGGCGAAAACTATGGAACAGGTTGCTGCCTCGCGTTTGTCCCAGGCTGGGGTCGATGGTGTAGTTGGGCCCAATGAGGGTATCGGGTCGCCCCAGTGTGCCATCAAATGAAATGTTTTGAGCAAGGGCACTTTGCGGGAGGAGAAGGGTCGTAGCGATCGCAAAACTTGCGGCTAGGGGCGATCGCCACAACTGACGAATTCTGCTTCTGGTCATAGTATGGGAAACCTGATTGCGGCAACAACCGACTTTAAGAGGTTGGATTTTAGAATCTGAGATTCCCTTCGCCATTGCAATAAGCCATAACAATTCTCAACACACAATAGAGGTTTGAGTAATTACCTTGATTGCTTCAGCTTGGAATAAGACTAGATCACTGCTTAGGTGTTGTCACGTAACTAAATTGCGAAAACTGACGAACTTCTTTCTCTAACGCTTGCATGATTTCACGCCTGTCTTGAGATAGTTCTACAACCGCTTCTAATTGACACACCGCTCTGGATTCGGTGTTCAAGAGGGGATGAAGGCAATCAAAGTTTGTCTCCGCGAAAGTGAGGCTTTGACCATTACAGATGTCAGAGCCTTTTTTGTGTCTGTTGTTGAAAAATTAATCAGTCAAGTTGCCTGATTCATGGCAAAATCAGGCGTTTGCCTTTGATTTAGACTCTTGAAATCACATCTTTGATTTCGTTCACTACTCACCTAGCCAACAGATTCTATGGAAACCAAACCTCCTCTGCCTCCGTTTACGCTGGAAACCGCCAAAGTCAAAGTTCAAGCCGCAGAAGATGCCTGGAATACCCGTGATCCGGAGCGGGTTGCCCTGGCGTACACAGAAGATTCTGAGTGGCGTAACCGGGCAGAATTTTTTAGTGGACGAGCGGCGATTAAAGAGTTTCTCAAACGCAAGTGGGCGAAAGAGTTGGATTATCGCCTGAAGAAAGAACTCTGGTGTTTTATGGAGAATCGCATTGCCGTGCGGTTTGAGTATGAATGGCATGATGATTCTGGCTTCTGGTATCGCGCATATGGCAACGAAAATTGGGAGTTTGCAGAAAATGGGTTGATGATGCGGCGCTTTGCCAGCATTAACGATGTGCCAATTCAGGAAAGCGATCGCAAGTTTCGCTGGGAACGCACCTGATTCCAAGACTTATCCAGACAGCCTATTTAGCGCGATGGGCAACTAGATGAAACTTCAGCTCTGATTCTCAATATCAGAGCTTTTTTGTTGTCCGACGAAATTCTCTCACTTTTTTCTCTCTGAATTTCTAAAACTTGCATAACCCGCTCAGCGATCGCCGACAGTTTGGCATCGGATTCGCAAAAAGGAAAATCTACCCATGACGACTGTCTCAGTTGACCAATCTGCATTCGCTGTGTTGCCTGGTTTTTCAGAATCTCCGCCCAATCCACCCGTTACCTCTCTTCAAGCTGCCAGCCTGTCGCCCGATTTAAGCCCGTTGCAAATTCCCAGTTTCAACGGGTCAAGTGCGATCTTTTCCGTCGGAAATTCCATGTTTACCGCTGTCAATATTGGTGCTCTCAATGGGGCGGCGATCGCCACAGGCTTAGTCAGCGGCAGCGACCCCTCCGACTACTTCCGCTTCACCACATCGGCATTCTCCTCGTTCAACCTGCGCCTCACCGGAACAGGCACTGGCGATGCCGACATCTTTTTGATTCAAGACATTAACAACAACGGCTTCATCGACTTTGGCTTGGGTGAAATCGTCGCCAGCTCCAGCACCAATGGCAATTCCGAGTTCTTTTCGGTGAATGGGCTGCTACCCGGAACCTACTACGCCCTCGTCAGCCATTTCAGCGGTGGCACCACAAACTACACCCTTTCGTTAAGCACTGACACTGCTGGCTCTGATTTTCTCAGTGCACGCAATCTGGGAACCCTCACTACTCCCGGCACGGTGAGCGATTTTGTCGGAGATGCAGACCCCAGCGACCTTTATCGCTTTAACTTGAGCAACACCAGTGATATTAATCTGACTCTCAATGGTCTCAGCAGCGATGCAGATCTTTATTTGATTCAAGACCTCAACCAGAACGGCATCCTTGATAGTGCAGATGTGCTTGAGCGATCGATTAATTTTAGCAATGCATCAGAATCCATTTCTGTACAAGGGTTAACGGCTGGTTCCTACTTCATCGAAGTGGCCCAATACAGCGGCGATACCAACTACACCCTCAACTATTCAGCCGCTCCCAGTGATGCAGGCAACACTCTCTCGACTGCCAGCAATTTGGGAACTCTCACTGGGCGACGAGTGGTGAATGGTAGCGTTAGCAGCACCGATTTAATTGACATTTACCGCTTCAACACAGATGCAGTGAGTGATGTCAAGCTGACTCTCTCAGGACTGAGTGCTGATGCAGATCTGTACTTAATTCAAGACAAGAATAATAATGGCTTGATTGATGCGGGAGAAACTCTGGAATACTCAGTTTTATCGGGTGCTTCGAGTGAAAGTATCAATCTATCGGGGTTAGCAGTCGGGAACTACTTCGTTGCAGTAGACCGCTACAGCGGTAACACCAACTACACCCTAACGCTCGAAGCTGACAGTGCCGGAAAATCTCTGATAACCGCTCGTAACATCGGCACGCTGACCGGAACCCGCACCATTAATGACTTCATCAGCGAACAGGATGGCACTGACTACTACCGATTCAATGTCACCACCGCTGGCAGTCTCACCCTGCGGCTGGATGGCATGACTGCGGATGGTGACCTCTACCTGATTCGCGACATCAACAACAACGGCTTGGTAGAGACCAATGAAATCATTGCCGTGTCTGCCACCGATGGCACCAGTTCAGAAACAATCTTCAACGATCTGACTGCCGGAACGTATTACGTGCGGGTGAACCAATACAGCGGCAACACCAACTACAAGCTAAATTTGTCGATGGTTGCCATGCGCCCTGAACCTGGTAACACCCTGACTGCTGCCACCAATCTGGGTACCTTGTCGGGGCAGCGCAGTTGGAGCGATAGCCTCAGCCTTAATGATGTGGATGACCTGTACCGCTTTAGCCTGAACACCACCAGCGACCTGCAATTGACCCTCACCGGGCTAACCAGCAACGCCGATCTGTTTTTGATTCGGGATGCCAACAACAATGGCGTTGTAGATTCCGGCGATGTGCTGCAATCGTCTACTCTAATCGGCGCAGGGTCTGAATTCATCTCTTTGGCAGGGCTGACAGCCGGAAACTACTTTGTGGGCGTGCGAGGGTATGGTAACACCACCAACTACACCTTGAACTTGACAGCAGATGCGGCTGGAGAAACCCTGGCAACGGCTCGAAATATTGGTGCTCTGACGGGTTCTCGCAGTTTCACCGATTTCCTCAGCTTGCAGGATGACTCTGATTTCTACCGCTTCAGTCTCAATACCACCAGCAATGTCAGCATCAACCTGCCAGGGCTGACGGCAGACTTTGACCTCTACCTGGTACGCGATACCAACGGTAACGGACTTGTTGATGCAGGTGAAACACTGGCGATTTCCGCAACGGATGGCAGCAACAGCCCCGAAAGCATCAACATTAACAACCTGGCGAGCGGGATTTACTATGTGCAGGTGCGTCAGTTTAGCGGTGAGGCTAACTATACGCTCAACCTTACAACCACCCCCGTAAGCTAGCGATCGCACGTTTGATAGAAGGTTACTCAGGGCGAACGACGGTTCGCCTTTTGTCGTATTCGGGGAGATTGTTAAGCGAGGGAGCGGCATTTTCGGGGAATACTCAGCCTGGTCACATAGTGAGGACAGAGATGTTCGATACAATAGGATGCTGCCAGTTGGGAGGAATTCATGACTACATCTCCATCGTTTGACCCTTCTGAGGCACTGCGTGCAGAGTTGAATCGTCTGTTGGATCGCGTGCCAGATATGAAACATGGAGAATTAATTCAGCTCGCTCTAGCGACCATCCTGCGAATGTCGGAAGACGAGATTGATCGCCTCGATTGGAAAATTCTCAATGCTTCTCTGCAAGATATGGAGCGCGCATTTCGGGTGTTTTATCCCTACCGTCATGTGCGAAAAATTTCCATCTTCGGTTCCGCCCGGATCGCACCTGGCACGGTTGAGTATGAGATGGCAGTGGAGTTTGCCCGACGCATTACTGGGCTTGGCTTTATGGTGATCACTGGGGCTGGACCTGGCATCATGCAGGCAGGCAACGAAGGTGCCGGACGGGAAAAATCCTTTGGCTTAAATATCCAACTGCCGTTTGAGCAGGGGGCAAACTCGTTTATCGAGGGCGATCGCAAACTGGTTCCCTTCAAATACTTCTTCACCCGCAAACTCTTTTTTCTCAAAGAGAGTGACGCTCTAGCACTGTTCCCCGGTGGCTTTGGCACCTTAGATGAAGCCTTTGAATGCCTCACTCTCAGCCAAACTGGGAAATCGGCTCCCATGCCATTAGTCCTGATCGATCATCCCGGTGGGCACTACTGGCACGACTGGCTAGAACACGTAGAAAAACAACTCCTCAAACGCCGCCTCATTAGCCCCGACGACTACAGCCTGTTCACCATCACCGATCAGTTGGATGAAGCCTGCGATGCCATTCTGCGCTTCTACAGGGTGTTTCATTCTTGCCGCTACATCGGCAATCGGCTGGTCATCCGGCTCAACACCGATATTTCCGAAGCAGTGGTTGAAGAACTCAACCAAAACTTCAGCGATATCTTGCTAAAAGGGCGCATCGAAAAAAGTCACGCCCTGCCGCAAGAAGCTCAGGATATGGCGATCGGCAAAGCTCGCTTACTACTTCACTTCAATCAGCGCGACCTCGGTCGCCTCTACCAAATGATCGCTGCTATCAATCGCTTAGGCTCTCAGCAACAGCCTGAAGACTCTCAGCATCCAGAGCGGAAGTAAGGGGAAATGGGGAAAGGAATAGAAGCTTGGGGATTGGAAATTATGAATGGGGTGGGTGAATCAGCTTCAACGTAAGCAGTGCTATTGAGAACAGGCGATGCTTCAAAGCCGTTTTATCTCCATCAAAGGCTCTGGAATCAGCTTCAACGTAAGCAGTGCTATTGAGAACACCAAACGCGCTCAACCAAACGTTGGATGGAATTTCTGCTTACTCCCCCCCCTCCTTCTCGCCCCCACTCCCTTACCCGCCCACGCCCGATCCCCAATACCCCATCCTCTAACTGTTTAACAACCTAAAATATGCTCTTGAAATCGCGCTTCCTACTTTTGGGTAGCTGATTGTCTTGAAGATCTTATGCTTCTGCCTCCACTATTCAGCCTTTCCAATCTGTGAGTTTAGTTACCCTACTTCCCAATCACCACCCGCTAGAATAGTTGGAGGTTCTACTACGGCGTTGGTGACTGCCAATAATGTTTTATGATCTATGCTGTTTGAATAAGGGAACTATTCGCTGGACGGCAGTAGACCGGGCTTGTACCCGGAAACTTTAAGTCACAGCTCCTGGTGCCCACCTGGACTCGCTCCAGGTCAAAAACTGAGGTAAGACGGCGTTGTGGTGAACTCACTCAGAATTGAACAGTCAAATAATGCAAATCCCCTGGCTGAACGGCTGGGGGATTTTTGCTAAGGAGAAGTGATTAAACATGAAATGAAAAGTTAAAAATTCGGCGTTGCTGAATTCAACTATGATTCGCCCCCCTAGCCCCCCAACTTTGGGGGAACACAGTCTTCAAAGTCCCCCAGAATTGGGGGATTTAGGGGGCAATGCAAAAACTCACTTTGTAATTTCATACTTCTATTCAGCAACACCAAAATGCTTTCCAGTCGGGCTTTGACGTTTTTTAATTTACATTTTGAATGATTCATTGTCCTAATTGGCTTTAAACTTTTTGGATTACCTTGCGTCCCATTAAGCCGTGCGGACGCACCAGCAACACGATGAACAATAGCCCAAACGCCACAGCATCTTTGTAGGCTGAGTATTCACCGGGCACAAACGCTTCTACTAGCCCGATCGCCAATCCGCCAATCACGGCACCGGGAATGCTGCCTAACCCACCCAGCACAATTACTGCCAGCCCTTTCAAACCAAAGCTGATGCCGAAATAGGGTCCAGCAATGCTGACACTGGAGCCAACCAGGGTTCCGGCAATCCCCGCTAAAAAACTGCTGACAAAAAACGTGAGCACAATGAAGCGATCGGTGTCAATACCGAGCAAACTGGCAGTTGTGGGATCTTCGGCGACGGCTCGCATGGCTTTGCCATAACGAGTGGCGTTGATTAAATAGGTCAAAATCGTCAGAACCACTACCGACACCAGAAAAATCACCACTTGCACTGTGCGAATCGGGATTGGATTTTCCACTGTGCCAAAATTAATTGCAGGTGGCAAGTTACCAAAAGCACCCGCCGGAAATGTATAGTTCTCAGCCCCCACCAGGTACTGAATCATGTTAACGATCACCAGTGCCACACCCAAACTGGAAACCACCGTCAGTAACGGATCTGCCCTGCGTCGCCGCAACGGACGAAACGCCAACCGTTCGATCGCTACCCCAACTAACCCTGCTAACACGCCACTTACCAGCATCGCCAACCAGAACGGCAACGCAAACGGTAACTTTGCATTTGCCAGTAGTCCGTTGAATCCTGTTGCTCCGCCCATCAAGAAATAGGTGAAATAGGCTCCCAGCGTAAACACCGCCCCATGAGCAAAGTTAATAATTCCCAAAATCGAGAAAATCAGCGTGTAACCCAGGGCAAAAATGGCGTAAACGCTGCCAATGGATAAACCATTCAGAATGTTTTGCAGAATCAGGGTAAACGTCATGCTGAAACTCGGTGATTTTCCCCAATGTGTTCAGTAAAACTTCATAAACTTCTCATAGATTCTTACAATCATCCCCCGGATAGGGTAAAAGTGATCGAGTAACAATTAAGCGATCATCCTGATCTTCGTCCCCCTATCCTTGCCCGATTTCTGTTAGGAGGTTTCCGTTGTTTACCGAGCAGCCCGCTCCGCCCCCAACCGTTGCTGAGGTTCAGACCCACCAAGTCAATGCTGTTGCCCAAGCAATCCCCCAGGCACCCGATCCTAGCCGTATTGCTGCCCCTGAAGCCCTTGCTACTCCAGCGGCGGCAACTGTGCCAACCTCCACTCCTCCAGCAGAAACCCCTGATCTGCCCGCTGTCCAACCTGCTACGCCTGCCTCAACTTCGGCTGAAAGCTCTGCACCTCAGCCGAACGATGGTGCATCCGCTGCCCGTGAAGCGGCAAAAGCGCAACGCCGCAAAGAAGTTGAGCAGGCGCTGATTGAAATTACCAGCAAAGCTAGGGCCCAACAGAAAGAACAGCAGCAACAGCAAGCTGCCACCGAGGCTGCCAAGTATGCAGAATCGGGCGATTTTACTGAAGCCAACAAAGCGGCAAATAATCCGGCGTTACCTGCCAATGTTCGAGCGGCATTGCTGAAAAAGCTTCAGGCGAAGCAGGCAAAGAAAAATCAAATTGCAGGTAAAAAAGCTAACCCCAAAGCCAATCATGCTCAAGTCAAGGTGGGTTCAGGAAGAGCATCTGGTGCGATCGCCACTCCTGAATATTTAGGCAATTCTGGTTCTGGCTACGCCTCTGCACCCATCATGAGCATGACCCAGGCAGAACTAAGGCTGCGGCTGGGAAAACTGATTGGGCGCAATCTGGACTTTGCCTTTCCTCTAGCCATTCCTGCCCCGATCACCTCGCTGTTTGGCTGGCGGATTCATCCGATTAGCGGCACTCCACGCTTTCATCGCGGGATTGACTTTGGTGCACCGTTGGGAACCCCGATCGTCTCAGCAAAAGCAGGCAGGGTAGAAGTTGCAGACTTTATGGATGGGTACGGGCTAACCGTGATCCTGCGTCATCCCAAAGCGCAACAAACGTTGTATGGGCACATGTCTCAGGTGCTGGTGAAACCGGGCGATGTGGTAAAAAAAGGGCAACTGCTGGGATTAGTTGGTAGTACTGGTAACTCTACTGGACCGCACCTGCACTTTGAAGTACATGAGTTGACTTCCGAAGGGTGGGTAGCGCTGGATCCGGCGATCGCGCTTGACCCAGCGATCGCCCTTGCCCAAACTTCCCCATCCAGTTCACTCGTATCTAGTAAACCGCAAATCTTCAACCTGTCGCTCTCCGGTCTACTAGACATCAACGCTTCCCAACCCACTCTTCCCTTTGCACCCTTTGGCAATACGGTCGTTTCCGGGTTACTTTCCCCCTCGCAACCGCAGGAAACTGTTGTTCCAGCAGAAATGCTGTTGCCCTTTGCACTCCTGCCCTCTGCCATCCCCGAAATTCGTTGGTTGGTTTCGCCTTTTGTGGATGACCTGTTTGCTGACCAACCCCCAATTCCCCTACCTAGTTTGATCCAGCCAGCTCAAACCGTCACGTTTAATCCTGTTCCTACTCTGGCTCAAATGCCGGAACCCGTTGCCTTTAACCCTGCATCCTTCGCTCCTCCAGCGCCTAATGCCGTTCGGTTGGCAAACACCAAACCATTCTCCGGCTTAACCATTGCCGAACAAACTCCTGGGGCTGTTCGCCTAGAAGCGTTGCAGCAGCGCCCCGCATTCTCCACGTTGCAGTCCAATCGAAATTTGGGACGTTGAGGTGGGGGACGGGAGTGGGTGAGTGAGAGGGTGAGAGGGTGAGTGGGTGAGTGGGTGAGTAGGCGAGTGGATAAGTGAGTGAAATTCCATCTACACACCTACCCATCCCAATTACCAACTACCAATTACCCCTTACCAATCTCTAATCTTCAATCTCCAACTTCTTCCCCACCTTCCCCATCCACCCACCTACCTCCCCCTCTTCCCCCCCTCCCCATTCCCTATCGCCCATTACCCACATTCCTACTAATGCAACAACCAACTCACCAATGCGTACTTACAACCGCGCAGTACGGGTAATACCTGGTAAGGATGGGTGTAGCACGCAGGAAAGCAGATGATGCTGCCTGTGGCAGGTTTGATCTTGACGGATTGGCGATCGAGCAGGAGTTCACCGCCTTCAAATTCATCATTCAAGTACCCAATCAGGCTAACGTCTCGTGCTGCAATGCCTTGAGCCAGTTCGGCATGGCGGTTTGTTAGGATTAAGCCGTCGCGATGACGCTTGTGGCTTTGTCCGGGTTTGAACCGCTCGATAGAATACATTTCGATGTGAGAAAAGGTCACATCGTACCGCTTAGACAGTAAATCGCGGGCGATCGCAAGTTGGCGCACTAAAAGCTGATTCAGCGATTCCAGCAAGGATGTGGGATTATTGAGCGGCAAGACCTCATTACTGCGTAATTCCCCCACTAGACTAGACCCTGGCGGCGGAGATAAAAACTCGCAGCACTCCGCGACTTGAATCACATGACTGCACAGCGATGGCTCCAACAACTGCTCAATCACAAAAATATCGGTTCCCAGTTCTTTTAGTGAATGCCTCACCCCTGCTCCTATTCCCATGTTGCAACTAGATTGATTTTAGAGTTTGCGTTGGTTGCAAGGCTCTCCATCTAAGATGGAACCGTTTAAGATCAACTTCACACGTTCTCGCAAAATCATTGCTGTCTTCCTGGCTAACTCATGCAACGATCGCCCTCCTCATCCAGATCTGCCTCCTTTCCCCAACCATTGGATCGGCTCGCTAT
Source organism: Leptolyngbyaceae cyanobacterium C42_A2020_001 (assembly GCA_015272515.1). GTDB lineage: Bacteria > Cyanobacteriota > Cyanobacteriia > Leptolyngbyales > Leptolyngbyaceae > JSC-12. Next base: position 6,033 of record JACYLN010000145.1, on the reverse strand, counting down.
TACCTTGATGATTATCTTTACCATCATCATTGGGATCGTGCTGCTGACGGGAAGTAGAATTGCGCCCCATGTACGTTACTTTACCTGGCAAGACAAACAAGTGGGTGCAGATGATACCGCGTTTGTCCTGTCTTTTAGCCGTCCGATGAACCAGGCAAGTGTTGAGAAAAATCTGAAAATTGAGCCACGGTTGCCTGGCAAAACCAGTTGGGCAGGGCGACGGATGGCGTATACCCTGACGGAACCTGCTCCCTATGGCACTGAATACAAGGTGCAATTGCAGGATGCGGTTGATTATTTCAAACAAGATGGGGTTGTCCAAGCTTCTATTCAGCCGTTTGATGCCAGTTTTCGCACCCGCGATCGCGCCTTTGCTTACATTGGCGTGCAGGGCGAAGAAGAGGGACGACTCGTCCTCTTTAACCTGACAAAAGGAGAACGAACTATCCTGACTCCGCCCGATCTGGTGGTAAATGAATTTAAGCCTTACTCCATGAGCGATCGCATTCTCATCGGTGCCACTACCCGCACGGAGCAAATGCAAGGATTGCCCGAACAAAAACTGTACCGGGTTTCGACAGGTATTCACCTCAACCCTCCCGACCAGCTTGACCCACAAGGCAACAGTAGCCCGCTTAAACTTGAAGCCCCCCAACCTGCCGGAAAGCTGGAACAAATTCTCGATAGCGACACTTACCAGAACCTCAAATTTGATCTGTCGGCAGATGGTAAAACCATCATTGTTCAGCGCGTCAACCGTAACGACCCGGCTGATTTTGGTCCCTGGATTTTGAAAGAAGGAGAAGCTCCCAAACCTTTGAAAGGTCAACCGGGCGGTGACTTTTTGATTACGCCTGATAGTGACTCACTGGCGATTTCGCAAGGGCAGGGATTGGCGATTTTGCCCCTCTACCCCGATGCCAAACCGCTGGACTTTTTGCCGAAATTTGGCGTGGTGCTGAACTTTTCTAACGATGGTGCCCTGGCAGCGATGGTGAAATTCAACGGCGATCGCAGCCGTTCTCTGTTCCTGGTTACTAATCAGGGAACCCAAAAAGAGCTGCTGCGAACCACGGGTTCCATCTTTTCTGGCGAATTTGACCCAACCAAACGAGTTTTGTATTGCTTGTTATCAGAGCTAATCCCAGGGGAAACCTACCAAGAGAAGCCCTTTTTAGCTGCGATTGATCTAAAGACCAGCAAGCTCACGCCGCTGATCCCCCTCCCCAATCAACGAGATGTGCAGATCAGCCTCTCCCCTGATGGGTTAGCCATCCTATACGACCAAACGATCGAAACCACGGACCCCAGCACCACCCTGCCGCAAAACCGGGGTGGAAGAGCGATCGCCGATAGCCGCCTCTGGATTCTCCCCATCAACACCACCGACCTCACCGCCCTCCAACCCGAACCCCTCCCCATCTCCGGTCTTCGCCCTCGCTGGATGCCCTAACCCCCCTCACCTCTCCTACCTCCTCCACCTCCCACCTCCCCTCCCACACCCAATGCACCCCCAGGATCTGCTAGAGCAATACCGTCGAGGAGACCGAGACTTTTCCCATAGCGATCTCAGTGGAGCCAATTTAAGTGGGTTCAACTTACGGGGAGCCAACTTTACCGGAGCCAATCTCACGGAAGCGAATCTGAGTTGGGCATTTCTGAACCAGGCAATTTTGACGGGTGCTTGCTTGCGGCGGGCAGATCTCCGTAGCGCCTCCTTTAGTGGAGCCGATTTGAATCACGCCATTTTGAACGGGGCAAACCTCAGCAAAATTGATCTGCGTTTGGCGCAACTCCAGCAAGCCAACCTTAATTGGGCAATTCTACAAGAAGCTGACATGGGTGGTGCCAATCTAGAATTTGCCAAATTGGATCAGGTGAATCTAGAGCGGGCAAAACTCAACAGTGCCCAACTCAAAGGGGCGGAACTGATGGAGGCGAATCTGCGACGGGCAAACCTGGCAGGTGCCAATCTGGATCAGGCGAATTTGCGCGAGGCCCAGTTGGATGAAGCAAACCTGCGCGAAGCCACGCTGGTAGGTGCAAATTTGAATGAAGCCAGTTTAATTGGGGCTTACTTGCGGCAGGCAAATCTCACAGAGGCGGATCTGCATCGAGTGGTGCTTTCCAGCGCGGACTTGAGTGAAGCCATTCTTGCCAGTGCAGATCTAAGTCGGGCGAATTTGGCGGGAGCTTATTTGCTAAAAGCCAGTTTTCGCAAAGCCCATTTGCTTAGGGCAGATTTGCAGGATGTGTATTTGCTGCGGGCAGACCTGAGTGAAGCCAATCTACGTGGGGCAAACTTGCAACGAGCCGATTTGAGCGGGGCGTATTTAAGCCACACGATTTTGAGCGAAGCCGACCTAAGTGAGGCGTATTTGCTGCAAAGCCATTTGATTCATACCAATTTGGATGGGGCACAAATGACCGCTTGCTGCATCCATAATTGGCAAATTGAGCATCTGGATTTTTCTAAAGTTCAATGTCGCTACGTTTATACCCAGTTCAACCAGATTGAAAAGAAACCAACCGATCGCTTCCCCGATGGGCGGGAGTTTGAGCCGGGCGAGTTTGGCAGACATTATCAGAGCGATCGCGCCGCTGCCATTGATCTCTATTTCACAGAACCCGTGCATTGGGAAGGGCTGATGTTTACCCTGGCACAGGTAGAAGCAGAGGAGAAAGCGCTTAGCCTGGTGATTCAAGCCTTTGAAACTACCGATGACAGCTATTTAGTAAAACTGGTTGCGAACCAATCGGTGAATGCCAAACAACTGACTCGCCGGATTTTGCAGATTTATCCAGAAATCAAACAACGATTTTTGGCAAGACGCATCGAGATTTTAGGATTATTGGGCATCCTTTCACCTCCTCCGGTCCCAACAGTTCCAACACTATCCGTCAATTCCAGCGCTGCCCCACCCCCTGCCCCCATTCCAGAACGACGCACGCAACTGTATCAAGAAGTCGTTCGCCAGATTCAGCATATTCTAGTCACCCAGTCTCCGGAACAAATCGTAGATAGTGTGCAGCGATTGTTGGACTACCTCAATCGAGAAGGTATCTCGACGGAAGACATTCAACGTAAGGTGATTGGGCAGGCAATTGTGCAACGAGCTAAACGCGATCGCGGTTTTCGGGAACACCTGCTGCAATGGAAAACCTCCGTTCCTAAAAGTGTCTGGAGTTCTACGGTAGGGCAAGCTGTGCAAATCGCGATCGCTGTCCTCAAGACTTAATCTCCTGTCGCTAGGTTGAACATCCTCAAGCCTTGTACTCATTTGGACTGACTTGATTAAGAATCTGACATAGGTAAATGCTAGATAACTCCGGTATTTGGGGTGTTATTCAGCCAAAGTGACGAATAACACCCATATTCCAGCATTAACCCAGCAGTCCTAACCTATAGCAGTACTGCTATAGGTTAGGACTATCGAACTGCTGAAAGTTCTGAAGTGACTGGATTGCATTCTCAGCACTCAGTCCTCATTACTCAGCACTTTGCTATAACACCCGAAAGCACAGACTTAAACGGCAAAGTTTCTATTTAATCCTTAAAAAGAGGATGTTATCCTGCAAATGTGCAGTACAACTCTGGGAAACAGAGGTGTTATCCAGCAGATTTGACGTTGAATATATAGTTCTGCCGCTCCGTTTTGGTGAGTTGGACGTAGTTGAAAGGAATCGATTAATATTCCCCGGTCCTACGTTGATTTGAAGCGGCTGTTGGGACAATGAGTTAAAGTCCATTTGTCGATCGCTCAGCCTTGCGTTATTTTGAGGTGGTTGCCGAGGCATCAGCGCTATATGTTAAAGAAACAAGGGCAAGCAGGGCTATACCTTTTGTGTGGATTGCCTTGTTCAGGAAAAACTACATTTGCAGGCAGATTAGCCGAAGAGAAGGAAGCGGTCATATTTTCGCTCGATCAGTTAGTTCTGACACTTTTCCCAGAAGAGGACAACTTTGAAACTCATCGGAAGTATGTACAAAGAGTTGAAGATACCTTTTTCCCGATTGTGCAAGACCTACTTTGCAAAGGCTGTAGTGTTGTGATGGATTTCCCTGGTCATACCAAATTAGAACGGGAGCGAATGCGACAGATTGCGATTCAGGTAGGTGCAGATAATCATCTTTACCATTTACAAGCAGATTTAGAAACCGTTTCTAATCGCGCTCAACGCCGTAATGCTGAATTGAAAAACGGGGAATATTTTATTCCTGACTGGCTACTCAGCATGATTATCAAAAAATTTGAACCGCCAGACGATTCTGAAAATCCAATTAAGATCAAATTAGATTGGTAGAGATAGATTCCAATTGTACCGTGAGGTAAGCGGCAGAACAATTCGGTTGCAGCGGCGAGCATAGTCTTCTAGTCTAGCGTTCGGATTGGTTGGTCACCGCTGAACCGCCCCGTTATGCGCTTAATCATCTACAATTCTTGGGCGTCTTCTAAACTCCATCTCGAAATGCAAATTGAACAATACACTCCTCAGCATCTTGATGCTATTGTTCGTCTTTCGCTTCGGGCATGGACTCCAGTTTTTGAATCGATTCAGAATGCGATGGATGCCGACGTGTACCAAGTGTGGATTCCGCGAGCAACGAGAGGTAAGATATGCACGAAATCACAACTTCCCAAGTCTTCTACGACGCAGACGGCCTGAACATGGTCGCTCATCTAGCACGGCCGCACGGCGAGGGTCCTTGGCCCGCAGTTCTCATTGGACACGACGGCGTTGGTCTTGACGACTACCAGCGGGGCCGCGCTGATGATCTCGCCGCGCACGGCTATGTTGCACTTGCGATGGACTTTCACGGCGGACAGACCTTCTTTGGCAGGCCCGACGCGATGTTGGCTCGGGTCATGCCCTTGTTGGCCGACGCTGGACGGATGCGGGCTATTGGTCGCGTAGCGCTGGACGTTCTCCTCGCGACACCTGATGTTGACGCCAACCGGCTCTTGGCTCTCGGCTATGGTGCTGGAGGCCATATCGTCCTTGAGCTTGCGAAAACAGGCGCACCCTTCAATGCCGTCGCGGTCGTTCATCCCGGCCTGCCGGAACCTGATGCCCATGACTGGCGCGGTATAAACAGCACTATCCTCCTCTGTACTGGCTCCGAGGACCCGCTCTGCACTCCCGACCAACTTCTCGCATTTGGTCACGCATTACAGGATGCCGGGGTTGACTGGCGCGTAAATATCTATGGCGGTGCCCAGCACGCCTTTTGGGCTCGCCCGACAAATTCGGATGGATCGCCGGCCGAAGGGCTCACGCATGTTCAAGCGACCGTGCCAGGTGTCGGCTATCACCCAAAACACACTGAGCGCGCATGGCGAGCGGTTCTTGATCTTTTCGCAGAGGAATCGAAATGAGCGACGTGTATGAAGTCCGGGCGCGGGAAGAAGATTTGCGAAGCGCCATGTTAGCCGGAGACGCGTCGGCCCCGTCGGACCTCATAGTAGAAACACCGCATAACAATCGCAATGCACCGGAACGTTTCAATATGGTTGGTTAAGTTGCAAAGTTTGTCTGCGTCCGGTGATTGCGAACGTTAGCTGGCTTTAAGTTATCTGTGGGGCGGTAGCCGAAACTAATGGTTGGGGAATAAAGTTTTCAAGCGATCCCTGCTCCAAGGGCATTAGTTCGTGTATACTGCTTGTCCAGAGTCAGTGTTGGGAAGACAAATGGGCAAGGTAATTGCATTTGGGTGGTATGGTGGGAAATTTAATCATCTGAACTGGCTTCTTCCTTTATTGCCCCAAGCGATCCACTATTGTGAGCCGTTTGCAGGGTCTGCTGCTGTGCTACTCAATCGGGAACCATCTCCAGTTGAAACCTATAACGACATAGATGGAGAGGTCGTTAGCTTTTTTCGAGTTCTGCGCGATCAGCAAGAAGACTTGATTCGAGCTATCGGGCTAACACCGTTTTCTAGGGAAGAACTGAGAATTGCAGTTGAAGAACCCATTGATGATCTTTCGGAATTAGAAAGGGCGCGTCGTTTCTTTGTCCGTGCTCGTCAAGTGA
>JACYLN010000135.1 GCA_015272515.1 Leptolyngbyaceae cyanobacterium C42_A2020_001 | reverse complement strand
GCGATCGCTTGTGAGAGATCACTGCGAGTGACGCGATCAATGCGACCAACCATTAACACACCGCTGCTGCAAGACGCTGCGAGCATAGCATCGACCATTCCCAAAACGGGTGGTGCATCTAGCAGAACTAAATCGTAGGACTGCTCGAATCTGGCAATCACCTCGCGCATTCGTTGAGAGCTGAGCAGCTTTGCCGAATCACTGGGAGTTGGTCCAGCGGTAATGACTGAAATGTTGCTACGAAGATTCGATGCTCTGGCATCAAATTGGTTGGGAATAGGACTATCGTTAGACAACAATGTGGATAAACCGCGATCATTGGGTAGATTGAGTAGCTTATGCAAACTGGGGCGACGCAAATCTGCATCAATTAGCAGCACTCGCTGATGCAACCGGGCTGCACTGATTGCAAGTCCTAAAATCAGGGTCGATTTACCCTCACCTGCCAATGCCGATGTCACAACTAGGGATTTTAACGATTCTGTAGCATTAAGCAATTGAATGTTTTGATAGAGTAAATCCATTGATTCTCGGAACGGTTGCCATTGCAGCAAGTTTACGTCGGGATTGACTAATGCTCGCGATCGCCCAAACGACAAATTCAACAGGGGCAGATCTTCCTCAGATTCCAGATGCAACGCTGGAACCATTCCCAAAAGCGGCACCGGAACTTGCTTCTTCAGCTCATCAGAAGTATGCACCGCATCATCCATTGCTTCGCGGGCAAAGGCAGCAACTCCTCCCAGCAACAATCCAGCAACTGCGCCCAGAAGTAGATTTCGCATCAAACCCGGACTTGTATTTGCACCGAGCTGGGGTTCTTCTACGACTTGCCAATCAAACCCACCGCGAGCAATTTCTAAACCAATATCTTGCTGTGCCTTCAGCAATTGTTTCAGCGTTTCCCGTGACAGTTCCACTTCTGGCTGCAATCGTCCGTATTCGGCTAAAATTTCCGGGAAACGCCGCAGATCCTCCCGAAGCTGTTGCTGAATCGTTCTCAACGTTTGCTCACGCGCTTCTGCCGCTTGCAAATTCACTTGCGCTTCAACCAGAGCATTGACTAAGTTCAGATCCAGCGCGCCTAATTGCCCTTGCGATAAAAGCTGTTCTCCACTGCTGCTTGATAGCGGCGCGGATGATCCCAACAGGCGGCGCGTTTCGGTTTGCAGCAGTGCCACCTGGCGTTGACGTTGATTCATCAGTTGTTGCACAAACGGGGTCCGGTCTTTGAACCGCACACGCTGCTGCTCCAGTTGCAGTTCCGTTTTTTGGATCTCATTCAGCAAGCTTTGATAGCGCGTCGATTGGCTTAAACGAGACACAGCGATCGCATTTTGTGGCGAAAGGGCAACCTGCTGCTGCAAATTTACAAAGCGAGCACGTAGATCGCGCAACTGAACTTGATTGTTTTGTTGTTCCTGCTGAATACGGTACAACGCCTCCGTTTGCACCTTTGCTTGCAAATCTGGATCGATCAGTTCTTGATTTTTACGAAACTGCTTCAACTCAGTCTCAGACTGTTGCAGTTTACCTTTTATTTGAGGTAGCTGTTCGTTAACAAATGCCAATCCTTTAGCCAGTCTTAGTCGTTGCTGTTCCCGGTTATAGTCTAAATATACCTTTTGCAGCGCTTTCAACACTTTCTGTGTTTTAACCGGGTCATCCGATGTGTAAACAATCTGGAAAATCTTAGTCGCAATGTTGTCTCTTCCTGTTCGCTGAACGACTTGATTAACGCTAATCGCTCTCTTAAAAGCCGCTACATTCCCAGGATCCGTAGGATCAATCTCCGGATATTCAGGTTGCAGCAAGATCATTGCCTGTCGCAAAAGTGCCGAACTTTGTAGCAAATTAATCTGAGTTGCATCATCTACTTCAACATTGGCATCCGCAAATTCATTCTCTAAGTTTGCGCTATTTCTATTTGACTTCCCCTGATAGTTTGGCTCAATCAACAATTGCATATTACTGATGAAAGTAGGCTCCTGCCGCATCGATTGGAGTGCTGACACACAGATCGCAGCTACCAGTACTCCCAATACCCAAAACTTCCGCCGCAACAGAACAGCCAAAATCTGTCCATAGCCTGCTTCAGCTTCAATTGCTGGATTGATGATGCTTTGAGTTGCCTGCATGAAATTCACCCGATCAAATTGTACTAGTGATTATCATCAAACTGGTTATTAAACGCAGTCTAATACTTGTTCTACCTTGTTAAAAAATGCATTTTCCGAGAAATGTTTGACGGCATGATCGCGAATCTGTTCGTAGTTCCACAAAATTTTCGCTCCTTCTAACAACGCTGTTTGCAACGATTCAGGTGTTTGCCGTTTGAAAAACATTCCCGTTTCTCCTGGAATTTGAGTATCCAGCACTCCACCCGCTCCGTAAGAAATCACAGGCGTACCACTGGCATTAGCTTCGACCGGTACTAATCCATAGTCTTCCAGCGCTGCCACAACCACTGATTGAGCTTTCGACATGAGTTCAGTTCGTTCAGCATCGCTCACATGCCCCAAAAACTTCACATTCCCCAGCGCCTGTGCTTGTAACCGTTCGCGTTCTGGACCATCTCCTGTGATCAATAACGTCCAGCCCAACCAGTTAAACGCTTCTACAATTACGTCCAGCCGTTTGTAGCTAATCATCCGCGCCGATGCCAGATAATAATTTTCCTTCTTATCTGAAAAGGTGAAACGATTCACATCAATTGGGTAGTTGATAACGATCGCCCGTTTTCCATAAATCTTGCGAATGCGCTCGGCCACAATACTGGAATTTGCAATGTAGAGATCCGGTTCTTGAGCGTATTTCAGATCCATCCGTCGCATCGCCTGGAAAATCTTTTCAATGAACGGGTAGAAATTCTGATAATCACTGTATTCTCGCAGGTAAGTTTGGGTGTCCCACAAAAAGCGCGTAACATTGTGGCAGAAGCAAACGTGGGTAGCATCAGGACGTTTTCTCACCGCCTTGGCAAAACTAGTGCTGCTACTAATAATCAAGTCATAGTCCTGCAAATCAAGGGCGCGAAAGGCGGGATAGTAAAACGGTGCCATGAGTCTGAAGTATTTGGTGGCACCAGGAACGCCTTGTAAAACGGTAGTGCGGACTAGGCGATCGCCTAAATCAATCGTGCGATCTGGATCGTAAAGCGACGTAAAAATATCTGCCTCTGGAAAGCGTTTGCAGAGTAGCTCAAATACTCGCTCTGCGCCGCCGCGTTGTGTCAGATAGTCATGAACAAGAGCTATTTTCATCACCACAAACCAGCTTGTTTTTCAGGTAGTACTCAACGGATTTCGTTAGTTTCAAATTGTGTTCCGTTAGTCTTCACACAGGTTGCAATTAGTTAATAACTAGCAACAAAAAGGCTGGTAGGCGACCTGATTATTGAACTATTATGGGCTACTTCTACTGAGCAGATGCGGCTTTTCTGAGCACTTCATGAATTCTTTACGGTAAACAAAACCCTGAATATAAAGAAATAAAAAGCCTGAGAAGTAAATACAGTCATTTCTCAACTTCTGTTAGTTTTTTAGAACTAATTGACCTTTTGAAAACCTCTTCAGAATCAATCAATTGTTCGAAGAAATCAACTAAATTAAACTAACAGAAGTGTTTCAGCAGAATTTACAGTATTTGATTTTTTAGACGCATCGCTCAGCAAATAGTTTCCGTAGATCTCGATCAATTTAATCACCAACTTCTCAAAACTCTTAAATATTACAGTTGAGTCATTGTTAACCTAGCCTAACAATTTAAATATCCTCAAAGGCTGTGTGTCAGTCGTTTAGCTGTCTCAAAAAATTTTAATAATCGTGCCAATTCATCGCATTCAAAGCATTGAACGCTGATTGACTGACAACACTCTCGAAATCCTGATCTTTACCCAAAAAAGATTGGTACTGGGTTTTACAGTGCTCAACCCAATCTGCAAGAAGATTTTTCCATCCAATAAAATGCAAAACCTCCGACTGCCTCCCCTGAGGGAGCTATCAGAGGCAAATGAAAGCTGATAATAGCTACTGGTTTTTATAACCAGGTAGTACTCAGTTTTTAAAAGTCGATCTTTGATTAATTAAAAACCAAAAATTCTGAAAAAGTTTGCTAACCCGGTAACAGGACCCAACACATCATTGGCTCGATCAAGGAAAGTGGAAAATCCTGTTTTTCTAACAATAACAATGTCGTTATTGCGGAGAGCTGGATTTCCTTGATCGTTGACACCTTGCTCAAAATTAATTGCCACATCGCGTTTTGTAACTGAGCCATTTGGATTCAGACGAATCAATGTTACTTCTCGTTTAACCGCTTTTCGATTGAACCCACCAGCCGCTAAAATTGCCTGATTTAAAGGAGTATTTGGTTGCAGCGAAACGGCACCCGGTCTTTCAACCTCACCTGAGATATTCACTGTAATTCTGTCAGGTGAAAAACTTGCAGTTGCTAGTTCTGTAATCTCGCTATCGTTCACTGCTGTTGCAATTGGAATTTCGATAGTATCACCATCTTGTAATGGTAAATCTTGCAGTACATCACCTGCTTTCAACAGCTTCCAAAAGTCAATTTTGATAATTTGAGGCGGTCCCAATCGAGTCAATCTACGAACCTGAATGTTCCGAATATCTGCTTGTTGCGTGATTCCTCCGGCGACCTGGATAGCACGAGTGACACTGGGAACTTGCAATAAGTTTGGATTGATCAATTGATCTCGTTGCCCCACAGCTCCTTCAATCAGCGTGTAAGGACCAGGACGATTGACTTGCCCAACAACGGTAATTTTCAGTGGGCGATTGTTGCGGGCTGCAAAGTTAGCCGCTGCCAATTGCTGGGCTTCTTCAAGATTGACCGCCGTTGTTGCCGGAATCAGGATGCTATCCCCATCCCGTAAACGAATGTCTTCTTGTAAATTCCCGGTTCGCAGAAGTGACCATAAATCGACTTTGATTACTTCATCCGCGGCACTACCTGCGGGGCGTTTGCGACGAATTTGCACATTCCGCAAATCAGCCGCTTGAGTAACCCCTTCAGCCAGTTGAATGGTACGAGTGAGGCTGGGAACATTACTTTCTGTAGAACTGCTGGCAGTGGGAACGGTGTAGGTTCCAGGGCGATTCACTTCACCTGCAACGGCAACCCGGATTGGACGCGGTGTGACTAAACTGACCGTGATTACGGGTTGTTGTAAAACGGGGTTGTATTTTGCAGAAATTGCCCGTTCTGCTTGTCCTAAAGTTCGCCCTTGTACTCCTACAGCGCCTACCAGGGGCAGGTTCACCGTACCATTTGGTAAAACCTGGTATTCTCCACTAAATTCCTGGACATTGAAGATGTCAATTTTGAGGCGATCGCCCGCTCCTAGAATGTAGCCATCTCCTTCACCCGATTGAAAGATGGTTTGTCGGGGTGGAGATGCTTGCCAGGTAGGAGGAGCAGCAGCAACAGGTGTCGCGATCGCCACCCCAATCAGGAGAGGAAAAAGTACTTTGTAGCTAAAACAAGGGGGTTGCAACAGGTTTGAGGGCTTTTTATCCAAGCTCACGGTAGGCTCCTGGCAGCTTATCTAAACGTTAACAAAGGGGTTAATCAGAAAGGAACATCCGAAAATCACACGGAACACTGCTTGACTAATTGTTACGTGGTTGCTCTGGGTTTTCCGGACACTCTCGGTTTTCACCAATGAACTCCATAAAATCTTTGTATTAGTACGGACTATCAAAATTTATGGGTAGCGATCCTGATAGTCAGAAAAAGTTATGAAGAAGTTATACAATCACTGTTCCCTTTGCTTTGTTCAAAATATCCCAACCTGAACCGGAGAAAAGCAGCCCAATTAATTGCGCTAAGCCTCCAGGAGCTTTGATGTATGACCAGCAACATCCGATTTAAAAAGTGGTCTCATTCTGCTGAATCAACTAGATTCACGCCAGAGCGCAATTCGGGAAAAGTCGTTTACAGGTCGTCAGCTATGGCTTCCCGATCGCAGCCTGATCATACCCAACCCAGCGATCGCAAGCCGATTGCTCAACCGCCATTACCACCTCCACCCAACCCCAAGTATCAGCAACCCTCTGTTTCTGAACCACAGCCTCATGCTCAAACCGCAGACGGTCAGAACAACTTATCAATTGGTGCTACCACTCCCTACGACGTTCACATTGAAGGACCGCTGACCTACTTCAGTTATTATTTTGAAGATTTAGGAACTTCATCATCCCCGGTTGAAAATGTCCAATCTTCCTCTCGTTCCAAATTGCAAATTGGTTTAATTGGTGCAGGTGCAGTCGCTACAACGGTAGTTTCGGGTTTAATTATTGGGGATGCACTCAAGCCAGCCGAACCATCTAAAAATACCCAAGAAACAGATTCGGCGAAGCAACAAAACGCAGCAAAAAATCTGCCCCGCCCAACCTCCACATCCCCAGAACGATTGAGCACCGAGCGATCGCTGCCTCAAGTTAAACCTCAATCATCCATCAAACCCCGCTCTCAGTCATCCTCAGGCAGAACTTCATCACTCCAACAATTGCAGCAAATTCAAAACTTACCTGCACCTGTTCCTATCGCTATGCCAGAAACCCTGGCACTAAAACCAGCGACCACACCCAATCGATCGGGCCCTCGCCTAACCAAAGTGCCTGTGCAAAAGCTGCAAACTTCGCAAGCAGTCAACATTCCACGCATCAGTGTTGAGGAAGCCGCCGCTCGGCAGGCAGCATTATCACCGATCGCCCAGCCCGAAACCCTGCCCGCAGGCAATCAACCCTCTGTAGAACCGTCTGTTTCGGCTCCATCAATGCCAACGGAAGCACCTAGCACCACTGCCCTACCTCCGTTTACACCATCATCCAATTCTTCTGAAACTGAGCAAAACACTCTAATCCCAAATCCTCCAACCGTTGAAGTTGCGCCCAGTATCACCTCTCAACCTCAAACCAGGGGGGCAGTCAGTGAGAATGCAGTATCCTCCACGGCGATCGCGCCTACCCAACCTGCGATTACTTCCACGCCCTCATCCCAAGTTGCAACCGGAACCACTAACCAACCATCATCCAGCAGACCTGAAGGAATTAAGGACTACCTCGCGCTGCCACAATCCACTCCAACAAAAGTCGTAAACCTCATGCCTTTGAGCCAACAGGCTGCTGCCGAAGTGCCCAATCAAGGTCAAATTGGGCAGTTCAAAGTTCGCCAGGTTAACGCTCAAGATTACCAAAAAGAGTGGATGGCTAGCAACAAGACGATTGAAGATCCCGCGATCGCGCTGGCATACCCTGCCTATGGATTCATCGACTATCAACGTCAACTCATCGTAGTTCTACAAGACAAAACCCAAGACGCGCCAATGCAGTCTCAGCGATTAACGCCTCCCAGTTCATAGGCACAAGCTCGTCTGAGTGATCTAGATCACTTGATAGATGGGCACTTATCACGCTTACTTTAGATGCCTATCACTCGGTTCAGCCAAAGAGATCACGCGATCGCTTCTGCTTCAATCACCCAACGATCATGGGAAACAAACGATATTAGACTTACTGCTCAGAGTCTATCGTCACCTCAGTCAATCCCAGGTTGCTCCCATGAACTCCGCCCTCTTCGCCCGCCTCATCCGGTTTCTCCAAGAAGAACTACTGATTCCCACCGAATCAATTCAAGTCGCGTTGCGCCATGAAGAGCGCATTCCCAACTTGTTTCCAATCGTTTTGTGGCAATACGGGCTTGTGTCGATTGAACAGCTAGACAAAATTTTTGATTGGTTGGAAAGCGCTTAGGAATCAGAACTAATTAAAAAAGTTAAAAGTTCAAAATGGCTTCCAGTCGGGCTTTGCCACTTTGAACTTTATATTTTGAATGATTTATTGTCCTCAAGGGTACGAAGCAGACAGACTGCTTGCAGAAAGCTCTGAAATAGCTACAAAGAAATAAGCTCCAGGAGTCTTTTCCTGGAGCTTTCAAATTAAATAAGAGCGCTTAGATTAAGCGTTGTAAGGTGCAACACCGCTAAATTTGAGCTTGGCGGGGTCAGGATTCTTGCCAATATTGCGAGGAACGCTGTTCACTGCAACACGACCAGGGTTGACCTTCTCAGGATAAACACCATCAGCCGGATGGAGATATTGAATTTCTCCATTTGGGAAGACCCGATAAACCTTGTAATCAATTTTGAATTTGGTCTTCAGTTGGGTTCCCAAAGCCAAACATTGCTCTTTGCGAGCCAGATACAGCAAGTTGTCACCTTGCCGCATCACAGCAGCACCAGCGGTTGGCATTTCAAATACCTGCTCTTTAGGACTTGACCAGGTAATCGCGTATTTTTCTTCAACAAGTGCTTTTGTCAGTAGCCCACCGGTGCTACCACCGAAAATAGGGGGTTGTCCAGTAAGAGTATCTGCCATTGGAGTTCTCTCTTAGGGTTTTACGGAATCCTATCACTCACTCTGTGCTCTGCTACTGACTTCTTTGAGAACTGTAACAGTTCTTTAGTTTTGCGCGATCTGAAATCGTCAATCTAAAACCATCCATCTAAAATTCACCTGGCTTCTGACTTTCGTCTTGTCTATGCTTAGCGTCGCCCCTTTGACGATCGCCCTTTTTCCCGACTTGGCTTCGTTGGTTTTTCCTCTTCATCTGTTTTGAAAATTGGCAGTGTCAGGTGAAATTTGCTACCACGGTCTTTGCCTTCGGATTCCGCCCAGATTTGTCCACCCAATCCGGTGACGATTTGGCGACAGATGGCCAGTCCTAACCCAGTGCCACCTGCCGATCGCCGCAAGGCACCTTCTTCTTGGTAGAAGCGATCGAACACGGCTTCCAGGCGGTTTGGCTCAATCCCGCGTCCTGTGTCAGTCACCGTTAGCTCTACCATTTGTCCACCATTGGGATGGGCCTGAATCACCACTTTTCCGGTTGGCTCCGTAAATTTGCAGGCGTTATCTAGCAGTTTTGAGAGCACTTCTACCACCCATTCTCCGTCCGCTCGAATCAGGGGCAACTCCGATGAAACCTGTGCCGTAATTTCGGGTAGGGAGTTGTCTGTTTGTCGGGTTCGCAGGCTACTGAGCGCTAAATCGACGCATTCTTGAACGGGCAATGGTTCTAAATGCCACTTCACTCGCCCGCTTTCTAGTTGAGAGAGGGTGAGAAAGTCTTGAATCAGTTTCCGCATCCGTTCTGCGTCAGTCAAAGCAGATTGCAGCATGACTTGCCGCAGTTCGATCGGCATATCTGGTTCGCTAGCAAGACTTTCTAGACACACTTGAATCGTTGATAGGGGAGTGCGAAGTTCGTGCCCGGTGATAGCGATCAGGTTGCTGCGGGTACGATCAAGTGCTTCTAGCTGTTGGTTAAAGTCTTCCAGGTTAGCGTAGGCTTCGGCTTGAATCAGGGCAACCCCAATTTGAGTCGCGATCGCTTCAATTAACTCTAAACTGGCATCGCTCCAGTCACAGGGAAGCCCGCAGTGGTGAACTTCCACCATGCCCAACAGTCGATTTTGATGCACAACGGGCACCATTAGCCAGGAGCTAATTTGCCATTGCTGCGCCTGCATAGATGGTGAAGCGACTTGTTGATCCCCCAAATTCCACCGTTCTGCCTGAGCATCTTCCACAAAAATTCGCTCTTGCTGTTTTACCACTGCCTGAAATAGGGGGTTATCTGCTAAATTCCAGGATTGCCCCACGAGTGACAGAACATCTCCGCTCAGGTACTCATGCTGAATCTTGACAGCCGTGTCGGTTGCCTTGCAGCGGTAGATCAAACAGCGACAGGCTCGTAAAACTTGCCCCAATTCTTGAACAGCAACGCTGAGAATATCATCCGGGTTGAGCGATCGCCGGATTGCTGCTGTGATTGAGTTGACCAGGCGTTCTTTCTGCTCCTGGCTGGCGATGGAGCGGTAAGCTTTTAGCAGTTTGTATTGCCCTGCCTGCAAGTAAGTCACCAGGCGTTCGGCAAACGGTCCCGGATCCACGTTGTTGAACCCCGATTTTGCTTGTTTTGGAAAGCTCGTTTTGGCTTGAACAATTTTTTCCGCCAGTTCCGGGCGGTATTCCAAAATCCGATCCAGCAGAAGGTCTGCGGCTTTACAAACAACTTGCCGATCAAATGTCCAGATTCCTTCAAATCGTCGTGCCTGATCGGGACCCAGTTGAGTTGCCACTTCAGGAACAATCGTTCCTTGCCGTTCTCGGCAGAGCAGGCAAGAAGCATAACGCGGTCCCAACACAATCAAATGCCACTCTTGAGCCAGCGCATCGGTTGGGTCAAAGGCGATCGTTTCATAATGCTCAGACTGATTCCTAAAGTCTGTTTCGGGTGCCGCCAAGACATATACCTGATCGGTTCGTTCTGAGATGCGTAAATAGCGGTTTGCTTCCTGGCGATAAAAACGTTCTCGTTGAAAGTTAGCGATCACCACGGGGCGATCGCTGCCTGCCAGAACTTGATCCTCCATCGCATGGGAAAGTGCGGTCAGAGATGCTTTGAAATAAATCTGAGATCTCAGACTGGGTGCAGCTTTCAGCAGATCTTCCAATACGGAAGCGGAGTTACTCATTCAGGGAAACTCTCAGGATTGATAGCAGTTTTTCATCCATAACTTGCTTACTATTGTGAAGCAGTCTGCATCCATTCGCCGATTGAAATCGATTTTCTCCAACAGAAATGACGCTCAGAATCCTTCACGATCCAGTGGTACTGGTGAATTTACGTAGATTGTACGCTTCATCCATTAAACTTTAGCGCATGATCAAATTCACATCTTGTTATTAAATTTGTTAAAACCGGATCGGGTTTGTTTCAACAATGCGCCAATTTGGGTCAGTAGGGAAAGCATGACGTGGATGACAATTTGGTATGCCCTGCCCTTTGCCTATCGATGGATGGCATGGAATTTGCTTCTAGCGCTGATGCCCTGGTTGCTAAGCGTTTGGTTATTTCAGACTGGGTTAAAGCGTTCAATAGTCTGGTGGGTTGGGTTTGTGGTGTTTATCGTTTTCCTGCCCAACGCTCCTTACACCTTGACTGATTTAATTCATTTAGTAGAAGAAATTCAGCGAACGGACTCGCTGTTGTTAAACACACTTGTGATTCTTCCTAAATTTGCCTTGTTTGTGCTGCTGGGGTTTGCAGCTTATGTTGTTTCCCTGGTGAATCTGGGGCAATACCTTCAGCGTCAAGGAATGGAGCGTTTTGTTTTCCCTGCTGAACTGGTGCTGCATGGCTTAAGCGCGGTTGGAGTATATTTGGGACGGTTTGAGCGCTTCAATAGTTGGGATCTGGCAACGCGCCCGGTTCAAGTAATGGTGGGACTCTTCAAAAGCTTGTTCGATGGGCGATCGCTGATGATTATGGCACTTAGCTTCAGCGTGATTGCCATCCTGTATTGGCTATTCAAACAAATTACCCTGGCACTGATGCTTCAACAGCAATATCGCAAAATGCTGCATCCCCAAAGCTAAGGATTTGGGTTAACTCATCGGTCAGTAAGCTGACAAAGCCTGCACAAGAAGTTGGAAAAAACCTTCAGCATCAATAGTTACAACTAACTTGGCGTTAGATGGATGAGGCGTAGATTGCCACAGATCAACGACTGTTCGCCCCAGAGTTAACTCACTTGTCAACTCAACTTCCACATAGGTTGATTGAGTGGTAAACAGTTCAGGGCGAAGTAAGTAGGCAATCACACAAGGATCGTGAAGAAACGCGCCTGCCGTGCCGTACCGCTTCATATCGTATTCTCCATAGTGCTTAAGTAAGCCAATGGCCGCACGACTGACAATGTTATTAATTGCCGCTATGGCTTGCATTCGCTCTGGCGTTGCGATCGCTTGATGGGTGACATCCAGCGTTACCAATGTCAATGGCAGTCCAGCACTCAAAACCACATGAGCCGCATGGGGATCAACATAGAGGTTAAATTCTGCCGAAGGTGTAATGTTGCCCTGGGTCACCGCTCCACCCATTACGACAACTTCTTGAATTTGGCGAGCGATCGTGGGTTGCTGAATCAGGGCAACCGCCAGGTTGGTTAAGGGTCCCAACGTTGCCAACGTAATCGGTTCACTAGAACTGAGCAAACGCTGAATTAAAAACGGGACGGCGTGTTCAGTTTGAAGCAGCATGATGAGAGAGGGCAAATCGATGCCATCTAGCCCTGTTTTACCGTGCACTTCTTCTGCTGTGATCAAGGGACGCAGTAGAGAACGTGAGCACCCCGCAAACACAGGAACGGTTTGCTGACCCGTTAATTCACAGATCTTACGAGCGTTCGTTTGAGTCAACGCCAAAGGAACGTTTCCAGCAACGGTTGTGATCCCTAAAACATTTAACTGATCGGGAAAAGCAAACGCCAAAAACAGCGCGATCGCATCATCGGCTCCCGGATCACAATCGATAATGACTGGTCTAGCCACGGTTCCTCAGCGTTCTATACATCCCCTTCAGGTATACCGCATCCCAGCGTTGGCAGTTTCCATCCTTCGTGTGAGCGGCTTCCCATAAGTAATGGCTACGCTCAACGGCAAAGGATTTGGCTGATAACCTCGTTCTACAGGGCTGAATTCTAAAAAGGAAATACACCAGGTTGAGGGAGCTATTGTCCAGGCACAGGGACGATTACCTTCTTGATTAGAAGGGCGAATGGTTTGTGGTGAGTAGTGAACAGTAATCGCATCAAAATGCTGCCCTGACTGATGAATGAGCCGCATCAAACTCTGCCAATCGTACAGCGGCTCTTGAGTGCAGATTTTATCTCCAGAAAGCAAATCAGCTCCCAGCAACCACATGAGCTTGCCGCAGATTTCCTCCAGTCGCAAGCGATCGTCCTTCAGCAGCATCGCCTCTTCAGGAATCAAACTTGCTTCTTCGGGCGGCATCCAAAGTTCAAAAAAGTTGTAAGCATCCACCGGAACTGTGACTAACCTCAAGCTTGATGCCAGTCCAGGTGGATTCGGAGCAACAGCGAGATCAGATGGAATGAAGGAGTCAATCATTGAGCCAGCCTTCCTTCAAAAAGTGTACGGGGCTAAACCTATCCTTCCCAAGAATGCCTTGCTAGCAGCAAAGGTGCATTCAATAAATGATGAAAATCAGGAAAAAAATAATGAAAGACAGGTAAAGCTTCGGGAGATTACGGAGGTGTAAACCGTCAGCCTTTGATCATAAACGTCTAAGATGGGAAGAACAATACCTAAATAGCGTTTACAATCAGCGCGGGATATGAATCAGACCGTTATACAGGCGATCGACCTCGACCAGGAGCTTTCCAAACGACCCATCGATTTGGACCCAGGAGGCTACTTCATCATCTACGTCGATCGCAACGAAAACCTCATTCGTGCGAAGCATTTCACTAACTTCATCGACGAGCGGGGGTTAGCGTGCGATCCTGAAACTGGCAAGCCAATTCCTTGTGACACGAAAGTTGAGCGAGTGCCAACCCGTGTATTTAGCGGCAGAACGGCAAAAGAGATTTGTATACAAATTTTTGAACAAACCCATCCCTGCCCGGTGACCCGCCTGGATCATGCATCCTATTTGGGGCGCGAATTTCAACGAGCAGAAACCGCCCTCCTGAATCACCAAGAATACATTCAGGACTAGAAGTTGATTGAGCAGGGTTCAGCCTCGGACAGGTGCAGTTTGAATTGACCAGTCTTTGCTGAGTATGGGAGGCTTGCCCTGCACAACAAATTCTTTTTGTAACTGAGGGTACCAGTCGGCCAGTTCGTGTTCTGGCAGGCTAAAAATGGCAGGAGCGTATCGAAAGGCAGTTAAAATACCTCGCAGTTGAGGGAATGTCCAACGGCGACTCAAACCATCCTTAAAGAATTCAGCCAGCACTCGACGACTGGTTAGGATGTAGAATCGGGTGCGATCGCGCTTTAGATCATTGGAGTATCGTCGGACACACACAGCCTGATTCAGAGCAGACAGTGCCGTCACAACGAATCGAGACAATCGACCGCTATTGCTTTGGAAGTGATGAAGTTTAGCATTTGCCGCTTCCAGCAACAGTCCGTGGCTCGACACGCGGTAGCTGGCATCCATATCTTCGTTGAGGGCATAGTATAGCAACAGCGGCTCAAATCGTTCCTTCGCAATCGCATCCCGCCGAAATGTCATCCGGCAACCGTGGAAGATCCGCATAAACTGAGCGTTGAGATCGAGAAGGGGCTGGGGCACTGAATAACTGGGAAAATCGCCGTAGTAAGGAACACATAGCACCTCATTATTCATCAGGAAGATGTGCTTCCAAACAAACCGTTGCAGTTTGACCACTCCCGGAATCCACTGTTCAATTTTCCAGCCAACAGGCTTCTGTTCATCTTCTACAACGACATCAGATGGCAACGCGTCCACCAATGCCGCCTGAACACCCACTACCACTCCATCCGAATCTGCCTCATACACCTTTAAAATTTCTTCCGCACAGTCTGGATACATTAACGAGTCATCATCTAGAAAAAATAGAATGTCTGCGGTGGCTAAATCCAATCCCTGATTGCGTTGAAGGGGGAGTCCTCGTTGATTAGCAGCGGTGTAGATCCAGCGAATGTCAGGAGCGGTGGTAGCGATTTCTGACATGACTTTGTCACGTGTGCTTTCCCAGTTGTCGCTGGCATCAATCACGATGATCTCGGTTGGTTTGCGTGTTTGTTCAACTGCCAACTTTAAGCATTGTGGCAAAATTTGCTCACGCTGATAGGTTGCAACGATAAGTCCCCAGGAGAGAGTGTGATTCATGATTACTGGTCGTTAAACCGCGGTAAGGATAAATAAACAACAAAAGCTGAAACGAATAGAATACCCGTCTTACATCATCTCAGGCAAGAATTAGAAGCCGCGATCGCGCTACAAATGATTTCCACCAGCATTGACAAATTGCGAATGCTTATGATCCTAGTCAGTTAGCACCAACCTTACCTCGGTGAATGCACTTTGTCATCCCTGGCTAATCAGGTTAAGTAACTGGTTGATCCGTAAAATCGCTGATAGGTGGCAACAACTAACGCTTGCGTCCGGTTAAAACGTTGAAACGACGACGTTCTCGTTCTTGCTCAACCAATCGGTAGCCGCATTGCAGAAACCGCCCAACGGTTTGCCACACAAAAGGTTGATCTCGCCATCGTTGATATCCCGTGGCAACTGAACCAGCTAGCAGATCCCGCCAAAGGGACGCGACTACGCTCGGCGTAAAGTTCTTGGCTCGCTGCCAGCCATTTTCAACCATTGCCTGATACAAACCGGGTTCAGTTCGCAACCGCTGGAGTGCTTGCAGCACATCCTCCGGACTGTTGACTTCGATGTAATCCAATTCTGATTGGCGCAACTCCTGGTAGGCTGGTTCAGGTCCTAAGAGGGCTGGGCATCCAGCAAACCAAGCATTAATCAATTTAGTGGGGGGTTTCGATTCTAGGTAGAGATTGGCACGATGACGAACCGCCAGTAGCACATCCGCTTCGGAATAATCTGTCCAATCGCTCAAATTGACGTGATGATCCGTATCTGTTGAAAACGTGAAACCGGAGGCAGCTAATTGAGCAATAAAATGGTGATCCTTGTAAGATTCTGGCAGGTAATACCAGCGCCCCTTAAAAACGATGTTCTCAACGCGATCGCCGCGTTCTGGGTTGCGGGCTTTTAGATCCGGTTGAGACCAGTGCGGCATATAGTGGTCAGTTTCAGCTAAGACATTGATGCGGTTCTGGACAACTCGATGTTCGCAGATGAAAGGACGAGGGCGATCTTGCTGGCAAACCACGAGATAACATCTGAAAGGCAAACAGCGCTTGAGCAATTGCCGCTTCATCAATTCTTCACGGGAAACAACACAAATCGAGTTGGGGATGTAATGCGGAACAAGTCGCACATCCAACCCTCGACACTTCAACTGTAAGTAGGTTTGTACAATCCATGAACTGCTGCCGCCCGATTCAGGTCGGTAGAACTGCTCAAACGGAGGCATGGTGGAAACATTGGCTAAAGTTTCGCAAAGTTCAGGATCATTGCGAACGAAGTAGATGGGATACGGAAGAGGTGGTAGTGCTGAGTCGTTGCTCATTATGCATAAACTTTGCTGTAGTAAGCTTGATACTCTTCCGACAGCAGTGGTCGCCACCACGCTTCATTCTCCAGGTACCATTCTACGGTTTGGCGCAATCCTTCTTGCACAGTAACTGAGGGAGTCCAACCAAGTTCGTTTTGTAGCTTAGTGGAATTAATTGCGTAACGGCGATCGTGTCCGGGGCGATCTTTCACAAACGTAATTAACTCTTGGGCAGGACGAACGGGCAGTTTAGGCGCTAACTCATTCATCAATTCGCACAGCATATGAACGAGATCGATATTTTTGACTTCGTTGTTGCCGCCAACATTATAGGTTTCGCCAATCACGCCGCGCTCCAGCACAGCATCGATCGCGCTGCAATGGTCTTTCACGTACAGCCAATCACGAATGTTTTGCCCATCACCGTATACAGGCAACGGTTTCCCCAGCAAGATATTAATACACATTAGGGGAATCAATTTTTCCGGGAAGTGATAAGGACCATAGTTATTGGAACAGTTGGTCATCGTAGTTGGCATCCCGTAGGTGTGGTGATAAGCCCGCACTAGATGATCACTACCCGCTTTCGATGCAGAATAAGGACTGTTGGGAGCATAGGGAGTGGTTTCTGAAAAAGCGGGATCATCTGAACCTAAGCTGCCATACACCTCGTCCGTTGAAACATGATGAAAGCGATAGTGGCTGGGGCGATCGCCAGCAAGCCAATGCTGCCGAAACGCTTCTAGTAGCGTGAACGTACCCACCACGTTAGTTTGGACAAACGCACCAGGACCCAAAATGGAACGATCCACATGAGACTCGGCGGCAAAGTGAACAATTGTGTCTACCGCTTCTTCCTGAATTAAGGCATCTACAAGGGAGCGATCGCAAATGTCACCTTTAACGAAGCGGAAGTTGGGATGAGTATCTAACAATGCGAGGGTTTGACGGTTCCCTGCATAAGTGAGTGCATCCAAAACGATGACGCGATCGTTTGGATATTTTGCACACCAGTAGTGCACGAAGTTAGCACCAATAAATCCAGCCCCGCCTGTCACAATCAGTCGGCGTTCTTGCTTTGAAGATGGGGAGTTTTCAGAAAAAGTCATTGCTTTACCTGCTTTAGCTCTCAATAATAATCGTGGACAGACAGTAGTGCAATCAAATCACTCAAACAGAGCAAACCCAGCAATCTTAAACACTCAATGAAACACTTGAATTAGTTTGTAGCTTCTTCTGCACCAGGAGTTTGGCATAGATTTCAACAATTTGCTTCGCTTTCGCACTCCACTCAAACTCTCTGGCTCGTTCAACGGCTTTCTCTGACATTTGCGATCGCAATGCTTCATCCTCAGCTAACAGTCGGATCTTGTCTGCCATTTCTCTAATTACATACTCCCTCGAAACAGGCTCAATCTTAAATCCTGTTCCCTCAGTCACATACTCAGCAATTCCTCCATTGTTAACCACAATGGAAGGTAGTCCGCAAGCCATTGCTTCCATCACAACAGCGCCGCCAAACTCTCGCACAGAGGGGAAACAAAAGACATCAGATTTACTGTAATACTCATACGTCTCCTGCTGCTTCACCCAACCTGCAAACTTCACAATTTCTTGTAGATTGAGTTCAGCTACCCGACTTTCCAATTCGCCCCTCTCAGACCCATCTCCAACAATAGTGAGTGAGAGGCGATGTTGCAAGATTGGATCAAGTTGACCAATCGCTTCTATGACTAAATCAGCTCCTTTATAAGGTACAAGCCGACCTACAAACAACAGTTCAACCTTATCGGAGCGAGATTGTTTATGCACTGGCTGCAAAAAGTCTTTGGAAATGCCATTTTCAAAAAACAACTCAATTCGGTTATCTTCAATCCCAAATAGTTGCTTCAACATATTCAAGGTATAGGTTGACCCTGATAGAATCCGATCTGCTTTCTTATAAGTTTCCACATACCCCGGCAAAAGATATCGCCCAAATGGCTTCAAGAAATTCCAAAACGCCTTTTCTTTTTTGGCAGTTTCTTGAAAGCCCTCTGGAAAGGGAACGCCTCCATTTACAGGCCCCAAAAGCAACGGTGTATTTTTACATGCTCTAATCATGGAAACAGGATAACGTGGCATTACTGGCGTAATTGCATGAACAACGTCATACTTTCCCGCTCTTACATCTTGATTAAAAAGAAGATAAACTTTTCGATTAAATTCCGCGTAAATAGGATAAGAAAGCGCTAAATATAAAGGCCAGTTTGCACGCCCTTTCTCAATCAAGTTACTAATCAACCGATGATATTTTTGAGCTAAAGGGCTTTCATCAATATAAGTAACGTTTGTATGGCTGCTATGTCGCTCAAACCCCTCTCGATTTCTGCCATGAGTTACGAGGGTTACATCTGCAATCTGGCTAATTTCGTGATAAAAATTGTAGGCAACCAGAGGTACAGATGCCCAATCTGGATTGCAATGTTCGGCAATCATCAGAACTTTTAGGTTAACCACACTCATTGAATTGCTCCTGCCTATATCTTTAAGACTCAATTCTTAGCTTGCTAACAGTATCGAAAACCAAATTCCTGGTTGCTAGAAGGACTTTTCTCTAATTTGTCTGTTCCTTCAATTTTGGAAACTCTGAACCTTATTGGTTCAAGGCGGAGTTTCACAGGAATAAGAATCCGCCAAGTGATTGAGAATTTTACCCAGAGATCTACCAACGGCTTGATCTGAAAAATGTTCGGATGCATATTGCTGTGCTGCCTGCCCCAAACGATTTCTCAGCGTTGCGTCATTCCAGAGCATCTCAATAGCTTGCTTTAAATCTTCAGCAGATTGAGGCTCAACTAATAGACCTGTTTCACCATGAATGATGTAATCCTCTGCTCCATTGCATCGGGTCGCGATGATAGCTCGCCCCATCCGCATCGTTTCAACAATGGTGACTTGCCCAGCGGCTGTCACCAAATCATCTGGTCGTAGAGGAATGACATTAATTCGGGCTTCTTGGGCAAGGCGTAAACAATCCTTTTTGCCAATGCCAAAAGGGGTTTGAACTTGTGACGGAATGCTTAACCCTGCTAGCGATCGCGGTCCTGAGGCAACAACAGTAGGTAGATTTAATTTTTCAACCACTTCAAAAAGTGTTGGAAAATCTCGATGAGCCGATCCAATGGCCACAATAAAAGGATTCGTTTCGTTCTCTTCGTAGATGACCGGGATCTCTGCGGACTGATAGGGAATAAATTCAAACCGCTCTTTAGGAAAACCAAGCCATTGACTATAAATCTCGCATTCTCGCCGAGTATGAACAACAAAGTGAGAGACGTTTTTGAGACTAAGTTGTGCTAGCTTGCGGCGTACTCCTGGGTAACACACCCCAACATTAAACAACCAAGCAACAATTGGAATTTGCTTACGGGCAAGTTGTTGATGAATCCCAACCGCAGAAGCAAGCTGGGGAAAAACCGTAATGATGCCTCCCTTTGTTTGGTGCACAGCTTCTTTAGCTTGGTCTAAATACTTGAGCCATTGGCGGTAGCTGGTTACTGATGCAGATTTATTATGCCAGTTTGCTAATGGTTCGCTGTGAGGCACGATGCTAAATTGATGGCGATTGCCCGGAATGTAGGGAATCAACCAATCACCATCGACTTCTGGATTGTGAATAAAGGGGGCAGCAATAGTCCAATGCATGTGATAACTAAGCCTTGTTCATGAGTGACGCAACAAATCTGAACATCCTGGGTTTAACGTTCCCACAAAGAATCGGAAAATCCCATAATTTGCTGATCTCATGAAAAATCTCCGTTAAAAACTCATGAAGCCATGTTCCAACGACGAAGATAAAGCCGACCAGTGGGAAAAACTTACAGCAATACAGCGAACGTATTTGCAAGTGCTTCATCACTGAATCGACTTTAAAGTACTGTGTAACAAAATGAGTTTGCGCCTGGCTAGGCTAACTCAATCTGTGAGTCATCCCCAATCATAAACCGAAGGGCTTTAGGACGCTGGGGAGCCAGTTTGAGCTGTGCTCGTTGCCCCACCACACTGTCTACAATCCGCTGTTGAATCCCAACCACTTTTGCACCGCGCAAAATAACACTGTGCTCCAGGTCTGCATCAATAAGGGTTACCTCATCTGCAACGCTGCTGTAAGGTCCGATGAAGCAATTTTCGAGATGGCAATTGTTCCCAATGACAACTGGTCCGCGGACTGTGCAATTAATCAGCTTCGATCCCTCCCCAATTTGAACACGCCCAGAAATCTGGCTACGGGCATCCACCTCACCCAAAATTGCAGATTGCAAACAGGTATCCAAAACAATTTGGTTGGCTTCCAACAGGTCATCCTTCTTCCCGGTATCAAGCCACCACCCTTCAATCTGACGAGCTTCCACGTGGTTTTTATGATCGATCAGGTTTTGAATTGCATCCGTGATTTCAAGTTCACCACGAGCCGATGGCTGAATTCGATCAATCGCTGCATGAATCGTATTTGCAAAGAAATAAATACCAACCAATGCCAGATTTGACGGTGGCACCTTCGGCTTTTCAACCAAGTGAAGCACCCGCCCCTGAGCATCGACCTCTGCAACCCCAAAGGCGGTGGGATTGGAAACTGGACGCAACATAATCAATGCGTCCATGTGCTGCTCTTTGAAATTTGTCATGAATTGCCCAAGTTCATTCTGAATCAAGTTATCTCCCAGGTACATCACAAAGGGAGAATCACCCAGAAAAGGACGGGCAACTTTAACGGCATGGGCAAGACCGGCAGGTTGTTCTTGCAGGATGTAGGTGATGTTTGCACCAAAGCGATCGCCGTTTCCGGTTTTCGCTTTCACTTCCTCTCCAGTTTCTGGACTAATGATAATGCCGATGTCCGTAACGCCAGCTCTTACAATAGATTCAATGCCGTACCAAAGGATTGGCTTATTTGCCACGGGTACGAGTTGTTTTGCGCCTGTATAGGTTAAAGGACGCAGTCGTGTGCCTTTACCGCCGCTGAGAATGATTGCTTTCATGATGTGTTAGGGATAGTGGGATCACAGATATACGTCTGCGGATTCTAAAGGCTTGCCAGCCTGGTCTTTAGCAGAAAGAATTGGGTCGGCCGATAGGGGCCAAGCGATCGCTAGATCAGGGTCATTCCATAAAACGCAACGTTCATGTTGAGGAGCATAAAAATCAGTGGCTTTGTAGAGGACTTCAGCAACTTCTGAAACGACTAAAAACCCATGGGCGAAACCGGGCGGAACCCAAAACATTCGCTTGTTTTCGGCAGTCAGCAGACAGCCAACCCACTGTCCAAACGTAGGCGATTGCTTGCGAAGATCAACTGCAACATCAAAGATTGAACCCACAACTGCACGAACAAGCTTTCCTTGTGCTTGCTCTATCTGATAGTGCAAACCTCGCAGAACGTGTTGGGTTGATCGTGAGTGATTATCTTGAACAAACTGAGCAGTGATACCTGCTTTTTCAGCAAAGGCTTGCGAGTTATAGCTTTCCAGGAAAAATCCACGGTCATCTTGGAAAACTCGTGGCTCGATGATCAAAACGTCCGGAATTTCTGTGGGCAAGATATTCATTTCAGTTTCCTTATAAGGTCGAGATCGGGTGACTGTTCAAGCATCTTACAGGTTTAATTCCCAGAGTTTTCCAACTCGCCCGATGGCGATCGCTGTATGCGTTATAGCTTTAAAGCAGTAGCGATCCAATGTTGTTGATCGGCGCTTTACGAAAAAATAAATTTTCAGAAGTTGACACAAGTAAAAAAATCACATCAATATCAGAAAAAGATTCCCAATCCACAAAACTCCTGAGAAATCAGGATGGTATAGCACCCTTAGTTTTTCTTCTTGTAGTCAGAATGATTAAGAGCATCAGGCACTTCTCAACTCCATCCAATATTCACAATTTGACCAGTCTCAGCCACTCAGTAAATATCAGCAATCTCCCTGTATTTAAAGTTATAGAACCCCCTTCAAAAATGGAGAGAACCATCTAAATGAACTAATTTCTCTCCGTGATCCAACGTGTTGCAAGTGACGATCGTCACATGGCTAATGAAAGGAATTAGCTACTACCAAACTCTCTTTTTAAGATGCCCAGTTTACAGAGCAACTAACAGGATCGTTAGCGTTAAATTCCTGCTCAAAGATACATCCAATTAATTAATCATTTGACAAGAACCTATTCTCTTTCAAGAGCGAGTTGGATCAGTTGATCAACGAGATCAGGGAACGAAATTCCACTAGCCGCCCATAGTTGAGGGTACATACTGGTTGCTGTAAATCCTGGCAGTGTGTTGATCTCATTAATTAGCACCGTTTGAGCAGCCTCAATGTAGAAAAAGTCAACTCGTGCCAATCCTGCGCCATCCACCGCTAAAAAGGCTTGAACTGCCATATCTCGAATTTTTTCGGCGATTGCATCTGGAAGTGCCGCAGGAATGATCAGGTCTGCTTTGCCCTGTGTATATTTGGTTGCGTAGTCGTAAAAATCGCTTTGGTAAGTAATTTCGCCAACAATTGAGGCTTTGGGTTGATCATTTCCTAAAACTGCACACTCCACTTCTCGAGCAACCACACCTGCTTCTACAATTATGCGTCGATCGTAGCTGGCTGCACTATCTAAAGCTGCTTCCAATTGAGCCCGGTTCCGTACTTTTGAAATACCAACGGATGACCCCAAATTCGCTGGTTTAACAAAGCAAGGGTAGCCGAGCGTTGCTTCAATTTCATCGCACAGTGTTGGATAGATGCAGGAGTTTGACCAAATTTGCGATCGCCTCACGGTGACATACTGAACCTGAGGTAAACCAACTTGAGCAAAAACCTGTTTCATGGCAATTTTATCCATGCCAATTGCAGAACCAAGTACCCCCGAGCCAACAAAAGGAACCTGCATAAGCTTGAGTAACCCTTGAACGGTTCCATCTTCACCGTTTGGACCGTGCAATATGGGAAACCAAATATCAACGTCGGCAACTTCGTCGGGGAATTGCCAGCACTGCTGAGATTGACCACTCAACAAGGAATCTGTTGTTTGAAGGGACGTTCCTGATTGCAGAACTTGTTGTGCAATTTCAGATCCGTACCAACGTCCGTCCTTGTGGATATAAATCGGTAATACAGTGTATTTCGTCTGATTCTTTTCCGCTGTCAACGCTTTCGCGATCGCCCGTGCTGAAGAAATTGATACCTCATGCTCTCCAGAACATCCCCCAAACAAAAGCCCAATCGTCTGCTTACTCATGTTTACCGTCCAATTCTCCATGTTTTGACCGCTTCACAAGCCTTATGACCCGGCATAACAGCGTTAATTTGACGTAAGTTTACAATTTTATCGTCAGGGATTGAGCATACTGCTAAAATCAGCTAGCAAATTATGACGTAGTATGGCGGTGTTTTGAGCGATGTTTTACTCATCGCGTGTGTAAAATCTCTTTAAGGTGGCTCTACCAGTTGATATTAGCCTTGATGTTGTCGATAACACTGTCGTGAGCGAGTGGTTAACGCCAAACTAATAGGACATTGATATGCACTCACGTGCCGCAAAAGCTTCTACACAACTTGACTCGAAAAATGCCAAAGTATGGTTGGAGAAGGGGCTGAACTGGGCAGAGGATGGATTTTACAATCGTGCGTTGACCGCTTATGAGCACGCAATCCGCCTCAGCCCCAATGAAGCAACAATTTGGTATCACCGAGGTGATGCATTGGCAAACTTGAAGCGTTATCAGGAAGCGCTTTTCAGTTTTGATCGGGCATTAGAATTGCAACCGAATGACTCTTCTACTTGGATCTTTCGGGGAGTTGTGTTGCTTTATCTAGAAAAGAGCCAGGAAGCGTTGGAGAGTTGCGATCGCGCGCTTAAGATAAACCCCAACGACCACGAAGCATGGCTATTTCGAGGAGTTGCTTTACAGCGATTAGGGCAATACAAACGAGCTTATTATAGTTTTGAGCAAGCAACGAAATTGAGCCAGCAGTAGCCTCTTGCTGCAAACCCCACCCGATGACGCAAGTTTGGCACCAGGTAGGGTTACTCAAGAAACGATGAACTACTTATGAATTGAAAAACTTCCTGAGGTGCCAAACGATGGCGGAGTATATTTACCTATTTTCTGCTTTAAGAGCAGCCAGAAGAAAGGAAGATCTTCCACCAAATATCGCTTCCAAAGCCGCTTTGGATCGGCATAAATGCGGTAAAGCCATTCAATTCCCAGTTTGCTCATCCAAACAGGTGCCCGTTTAACGGTTCCCGCTTCAAAATCGATCGTGGCACCAACTGCCAAAAAGATTTTGACATGAGTAAACTGGTGCTTATATTTGTCGATCCATTTCTCCTGCTTAGGTGCTCCTACACCAACTGCCAGCACAGTTGCACGAGATTGGTTCACCATTTCAATAATGTCCTGGCATTCTTGCTCATTCTTCTCAAAGCCAAAGGAAGGAGAGTGAGAACCTATCACAATTTCTCGACCAATTTTGCTGTTGATCTTGGCTTTTGCACGGTCGGCCACTCCCTCCGCGCCACCTAGAAGAAAAATCGTTGTTTCTTCATTATTGCGATGAAATCGGCAAAAAGTAGGGAAAAAGTCAGAACCAGAAATCTTTTCTTTCAAAGGGGTGCCCAGAAAGCGAGCAGCATAGATCAAAATTTGGCTGTCACAAACTCGGTAATCTGCATTGAGATAAGTCTTGAAGAATTCAGGATCTTTCTGCAATTTCATTAAATGGTCAACATTTGGAGTAAAAACAACTCCCCGCTGAAGTTTTTCTAACAACTCCATGGCGGAAATATTGTCAAACGAAACGTTCAGAATATTTACAGAATCGTTGTAAAAGGGGGACAGCGATCGCGGGTGCAGGGCGCGTATCGGACTCGACAATACATATAGGATCGTTTTAACCAGAATCTTAAAATCTAACTGCTGTCTCCACCCATCAATGTAGGAAAAGTCAATTTTCAAAACCTCCTCAAAACTCATCCGATACTTGCGATGGCTAATTTGCCAAAGTCCTGTAATCCCAGGTTTCACAACTAATCGTTGCCAATCACTAGTGGAGTAAAGGTTGACTTCATCTAATGTAGGGGGACGTGTTCCAACCAAACTCATATCTCCCAGCAAAACGTTGAAAAATTGAGGAAGCTCATCCAGATAGAGACGACGCAAAATCTTACCAACAAATGTGATACCAGGTTCATCCAACGGGTTGAAAAGCTTGTAACCCTTCTGGCGAGCAACTTGTAATCTCAACGCTTCAGCATTAGGAGTCGTTGTGCGAAAACGCCAAAGCAAAAAATGTTTGCCACGCAAACCAACCCGTGGTTGGGCGGTAAAAATGGGACCAGGTGAATTTAAATAGATCGCGATCGCAACAATGGGCAGTAAGACGGCGGTGATGATTAACCCAGCGATCGCCCCAGCAATATCAATGAGGCGTTTTCTCAAACTTGTTGTAGAAGGATGGGGTGCTGCGTTAAAAAACTCAAGGTCATACAGCTTGGCTTGCCTATCTAAGGCACCTTGTAGTTCCGTTCTAGTAATTGCACCCAACTCTACAAGAATATCTCCAAGTAGCTGCCAGCCTGCGGTTTCGACCTGTTGCGACTGCTTTTCCAAGGCGAGATCTAGCTGACTTTCGGTAATCAAGCCCTCGCGCAACAAAATCGACCCTAAGGAATAATTAGCCATTTCACCTAAATTTCCCCATGAATGCATGGGCTAGAAGTTATATTTGCCTTTTACTAAGGATGCCCATCTGGCTTAACTAAAGCTCATCTGTTGCAGCAACAAAACGTGAACATTTGAACGATAAGTTAAAGTGATAAAACATCAACACCTAAGCTTTTTTCAGAGAAGCAAGCGTAGCTTAACGATACAAAAGCAATGTTAGTAATCACCGAAGTCGCAGGTATTAAACGCTTCGTCCTGATTTTAAGCACTTCTGTAAAACATCTGAAACACTTCATTCAAAAATCATTGAAATGGCGGTTGCTGATAAACATTTAGCAGCAAAAATAACTTCGGAAATTACTACATAACGGGAATAACACTGAGCTGTTATGCTACTAGTTGCTTTTCCAGTCAACATGCGTAGTTTATTAGCCAGTTCCACTAAAAAGCAGTAGAACCAGTAGAAATTTGACACATTAATATTACTAATGTGCTGGTGAAGGTGTGTTGTACTCGATCAATTTAGAGGGTTGCTTAAACACCTTGCCCCAGTAAAACCTGAGTTGACCTTGAGCTTGCGGGAATTTTGCCACCATACACGCCGCACCAAACAACCTTGCATCTTGGGGGTTAAGCCCAGAGCGACGAGCATATTGATAAATGCGGTATGCCATCAAGGGATAGCCAGCGAGCAATAGAAGGCTCAATCCCTTCGTTGGGATTGCGGCTAATAGAGCAATAGATGGAATAATCAAACCCCATAAGCGAATGCTACGAGTTTCTTTGACCCAATGGCGTTCTGGTGGGGCACCATGTAACCAGGATCCTTCGCTGTAAGCATATCCTGCTCGAACTGAACGTTTCCACCACTGGCTAAATCGAGTCATTTGAGCATCATGCAATGTCATTTCAGCATCAAGACGAAAGATTTTGCCGCCATTTTGTCTGAGCCGCATACACAGTTCAGGTTCTTCACCCGCAATTAATGTGGGGTTATACCCACCTACAGCTTGCAGCGCCGCCACACGCATCATGGCATCTCCGCCGCAGGCTTTGGTTTCGCCAATGGGGGTATTCCACTCAATGTCACAAAGGCGGTTATAAACTGTGGCTTCAGGAAACCGTTCTCTGCGTCGTCCACACACTACAACCGTTTCTGGATGAGTGTGGAGTTCTTGCTGGGCGCGTTCTAGCCAACCATCAACGACTTCGCAGTCTCCATCAACGAATTGCACGTATTTCAGGTCTGGATTGAGTTCTATCAAACGTTCAAATCCAGCATTACGGGCACGAGCGGCGGTAAATGGAATCGATAAGTCGAGTTCGACGACCTCTACATTGAGCGATCGCGCTAGTTGCACGCTGCCATCAGTCGAACCAGAGTCCACGTAAACGACTTGAGCAACTTTTTCAACCACTGATTCCAAACAATCGCGTAGACGCTCACCTTCATTACGCCCAATCGCAATGACTCCAATCTGGCTCAAGGGTCACCTCCCCAAACTTAACGGCTTATCAATAGTGTTCCCCCGCTTTTTAGTACAGCACAAGAACTTGGGAATTCAGATTTAGGGATTGTTTTAGTGTGTGAAGGTTACATCAAGAAACGCAAAAGGGAGGCATGACTGCCTCCCTGAAGTTCCTAAGATTAAAGCAATGGTTAAACCATTTTGAGATTTGGATACTCAACAATCAGATCGTCTCGGGTGAGAACATCTCCTTCGGCTTGAGGAGTCCAGAGAACTTCAAGTGCCAATAAGCGATCGCTGGAAACACCTCCCAAAATCCCTAGTGCCTGACGAAGCTCCTCAGTGCTGTTGATGGTAGGCAGCTTTAATTCGCCTTGAACACCCGCCAGCAGCGTAACCACAATGTACTCGCCTGGATCATTGAGAGGCTGAGTGGTTAGCGACCCTCCCTCATCATTCCCAACCAGTACTGCATCAATCGGTGCTTGTCTGAGCTGATTATTGACATTAGAGAGAGTTTCTCGACTAAACTTGCTACGCTCCGTTAAAAGCAGACGATTAAATTCTGCTTCAGCTCCGGCTAAGCGGGCTTGTTGAGCTGTAGAACTAGCATGAGTCCAGTATTCGGGGTGGCGTAACAGCGCTAACGTTGTTTCTTGAAGTACCTGAGCTAACCCAGTAGATGAACTCGTGTCTGCCGACATTGCAATCTTATTCAGGTCCGCTTGTAATTCACGAGCATCCGACAACAGCCCAACTTGCAACCGAGCAATACTAATGGTTGGGTTAACAGCAGAATCGTAGCCCAAGTCGCCACCTTCGCGGGCGCGCCGGAAACTTGATACCAAAAAGCTTGCAACCGCAAAGAAAATCAGGATGGTAAATAAACTACCCCCACCGCCCCAAACCCAAAACGTGGGAAATACAAAGGGAAAGCCAATGCCACCACCCGGATAGTAACCACCTCCAGGAGGAGCATAGGTGCGTGGTGCAGAATAAGTGCGGCTAGGGATTGGTGCACGGAAAGAACCGCCCCCAATGCGACCGCCCCCCGTGGCTGCCCACGCGTCATTGGCATGACCAAATGTAACAGCTATTACCAGCGCTATGACAGCCAACGACTTGAGCAATGGTTTGATGTGGGAGATCAACTTTTTATACATAAGACAGTGCCTACCAAACGTGTCAAATCGAGTTGATGAGCTTGAAAGAAGCCCATCGTCTACCGCTTGGCACCCGATTTGGATGCACTGGGTAGGGATTAGATTACAGGTTAAACCCGTTTTTCTAAGAAACTGTAACTCCTTGTTAAGAGTTATAAATTCCTTTCCTTTATTAATCTACCGTCTTCCAAGCTGCTTGAGGGCTACCACAAGAGGGAATTATGGTTGAGATGCCCGTACTGCAAGAGACGGTTTACCGAGATTTGGCTGACACAATGCTGAGTCGAAGATCATGACTTGGGAAACTTGGCAACAAAATTTGCTTTTGTATTGATGTACCGCGATTGTTTTTAGAATAGAATAAGGTTAAGAAATGTAACGGACAGCGATCGCTAGTTCTGTTGCATTTTCTCCAAGTCGTGAGCCACTTTTAGTGAGGTATTAGGACATGACTCAACAACAACCCACGGTTTCACCAAAGGTTTCTGATCCCAAATTTGGGTTTAATGAGTATGCAGAGCGTTTGAATGGTCGAGCTGCCATGATTGGTTTTGCTTTGGCACTCGCGATCGAATATGCGACTGGGCAAGGATTATTGTCCTGGTTGGGTTTAGGTTGATTCTGCGCTTGTTTGTTTGATGCAGGTGTAAGAGCAGGGTGAATATGGGAGCGCTCCTTTAATTGAACTGGCTCCGCTAATTGAACTGGCTCCGCTCTCCCTGACTCTGAATTATGGGTTTGAATTGTTACCTTAAACACGAAGTGGGGATGTGAAAGCAGCATCCCCTCTCTTTTGTGGCTGCAGTTTAACAGGAACCTGAGCTAGTTATCTTTCTACAGGTAGAGTAAAGCCTCAGACTCAAAGGGGATGGATTGATAAACTTCAGGTTTGTAATGTATTAAGGATTCAACAAAGGTTTTAGACAGAAAGGAGTGTTTATATGGATTTACTAGTGACCCTGTTAATGGAAGTTCCTGCAAAACAAGGCGGACAGTTCCCCACCTGGTTTACTGCAGTATATGTGATTGGGTTTGTTGCGGCTGTGACCATTGGCTCGATCGCCTGGTACAACTCCAAGCGCCCGGTTGGTTGGGAAGATAAGGCACGTCCTGATATTGTTCCAGAGGTTAAAGACTCCGAAAATCCTGGAGTGTAAACATTCCAGGTAATTTGTTCGGTTAGTATGTAGCCAAATCAGGTATAGGGAACTGAAGCATAAAAGGTGCGACCAGCCCCTGATTTGGCTTACTCTAGTTTGGCAATCCACCGTTGATAAAGGTTGCGAATCGCCTTAATCACCGAGTTGCTGTTATTGTCGCTGCTTGATTCTAGCGTTTGCAACTCTGTCAGCAGTTTCGCTTCCTCAGTAGCAACTGTTCCGTCGCTATAAATCAGACCACTAATGGCTTCTAGCAACTGTTGGCACGATTCTGAAGATGGGCGATCGCCCAAATACTGCTTCACCCATCCGTAACATTCTTCTGGAGATACGGGTCTAAATTCGTACAAGAGTGGCTGAATCTCTGGTTCATCGGCAACTCCTTTCTCTTGGGCGATACGGTGCAAATATTCGCGCTCTTCAGGCTGAATCTTGCCATCGATCCAGGCGGTGCCAATCAAGATTTTTACCAGAGTTTTTGTGTCTGAACTGGTAGTAGTCATCGTGATACTCCCTCTATCTCATCGAGTTGCTACCGTTACCATAGGGCAGACGAGCGAAAGTGAACAAAAATTGCTACAAGTTTTAGGGTTTGAGCAAATCTTGCTGCTCCAACCGTGCCATGAAGAAGCCATCCATTGAATGCTGATGGGGCAAAACTTTGACCCAACCATCGGCAGTGGTAAACGCGATCGCCACAGATGAAGCATCTGGAGCAACCAGTTTCCAGGCGGGATGAGTGGCTAGGAACTGTCTAATCACGTGTTCGTTTTCGGCAGGATGAAGGGTGCAGGTGGCATAGACAAGTACTCCCCCCGGTTTTACCCAGGATGCAGCTTGCGCCAGTAACCCGGTTTGCAAAGGAGTGAGTTCGGCGATGCTGTTGGGGGTTTGTCGCCAGCGAGCATCCGCATGACGATGCAGGGTACCTAAACCGGAACATGGGGCATCAACCAGAACTCGGTCTGCCTGTTGATGAAATTGCGACAAAGTGCGACTGTCGCCCACGTAGATGCGAATGGAGTGGAGTTGGAGGCGATCGCAGTTTTGCTGGAGCTTTTTAAGCCGAGAAGGGGTTTTATCACACGCCCAAATTGTCCCAGTATCGTTCATCAATTCAGCGATGTGAGTCGTTTTTCCACCAGGAGCGGCACAGGCATCGATCACGATTTCACCCGGTTGAGGATCTAATAGATGACTGACTAGCTGAGCGCTACAGTCTTGTACCATCCACCAACCTTCCTGAAATCCTGGCAAATCCTGAATCCGCCCCACGTGTTCAACCAGTCGCAAAGCGTCGGGCAGGGGTGGAACTCGCACAACCTTGATTCCGGCTGCCTGCATGGCAGCCTCTACCTCTGTCACTGTTGTTCTCAGCCGATTCACGCGCAAATCGATTGAGGGAGATTGATTCATCCAGCGGCAAAGCTGTTCGGTTTCTGACTGCCCAAATTGCTGAAGCCAAACATCCACTATCCAATCAGGATAGCTGTGGAGAATGCCCAATTGCTGAGTCGATGAGGAAGGTAGTAACAGCGGATCTGGCGTGTTTGAAGCAGAGGTGAGGCGATGGTACTGGCGCAATATGCCATTGACAACGCCCGCGAGTCCAGTGAAACCGTTGTATTTTGCCAGCTCAACCGTTGTGTTCACTGCCGCAGAAGCAGGGATATGAGTGAGATAGCGGAGCTGATAAAGCCCCAGATGCAGAATTAAGCGTAAATCAGGAGGTTGTTGTTGACTTTTCTTTTTACCGAGTTGATCAATCAAAACATCAAGTGTGCGTTGCCGTCGGATGGTGCCGTAAACTAGTTCAGTCAATAGCCGCTTATCTAGAGAAGGTAGGGTCGTTTGTCGTAGAATAGTGTCTAATGCTACGTCAGCAAAGGCTCCTCGCTGGATTTCTCGAAGCGCTAAAAAAGCGAGTTGGCGTGAGTTTTGAGACACAATACGGCAACTGTCCAGGGCTTTTCCAGGATAGCAAGATTCTCTACCCCTTTTCGGCAGCTTCGAGGGCGTTTCGCATCAGGATTACTTGAGCACTGCGCTCATCCTCGTTGGAGGCTGGCTGACGTTGGATGTAGGTGCCATCGGGTTGTAGTTCCCAGGCTTGGCAATTGTCACTCAGTAGAATGCTTACAATGTCTTTGAGTTGATCAACCAGTTTGGGATCTTCTACAGGTGTAACCGCTTCTACGCGGCGATCGAGGTTGCGTGTCATCCAATCGGCGCTGCCAATGTACATTTCTTCTTGTCCGTTGTTGTGGAACCAGAAGATACGAGAGTGTTCTAAAAAGCGCCCAACAATGCTGATTACTCGAATCGTGTCGCTGATGCCTACAAGCCCCGGACGCAGGCAGCACATCCCTCGAATGATTAGGTCAATTTGCACGCCTGCCTGAGACGCTTGATAAAGTGTGCGAATAATTGCAGGATCAACCAGGGCGTTCATTTTAGCGATGATGCGAGCAGGCTGACCATTTTTCGCATTTTCGGTTTCTCGTTGAATTAGGGCGGTCATGCGATCGCGCAAGTTCACGGGAGCAACCAGTAATTTACGGTAAGAGTGCTGTCGAGAATAACCCGTCAGGTAATTAAACAGATCCGTTAAGTCTGCCCCCACGTCTTCGCGGCAACTGAGTAAGCCCAGATCGGTGTAAAGACCTGCCGTCTTTGGATTGTAGTTTCCAGTACCAACATGAACATAGCGGCGCAATCGTCCTTCTTCCTGGCGCACGATCAACACGACTTTTGTGTGAGTTTTCAATCCCACAATTCCGTACACCACGTTGGCTCCCGCTGCTTCCAGGCGACGTGCCCAGGTGATGTTGTTTGCTTCATCAAATCGCGCTTTTAGCTCTACCAACACACCCACCTGTTTGCCATTTTCAGCAGCCGTAATGAGCGCTCTAACAATGGGTGAATCACCGGAAGTACGATACAGCGTCATTTTAATTGCCAACACTTTTGGATCGGATGCTGCCTGCGTGATAAAACGCTGTACGGTGGCGGTAAAAGATTCGTAGGGATGGTGAAGTAGAATATCTCCTTGCCGGATCACCGAAAAAATATTTTCAACCGTTTCCTCATTTTCAAACGCTGCTTCTGTTTCAAATTCATTGACGTGTTTTAACCGTGCCGGAACAACGGCTGTCCAGGGTGCATCTTTGAGTTCTGCGAGTGGCAGGGACAGAAATGAAAATAGGTCTTTGAGATTGAGGATGCCGTCTACTTCGTAAATGTCGTTTTTCGTCAGTTCAAATTCCTCGATTAGTGGAGTGCGTAGGGAATCGGGCATTGTAGACTGTATTTCTAAACGAACGGCAAAGCCACCCAATCGGCGTTTACGCAGTTCTTGTTCAATCGCGAGCAATAAGTCATCTGCCTCATATTCTTGCACTTCCAGGTCAGCATCGCGAGTAATGCGGAAAAACCCATACTCTTGAACTGCCATTCCAGGAAACAGCGCTTCCAGGTTGTGAGCAATTACTTGCTCTAAAGGAACACCCGTCCAAATGCTCAGTTTGTCTTGATGGGGTTGGTGCAAATCTTCTGGAAAAACGACAAAGCGAGGCAGAATATTGGGAACTTTGACTCTGGCAAAGTGTTCTTTCCCGGTGACTGGATCTTTGACGCTCACTGCCAGGTTCAAACTCAAGTTCGACATATGGGGGAACGGATGGCTGGGGTCGATCGCCAGGGGGGTGAGAATTGGGAAAACATTGTCTTCAAAATACCGTTGCAGAAAGAAGCGTTGTTCTTTACTCAGGTCAATATAGTTGAGCAAGTAAACCCCTTTTGCAGCAAGCAAGGGGCGTAATTCTTGTTCAAACAATTGATGCTGACGGGTCACCATGGGGCGCAAACGTTGACTGATTGCCTCTAGCTGCTGTTGAGGGGTGCGTCCATCGGGGCTGAGTTTACTGACTTGTGCATCCACTTGTTCTCGAATGGCGGATACTCGCACCATGAAGAATTCATCCAGGTTTGAGCTAAAAATCGCAGCAAATTTGAGGCGTTCTAGGAGGAGATTGCGCGAGGCAATGGCTTCATTCAGGACGCGATCGTTAAACTCTAGCCAGCTTAGTTCACGACTGAAATAATACTGCGAATCAGTCAAGTCAATTTCAGGGGCGGTTTCTTTTGCTCTAGCCATGATGATGAACCTACGTAGGTGCTAAGCATACTGCCAAAAAAGTAGGCGAATAGAAAGTTCTTTAGGACACACTGCTAAACCTTGAGGTTAAGTTGAGTAATCTTGATTTGAGGATGCTAGCACCCTTAACAGTACAAAGGTATTTATTCATCCTTCATTGATGAAAGATCTCATCCGTTTTTTGCCCTCAATTGTTTGGCTATCCGCGCCAAATTGTTTACCTATAAGCAAAGTTTTGCATTCCCTTTCTATGACATTGGGATACAGCATTCAGTGAGCAAAGATGCGTAAACTGGTTTGGCTGATGTGCCAACATTCTACCGATTGAACCGCTCTGCCAGTCACTCAAATCGAATCAACCGATTGTCTGGAAGTGTAATTGTTCTTCTTTAGTATCTTTAACGTCAATGCATTAGAAAGTTGTATCCAAGTCAAGAGTTTGGGCATAGAATTATTTAGATACAACTCACTTCAAGGTGATAGAGAAAATGGCGGCAGTAACTACAAAGCGATCCAAAGCATCCGCAGTCAAACAAGCCTCAATTAAAGATACCAACGCGTTTCTCCAATCGTTACCAGAGAAGCCTAAAGAAGAGTTATCGCTAAGAGAGGCGATCGATCAAATGCGTGACTCTGTTAGAGGAGCGCTAGCTAAAGGGTACACCTATCAAGAGTTAGCTGCGATGCTAACAGAAAAGGGGATTAAAATTAGTGCGTTTACACTCAAAAACTACGTTCCCTCAGGTCGGCGGCGGAGTACGAAAGAGCAGCCAGTAAAGACCGGAACTGGAAGAGGGCGGAAAGCAAAAGCTGATGCAGATACGTCAGCATCCTCGAAAGCAGGAGCGACGAAAGCAGAATCATCTGCGAAGAGTTTGGGGAGTGCCGGAAACTCAACGAAGGCCGCTAACAACACTACTGCAACATCTACGAAAACAACTCGTGGATATGGAAAAGCAACAACTGCTGCCAAGGCAAAAACTGGGAGTGAGGCGACGGTAAAACAACCGACTCCAAAGCGAACCGCTTCTACGGCTGCAAAAACGGTAAAAGAAGCTCAGTCGAAGCCTGCCTCAACCCGTGGTCGGAGAAAGCCAAGTGCATAGTTTTGCCCTGCTGGCGTTTCATTGAGTTACTGATTGAGAATGCAGCCGACTAATAAGTTGAGTAGGCACTGAGTAGGAATTAGCAGAGGTTTTGAGATCAATTCATCTGGAGTGCACGAGATGGCTTCAGAATAGAATTGCCCCGCTTCTGCTGAACTGAATGCTTTTGACAAATAATTGATTGCGTTCCTCTGCTGATTCGTCTCAATCTTCTGTTTAAACCAGAACACCTCTAAATCTCAAATACCAAAATTTTGCCGCATTGAGAATTCAACACGGCGATCGCGCCTGAGCTGCTTGTCACGAGTCTATAAGGTGCCGAAACCCTTTTTCTTCTTCTCTTTCTTCTTTTTCTTCGCTGGCGCACCACCAGAAGGATAGCCTCGCCAACCAGGTTGTCCGCCGCCGTAAGCATTCCCACCCATCGGGTTCCCTCCTGCTCCTGCCATTCCAGGCATTCCAGGCATTCCAGGCAATTGACCTTTGCCCATCATCTGCATCATGTTCCGCATTTTTTGGAACTTATTCACCAAATCGCTCACGTCAGCTTCTTTGTAGCCAGAGCCACGAGCGATTCGACGACGACGACTGGGTGAACTCGCCAGAAGATCGGGGTTCTTCCGTTCTTCAGTCGTCATGGAGTTAATCATTGATTCGGCTTTCTTTAGCTCAGATTCGCCTTTCTCCAGTTGATCACTGCTAATTTTGTTCATTCCCGGAATCAGCTTCATGATGCCGCCGAGAGAACCCATTGTTTTCAGCAAGCGCGTTTGTTTGAGGAAGTCGGTGAAGTCGAATTTAGCGGAGAGAATTTTCTCCTGCATCTTTTCAGCTTCTGCCAGGTCTACCTCTTCCCGCGCTTTTTCCACCAGGGTTAAGACATCACCCATGCCCAGAATGCGGGATGCCATGCGATCGGGGTAGAAGGGCTGGAGGGCTTCGACTTTTTCACCCGTCCCAATAAACTTGATCGGTTGCCCAGAGATCTGCCGCACAGAAAGGGCTGCTCCACCTCGCGTATCCCCATCCATTTTGGTAAGGATGGCTCCAGTAATGCCAATTTGTTCGTGGAAGGTGTGGGTCAGGTTGGCGGCTTCTTGCCCGGTCATGGCATCCACCACCAGCAAGACTTCGTGCGGCTTTACGGTGTCCTTGATTTGTGCCAGTTCCGCCATCATGGACTGATCGATTTGGAGCCGACCAGCGGTGTCGATGATGACGGTGTTGATACCATCAGCTCTAGCTTTTTCAACGCCTTGACGGGCAATTTCAACTGGGTTGGCATCTTTACCAAGTTCAAACACAGGCACATCAATTTGTTTACCCAGCGTGATCAGCTGGTCGATCGCGGCTGGGCGGTACACATCCGTGGCAACTAGCATGGTGCTGCGATTTTCCTTCCGCAGGTGCAGCGCAAGTTTAGCGGTTGCGGTGGTTTTACCAGTTCCTTGTAACCCTGCCATCAGCACAATTGTAGGTCCCGGCTCTACCTCTGCCAGGGGAGCATTCGTCTCGCCCATTACCTGAAGCAGTTCGTTGTAAACAATTTCGATGAACTGTTGATCGGGGCGGACTCCTTTAACAACCTCTGCGCCCTGAGCCTTTGTTTCCACCTCTGCAACAAAGTCTTTGACCACCTGAAGATTTACGTCTGCTTCTAACAGAGCACGCCGGACTTCTCGTACAGCTTCTTTGATGTTGGATTCAGAGATTTTGTCCTGACCGCGTAGCGTTTTCCAGGCTGACTCTAAACGTTCAGAAAGCGCTTCAAACATGGTTGTGTGGGGTTGTTTAGTAAGTTACGGAATGGAATTTGCCTTGCGGCGGTTGATGAAACAGTAATGTATAAGTTTACAATCACTTGTTTCTAGATTAGCGCTTTGAGTGGCACGACATCGGTGGCTGGTTAAAAGATGTGAAATGTGGGGAAAGGGTGACATTGCCAAATGAGAGATGTTGAACACTTGAGATAAGCAGCGATCGCCCCCCCACGTTTGAGTGATTTTTGGGCAATTAATCCGTATCTAACGAAAACGCCCGTGATTCCATCCACAATTGATGACGTTAATTTCATCTGCGTGAAAGGAACAATAAGTCATGGGTGTTACTCTACTGAAAACTAATGCATCTACGAATGGTCAGTCCCCTCCTCCTCTGCTCCCTTCCATGTACATTTCCCAGTCATCGTCCCTTTCAGCGGCAGGTGAAACCCGGATCGCTTCTGAGCAAACCTCAAACTCAGACCTACTGAACCTGCGGCAATGTTTGCAGACGTTACAAGCCCAGTTGCCCAATTCTCCAGAGCTTGAGCAACTTCAAGCATGGGTTGAGCACTCTGCCTGGCTACAGACCTTTCATCGGTGTAGTCAGCTTCTGATTGCGGTGATCAATCCGGTCAATTTAACGCTTCAATATGCCAATCATTATTTCTGCCAACTTTTGAATATTCCGTTTGGAATGCAGCCTTTGGTCAATGGTGAGGCGATCCATTTGGGAACTGTTTTGAAACAGCATCTGGCAGAAAAAGATTATGGGGCAGTTTTGCGGCTCTATCGTCGCCACTTGCTACACTTTATGCTGCGAGAATTTTACGGAATTGATCCCAGTAGTTGCCGCCTTTTAGAAACTCCAGCAATGGTGGCTTTGCCTGGTGCCCCAGATTCGGAACCACGCTATGTCGAGTTTTGGCTACGTTCTGAAACTTTACAAATCACTCGGTTGAACCCGCAACTTGATGAATTTGCCGATTTAAATTTGGCAAGCCTATCTCCGGAAGAGTTGGATACTCGATTAAACGATCCGGAGCAACTGCGCGACCTGGAGCAACGGTTTTCTTTGACGAACTACCGCGTGGAAGGGGAGATGCTGCTGGAAGGGTTGGATGTGACGGTGCGGGAAACCATTCGCCGGATTACTCAATTGTTAATCGATCGCGATTCCATTTTGCGCCCTCACAAGTTTCAGTTAGTCAGCCAACAGTTGAAATCGCTGTTCCGTACAGATAACACCATTATTTTGACGATTGAAAAAGACCAGATCCGGGTGTTTATGGTCAGCGATCGCTCCGAAATTAACGCCACAACCTACCCCTTAGATCTAATCCGCGATTCCCACGCGATGAAGGCGCTTCAGTTGAATCAGGTGATGGGCATTCGGGATCTGGCGCATGAGTGTCGCACAGAGTTGGGACGGCAACTGCTAGCCCAGGGGGTTCGTTCGTTGCTGATGATTCCTCTGATTTCTCAACTTGGTATGCCAAACTCAGACCGTCATGCTTCTCTGCAAAAGGGTCGGCAGGGTCAAATTGTGGGATTAGTAGGGCTGATGAGCGATCGCCCCAACCATTTTGATGGACTGGACATTTGCCACGCTGAGCAGTTGATCCCAGCGTTTGCTCGGGCACTCACCTCAGCCCAACGGCAATTGGTGCAACAACGCTTTATTACCAATATTCATCCCGCAGTGGAGTGGCGCTTTTTGCAAGAGGCAGAACGCCGCAGCATGGGCTTGCCACCTGAACCGATTGTGTTTAACAATGTCTACCCGCTGTACGGAATTTCTGATATTCGCGGCTCGTCAGATGCTCGAAATCGCGCAATTCAGGCAGACTTACTGGAACAACTGCGGTTAGGCATGGCAGTGGTAGAAGCGGTGTGTGCGGAAGAAGCCAGCGCCTTAAGTGAGCAACTCCGGCTGGATTTGTTGGAGCGAATGCAGCGAATTCAGGAGAAGGTTACAGTAGATGCCGAAGTGGCTGAAACCCGTTACCTGCAAAATCATCTGGAGGTATATTTTGACTATTTCGCTCAGTGTGGAGAGGGAGCGATCGCGGCAATTCAAGCCTATCAAGCAGCTTG
The DNA here is from genome assembly GCA_015272515.1 of Leptolyngbyaceae cyanobacterium C42_A2020_001. Classification (GTDB taxonomy): domain Bacteria; phylum Cyanobacteriota; class Cyanobacteriia; order Leptolyngbyales; family Leptolyngbyaceae; genus JSC-12. Next base: position 20,074 of record JACYLN010000135.1, on the reverse strand, counting down.
TGACAATGAGCATCAGTGTGTATATGTTGCCCGTGCCAAGTATGACCAAACCATTAGTCAAATGAATACCTGTTTGAGAGAAACCTGGGAGCACTGGCAACACCGGATGCAGCAAATTACACCTCACTACTGCGACATTGAAACCACGGATGGCATTGACCACATGATCTACGCAGGGCAGTCCATCGACTCAAAATTCGGTAAGTTTCAGCTTCGCAGCTTGCGGTACGAACAACTCCGCGCCATGTGTGATTGTGCTCGTGCGGCATTAAAATTTCAGGCAAATGACCAAACCAAGATGCAAGTCACTCATCTATTACTGGTGCAAGATTCTACAGTGGATATTTTTCACGACGAAACCACCGAGAAACTATTTGATGTGCGAGGAACCCGCGATACTCGCTACGAAATTGTGAAAAAGCGAATTGATAAAGCGATCGATGAACAGACTCACACTCGCATCACGCAGCCTGGAATGTTAACACTGGTGTATTCCACTAGTGAAGAACTGGAAGAGTACCAACAATATCTCCACTATTTGACGCGGGAAGGCTTAGTTGAAGAAGCAATTGAGCAAGGAACAGTTGAACCTTTACAAGGAGTGACAGGTCTAAAATTTGTGCGTGTTCGGGTGCGGCACACGGCAGAATAGCGAAAGCCCTCTTGAGAGATGCATCAGCATTTTCAAGAGGGCAGCAGGGTATTTAATCTATGTAAGGTTATGGTTCCCGCCGACTGCTGTAACCAATCACGGCAACCTTATGACGGTAGATTAGTTCAGCTCCGTACCAGCCAGTCACCCCCAACAGGAGTGCGACCACACAGGAGAGGATGATGCCTAACGGCAAAACTTTGCCAGCCGGGTCGTTCCAGCGGAGGAACCAGTTAACTAGCGTCAGAAACAAGGCGGCAATGTTGCCAACTGCATGAATCCAGCCTGCGCTGTGTTTTTTAACGCGATCAATCCGAAGAAAATCCATCATTCCAGTAGCACCTGCAACCAAGCCCGAAACAAATCCGGCTCCCAGTAACCACAAAGAAGCTCTTGCCCAAAACGGATCGCTGGTTAACCAGTAGCCCAGATCGGTGCCAAAAGCGCCAGTTAGAAATGCAATGGGAAAGGTAACGATCAGCGGATGAAGTGGGTGCCCTGCGATCGCAACGGTGCTAACGATGCCACTATCGCGGCACTCACGCTCATCACTTTCAATAAACGGCGGAATATTGGGAGTTTGCGTCATAACTTTTTTCCTCCAAGCTATTACAGACTAAAAAGTTTCAGCGTATAAGGCTTCTCTCTTTAGGAGGAAGTTTGATGAAATCAAGCGGCGATCGCAGACTTTATAACAAACCCTTAACTTGAAGGAATTTGATCAATCTTTGTCGTGGCGTGGAGCACCAATTGATCCTTTTCAACTTCAAACTCCTTAAGCTGAAGCGACATCCCTGGGACATCAAAATTCTTCAAATCTAGAAGTTTCATGAGTTGTTCAATCAAAGTATTTGCCAATTCGTGAGTCACTCCATGCCCCTCAAACGACAAAATTTCCAAAGATATCTGTTGCTGATTCTTCTTCAATTGGGGCACTACAATCGCCGAAACTTGCTTGACCTCACCCGTTTCTCGTACTAAAAACTCAGCACACATTGAAAGTTTACCTTCTCCTGGCAAACTCAGTTCCACTTGTTGAATATCAATCGTAATCAGTTTTTCTTGAACCTGCAATTTCAGGTTTTTCAACTTGGGACGAAGATAGTCAGAGCTAAGTGCGCGATTTAAATCGGTTGCTTTGAGCAGAATACGAGCATCCGCATTAGTTGGTTGAGTTAACTCGATATTACCAAACACAACGCTTAGAGGATCAATCGAAACCGTGTCCGTTTTAACCTCTATCTTCTCCATTCTCAAGTCTTGTTGAATGACCATTCCTTTCCCCTCGATCGCCACAGAGTCTACCTCTCCCTGAATGGCTTTAATAGGATCTGTTCGGATATCGATATTCAGTTCTTCAACCTCATCTAGTTGACTTGTAATTCCAACCTCCGCAATCTTGCTGAGTGCTTGCTCTCCCAATCCTGGCTCACCATTCATACGCTGTCTCCTAACCAGACAATTTGATCTAAACCTTGCCTACATCCAAATTCGTAGCTCTTTTTTAGAGAAACTTTCAATTTTCGAGTTGAATGTGGTTCCCGTAGTTCTATGAGACAAGCATGATGAAAGCAGCGCATACGCCAGTAGAGAGAGTTTAGAGCAGACTCTGTCTCAAGTTATAAAATGATGAAACTGATAAAACCGATTCAACATCGACTATTTTTCAACTAAAACAGCATCTTCAACAGGCTTAATTCGGTGCATTCCATGCTTTCTAGCATAGACTTTTGTGAATTCAGCTCCAAACAGCAAAATTTGAGCGGAGTAAAATACCCACAATAAAATGATGCCTAACGATGCCGCTGCACTGTAGGTAGAACTCACGCTACCGCTGCCCAAATACAAACCAATCAAAAACTTGCCAATATTAAACAGTAATGCCGTTACGATCGCACCAATCCACAAATATTTCCAGGGAATTTTGACATCGGGTAACACCTTATAAATCAGCCCAAACAATAGCACCATGACTCCAAACGAAATCAAAAAGTTGAGAATTTGACCCGCGATCGCCAAATCTGGAAATAGATAACCTAAAAATGCACCGAATGCGGCTAACCCTGCACTTAGAAGTAACGATACCAACAGTAAAAAGCCAATCACCAACACCATTGCAAACGACACAAACCGATTTTGAATAAAAAATCTCATACCTCGTCCTGGTTTTGGCTGTACGCCCCAAATCGCATTGAGCGCTTCTTGCAGTTGCCCAAATACGCCAGACGCGCCCAGTAGCAAAGCTCCAATCCCTACCGCGGTGGCCACAATGCCACCAGAACCTGGCTTTTGTGTGTTCTGTAACATCGCCTGAATCGCTTCGGCTCCCGGCTTACCAACTAGCCCTTGAATTTGCCCTACCACTTCACCCCGCGCTGCTTCCTCACCAAATACCGCACTGGCGATCGCGATCGCAATCACTAACAACGGCGCTAAAGAAAAAGCAGTGTAATAGGCCAGTGCTGCCGCCCACACAGGCACCTTGTCTGCTTGCCATTCGGAAAATGTTTCTTTTAGCAGTTTCCAAATAGAAAGTATTTTCATCCTGATGTCTCCTAGCAGTTTTTCATAATAGAGAGTCCTCTCTATTTATCACTGCCAAGATAATTGAAAGCCTCTGTCTAAAGGCAGTGGAAATGGCTACATCGTTGGACTGAAAACATTTGTAAGAAGTGGAAGATTCTCTCTATTCAAAATATTGTCAGCAAACAGAACACATGAATGGTTGAAACGAGCTTCATTCTTTAGACAGAAGAATCGTAGTTGTAGCGTTGTTACTGTACTGGTGTTTGCTTTAACAACAGCAAGCAAACCCTATCTGACAGGTATTAACTTGCAATTATTAACTTGGCAACTCAAAACCAAGCATTCAATATTAATGCCATCAGCAGTGAACGTCATCAACCTCAGGAACATAGATAGCAATGCAATTGAAATCGATTCAGCAACAAGTGGTTGCAGTAGTTGGAGCATCTAGCGGTATTGGACGGGAAACTGCACTTCAGTTTGCAAAAAAAGGGGCAAAGGTTGTTGTCGCAGCCCGCAGCCAGGCAGGGTTAGATTCACTTGTGGAGGAGATTCGCAGTTTTGGTGGTGACACGATCGCTGTTATTGCAGATGTTGCCGATTTTAACCAAGTAAAGACGATCGCAGACAAAACTGTTGAGCATTTTGGACGATTGGATACCTGGGTTCATGCGGCGGCTACAGGCATGTTTGCCCGCTTTGAGCAAATCACCCCCGAAGAGTTTAAGCGCGTCATTGAAGTTAATTTGTTGGGGCAGGCGTATGGTGCGATGGCAGCAATTCCCCATTTGAGACGAGAAGGACGGGGAGCATTGATTCATGTGTCATCGGTTGAAGCCCACGTATCACTGCCTCTACAAAGTGCTTATGCTGCTTCAAAACACGGAATCGAAGGATTTTTAGATTCCCTACGAGTTGAATTGATGCATGAAGGAGTACCCATCAGTGTTACTAACATCATGCCGTCTGTAATTAATACCCCGTTTTACAACAAGGGTAAAACAAAGTTAGGTGTAAAACCGACGGGAGTGCCGCCCTACTATCAACCCAACTTAGTTGCTGAAGCAATTTTGTATGCGGCTGAGCATCCAACTCGCGATCTTTTAGTGGGCGATACAGGACGAGTATTAGACTTCATTCACAAAATTTCTCCACACCTTTCAGATGCGCTATTGAATTTAGTTGCGATCAAAGGTCAGCATACGAAAACGACTAAGTATGAAAGTGATCCCAATAACTTGTACGACCCAATTGAGGGCTATGACAAAGCTGAAGGGAATTTTAGTCAGTTGGCAACTCCTAGTTTTCTAGAAGTACTGGATTTTAATCCCATCGCTAAATGGGGCGCGATCGCAGGAGTCGGCGCTTTAGCGTTGTTTGCCTTGCAAGCGTTCAAAGACTAAAACCCATTTGTTGATTTGAAAATATTGAACCAGAAGGAGACAAATCAATGGAAACAACACCCGAAAATCAAGGGGATCAACAGCTATCAGGTGATCGCTCTAGTAGTGGAGAAGTCGCCGACGCTGAGCGGTGGGGTTCTTTAATCACAGGCGGCACAATGGTGCTGATGGGATTGCGAGAACGATCTTTACGAGGAGCGTTGATGGCACTGGCGGGTGGCGGTTTAGCCTATCACGGAGCAATGGGACAAAAAAGCTTGAAAGATACCGTGACCGACGCAACTGGAGTTGACAAAAGTATTCGAGTTGAAAAAACAGTCACCATTTTCAACAGATCACCCGAAGAGTTGTATCAGTTCTGGCACAACTTCGAGAACTTGCCCAACTTCATGCAGCATCTCAAATCTGTCACGGTGATTGATCAAAAGCGTTCTCATTGGGTTGCCAATGCGCCACTGGGCAACAGCGTTGAGTGGGATGCCGAAATTATCAACGATCAGCCCAATCAATTGATTGCCTGGGCATCTGTGGAAGGTGCCGATGTAGATAATTCTGGCTTCGTTCGATTCACGCCTGCCCCTCCCGGACGCGGTACGGAAGTCAAAGTCGTGTTGGAATACAGCATTCCTGGAGGGCAAGTGACGGCTGCGATCGCAAAGTTGTTTGGCGAAGAACCAGAGCAGCAAATTGGCGAGGAACTCCGCCGTTTCAAAATGCTAATGGAAGCTGGAGAAATCGCCACAACAAAAGGACAGCCTTCTTGTAGAGGCAGGGATTCAAAGCAATAAAGGACTTGGAGATAGGGAAGGTGGGGGAGCTGAGGACTGAGGATTTGTTAACTTCTGACTTCCTGCGGGCAGAGCCTAACTCCTGTCTTCTAACTCCTCTCTCCTAGCTTCTAATTCCCCCTTCATCTAACCAACTGGAGTATTAACCGAAATGAAAGCAGTATGTTGGCATGGTGCGATGGATATGCGGGTAGAAACAGTCCCCGATCCAGAAATTATTAATCCACGAGACGCAATCATCAAAATCACATCAACTGCCATCTGTGGCTCTGATTTGCACATTTATGATGGCTTTATCCCCTCCATGCAACCTGGCGATATTATTGGTCACGAGTTTATGGGAGAAGTGGTTGAAACCGGACCTGAGGTGAAGAATTTGAAGAAGGGCGATCGCGTCATCATCCCATTTCCCATCTCTTGCGGAAACTGTTTCTTCTGCCAACGGGATTTGTGGTCTCTATGCGACAACTCCAATCCCAACCCTAACGCTGGCGCAGTTGAAAAGTTGTATGGACATTCACCTGCAGCATTGTTTGGCTACTCTCACCTGTTTGGTGGCTACGCTGGTGGTCAAGCTGAATATGCTCGTGTACCGTTTGCAGATGTGGGTCCGTTTAAAGTTCCAGCCGAATTAACGGATGATCAGGTCTTGTTCCTGACAGACATTTTGCCAACAGGTTACATGGCAGCCGAAAACTGCAACATTCAACCTGGTGATATTGTGGCAGTTTGGGGTTGCGGTCCTGTGGGGCAGTTTGCCATCAAGAGCGCATTTTTGTTGGGAGCCGAACGAGTGATTGCGATTGATCGCGTTCCCGAACGGTTGAAGCTGGCTCAAGAGTTTGCTGGAGCCGAAGTGATTAACTACGAAGAAATTGATCCCGGTGAAGCGCTGAAAGAAATGACGGGTGGGCGTGGTCCCGATTCTTGCCTGGATGCGGTTGGGCTAGAAGCACACGGCATGGGCTTAGAAGGGTTCTACGACAAGGTGAAGCAGGCGGTACGGCTAGAAACCGATCGCCCTAATGTGTTCCGTCAAGCGATCGTGGCGTGCCGCAAGGGCGGTCATGTGTCTCTGGCAGGAGTGTATGGCGGCTTTTTAGACAAGATCCCAATGGGTGCAGCCTTCAACAAAGGACTCACGATCAAAATGGGGCAAACTCACGTTCATAGATATCTGCCCACCCTGCTTGATCACATTCAAAATGGTCACATTGATCCGCCTGCGATCGTGTCGCATCATCTGCCATTAGATCAAGCACCACACGGTTACGACATCTTTAAGCACAAGAAAGAAAACTGTACCAAAGTCGTATTGAAACCATAGGAAGAATCTTAGATGAAAGCAGTTTGTTGGCATGGTGCTACTGATGTTCGAGTAGAAACCGTACCCGATCCAACAATTCTCAATCCCCGTGATGCCATTCTGAAGGTTACTGCTACCACAATTTGTGGATCTGACTTGCATATTTACGATGGTTACATCCCCTCAATGAAGCCCGGCGAATCATCGGACACGAATTTATAGGCGAAATTGTGGATGTTGGTAACGACGTGAAAAAGCTAAAAGTGGGCGATCGCGTGGTCGTCTCTTCCATTATTGGCTGTGGTCAGTGCGCCCATTGTTCTCGTCAGCAGTGGTCATTGTGTGACAACTCCAACCCCAACGGTGGACTGCAAGAACCCATTTTTGGTTTTGGCACCGCCGGAATTTTTGGCTACTCTCACCTGTTTGGAGGCTACGCCGGAGCACAAGCGGAGTATGTCCGCATTCCCTTTGCCGACTATGGAGCTATCAAGGTTCCCCAAGAAATAACAGACGCTCAAGCGCTGCCAATATCAGATGCATTTCCCACAGGATATATGGGCGCAGACCTGTGCAATATTCAACGAGGTGACACCGTCGCAGTGTGGGGATGCGGTCCGGTTGGGCAATTCACCATTCGCAGTGCGTACTTGCTGGGAGCCGAGAGAGTGATTGCGATCGATCGCTTTCCAGAACGGCTACAAATGGCAAAAGAACAAAGCGGCGCTGAAATCATCAATTATGAAGAAGTCGATGCTGGGGAAGCCCTGACAGAGATGACAGGTGGGCGCGGTCCCGACTCTTGCGTTGATGCAGTGGCTTAGAAGCGCATGGGATGGGTGTAGAGGGAGTGTTTGATCGGGTTAAACAAGCAGTCCGGCTTGAAACCGATCGCCCCAACATTCTCAGACAAATGATTGTCGCCTGTCGTAAAGGTGGCACCTTGTCCATCATGGGTGTTTACGCTGGGTTTGTAGACAAAATGCCGATGGGTGCTGCCTTTAACAAGGGACTAACCATGCGAATGGGGCAGATGCACGGTCAGAAGTACATTCCAAAACTGATTGAGCACGTGATGAAAGGAGACATCGACCCATCGTTTGTGTTCACGCACGAACTACCACTAGAAGAAACAAAGCGCGGTTACGAAATGTTCAAGCACAAGCATGACCAGTGCATCAAAGTGCTGTTGAAACCATGAGGAACAAGTTTATGACATCATTTCAGACTCAAATTCGCTTACAGCGAACCCTGAAAATAGCTCTGTCGCTGACTCTAAATCTGCTCATTTTTACAGTGATGGTGTTTGGCTTTAGTTTTCGTCAAGCATTGGCTCAACCATTCGTGACTGGTATTCCCATGCACCAACTGGCTCAAGTCAATTACCAGCGAACTGATTTGAATTCTCGTAATTCAGCACAAGAGCCTGACACGAACGGCAACTTGATTGAAAATACACGCGAAAAGCTCAAAGAAACAGCCGAGAACGTTCGTGAAAAGCTGAATCTGGATGAACCCATTTCTCCCAGCACCAAAGAATTTGCTCATGATGTGAAGGAGAAAATTGGCGAAACCTTGAGTGGAAGTGAAAAAACGGCTGACAATTACTACGGTGAATACCAGTACAAATAGAAATTTACTGTTTTATGATGTATCCTCCCGCCCCGTGGACTATTCAAGGAAATGGATTCTTAAATCTGCACCTCCTGGATATTTCGCGGGTTCGTTCGTTGATTCCACCTGCGTTTCAAATCGTCCCTGTTTTGCCAGGTAAAACGGTAGGCGGCGTTTATGTTGCTTATTACGATCGCGCAAAGTCCACGATGGAGTACAACGAATTGATCATTGTCAGTGGCTTAGTTTCTCACGCGGGAAAGATTGGTTCCTGGATCTCTCATATCTACGTGGATAATCCCAGATCGGTTGCGGGCGGGCGAGAAATTTGGGGATTGCCCAAAGAACTGGCTCAGTTTGAATGGACAGGCGATCGCTTACCTTGTGTTCAAGTCAGGCAGGGCGATCGGGTGCTTTGTTCGCTTTGCTGTACCTGGCAATCTCCCGGTTTGCCATTGCCACCCTTAACGGCATCCGTTTTTAGCCAGTTAAGTGATCAGCTTTTGCTATTTACAGCACAAGGACAATTTAACTTGCAATTGATTGGAGCCAAGCTACAGGTTCCACTAGAAAGCCCTTTTGCAGCGCTGGAATTGAGGCAGGCATGGCTGAGCTTTTACAGTAACCCGCTTAAAGTTGTAGCAAAAGTTCCTACCGTTCAGTAGGTTATTCCTATAAAGCGCAGTCCCTCAAAATCAGATGATTGTGAGCATCCTGAAAAATCTTACCCTGTTCTTGCAGTTTGCCAAGCAGGCGAGTAACGGTGACGCGTGTAGTGCAGCAAGCGTTGGCAAAATCTTGATGGGTGAGGCGTGCCCGCAGCCGAACTCCTTGCTCCACGGGTTGTCCAATCACTTGCTTCAACAAGTTCAAAAAACTGTTCAATCGCTCTTCTACTCGAATTTGACCATAAATTGCTAGTAAACTTTCGGTTTGCTGGAGCCGTTGCTTTAAGGAAGACAGCAAAGCCTGAGCTAATTGAGGCGATTGAGCAATTTCAGAAATTGGGATTAATGCCAGTTTGACGTTTGATAGGGCGATCGCTTGATAGGTTTGTAACGCCGTCAATGTTGCTCCAAACACCATAGAGTTTCCCACCAAACCCATAATTACTTCTTCTCCCCGCTCCGACATGGTGGTAAGTTTCACCACTCCATCTACCACAAGCCAAACTGAATGTGGTTCAAACGGAATCGTTTCACCTTTATTGAAGTGGTATAGTGGGCGATCAAAACTTGGGTCATACTCCGGATTGTCTAAAGCCGCTTCTGCTCGTTTCCGCTCGGTGATATCTCGAACCACCCATTGAAGCAAGCAGCCATCACCCTGTTTGCGAACAACGTTCACAGCGAGTGTTGCAATAAAAACATTGGTTGGACGACGGTATAACCGAACTGAGAACTCAATGCGATCGCTTAAATGCGATCTAGACTGAGTGATTTGACTTAATTTTGTCTGAAACAGCGACGCATCTTCTGGCACAATCAAACTGCTTAACGACTTACCAACTAAGAATTGTGCCTGCGTATTAATGAGCGATGTCATCGCACAATTTGCCTGTTTCACTACACCGTGTGAATCAGTTAATACACAACCATCCGGCATATGTTCAAATAAATCTTGATAGCGCTGCTGCTCTTCTTTCAACTCATTTTGTAACACCACCAATTGGTCATTCTGGCGTGTTAGTTCTTGAATAGCAATTTGTAAAGCCTCAGAGACAATCCCTAACTCTTTTAATGCCGTTGGTAAGAGTTCAGGATCAGGAGAGGGGGAAGCGTCAGCAACTCGATACAGTTCAGATAACCGTTCTGAAGCAGATTTTACTCGTCTATTCAATGAACTAATATTGTTCATACTCCAATTCCTATTGCAGTTACTCCTACGCAAACACAAAGCTCTCCCCTTGAAAGCACCTATCAATCAAAGGAAAGAGTGAAAGGAAAAAGCTGCAAGATTACACAAGTATTAATGGCTTTATAACTACAGGCTTAATCCAGCATTCATCTAGTGCTTGACTCAGTTATTGGACAAGTAATTCGAGTGTTACTAGAAGCATTGAATACTGACTACTTTGTAATCGTAGCTCACTACTTGTAAAACAATAGAGAGCCACGCTATACATTTAAACCCTCTGTAGATAGAGAAGCCAAGCATAGGAGGGTTGGGCTAATAAGCTGCTTTCATCAAAGAAACATCACACTGCATCCTTGATTACAAACAAGTTTTACAAATAACTAGACCAAAGACAGGTGCTGATCTTGTTGACTTGATGCTCATTCAGGATCGATTAAGGCACTGGCATGATGACGCAGGTGGTCATCAACAAATGTTGAAATAAAGTAATAACTGTGATCGTATCCTGCTTGCATTCGTAAGATGAGCGATTGACCAGCCTGAATGCAAGCTTGCTCAAATAGCTGTGGCTTTAGTTGAGGCGTTAAAAATTTATCAGCAGTTCCTTGATCAATCAAAATTGGGTTAGCAACTTTTGCGGTTAAAACAAGTTCGCTGGCATCGTAAGCGCGCCACTCTTCCCAGTTCTCACCTAAATAATGGGTGAATGCTTTTTGTCCCCAGGGACACTGCATGGGTGCACAAATCGGTGCAAAGGCGGACACTGACCGAAACCGCTCAGGATTGCGTAGAGCACATACTAATGCGCCATGACCACCCATTGAGTGCCCAAAAATTCCCTGGCGATCGCTCCGAGCAGGAAAGTGCTTCTCAATCAGGGTAGGTAACTCCTCAACCACGTAGCTATACATTCGATAATGCTGGTTCCACGGAGCCTGGGTTGCGTCCACATAAAAACCCGCCCCCGTACCAAAATCCCAATCATCATCTTCGCCGGGAATTCCAGTATCGCGAGGGCTGGTATCAGGAGCTACCAGTATTAAACCGAGTTCAGCCGCAAGCCGTTGTGCCCCGGCCTTTGCCATAAAGTTTTCTTCAGTGCAGGTTAGCCCCGACAGAAAATAGACCACTGGCACAGGATGAGATACTGCCTGAGGCGGCTGATACACTGAAAACCGCATTTCACCCTGACATTGCTCAGACTGGTGCTTATAAAAACCAAGTTTTCCACCAAAACAATGGACTTCGCTAATTAGGGTTAGAGGTTGGGGCATAGGGAGAAATGGGGGGATCGGGAATCGGGGATGGGGAGTCAGGGGGAGGAGATTGGGGAAGGTGAGGATGAGGGAGGAAGAAACGATTGAGGATTGAAGAGTGGAGATTGAAGAGTTAGAGAATTTTGAATTTTGAAGGTTTTCCCTAGCTTCTCCGTTTCCTCTACCTTCTTATCTTCTGAGTCCTGGCTGCTGACTTCTCTACCCCAACCAACAATCTAAAATCCAAAATCTTTTTACCTTCCCGCTACCCTATACCCTACACCCGCTACCCTCAATTTCTACACAACCAATCCATCGCCTTTTTTCAGGATTTCTTTCAAGAACCAGCGATGCTTCTGATGAACCTGTACAAGACGGGTATACAAGTCTGCGGTGCCGATGTCGCCTGCATTGGTAGCCGCTTCAGCATCGTCGTGCATTTCCTGAATGATTTGTTCGTGGGTGGCGATCGCTTCTTGCACCATCTCAAAAACCGATAGCTTACCCACCGAAGCTTTAACGGTGGCGATCGGCAGGTAGTCGCCTGGGTCAGCAACAGGGGTTCCATCAATCATTAGGCTGCGTTCTGCCAATTCGTCCAGCATGGCAAACACTTCAGCACCCTGTTCTTCAAACAAAAGGTGCAAATCGCGGAACAAAGGACCGTAGGTTAACCAGTGATATTTTTTGTAGTTGAGGTAAGCAACAAGGGTGTTTGCTTGTTGCCGATTGAGCGCTTTGACTAAATGGGTCGCTGCGGTTTGAAGTGTGGTCGTCATAGCGTCTCCTAAAATCTTTGGATTCAACTTGGGTTGAATGCGACTCGCAGTAAATATTCGTTGCGATCGCTTTCATCCGCCCTCCTAAATCATACTCGTTATGAATACGGTTTAGCAACTCGATTTTTATCCAAATGCTGACGATAGGATTTTACTCCAGGCGCACGGCTAAGAGCAGCAGGGGTTAGATAGCAAAATTGCAGGCTAGAAAATATCGGCAGGGTCAGCATCTTGAACTTTGCGAACGGCGATCGCGCCGGAGATCACACACATCGTCACGGCCAAGATGAATACGATCACTGCCCGTGCAATGGTCATAGCGATTGGCAAAGATGTCGCGTTGCGAGTCAGGTTATACAACCCCAACGACAGCAGAAAACCCGGAATATACCCCAGCACTGCCAAAATAATCGCCTCCTGAAACACCAGATTGAGCAAGTAAAAATTTTTGTAGCCCATGGCCTTCAGCGTGGCATATTCCGGCAGGTGATCGGTGATGTCGGTGTAGAGAATCTGGTAAACAATGATTGTCCCCACCAGAAAACCGATCGCGGTTCCCAACGTGAAGATAAAACCGATCGCGGTGCTGCTACGCCAATAATTTTGCTCAAACTGAATGAATTCTTCTTTTGAGAAAACCTTCACATCCTGGGTAACATCCTGAAGCCGAGCTTTCATTGCTGGCAGGATAGACTCAACGCTGACCCCCGGCTTAAGTTTGATAGCCCCTACATCAATCAACCCTTTGTCGCGGCGGTCAAAGATGCGAATGAAATTTAAATCACTAGTGATGATATTACCGTCCGCACCAAACGATGCCCCCAAGTCAAACAAATCGCCAACCGTTACCCTGCGCCCTGCCACTTCAGTTTGCACTGGTTTGCCCGTGGCAAATAGGTCAGCAATGGGACCAAACTCAGCACGAGATTTGCGATCGAACAACACCACATCTGGCAGCTTAATCGGTGCCAGATTGGGAACCAGTTCTTTGCTAAACACCGGGTCGGCTGGATCAAACCCAATCACCAAGATGCCGCGTGTGCGTTGATTGGTCGGATTTTTCCAGAGTGCAAAATCTAGATAAATCGGGCTAATCGATTCCACACCCGGAAACCCCAAGGCTTGATACAGTCGGCGTTGAGAAAAGCTCCGCATGGCAATCAGCGAAGTAGACTGAGGGCTAACTAAAAAGATATCGCCCTGTAAGTTTTGATGCAGCCTCACGGCACTATCAAACAGTGCATCCTGAAAGCCCAACTGAATAAACATCAAAATTACGGCAAAGCCGATCCCGGCGAGGGCAATGAGAAGGCGAATCTTTTCGCGTTTAAGCTGGAGCCAGGCGAGGGGAATGGCAAACATGATTAATCAGGTTGAATCTTGACCTTAACCTGCAAGTTCGTGAGTCCAGAAACTAGACGGCTGTCATCCAGGCGAATTCTCACTTCTACTACGCGCACGTCCGTATCAGCAGCCGGGTCAGTATTTAGCACATCATTTTTCTGAATCAGTAGCCCAACTTGGTCAACGGTGCCGCTAATTTCTCCTGGGAAAGCACTACCTGTAATCGTTGCTCGCTGCCCCTTTCGCACTTTGGGAATATCAGTTTCGTATACTTCGGCAACTGCCATCATTTGCCCAATGTTGCCGATTTCAACGATGCCGTTGCTGCCAACTTGCTCCCCTTCACGGGTGTGAACTTTGATGACTTGACCGTTGATGGGAGATCGCACCACCGAAGCATCCAAATCTGCTTTTGCTCGTTGCAAGTTTGCCACCGCCACGTTGACCGCTGCCTGTGCCTGCTGCACATCGGTTGGACGCACTTCTGCAACGCTATTGAGAGTATTTTTTGCCTCTTCCAGTTCCCGTTTTGCCTGCTCAAATTGCCGAGCCGCCGTTGTATATTTCAATTGACGATTTCTAGCTTCCTGCTCAGACACCGCACCCGATTGAAACAGATTTTTGTAGCGTTCTGCCTCCCACCGAGCCGTTTGCATTTCTGATTCCAACCGCTCCACGTTTGCTAATCGAGCATTGACGATGGCTCGCTGGGCTTCAATGTCGCCAATTTTTGCCCCAGCCTGCACCTGAGCCAGGCGGGTTTGGGCTTCTTGCACTTCTGCTTGGGCTGTGAGTCCGGCTGCCATTAAGCGATCATAAGTGTCCAGCACAGCGATCGGTTGCCCTGCTTTAACTTCTGCGCGCTCTTTCACCAATAAGCGGGCAATGCGAGGGGTACCAAAAATCGGCGTTGCAGAACCACCACTAGAAGGGGCAGCAACTTTAATCACTTCACCTTCTGGTTCTAAGCGACCCAACGCAGTGATCGCATTCTCGTTAACTGCTTCTGTTGGCGATGGAGAAGCAGTTGGGGTTTGGCTAGTTTGGGAAGGGCGCAACGCCATGAAAATTCCTAAACCCGCTACTCCAAGTGCCGCTGCAATTAATACAGCGATCCACTTTCCAGACTTCAATAGTTGCTTTTCACCCAAGGTACTCACGCAATGTCGTTTTTTGTGGGACTTTGTCTAACGATTTTGACACACTTGCGGAGTCTTGGGGAAAGAACTAATTATGAGCCATCCGAGTTGTTCTAAATGTTACGTTAGAGCCTTCTTGAGTTTGCTCTAACACCAACAGAGGCGTGGGCTTGGCTTTTTGATCCCAGTGCATATTGGCAATGCGTCCTTGAATGGTCGGTTGCCAGGTGTCGTTGTCACCAGTAGGGCTGAGGTACGTTTCGATGCAGTCGATGATCTGGTTGATGGTGACGGAGGTGGGCTGGGTTGGCAGCTTGAAGATTTTGATTTGAATTCGGAAAAGTACGCGTTTGGTGCCTTTAGGCATATCACCGGGTTCATACTCCACATCAAAGACTTCATCAATGTGTCGTCCAGTGCTGGCAATCCCAATTTCACCCTGATTTCCTTGCCCCGGACGCAGCGCCACGCTGATTTTTTCTTTCACCTTAATTTTAATCTGGTTCAGGATGGAGAAGTGGAAGAGTTCTTCTTCCATCCGCATCCGCAGGTAGTCAAGGTTAAATTCTCGTGAGTGGATGAGGTCTGGGTTACGCTCCATTTTGCCGATAGTTTCGGCAGCGTATTTCAGTTTCTTCTGAAGTTCACGGTTTTTGAAGGTTTCAAACTTAAGCTGTTTTGCAGCTTTATCGGCACTTAGTTTAGAAAATACGCCCAATGCCACGATCAATAGCAACAATCCACCCGTAGCAAACATCCAGGGTTGATTGTTACAGGTGGCAGACGCAACAGAGTTGGCGGCTGAGGCAGTTTCAACGGCTGAGGAGGCTTTGGGTTTTGTGGGTTTGTTGCCAGCTTGAGCCAGTAACGGTGCCATGAAAACAATAGGAGCTGACATAGCGGCTTTCTTAGAAAGTTGAATCTAGGTGTATGGTTCCCAAAACACGAAGGCAGACATCAACTGGTGTAGCGGATTTAAAGAAAATAAACGAGTATTTTATAACAATTTAACGTTGCAGCCAACGAACGCGATCGCTTCTACCATCTACGTAACATAAGTAAGGATAGCGAGTGTGATGCCCCAGACCACCGTCCCACCAGGGATGGAGAAACCAGTAAAGCTGTCGTCCGGTTAGCCCATCGCAGTAAAACAAGACGGCATCGCCGAGGGCGTGATGATGGTTGGGAAATTGAGTGGAGACGGTATCGGCTTCTACGGGGCAGTACCAGCGCAGAATTGACAGGGGACGACCGATGCGATCGCGCAAATGCTGCAACCGTTCTGCCATGTGAACAATTACATCTACTGCTGCCTGGTTGGGAGGAAGATAGAGTCCTCCGCTAGTGGCTTCTGCCCAGGTAAAGCTGCCATTTGGCAAGATGGTGGCATGGGGATAGAGGGTGTTGGGTGTCCAGTGGGTGGGTGGATCAGGCAGAGGAGCTGGAACGGGTTTAGGAATCGCATCAATGCTATCTCTCCGCGCCGTTTCAGCCCGTTTCAAATCGCCTAACAAAGCCTGGATTGTGGCGGGTTGGCTGGTGGTGCCATACCAGAGTTGCCCCAGGTAGAGCAACGACTCCCGCTGAAGAGAGGAGCCAGTGTAGATCGCGGGAATTTGACGGATGAATTCTATCAAAGCGCGATCAGTTTGGTTGGTGGCTTGAGCCATTTCTGCCGGGGTCAAAACCACGCCTGCGAACAAATCGGGGTTGACACCAAGCGCAACTAGAGCCGCAGGGCGACTATCTAACTGTTGCCAGTGACGAAACCCTTCCACCAGTGCATTTCGATGTTGTCCATTGCCTTGAAACAGGTGGGGCAAGCGCTGCACAAAAGTCATAAGGGCAGTATCAAGAATGGCATCAAAGGGAAATTGCCGCTGCTGGAGATGAACGATCGTGGTTTCGCGTGAATCGAACTGATGCCAGAGCCGCACCCATTGCAGTAAGGCTTCTCGCTGATGGGGATAGGCAGCATAGCTGGCAAGGGCTTGCCGCAGGAAAAATAGTAGGGCACTGTCGAGTGGTAGGGCGAGTTCTTTGGCGAGATAGGCGATCGCGTCATTTCGATCATCGAACCCCTGCCATAGCCGGACTGCTTCTAGTAAGCCCGCTTGCTGACTGTCTAAACCCAAATATTGATTGAGCAATTGGCGTGTTAGCGATCGCAGCGCATCATCCACAAACGATTGAGACTGGAGTTTACCAATTTCTTGCCAATCGGCAGTGGCAAACCGCAAATAAACTCGATGCAGTTCATTAAAATCGCAGAGTTCTAATTGAGCGGCGGCAGCATCGGTTGGAGCCGCAACAAACCCACCTGCCAACCGTTGCAAAAATGCGTCGCTATAACGCCCCTGTTCGCCGTGCCAGAGGTCTGCA
The DNA here is from genome assembly GCA_015272515.1 of Leptolyngbyaceae cyanobacterium C42_A2020_001. Classification (GTDB taxonomy): domain Bacteria; phylum Cyanobacteriota; class Cyanobacteriia; order Leptolyngbyales; family Leptolyngbyaceae; genus JSC-12. The sequence continues at coordinate 3,028 of JACYLN010000135.1, read as the reverse complement.
TCCTTCCAGTTTTGGGTAATCAGAGACTCGGTAAAACTTCGCACGGTGTTTGCTGCCAGCCGAACCTGCCCTTCAAATGTACTAATTTCTTCTAGCGCAATGCGATTGGCGGGTGCTACGCCTAACCCGGTTTCACCATCTTGCAGCGATGGCTGCTGATGCACCTCATACAATGCGGCTAACAGGGGTTTGTGAATTCCTGCCCGGATTGCCTCTTGTAAATACACCGTATCGCGTTGCGCCGAGGTCAGAGTTTGCATGGCATGGAGGGAAGTTTAGGGAGCGAATCGTTATGAATAAAACACCCAATATCAATACACTTGTACTTAAAATACGCGATCTTGAGAAAATGATCAGGAATTCTGTTGAAAATGTAAAAATTGAGCCTTGTCCCGCGTCCAAACTTGTAGTTTTTCTTTGGAAAAATTTCTGTTCTTAGCTGGATGGGGCTGATGGTGAATTCCGCTCATAGTTGATAACCTATTTCATTTTTACAAATGCGTTCTACTGTTTTATCGCAAGCCGAGATGGCCCGTTTGCAACTGATTCGTTTAATTGCCACTGATATGGATGGCACGGTGACAATGCAGGGGAAATTGACATCTGTGTGGCTCAAAATGTTAGAAAAACTCGCGATCGCTGGCATTCAAACGGTGATTGTGACTGGGCGTTCCGCTGGATGGGTGAGTGGGCTGGCGCATTATTTACCCGTTGCAGGCGCGATCTCTGAAAATGGCGGCATCTTTTTTTCCAGCAATTCCAGCGTTGAATCATGGTTAGTACCAATCTCCGATTTGCAAGATCATCGCGCTCAATTGGCTCAAATGTTTGCTCAATTAAAAGCGGAATTTCCCCATCTGCAAGAATCGCTAGATAATCGCTATCGCCTCACAGATTGGACGTTTGATGTGCAGGGATTGACTCAATTAGAGCTTGAACAAATCAGCGATCGCTGTCAGGAAAATGGTTGGTCAATCACCTACAGCACGGTGCAAGTTCATATTAAATATCCTCAACAAACAAAGGCTAACGGACTGTTTAAAGTGCTGGATCAATACTTTCCAACGCTCACTTCAGCCAACCTGGTAACCGTTGGCGATAGCCCCAATGACGAAAGTTTATTTGACCCTAAAAATTTTCCCCTCTCGGTTGGGGTTGCCAACGTGCGAGAGTATGGCGATCACTTAAAGTACCATCCCACCTATATCACCACTGCCCCCGAAGCAGACGGCTTCTGTGAACTCGCTCAACTTCTCATTGCCAATCGTTAAACGAGCATGGCAGGAGTCGAACCTGCGACACCCAGAACCGGAATCTGGTGCTCTATCCTCTGAGCTACATGCCCTCGCACAGATGTGCATTGCAAGTATAGCATTTCTCTGACGGACGGCTATGTCTAAAGAAATGCCACTGGATCGGTGGGTTCTCCATCCCGGCGAACTTCAAAATGCAGGTGAGGTCCGGTGGAGAGTCCCGTTGAACCCACAGCGGCGATCGCCTGCCCTCGCTGGACGCTTTGCCCCTCCACCACATACAACTCACTAGTGTGAGCATAGAGGGTAGAGATATTGCCACCATGATCAATCACAACCGCGTTGCCATAGCCACCATACCAGCCTGCAAAAATGACCGTTCCCCGTTCAGCCGCATGGATGACCGAACCGTAATCGGCACCAATATCTAGCCCTGCATGAAACCGTTCGTAGCCCAAAACCGGATGGGTTCGCCAACCAAAAGGACTAGTAATCTCTCCGGCAACAGGTAGCAACATTTGACCGCTGCCGCGAAAGGCAACCCGTTCCCCCCTCGCAATCCGCTGCATGATCAGTGAACTAAGGGTACGAGAATCCTGCTCTAACTGAGTTTCGGCAATTTCCATCGCCCGGCGATCGCTGTTCAATCGTCCAATGGAAGTTTTTTGATCAATCGCAAGCGCTTCCAATTCTCCTTTTTGTGCCAATAGTTGTTGCGTTAGCAGTGTAATTTCATTTTTCTTTTGTTCTACGGCATTACGTTGCTGTTCCAATTTGTCAGCATCAGATTTTAGACCTATTAAAGTTTGTTGATCGGCTTGATGTACCCGTTTAAGCTGATAACGCCGATCCAAAAATTCATTGAGACTTTGGCTTTGCAGCAACACTGCCCATCCCTGGTTTACTCGTTGTCGCTGTAAAAATTGCAGGCGCGCAATTGTGGACGATCGCTGCTGCTCATACGCTTCCTCAGCAAGTGTCAATTTGGTTTCTAATTGTCTGAGTTTTTGAGTCTCAGATTGAAGCTGACCTTCACCAACTTGAAGTTGCTTTGTGGTCGTTTTAATTCCTTTATCCAGACCTTTAAGGGTATTTTGAGCGGCTCCTTCCAATTGTTTGAGGCGATCGCGTTCTTCAGAAAGCTGCGATCTCTGGCGTTCAATCTGTTGTTGATACTCTTGCAAATGGTCTAAGGAAGTTTGTGCTAAATACAGCGGCACGTTTCCGACAACTGCTAGCGCCGAGTCAGGGGCGTATACCGTACTCACTAATAGCGCCCAGCCAATGAAAAGTAATCGCCACCAACATCGCTTGCCCACCGTTACTCGATCCACCTACTCATAGGTACAAAATTGACTCTGGCATTGTACTCATGCTCGTCAGATTGAACACAAAAGATTTTGCTGCACCCCACCGGCGCAAGATTAAACAGCGATCGCTCGATTTCAACCTCAATGAATTTGTTGCAGAATATTGCAACTCTCAATCATTCTTAGCAGTTACAAGACCTTGACATTTCCCCTTTTTCAACGTTTGAAAAGATAGATTAGTTATATAAGATACAAATTTCCTGGCTGCGTTTGCAGCGGGGGTGGGGAAGATGGCTATTAATCAATACAGCCGCGCGATCGCAATTCTTCCGAGTTTGGACGCGATCGGGCAAGCGGTAGATCATCTTGTTTTCTCAGGTTTTCCGTTAGCACAGATTTTTTTAGTTGGGCGAGATCCCCGCATCACCAACCGAGGAGACGCAGGGCGAGTTAGCAAAGTTTCTA
>JACYLN010000100.1 GCA_015272515.1 Leptolyngbyaceae cyanobacterium C42_A2020_001 | reverse complement strand
GCTTGCTCTTTTTTGATTCTGATACCCCGTCCGCTTGCGGCGGGGTAGTTCATTGCCAGCTTGTAGGGGCTATCGACATCCAGCGATCGCAGAACTGGTCGAGGAATTTATCACATGATGAATCAATCACCCATTACTTCCCAATTAGTTGAGTACTATATTGCTACGAAGTTGCCTTTGCCGATGCAAAATGCCAGTAGCATTGAGTATTGGATTGCTAATAATGGTGTATTTGCTCGTGCTCAACGTCTAGGTCTAACTGTGCTGATGCCAGTTTCTATGCATGAGCAACCAGTAAAAGGCTTGGTTGAACTTCAACCGTTTGTGCAACTGAACCCGCTGGTTCCTGAAGACTTGTTGTGGCGACTATGGGCGATCTCCTATCACGACTGTCCAAAGGAAGTTTTGTTTCATCTGATTTTGGAAAAGAGCAATGGCGACTGATTACCCCAGACCAACTACAGAGCCAGACCAGTTGCCGACCGTATGATACCAGTGCAGAGTCTTCAACTCATCAAGCATTGATTGAGATCCATAGTCATGGTCGCTTGCCTGCCTATTTCTCCCTATTTCTCACCGACCGATGATACGGATGAATGCAGCGGATTTCGTGTTTATGGGGTATTGGGCAAAGTTCGAGAAGTTCAATTTGAAATCTTATTGCGAGTCGGTTTGTTTGGACATGGTTGGACGATTCCAGTACAACAAGTGTTTGACGTAGATACCAATCACGAGCTGAAAGACCTGTGCCAAAAATGGGAGTGTGTACTATGCCATCAGTCGATCGCACCTTGAACGATGAGGTAATCCACGCTTGCCCAGTGATTATGCCACCGACAGAAACTATCGAGTTTTGGGTGGTTGGCTGTGGAGGAACTGGATCATTTTTGGTGCAATTGCTGTGTCGGGTGTTGCAGCATCTGATCCATCAGGGGAAGCGTGCAAGCTTGGTACTGGTTGACCTAGACCATGTGGAGGCGAAGAACCTAACGCGGCAATGCTTCTGTCAAGCAGAAGTGGGATTGAACAAAGCAGAAGCACTGGCGGCTCGCTATGGAATGGCATTTGGGTGGCCAATTCGGGCGATCTCGCAACCTTTCAAACCGGCATGATTGCTCGAAACTACAACACGCTGACGGTGCTGATGGGCTGTGTGAATAATGCTAAAGCTAGAGCCACTCTTGCAAAAACATTGGAGTTCAACTATCACCGCAGCCCTAGAGTCTGGTGGATCGATGGTGGAAATGGCGGTTCCTTCGGAGCACTGCGTGAATGCTTTGGGCAAGTGTTGATCGGCTCCAGCCTTTCAAACGTTCCCAAGGATTACGAGTTTAGTGAGTTGGGCTGCATCTGGTTGCCTGCTCCCAGTGTGCAAGCGCCGGAACTGTTGATCATTAGACCGGAAGAGCTTGCAAACAATCGGCTATCCTGTGCTGAACTGGCGATGCTGAATGCTCAGGGTTTGATGGTGAATCCGCAAACGGCGGTGTTGATGGGAGAGATTGCCTTAGAGTTAGTGAGTGGATGCCTGAAGCGGTTTACGGTGTGCTTTGACCAGACGAGCGGGGTTATGACCTCGAAGTACACGACTCCAGCGGCTATAATGCGAGTACTTCGAGCGAATGGATAGGCAACTTTCATCAGAGAACTGATCCTTGACGACCATGATTGCGGCACCAATTAGTCAAATTAAGCTGGCTCCTGGCAGTGCTATGACGATCGCGGGGCTGACCTGGAAGACCTATGAAGCCCTGCTGCAAGAGATGGGAGAAAATCGATCGACTCGCATTGCCTATGACCGAGGAGTGTTGGAAATCAGGATGCCGGGAGAACCTCACGAAATTATCAATCGGCTACTGGCAAAAATCATTACAATGCTGGCGATGGAATTCGGGATGGAAGCGAATGATTTTGGTTCGGTGATGCTGAATCGAGAGGAACTCGATCGCGGCATTGAGCCAGACTCTTGTTTTTACATTCAGAATGCGGTGAGGGGTCAGGGAATGGAAAAGACTGTCTCGGAAAGCCTGCCGCCTGATTTGGCGCTGGAGGTGGATATTGCCAGTTCCTCAGCTAGTAAGATGGCGATTTATCAGGCAATGGGGGTGTCAGAAGTCTGGTTATACAGACGGAATATGCTGAAAATCCAGTTGCTTCAAGGTGGACAGTACGGAGAGGTTGCCAACAGTCAAGCGTTTCCAATGGTCAGTGTAGATCAGTTGAACCAGTGGATTGAGCTACGGAAGACTGAGACGGATTTGACTGTGCTGCGCGATGTTCAAATGTTTTGTAAGAGTTGTATTGGTTAGCAGCGATAACATTACCCCCTATAGCATCTACTAGGAGATATAACGTGCTATCAACAGAAAGCCCCCTGAATGTTGATTATTCTCAAGAAAGTGCCACTGCTCTACTACTTCCACACCCGCCGCTATTAACCAGTTATCAATCAGGGTGGCGTGGCATCCAGTTGGCACATCATCGTCAACCAGCATGGGAACTACCTGAATTGAGTGGCTCCCAGCATATTATTGCCGTGCCTACTCCACGTCATTCTGTGGCAATAGATTTTTTTTTAGAAGGGCGTTTGCAGTCTTTGCAGTATCATCCCAGTGACTATGCAAGTGGTTGTATTGAAATATTTCCAGCGGAGCTGCCATACAAACTTTGTTGGCAACAAGAAGCTGAATTCATTCACTGCTATCTTGAGCCTGCTTTCCTTGCCCATATTGCCCACGAAACAGTTGATCCTGATCAGGTTGAGTTGATCCTGGAACTCCGAAAAGTCGATTTATTGATCTACCAAGTTTTGAAGTTGCTGAAGGCGGAACTAGAGGTAGATGGTGTTGGCGATCGTGTCTATGTTGAGTCTTTATCAACTACGCTAGCTGCTCATCTACTCCGGCATTATTCTAGTCGCAACCATATTCTGCGAAAGCATGAAGGTGGTTTGTCTAAATGGCAATTACATCACGCAATCGAATATATTAATGAGCATCTGAGTGAAGATATTTCGTTGGCAGCGATCGCTGCTCATCTTGGCATGAGTCAGTATTATTTCTGTCGGTTATTCAAACAATCGCTTGGAATCACTCCTCATCAATACTTGATTCAACAACGAGTAGAACGGGCAAAGCAATTACTGAAACGACGAGAACTGAATATTACAGAGATTGCCTTGGAATGTGGCTTTGTGGATCAGAGTCATCTTGCCAAATCTTTTCGCCAATACACAGGCATTTCACCCAAACAATTTCGACAAAAATAGCAAGAATTTACTCTGGATCGCAAGAAAATACTCGACTGAGAGTCAGAAATTTGATTGACTCTATTTGACTGATCTATCAGTGGAAATCTTGTTCTTTTTCTTTCTTACAAATTCTGTGGTGAAGCGGTGAACTGAACCTGGTCATTCCTTGCTAAGGAGTTGCCCTGAAAGCCATCACGTTATTAAGGGCTATAAAGCCCACCCATTCGGTTGCACATATATTCGTCTCTACAAGAACATCTACCTAAAACACTATGGCAAGCGTTTTGGAAACTACAAAATCTCCATTCGATCTGAATGTGGAAGCTGGATTCGTCGGAAATAGTGGTTATGAGTTAACGGAGCCGACCATAGTAGCGATCGCTCAGGGCAGTTCTGCGCCATCCAAAGCTACCTATCCCGCAACCGTCACCAACGGTGATTTTTTACTGCAAGGCAACTCCATCGCAACCCTGGTCGGTGATGGAGTCGATGAAATCACTTCCTGGATGTTTGATCTTACCAAAGATCCAGACTTCATCTTCCTGAGCAATTCTACTCTACTTGCCTCTGCCCAACTGACGCTGACGCTTCAACCCACCAACGGGTTAATCACCACCGATGGTATTACCATTCAAGATCTCGGTTCTATTGTGCAACCCATCCGAGAGCTTCCTGTAAATGAAATCAGCACGATTACTATCGACTTGCTGGACTACTTCAGCCCCGATACGCTTGTGCAAGCCCTGTACCAGAACGCAGGTAAGCTTTCGACAGTTTATCAGGATGATGCAATCATCTCCTTTGCTGCACTAGAACTTTCTACATTTGACTCTGGCATTTTTACGGTTGGAGAAACCGGGCAGATCAGTATTGATTTTCTATTTGACGGTGGAGGTTATCAGGGTGAACTGGCTCTTTTCAGCTTAGAAGGTATGGGTCAGTACAACCCTGGTTCTACAAATTTCATCCAGGAAGCCGCCCGACGAGCGTTGTCCAATTCAACGTTGGGATATTCAGTTATCTCTGATATGACAGAAGCTGCCCGTTTTAGTGGCAGATTTGACTGGGAAGACGATTTCAATGCAGGTATTTACCTGCAACCAAAGACGTTTGATCTAACTCCCGGCGATCGCTTGGGTGTCATGCTGATTCCAAATGGCACTGTGCAGCAGGTGTTTGATAATCCCATCGTTGAAGCTGCCATTCGTCCGCTGTTTTCGATCGCAACTGCCAATCCCCTTGATGCTTTCCATTTGGGGCAGATTGCTGACTTAACTGGCGATGGCAACACCTTTGTGTTTGAAGATCTGCGACTTGATGATGGTTCAGACCGTGACTATAACGATATTGTGTTCCAAGTACGCGGTGCCGTTGGCAGTGCTCCCCTGTTAGATAGCTTGATTGATCCAGCAAGGGACTGGCGCAACTCAGAACCTGGGCAATCGTTGAGCGACTACGCCGCCCAAGCCTGGACCGATACTCAGCTTGAGGCAACTTTAACTGACTTAACAACCAGTTCCGATCGAACATTGGTAGAAGCTACCGCTAACCTCCCTGCTGATGTTCAGGATGTCTTGGCGCAACTGGAGCAGGTGCTTGCAGAGGAGGTAACCGATCCCACCACACTCGATGGTCTCTTTGATCAATTCAATCAACTGCTGCAAAGAGATAGCACGGATATTCCGGCTCAGTTAGCTCAAGTGTTAGCTGAGTTTGAGACGTTGCTGCCAGAACTATGGGCTGACTTGCCACCCGAGTTTGACAGAAGTGAGTTGGAAGCAATTATGGCTCAGTTTGTTGCCGAGATCAAACAAGCGTTCGCCGCAGATGATGGATTCCTAGCAAGTCCAACCTATCTAACAAATCAAGGTAATCATGGAACTGCCCAAAGTAATTGGGATCTGCTCCCCAGCAATTCTTCTGACCTCAATTTTCCACTGGCAAACCAGCTGCTGATCGGCATCATCGACACTGGTTTTAGCGCTAACAATCCCGATTTTGACTACATTCGAATCTTGTTAGGGCGCGATCTGCTGGATGACGACGATAATCCGCTCCTAACCGACATGGATGATGATGACCACGGCACCCATGTTCTGGGTATTATTGCTGCTACTCAAGCCAATGATTTTGGTATCGACGGTTGGAATGATGATGCACCGCTCTGGCTGGGTCGGGCAGTCGGCTCTGGTAAATGGGCAGAATCACTGGTCGAGTTTGTCAACACCACAAAGACATCTGGACAACCGAATGGGATTGTCAATCTCAGTTTTGATCTAGTTCAGACTAACCCGGACGGCAGTACGACGACTCGTTATGTCCTTACGTCCGAAGAACGACTTGCGCTGGAATATGCCCGTCAACATAGCATTCTGGTTGTGGCAGCCGCAGGCAATGAGGGTGGAGCGCTGTCGGCACTGGGACAAGCGGCGCAAGAGTTTGACAACCTTCTAATCGTTGGCTCTGCCGATGGACTGGAGCGAGCAGACTACTCAAACTATGGAGTTGGCTTGGGACTGCTGGCGATCGGGGGCACCGAAAATGATCCGGTGCTGTCCAGTGTGGGTGATGGTGTGGGAGCTATGGCAGGTACTTCTGTTGCAACAGCCAAAGTCACTGCTGCCGCATCCCAAATTTGGGCAGCCAATCCGCAGTTGAACTACCGACAGGTCATAGAAATTCTGTCAGCGAGTGCTGTAGATTTGGGCACTCCCGGTTGGGATGCTGAAACCGGTGCTGGTTTGCTCAACTTGGCTGCGGCGATTAACCTGGCACGCTCAACCGTTCCGATCCCGATCGAAAAACCTACAGGCATCACACCACCACCTATCTTGTCTTCAAGCAGCAATCTTTTAGAACGTCCTGCTGGCTTATTGAGCAAGCTTGGCAAGATAGGCAAAAAGCTTATTAATGGGGTCAAAAAAGTTGTCAAAAAGGCAGTCAAAGCAGTTAAAACCGTTGCCAACAAAATCATTACTGTGGTCAAAAAAGTTGTTAATGGTGTTAAAAAAGTAGCTCAGTTTGCATGGAAAGGCATTAAATGGTTTGGTCGTCAACTTTGGTACAAGGCGCTGGGCATTTTCCAGCGGGTTGGACGCTGGGTGACTCAGCTACCTGCTCGTGTCAAACGCTTGATCCTCAGCCTGTGGGAAGGTGTGAAAAACTTCAAGCCCTGGTCACTTTCCTGGTGGAAATCGTTAGGCAAAGCGGATACATGGCTCGGCTTCCTGAAGTGGATTGGTCGCAATATTCTCTACCTGGCTGAAGCGATCGGCGTTGCTGAAATCTATGAGACGATTGCTGATTTCATTAAATTCAACACCCGTCCTTTAACCAACCGAGAACTTGAAGTTGCTAGAAGTGTATTTGGCAATAGCATTAATTACAATCTAGTACGAGTAGATGATTATGCTATTATCGGACCTTCATTTAGTGGTCGAGCCTATACTAGTTTCCACACCATCAACGCTGCCAAACTTAAATCAGATGGAACATTTGATGATGGCACATTAGTTCATGAGCTGACCCATGTCTGGCAATATGAGCAAGATGGTGCGATCTACATACCGGATGCAATTCACGCTCAGTCAACAGAAGGCTACGAGTATGGTGGATTAGCAGGATTGCAGTATCGTCGATCGCTCGGTCAGGGACTCACTAGTTTCAACCGAGAGCAACAGGGTGCCATCCTGGAAGACTATTACAATGATCGACTAAAGCCTACAACACCCTGTACTACTTTGGAGCTATATGCCCACTTTGTTCAGGAAGCTTCTACTTTAAGCAAGGCACAACTCGTTGGACCTGGTTGTGCTCTACCCGATTTAGTGGTCAATTCCCTTAAAATTACAGGTTCGTTATCGTTATCTGGGAATACGTTGCCGCTCGAAATGGTCGTTAGTAATCAAGGCAATAGTCCAGCTAACCCATTTAAGGTAGCGGTTTATCAACAGACATCTGCTGGTAATAACATTGTTCCGTTCACGGTAACCAATACACCCGACGTCGGCGACTTTGACAATTTATACCCCTTTACCCGTAATCCTCTTGTGCCTGGACAAACAATCAGCTTTGCTGGAACACTGTCATTTCTTAACACTTTGCCAGTTCCCGGTCAGTCAATTTCTCTGATAGCTGAGGCTGACAGCACATCTGGAGATCAGTTTATTCCTGTCTATGGTCGAGTTCAAGAAAGCAGAGAGGACAACAACTTACTAGCAGTAACAGCCGCAATTCCTGGTACCCTCATTTGATAACGTTTGATAACGGTGAAATTGCAATTTGCCTTAAGATGAGAGCATCGACCCAACGAATCTGTCGCCATGAGCAACCATCCCCTCCTCAAAGTTGAAATCTCGCAACTCAGCGTTGCTGAGCGCATCCAGCTTGCCGAAGACCTGTGGGACAGCATTCTGGAGCAGCAAGACGAACTGTCTCTAACCGATGCCCAGAAACAGGAACTCGATCGCCGCTTAGAACACTATCAGCAAGACCCAACTGCTGGTTCAACCTGGGAAGCCGTGAAGCAACGGTTAGGTTTCCCTCAATGAGCTACAGTCTCATCATTCGCCTCGAAGCGGAACTGGATATTCAATAGGCTTTCGAGTGGTATGAGGCACAAACTCCCGGATTAGGCTCTGAGTTCGTTCGAGCAGTCGATGCCTGTTTGTCTAATATTGGACGTAACCCACTTGCTTATCCACTCATCCATCAACAAGCTCGACGAGTACTCCTCCGGCGCTTTCCCTATAGTATCCTCTACGTCTTTGAACAAGAGACGATTTCCGTTATCGCTTGCTTTCATGGAAAACGCAATCCAAAGTCTTGGCAGGATCGCCTTTGATGCAACCTCTCACAGCACTGCTGTGACTGAGCACATTATATTGCGCAATTTCCAAATGACTTGCACAATATAATGTGCTCAGTCACAAGTACAAAAACTGTGAATAATCAAAAAATATGGCACGATTCGCAAATTGCTGGCACAGTCCTCTAAAACCTAAAACCGTTTATCCATAATGCTTTCGGTACTTCTAGATTTTTGCTTCTCAATTAGATGATTCGGAAATTAGTGGCACAAAATTATTATTTCTTGGCGAGAAAGTTGCTTGTAGCAAAAATTCTGGTGTTTCAGAGTTTGTAAATCGGTGGCACAGAATTCTCTGCCGTTCAAACCATTACACTGCAAGCATTTCAAACGTCACCTTCTTCCATTTATGAGGCAGAGTTGGCAGAAACCTAATTCTTGCGGGAATTCCTTTGTCAAGGTTTCTATTAAATCAGTGGCACAAATTTTCGATTGTCTGAAGTCGTGACTGGCATTGCTTTTCCGGTCTTAAATTGGGAAAAATTACTGCAAAATAAGGGTCAGAAGCACTCACCCTGCCTTTCCACACCCCTTACCATGCATCAACGACGCGATCGCTCTTGCCACATCAAGCATCATTGTGCCTCTACTGGAGAGGATGTTTGACTTCGCCTGATCATTATTAATGTTGTTTTGAGCTTCCCTTAAAAATGAGGCAATCGCCGTCTGGACATCCGGGAGTGATACGGTGTAATCGCGAGTAGTCGTATCGCGCAGTTGTCCAGCAGGGTGAACGGCAAATCTGATGCTGGTGTCCCTAGTGGGTCGTTTGGCATGGACATCGCCATTCATTTTGTGGGGCGGGCATCTTGCCCGTCTGGGCGGGCGGGACGCCCACCCCACAGAGGTATGGCTATGAGCAAAGCAAATGACCCACTAGTGCAGCGTCACAGTTTGATTTTAGGGTAGACAGAAGTCAGTTTACAGCGGGCATCATCAATCCGCATCTGCCAATCTACCCCCCGTTGAATTTTGTTGACATCGGTTGACCAAGCCTCCGTTTCCTGCTGCAACGTTTCGATATCTCCAAAGCGTCTGCGATGGACACATTGGCGGGTCAATGAACTCAGTTCATTTTCAGCAATGTTCAGCCAACTACCGTGTTTCGGGGTATGCCGAAACACGACGCGGCGCACTAATTGACGCGCTCGCTCTGGCTCGAAGGCTTCGTAGAAGGCTCCCTTGGTGTGGGTGTTGAGCTGGTCACACACCAAAATCACCTGCTCACAAGGGGCGTAGCGTCCCTCCAACAACTGAGCCATCTCAATCGCCCAATCCACTTTGGTTCTCCTGGGACGAACCGCGACTTCCTGCCAACCTGCTAATGGTTCGGTAAACATAAAGAGGCTCGCTGTCCCTGCTCGCTCATACTCATAATCAATCCGCTGGCCATGTTTATCCGTTGCGGGTCGGGGTTTGCGAACCTCCTTGTGCAACTGCACGGGCTGTTCGTCCATGCACAACACTGGACAATTAGGGTCATAGGGTTGGGCATAAGTGTCCAACACTTCCTCCATGTGAGCCACAAACTCGGCATCGGCATCCGGTGGAATCACCCAATACTCGATCTTGCGGTTGGTCATTCCGTTTTTTTCAGTGTCCGTCGGATGGTTTCATGACTGATGCTATCAACCATGCCCAGTTCGACGACCTTGCGAGATAACAGCCGCAGTGACCAATTGGCATAGCCTTTGGGCGGCGGTCCCAGCCGTAGGGCAATGATGTGCGCCTCCTGCTCACCATCGAGCAGTTTCTCAACCGCAGGGGTGCTGCGACGGGCACCATTAAGGGTTTCCTCAAAGCCCCGCTCGACTAATCGTTGCCGAATATTTTCGACTGTTTTAGTTCGACACTCGAAGGCTTCTGCGATGCGTTCGTCTGTCCAGTTTGAACCTTCGATGTCTGCTTTGAGGAGAATTTGGGCGCGCCGAACCTTCTGACCACTGCCGTCCAACTTCTTGATGACTTCCCGTAGCTGCTGCCGTTCCTCGTCGGTTAAGCGGACAATGTATTTCTTCTGCATAAAGCACCCTAGCGCTTCATCCAATTTCGCCCATTGTGGCAAGCTTTCCAACCCTAATTCCTAAAGGTGACGCTGCACTAGTGGGTCGTTTGGCATGGACATCGCCATTCATTTTGTGGGGCGGGCATCTTGCCCGTCTGGGCGGGCGGGACGCCCACCCCACAGAGGTATGGCTATGAGCAAAGCAAATGACCCACTAGGGTATGTGAGATCACTGGCAAGCTAGCAATCCCATAACTTCGATTTACCATGTAGTCGCCGCTGCCACTCGTTAAAACCTGACTATCGAGGCGAAAAGCGAGCGCAATCACCTGGTGGATGTGGATGTTGAAACAGTTGCTGGATTGCCCAGTTTGAGCATTTCACAAGCTGATGGTGCCATTCCTACTACCGTTGGCTAGAAGCCACGTGGGTTAATGCCTTGAAGTTAAAGCCCAGTCCTGTCAAGGTGGCAAATGAGGATGCTGGGTTTGACCATTTTGGTTTACAACCACAGCTCGAAAAATCCCCTCCTTGAGAGTTTGACAATCCGAGACGATGAATCAGGGTTTCAGCATTATTCTTCAAGCTACATCTAAAACCTTGACAGGGCAGGTTTAAAGCCTTAGCCTCAAAAAAGCAGGCTGGAACGCAATTGCGTGAATGGCAAAGCTGACACAACCCTGCAAGATTTTGAGGTACCGTCCGGTCTCTCAGCTGCAAGATTCCACACTTTGGTCGCTGCTGCCACTCGCGGTCGTCTTACCACTAGCATCAAGGTCCACTAACATCACTCGGTTGGCGTACTCAGTCATCACTACTGCGCCGTCTCGCGGTGTCGAAGCCACCTTGAATCAACAATTCGCTGAATCACTTATCAAAGAGACGCGCTCCGAGCAGTTCGATGACGTTGCTGCCTGCCCCGGCGCTCATCGCATCGTTAAGCGCAGCGAATTTTCGTAAATCAGTGGCGCAAATTTTCAAAATCCTTTAAATTATTGACATTGTCCACTCTATACGCACTCTCTTGCAATGTCTGGCGATCGCCTCACAACCGAACTTCCTGAATGTCCTGCGGATGCCGTATTGCTGGACGAAAGTAGCTACAGTACAGACATTCACGAGTTTGTCAAGTATCTGGTAAACCAGGGAGTAGCGGAAACTGAATTTCGACCTCGCCTGGTACAGTGGGTGGCTGATTCTCTCAATCAGTCCATTAAGAAGGGCAGAATAAAAGCTGTATGCGAGTATTACAACAACCTTCCTAAACGTACCTTTTACAATTGGCTTAGTTCGTACTATAGGGGAGGGAAAGAAGCCGTTCCAACAGAAACTCCTCGCAAAAAAGGCGATCATTTGCTGACCCAACTGTGGAAGCCTTTCATCGTTGAAACCTGGAGGAAAGGCAGCACGAACGGCAGAGCTATGAGTGCTAAGAAGGTTTATCGAAAAGTTGAGCAGGAAGCGGACAAAAGCAATCAAAAAAAATTCCCTTCCTACACAACGGTACTGAGCATTGTCAAAGACTTAATTAAAGAGCGAGAAATTAAAGAAGGTCAGTGCAGTGCGGGTCAAGGTCATGAGCCAATTTTACTCACACGAGATGGTAAGGCGCTGGAAGCTTCTTACCCCAACAAAGTTGTACAGGCCGACCACACTCTAGTAGACGTGCTCTCAAATTATGTAAATGATGAACTCGTCTTGCAGTTTAAGCAAGTGAAGAACCACAAGGTGCCTCCTGAAGCGGGAGCAACGCGCCTATGGCTATCGATTCTCAAAGATTCCTTCTCCAAGTGTATCTTGAGTCATTTATTTAGTGCAAAGCAACCAGGGTCGGAAGAAGTTGCTTTATTAATTCGACGTGCAATTCTTCCCAAGTATTTTCCTGCCGACTACGATTTACGCGATGTAAAAATTCCCTACGGCTTTTTTCGTCACTTATATACCGATGGTGGCAGAGATTTAGACTCGAAACACGTCAAAGCAATTGGCGAACAGCTAGCAAAGATTAGCGCAGAGATTGGATTTACCTGCCATTTGCGTCGGAAAGTCTCTGATGGAGGAGATATAGAAGCTGTTTTTAACGGACTGAATCATCAAGTTTGGAGCCAGTGTCCGGGGTACACTGGTTCTAACGTGCAGAAACGTCCGAAAAATGTCGAGTCAGAAGTATGTCTGAGTTCACGAGACCTCGACAAACTGGTGTCCTGGCATTTGTATGCTATTCATAATCACGACAATCATCCCAAGTTTGAGACGAGAACTCGCTATGAAGTTTGGATAGATGGACTCGATAAAGAACTGCCCGCCGTGATGGAGGAACGGAAGCTCGACAGTTGTTTGATGAAAGTCGTTGATGCGAAACTGTACCGTCATGGCACCGTTCGCTTTATGACACGGAAATACAGGGGGGAGGTATTAAAGGGCGTTCATGCTGCATCTGTCACGCTCAGATACAACCCGGACAACATTCTCCGCCTGCTGGCCTTTGAGAAGGAAGTGAATGAGAAGCCAGGGCGGTTCCTGGGCTATGTAGAAATGCTCAGGGATGAGGTGAAGCTTCTCAATGAGTGGATTGATGAATTAAATCTCGACATTAGCAAAATCAATCTCAACAAACTTGATACTGAAACATTGAGCTTGGCTGATTTGAAGGAAATCCGAAAGGCTGTGGCCGCGAAAGCCAAACAGACCAAACAGTCCAATCGGGGCACCCGGTTAAAATATCAAGGTAATCAAACCGACTTGATCGACACAAGAAAAACTAATAAGAAAGAACAGCAAACCAAGGAACACAAGCGTTTACGGGCAGCCGCAAAAGCTTCTAGTCGCCCTGAAAACTCAAACTCCCAACCTGTAGAAGTCGCTATGGATCTCGTGACACCAGAAGTCACCACACCATTGAAGTCAGACCAGGGACTTACAGCAGCCTCTACGCTCGCCTCGGAACCAGTGACAGTCTCGCAAAATCCCATTGTCTCGATTACTGGTGTAGACAACAGTCAATTAATAGCGCCGCCTACTGAATCCAGCAACGTGATCGACATACAAAAGCGTCTTCAGGAAAAAAGTCAGGTAGAATTCTTTGAAGAGCAGCTAAAGCTAGCCGAGGAACAGCGGCCCAAGCTGATTGTTCCGCGCCGCACCAAACGGTTTTGATGAGGTTAGATTGCTATGTTACCAGAGCCAGAGCCAAGGCGTGTTCCCCTAAACCACTCGCACCAGCCTGCGCCCAATGCTAGCAAGGTGAGAGCGCAAATCAAGGCGCTCATTAACCGCGAGTTCTTTGCTGAGACATCGCACTTAACTGAGTTGGAACAGTGGCTGAGAGCACGCTGTGAGGACAGACTGTGTGGTCGCATCATTGGACCCCAGAGATGCGGCAAGACCACAATTGCTACTGAGTGTGTCGATCGCATTAGTGGTCAGAAGGGGGCATTGCGACCAATTCCGCTGCGGGCACACTACACGAAGTGCCTCACGTCCTGGCACTCGCGAAAACTGTTCAATCAAATCACAAAGGAGCTAGGTCGGGGTGCCCGAGGTGGACAGCCAGAGGATTATCGCTTCCGAGCGTATGACGCAGTGGAATTATTCAGGCTCGAAGCGCTGTTGGTAGATAATGCTCACTATCTGACTGAAAAGGCCATTTGTGACCTTACTGAGCTAGCGAAGGACTGTGGAATTTCAGTTGTCTTGATGGGTCCAACCGGACTGGACAAAGTGTTGAAGAAACTCGACTTATTTGAATACTTCCAGCCGCACTACCCATTTAGTAACCTTTCCGGAACTGAATTCTCAGGTCTGATCAAAACCTTTGAGCGGGACTTTCTCAAACTGCCGGAGTCGGTCAAGCTTATTGATTCAACAGCAGTAACAAACTTATTTAATGCCTCTGTTGGAAATTTCGGATCGCTGATTGATATCCTGATCCAGGTCGTTAAGAATTCCTCAACGGACGAAGCCTTCTACTTTGATAACCAGGTACTGAATCAAGTTTTGGAAGGATATGGTGAAATAACGGTAGCTACGCCGAGCGATTAACTATCAGGGAACAAACCAGTGTACACCTTTGATCCAAACCACCCTTATACGATCGTCCACCCCCTGGAAGGAGAAAGCATTGCCAGCTTCTTGTACCGCTTCCGACAAGCGAAAGGCAATCGGATTTCTTCTGCTAGACAGCTAGGAGAAATTCTGGAAGTCGGCACGGTAATTAATCGTTGGGAAGACCTTTTATTTGGTGGAAGAAAACCTAAGCAGAAACAGGTGGAAGCACTCAGCAAAGCTACGCGGGTTGAGGTTGATAGACTATGGCAAATGTTTCCTCCCAAAGGTGAGCAATCGCAACCCAACACCATCCGCATCTGCGCCGCGTGTTGTTTGGAGGACTCCTACCACCGCATTGCCTGGCAGTTCCACTCAACAGCAGGATGCGATCGCCACAGACTGCGCTTACTTCCCAGATGCTGGGCTTGTGAAAAGGACTTTTCAGTTGAGGCTTTATTAAAGGAACTGAGGTGTGTTCACTGTGGAATGTCCTTCAAAAGCATGGTGAAGAAGCAAAAGCCTTACTGACTGAGCATCGATATTAATGTAACATCATCGCCTCACAATGCTCGGATCTGAAGGGGCGATCGCCACAGCCTCCAACTATTTACGAAATGTCCAGGCTTTAAAACCTGCCGCTTTTGTCTGCCTACAGGGAGTCAGCCGAAGTAGAACCCACGTCAATTGACCAGGCTGGCGACTCTTGCTCACACTGGGGTACGACGGAGGTTTAGGAGCGCTTCGCCCACCTACGTCTGCTTACGGTGCAGATCAGGTAGCTAAATGGGCTGCTTATCGAATTTTCTATCCTTCCAAAATAAGAATATATTTGTTGCGGGAGTTAATTCCTTCACAAAACTCGCCCAAGCTTGAAGTTCTCGCAAACCCTTGCGTCTTAATCCTGACTCAGCATCTTTCAAGAAGTTACAGATAAATAGAAGCAGGGAACTCTACAATCAACAATCCGCTTGACGCTCGCCCTTTAAAGGCAACTAAGTCGTCGGATTGATCTACGTATTTGCACTGATTTAACGATAATTGCTCATTCCGTGGGCATAGCGACTCGGTTTTGTGAGGCGCTGCGAACACGGCTCGTTTTGCTGCGTATTTTTAGGGTGTTGCTGATGACTGCTGTCGAGGTTGGAAGCATTGTACGAGTTCGCTCCCGTCAATACCTGGTTGAGGACGTTCTAGCGAAGCAGTCATCACAAGACGACACGCGGGTTCGTCTTGCTTGCTTGGATGATGATGCTCTCGGTGAAGCGCTAGAGGTACTCTGGGAGCGTGAGGTTGATACACGCCACATTGGAACGACCTCCTGGGAAGCAGTTGCTGCACGAGGATTTGATAATCCCAAATTGTTTTCGGCTTACTTTCATACGTTGCGCTGGAGTTGTGTCACTTCCACTGATCCAAAGCTATTTCAGGCTCCCTATCGGGCAGGGATTGAGGTAAAAGCCTATCAGCTTGAGCCACTGCGGAAAGCTCTACTGATGCCTAGAGTGGGGCTGTTTATTGCCGATGATGTTGGCTTAGGAAAAACCATCGAGGCGGGCTTAATTCTGCGTGAGATGCTGATGCGCCAGCGAGTGAGGCGGGTTGTCATCTCCTGTCCACCATCAGTGGTGCGACAGTGGCAGGAGGAGATGGAGAGCCGCTTTGGTTTGACTTTCCTGATTGTCGATCGCGAGTTCTTTGCTAGCCGCAGGCGGGAGCGCGGTTACGGCATCAACCCCTGGACAACCCATACCCGGTTTATCATTTCCCATGCACTGCTGCGTGATGAAACCTATGCAGCTCCACTGCGTGATTGGCTAGGGGATTTCTCAGCCGGTGCGATGCTGATTCTCGATGAGGCGCATAATGCCGCTCCTGCCAGTGGAGCCAAGTATGCAGTGGATTCTCAGTTAACCCGGACAGTAAGAGATCTAGCTCCTCGCTTTGAACACAAGCTCTTTCTCTCGGCAACTCCCCACAATGGACACTCCAATAGTTTTGCAGCATTGCTAGAAATTCTTGACCCGCAGCGGTTTTGCCGGGGAGTTCCAGTCCGAAATCAGAAACTGCTCGATGCTGTAATGGTGCGCCGATTAAAGAGCGACCTGCGAGAGATTGGAGATGATTTCCCAGAGCGCTTGGTTATCCGTATCAGTATCGATGATTTGCCGGATGAGGCTCCAGAACTTCAGCTCTCTCGACTGCTACAGGAGTATCGTCAGTTGCGGGAAGAGCGGCTCAAATCGGCTTCGAAAACCGTACAAAGGGCAGCAGCCTTAGTATTGTTGTCGTTGCAGAAGCGGCTTAGTGGTGCAGAAAACTTTTCGTAGTCTCAAGATGAGAACACAGTGACCCTGGAGAACTCAATTCGTGTCTCTAAAAAGTCTCGTTTTTTCAGTGAAGCATAGGCTTTTGGAGGACTCCTTCGAGGGAGGTTAACGAGACGAGGAATCGGTAGATGCTTGTAGCACAACTGTTTAATCTCACGCAATCCCAGTTGTAAAAAGCTTAGCCCCCGTTGGTCATGCCAATCGATAGTCTTGCGGCGAGCTTCATCAACGACCACGACTGCAATCGAGATCGCAATGAGTGCGGCGGCAGCGAGCAACATCAATAATCGATTGAGGGCTTGAGCATCGCGCAAATGGGAACGAACCAGATCGAAGGCTGCCGACTTGTAATCCTTAAAATGGGGTTCTATTCCCCCAAATCGTTGACCATATACTTCAAAGGTCTGCAACGAGGGCGGCACATCTGTCAACACGGCCCAAGCCTCTCCTGCTAGGGCTAAATTAGCAGTGGCAAAATGGCATTCAATATCTTGCAAAACGGTGACATCCCGAAACAGATAGGCTTCTCCATCGGGTGGCAACAAGTTGGACACCGCAGTCGTCTGACCATTGGAGCAGGTAATATTCAGGTCGGATTTAGCGCGAATTGCCCAAGACCAACGATGATCGCGTAACCACCGCATGAATGTCCCATGTTCAAACCCTCGGTCAGCCAATAACGTCACCTGAGATCCCGATGGTAACAGCCGTAACGTGGTTTCTAACACTGGACAATAATCTTCAAACCCGACGGTGGCACTTCCATGTTCCAAGACGATTTGCCCCAAGGGAATCGAGCGTCCACCCCAAATCAAACAAACCTCAACCAGACAATAGCGATCCCACAACACACTGGTATCAAGGGTTAGCGTCATTGCCATGCCCTCCCATCCCTTGAGAAACTGCCGTAACAGCGGGAAATAGAAGGTATCCGCGTCAATTCTGGGATTTTGGATAAAGTAGTTTAATCGCTCCATATGGCTGCGGGCGGCGCAGTCTCGATGGCTCAGATAAGGCAACCAGTGACTCAGACAAGCGCTTTGGGCTTGCAAAATGGCTGCCACATTCTCAGAAAAGGCTTGGAGATGCCGTTGGTCTTTAGGATTGATCCATTGACTTAGCTGAGTTTGCAGTTGACGATAGAGGTGGGGTACTGGCATGGGTATGTCTTTTGTGTGGTAACTTGAGCATCTCATGCGGTGCCCCGCTCGGTTACCCCTGTCTCACTGAGACTCCTAATATATCAACCGTTCAAGACTTTTCTGCACCACTAAGGCAGAAGCGGTTGCTGTCTTCGATCGAAGCCTTTGCACGAACGCTGAAAGTACATCAAACAGCGATCGCTCGACAAATGAATCAAGCAGTTTCTCCAGCGAAGCCACAGGGGAAAAATAACCAGACATTTTCTCTATTACAGGAGTCGGCAGGGGCAGATGACGATCGCGCCGAATTGATTGAGGACGAGGTAGAAGCGGAAGAAGATGCCCAAATGAAGGCGGCAACTGAGCAGGATGCCTCCGCGCCTTCAGTCAGAGAATTAGAGCTGCTTGAGGAAATGGCTAAGATTGCCAATGCCACTCGTCACTTGCCTGATCCTCGAATTCAGAAATTGGCGGAATGGATTCGGGATAACCAATGCCCTGATTTAGGGACTCCTGGCGCAGAGTGGAACAACCGCCGTGTCATCATCTTCACCGAATACACCGATACCAAGCGCTATCTGCAACAACAGCTTCAGAGTGTGATTGCTGGCTCTAACCAGGAGCACCAGCGGATTGGTGTTTTTCACGGCGGCATGGGAGACGATCGCCGCGAGGAAATCAAGCTAGCGTTTAACAGTGCCCCTTCCAAACATCCTCTGCAAATCCTGATTGCAACGGACGCTGCACGAGAGGGGGTCAACCTGCAAAATCACTGTGCTGATCTGTTCCATTTCGATCTGCCCTGGAATCCTTCGCGTTTGGAGCAGCGTAACGGACGAATTGACCGCAAGCTTCAGCGATCGCTCATTGTTCGGTGTCACTATTTCGTTTTGCCCCAGCGCAGTGAAGATCGGGTGCTGGATGTGTTGGTCAAGAAGACTGAGATTATTCAAAAGGAACTGGGTAGTCTTTCGCCAGTTGTGGAGCGAAACGTTACCAAGCTTTTAGCAGACGGCATTCGGCATGGAGAGTTGGAGCGTCTGGAAACGGCGATCGCTAAAGCCGATGAGGTTGATCAATCAGCACCAAACGTTGAGGTCATTTCCGAGGAACTGGAGCAAGTGCGGCTGCGGAGACAGGAGCTTGAACAGCAGAACGCACTGCTGCAAGAGATGTTGAGCGAGTCGCAGAAGTGGTTGGGACTGGACGATCGTCACTTCCGCGATGCAATCTCTGCATCTCTGGAAATTTTGGGAGCCAATTCTCTACAACCTATTGACCCCAACGAAGCGGCGCATGAGCCTGCGACTGCAAAGTGGGATATTCCAGCACTCGATCAGCGGTTTGGTGCTGACCCAACCTGGGCAACCACGCTGGATTCGTTGAGGGCACCCCGTAAGCGGAATCAGAAGCTGTGGGATTGGCGGCGAGAATCACCGATTCGTCCCGTTGTATTCCGCGATCCAGGTTCGTTGGATGGTGAGGTGGTGCATCTGCATCTGGAGCATCGGGTTGTGCAGCGGCTTCTATCCAGGTTCCTGGCACAGGGCTTTTTACACGATGAATTGACCCGCGCCTGTGTTTGTCTAACCGATCGCCCCATTCCCAGCGTAATTGTGTTGGGACGGCTGTCGCTCTATGGCGATCGCGCGTCTCGTTTGCACGATGAAGTGATCGCAGTTGCGGCAGAGTGGATTGCACCAGAGGCAAGGGGGCGATCGAAGCTGCGTCCTTTGGGCGAGAACGAGAAGGATGATGTGCTGAAGATTTTAGAAAATTCGCTAGCAAGCCCTCGTCTACGTCAAGTGACAGAATCCTTGCAGCAGCGATTCAAGCAGGCAGCCGCCCAGGATGTCGAAGAGTTAATTCCCCATCTCAATCGACGGGCGGACACTCTGATTGAGCGCTTTAAGAAGCGGCTAGAAGCCCGTGGGAAAAAAGAAGCAGCAGAGATGAAGGCGATCTTGCAGGAACAGCGCGATCGCATTCTCAAACGGCAAAAGGAGACATCGGGTGCTCTTCAGCTTTCGCTCTTTGAAGAGATGCAGCAGTTAGAAGCAGACCGTCGCCACTGGGAGAAGCGGTTGAAGTCTTTGGAAGTGGAGCTAGTCAGTGAGCCAGTTCGCATTGAGGCATCGTACCAGGTCAAAGCGGTGCGCGTAGAGCCGGTGGGTGTGGTTTATCTCCATCCCGTTTCAGGTTGAGGAGGAGTCAAACAATGGCAATCGATCCAGAGATTTTGCGTCACAAAGAGTGGTTGGGCTTCCTGCAACCTGTTGGGTTAGTGGTTTCACCTCCGGCACTGGTGAAGGCACAGGCGATCGTCAATCGCAATGTGGTGGAATTACAGCAATCGCTGTTGTCGGCAATCAGTCGCGATCTTCAGCTAGTGGATGACAGCCGCGCCTGGATTTTCGATTTCCAGATGTTTGTAGTGGATGTGCTGGGCTGGGAGCCGAGCGATCTGATTAGCGGTGATGCTTTAAAAGAATTAGAAGTCGCCTTGCCGGATTATGGCGAAATTCTTGCACCCAGTTATGGAGTGCAGGACAGCGGTGGCTGGCTAATGCTGATTCAGGTGATTGCTCCGGGAGCAAATCTGGATGAGGTGAATTCAGCCGACGAGAAGACGGGTAAATGGGCAGCCAGTCCCCAGGCAAAGTTTGAGCGGTTGCTGCGGGAGACAGGGGTTCCGATCGGGATTTTGTGCAACGGGACAGACATTCGATTAGTTTATGCACCGAAAGGTGAATCGTCGGGACACCTGACGTTTCCGGTGCAGGCAATGTGTGAAGTGTCGGGACGGCTGATCTTGGGGGCAATGGAAATGTTGCTCTCTGCCTATCGGGTGTTTACGGCTCCCGTTGGGCGAAGGCTGAAGGATCTGCTGGAGGAGAGCCGCAAGTATCAGGCGGAGGTTTCGACTGCCCTGGCAAATCAGGTGGTAGATGCTCTGTGGGAATTGCTGCGGGGTTTTCAGATGGCAGACGCAGCGGTCAACGGCAGACTATTGGATGAACTGGCAACCCAAAATCCTCAACACATCTATGGTGGGCTGATCACCACGCTGATGCGGCTGGTATTTCTGCTATATGCAGAGGATGAGGGGCTGATGCCGGGAGATGACCTGTATCAGCGTAACTATGCGGTATCAGGTTTATTTGAGCGGCTGCGAACGGATGTGGGGAATTACCCCGACACGATGGATCAACGGTATGGAGCCTGGGCGTGGCTATTGAGCCTGTTTCGACTGGTGTATGACGGGGGTGGGGAGACTCCTGAATATCTTCCGGCGCGGCATGGACAATTGTTTGACCCGGATGAGTATGCGTTTTTAGAAGGGCGATCGCAAGACTCCCATTACATGGCTGGAGATCCCATTGAACCACCCAGAATTCCTGATGGTGTAGTGTATCGGATGCTCGATCGCCTACTGATGTTGAATGGCGAACGGTTGTCGTACAGATCACTCGGAGTCTCTGAAATTGGGTCTGTATACACCGCAATCATGGGTTTTGCCGTTGAACGAGCAGAAGGGATATCGATCGCAGTTCGTCCACAGCATGTAGTGATTAATGTTGAAGATTTGCTGGCAGCAAAGGCAAATGATCGCGCCAAACTGTTGCAGGAGTGGTCAACCTGCAAGATCACGGGGAAATCGCTGAATGAGTTGAAGGCAGCAAAGACACCAGCGGATGTGGTGGCAGCTTTGGGGCGCAAGGTTTCGCCCCGGACACCCAGTTTGCTTCCGGCAGGTTCGCTGTATTTGCAGCCAGGGGAGGAACGGCGGCGATCGGGTTCTCACTATACGCCGAGGGCATTAACAGAACCGATCGTCAAAACAGCCTTGCATCCAGTATTAGAGGCATTGGGCGACAAGCCAACCGCTGAACAAATTTTAGAGCTGAAGGTGTGTGATATTGCGATGGGCAGTGGAGCCTTTCTGGTGGAAGCCTGTCGGCAGTTGGCGGATGCGGTGGAGGAAGCCTGGAATCGGGATGGTTTACCGGAAAGTTTGCCAGAGGATGAGGAGCCGTTGCTGTATGCACGACGGTTAGTGGCGCAGCGGTGTTTGTATGGGGCGGATCGGAACCCGTTTGCGGTGAATTTGGCGCGGCTGTCGCTGTGGTTGTTTACGCTGTCAAAGAGTCAGCCGTTTACGTTTCTCGACCATTCGCTGAAGTGGGGCGATTCGCTGGTGGGAATTCCCCGCAAACAAATTCTAGCGTTTGACCGACAGGCTTCGTATCAACTTACGTTGGATGATCATCAGCGGCAGTTAGAGGTGGAGGCGCGGAAGCAGCAGATTTTAGCAACCCGGCAAAAGATTCAGGATGCGGATACGCAAACGGATCAGGATGAGGTAACCAAACGGCTCTATTTGCAGGAATCGGAAGATTTGCTGCGGCGATCGCGCCTTGCCGCTGACCTGATGGTGTCTGCCTTTTTTGAGGGAACCAACGCTAAGCAGCGAGAGGCAAAGCTTCAGGACTTTCTAGCAAAGCTCAAAATCTACGACGCAGAAGGGCTGGATGTGAACCCAGCGCGGGAAGGATTGGTTGCTGATGTAATGATTGGGGCGGATTTGGAAGGTAAAACTGCCAGCCAGCGACAGCAAAAACGCCAGGAATACGGCGGCAAGTTGGTGGGCTACGAAGCAGGTTGGGTGAATGCGTCGGAAGTGTTACAAATTTCCGAACGGTTGCGGACAGGGCAACATGCTGTCATTCCCTTCAACTGGGAAGATGAGTTTTTAGAGGTGTTTGAGCGCGAAAATCCGGGGTTTGACTGCATCATTGGCAATCCGCCCTTTGCTGGCAAAAACACCATTATCAACGGTCATGCCGAAAATTATTTGGTCTGGCTCAAAGAAAACTATCCAGAATCCCACGGCAATTCTGATTTGGTGGCATACTTTTTCCGCCGATCGCATCAGCTATTGCGGGAAGGTGGCACATTTGGCTTGATTGCCACCAATACGATCGCTCAGGGAGATACTCGCAGCACAGGTTTACGTTGGATTTGTGAAAATGGCGGCACAATTTACAACGCTCATAAACGAGTGAAATGGATTGGCGAAGCGGCTGTCGTCGTGAGTGTGCTGCATATCTACAAAGGATTATATAAAGAAGCGAAATTTTTAGACGGAAAAGAAGTTCCGTTGATTTCTGCATTCCTGTTTCCTAAAGGTGGAAACAATAATCCCAACATATTGCCAGCAAATGCAGACAAGAGTTTTCAAGGCAGTATTGTGTTAGGTATGGGTTTTACCTTTGATGACACAAACGAGAATACAACGCCGATTGCAGAAATGCATCGTTTGATTGAGAAAGACCCACGCAATCAAGAATGTATCTTCCCCTATATCGGTGGCGAAGAGGTGAATAGTAGTCCGAATCATGCCCACCATCGATATGTCATTAACTTCTTTGATAGAAGTGAAGAAGAGGCATGGAAATATCCTGATTTGATGCAAATCGTGAAAGAAAAGGTTAAGCCTGAGCGCGATGTGCAAAAGCGGGATGCTTTGCGCGTTAGATGGTGGCAGTATGCAGAAAAAAGACCAGGGTTGGTTAGGGCGATTGCGGATTGCGATCGAGTGTTAGTTTGTCTATTTTGTACCCCTTACGCTTCCTTTACTTTTCTTCCTAATAAATGCGTATTTGCAAATACACTAAACGTTTTTCCCTTAGAAACTGACTCAGCCTTTGCTACTCTTCAATCGCGCACCCATGAAATTTGGGCGCGTTTCTTTGGCTCATCCATGAAAGATGATTTGCGCTACACACCCTCTGATTGCTTTCAAACCTTCCCTTTCCCCGGAAACTGGGAAACAGATGCTAATTTAGAAGCGGTCGGCAAACAATACTACGAGTTCCGCGCCGAACTCATGGTTCGCAACAACGAAGGTTTAACCCAAACCTACAACCGCTTCCACGACCCCAACGAATTCCACCCTGATATCCTCAAACTGCGCCAACTGCACGACGAAATGGATCGTGCCGTCCTCGCTGCCTATGGCTGGAGCGACATCAAACCCCAATGCGAATTCCTGCTCGACTACGAAGACGAAGAGGAGGACGAAGACGAGAGTTCCACCAAACGTCAGCGCAAAAAGCCTTACCGCTACCGCTGGAACGAAGCCACCCACGACGAAGTACTGGCACGACTGCTTGACCTGAACCAGAAACGCTATGAAGAAGAACTACTGGGGGGCAAGCCAGCCGGAAAGAAAGGCAAAGGGCAAAGATCTAAAGGCAAAACTACCAAAGGTGGGGCTGAATCACCAACAATTCCTGGTTTAGAGGCGTAGTTTATACTAGAAGCACCTTCCTGAATTGGTGCTAACCATGACCAGAATCCTAGAAGCCACCTACAGCAACGGCAACCTCATCCTGAGCGAGGCGCTCGATCCTTCGATGGAAGGTAAAACGCTGAAGGTACTCGTGATGGAACCTCAAGAAACAGCCAAAAACTTAGATCCAGAACAGCGATCGCAGCGAGTTAAAGGGTTTTTAGCATGGGCAAAGCAGTTTTCTGCCAAACTCCCTCCCGATTATAAGTTCGATCGCAACGAGATTTATGAGCGATAAACTGTTTTTGGATACCAATCTTTGGGTTTATTTTTTTACCAAAGATCCTCAAACAAAATCTCAAAATATTGAAGCTTTAATTGATCATCACGCTGATTCTATTTTCATGAGTACGCAGGTTTTGGGGGAGCTATATCACGTCCTGACTCGAAAGCAACTTTTTAGTCGTCAAGAAGCCGAGGCATTTGTTGTCAGACTGATTAGTGATTTTCCCATTATTCCAATTGACACTTTCAGCGTTACTCAATCTATTAGCTTCAATCTTCGCTATGGTTACACCTACTGGGATAGTCTGATTATTGCCACAGCCCTATCGAGTGACTGCACTGTTCTCTATTCCGAAGATATGCAGCACAACCAGCTCATCGAAAACAAACTCCGCATCATCAACCCATTCATCAGCCTAGTTCCCTGATTTTTGCCGGAGCCAATGCTATGACAACAATGACCCAAAAGCTGACGTTTGAAGAGTACCTTGCCTACGACGATGGTACAGATACTCGCTATGAATTAGTCGATGGAGAATTGGTACCCATGAGTCTGGGAACTGGCAAACATGGGGCAATTATCCGTTTTTTAGTGCGCCAATTTGAAGATGCACTGGCACAATCAGGACAACCCTGGGTTCCGTTGCCTGCGCTGGTTGGTGTTCGCTCTCCACGAGGACGCAACTGGGACACTTCCCGCATTCCCGATGTCACTGTCTTACCCCTTGCTCAGTGGGAAGCGATGAGCGACTCTCTTTCAGAGACACTTCGTGAACGGGAAGCTGTGATTAACCTCAGCGAGCCGCCTCCAATTCTGGTGGTTGAGGTCGTTAGCCCCTCCACTAAAACTGACGATTACCGTTCTAAACGTGCTGAATACGGGCTGCTAGAAATTCCCGAATATTGGATCGTTGACCCGATAGAAGAGAAGATCACCCTGTGTCTCCTAGAGCATCAACTCTACGATTCAACTGAATTCCGTGGGGCAGACTTGATTCAGTCCTCCACGTTTCCAGACCTCAACCTGACGGCTGCCCAGGTTCTAGCAGGCAAACTTTAGATTCGCCCACCTCATTTAGCTATTGAACCCTTATAAAGGGCAGAAGGCTTTTCGTCAAACCTTCATGAAGTTGAAAAATCCATCCGGGTTTTTCAGGAGATCCTGGGCATTCTAAATCTAATGCCCCAATCCTGACGTGTTGTCTATGTCGTCTACTACCCCTGCCGAGGTTCGCGCTCACCTGATCGATGCCCTCCAACTTGATCTGGTAGGACCCACCCCCGACGACCTGGCACACGCCGAAGAAATTATTCCCCAGCCTCCCTCCAAGTGGTATCTCACCGGATTCCTGGTGCCCTACGATGCCCCAATGGAAGTGCGCTCCGACGACACAGGCAACGACGAACTGGATGCTGTCGGTAAAGTTGGTGCAGGGGATGATGAAGGCACACCCGATCGCGCCCCTGCCCGCAAAGGCTTCTTCCCCTCCTCAATGGGCGTCAGCCTGCTCGTCACTGCCCATACCACTTCCCTGCACGTCACCGCCACCTGGGGCGACTACACCCGCTACGTTGCTGACAAATCGGAAGAGGAATCCCAAAGTACCCTGCGAGTCGGAACCTGGCAGCGATCGCCCCACCAAGTAGAACTCACCATCCCCATTCAGGTCAGCGAAACACCCGTAGAATTTGACATCCCAGACAGCAAAGGACTAAAGCTGATCGTCTCCGTCCGTCCCGTTTCCTCAGAGGAACTGGTGCCTGCTGGTACACGCTCCGTTTCTATCTTTCTAGTCAACCAGCGTCGGCTCGCTCCCAACAAAGCCCCCGATGCCTCCCATGCGTTCCAGACTCGGTTGGTAATTCAGGCGGAAGATTCCTTCGTTCCCCGTCCTGATCTCCGAGGTGGCAACGGTGAAGACTGGGATGAACGAGTGGCAGACCTGCAATACCGAGATGACTATGAGTTTGCGGTAGGGCACAATGTTTCGGCGATCGCCCTGGTTGAACCCGGTGGCGTTTGTCAGAAAGTTTGGACTGCCTGGATACCCACAGCCGACGTTGAAAAAGTCATCCCCACCAAAGTAAAAAATGTTGAGCTAGGGATGGAGCAGTTAGCTGAAGCCCCTACTCCTGCGGCTCTGCGGGACATGCTCTATCCACTGGTAGATGCTTATGCAACCTGGATACAAGACCAGCGTGACAACGCACCCAAAAGTCCTAAGCATCGAGCGGACACAGCAAACGACTTGTTGAATCGAGCGATTATTGCCAGCCAGCGCATAGCAGCAGGGCTACAGGCAATGAACGATCCGCAGGTATTTGAGGCATTTCGCATTGCCAACCGTTCTGTTGCCACAGCCATCCGCCAGCGACTCACCCATGACAAGGAAGATGCCATTCCAGAATCTCTAGACGCTCCCCAATGGCGACCCTTCCAGTTAGCATTTCTGCTCATGAACATTGTTGGTATTGCTAACCCTGAGCAGAGCGACCGCGACTTGGTAGACCTCCTCTTCTTCCCCACAGGTGGCGGTAAGACCGAGGCATACCTGGGACTGGCAGCCTTTACCCTGGTACTGCGACGACTGCGACATCCCGATATTCACTCGGCTGGCTTAAGCGTCTTGATGCGCTATACGCTGCGCCTACTGACCCTAGATCAGCTTGGACGGGCAGCAACCTTAATCTGCGCTCTTGAACTAGAACGTCAGAACAACGTTGAAACATTGGGTAAACATCCCTTCGAGATTGGCTTATGGGTTGGACAGGCAG
Source organism: Leptolyngbyaceae cyanobacterium C42_A2020_001 (assembly GCA_015272515.1). Lineage (GTDB taxonomy): Bacteria > Cyanobacteriota > Cyanobacteriia > Leptolyngbyales > Leptolyngbyaceae > JSC-12. The sequence goes on along the minus strand of JACYLN010000100.1, from coordinate 31,795 downwards.
CAACTCCCAACCGAATGGGTAAAAAAGGAGATAACGACGAATATAGCGCCAGATCGAGAACGATCGCCTACCAAAACAACGATAGACAAAAGCCTTCCCCCATCCCCCTCGAAAATTGTCCCTGGTGTGGTGCTCGCTTTACCCGCAATTCTTTCCAACTACTTCCTAGTCCTGATGCTCCAGATGACCTTCGAGTTGCCTGTGTTAATCGCAAAAAGCGATCGGACGGGAAACCCCAATGCTCCTTCACAGGTAATCAACCGCTACCCATTTTGGCAGTCGATGATCAAATTTATCGACGCCTACCCTGCTTCATCATCGCCACAGTTGATAAGTTTGCCAGCCTTCCCTGGGTGGGTGAAACAGGTGGATTGTTTGGCAAAGTCGAACGCTACGACAAAGATGGTTTCTACGGTCCCTGTCAACCCGGACGAGGACAACCCCTCAACCACCCCTTACCACCTCCCGACCTGATCATCCAGGACGAACTTCATCTGATTTCGGGACCCCTCGGCACCATGGTCGGGCTATATGAAACCGCCATTGATGCCCTCTCGACTCAAGAAGGAGAAAACAAACGGGTACGCCCAAAAATTGTGGCATCCACGGCAACTGTTCGTCGTGCAACCAAACAAATTCGTGCCCTCTTTGGTCGAGATGCCGTTGATATTTTTCCACCCCCCGGACCCGATCGCCGCGATTCCTTCTTTGCGAAAACTGTTCCTGCTACCGAGAAACACGCCCGCACCTACGTTGGCATCGCTGCTCAGGGGCGTAGCTTGAAGGTCGTGCTGCTACGAACTTACCTGGCATTGCTAGGGGCAGCTCAGAAAGATTGGGAACTGTCAGGCGGCGGCAAGAATCTGAAGAATCCCGCTGACCCCTATATGACCCTGCTGGGATATTTCAACTCACTCCGAGAACTCGGTGGCAGTCGTCGCATTGTGGAAGATGAAGTCAATGCTCGTTTGGCGGAGTATAGCCAGCGCAAGCGAATTGGAGAAGCAGAAGGCTCCTTCGCTAACCGTAAGATTAAGGACTTACCACTGGAACTAACTTCACGGGTCAGCACGAACGAGGTTGCGGATGCCAAACGTTGTCTCGCCCTTCCCTTCCAAGACAGAGATCACGCCGATGTCTGTTTAGCAACCAATATGATTTCAGTCGGGCTGGACATTACTCGTTTGGGGCTGATGGTTGTCCTGGGACAACCTAAAACAGCGGCGGAATACATTCAGGCAACCAGCCGGGTTGGTCGAGATGAGAATCGACCAGGGTTAGTCATTACCCTTCTAAATGTCCACCGTCCGCGTGATCGCTCCCACTACGAACGTTTCCAGGCATGGCACACCACCTTCTACCGAGCCGTAGAAGCAACCAGCGTTACTCCCTTCTCCCCTCGTGCCATTGATCGAGGCATCGCTGCTATTACCGTTGCCCTAGCAAGATTGGGCGATCGCCGCATGACTGCCCCAATTCGAGCGATTGATATTCTTCAGCATCGTAAAGATCTGGCGGTTATTGCTGATGTGATCGCTCACCGAGCTGAAATGCACGACAAAGAAGATAGTGGGATTGAAGCTGAAGAGTTGCGCCAGAAGGTTAAAAAACGGGTCATAGACCTACTTGACACCTGGGAGCATATCGCCAGCCAGAAAATTATGCTCCAGTACCAGCAGGAGGTCGGGCAAGCACCACCATTGCTCTTTGACCCGCTTGACCCAGAGCTGGAGCGACAGCCTCTAGAAGCCAGAAAATTCAAGGCTCAACGCAGCCTGCGGGATGTGGAGCAAACTGTCAATCTGTGGATACGCAATCCCGATGGCTTTGAGATTGAGGAGGACGAATAGATGAAAGCGAAGACTAAGCGCCCTGCTGCTGGAGAAATCCGTCAAAGCCAGATCATCTCCACCTTCGGTCCTGGATCAATGGTGGATTTGCCGAATCATTCCGTTCTCATTGGAGGACTAAATCACTGGAAGGGCGATCGCCGCCGAATTTACGAAGATCGGCTGGCAGGTCGAGTCAGCGAGTTACTAGGCGTGAAGCAGATTGCCATGTATGCGCCTCCAGTAGATGAACAAGACCCAAAATCAGCCCGCAGTGGCATTACTTCCTTTGTCTTCCCGATCTGGTTTCTGGCGCAGATGGAAGAGACCTGGGAAACTCCCGACAAGCGTAGATACCGAACTCGTCCGCTTTTGCCTTGGGGCAGCCTAGTTAAAGGGAAGTATCTGACCCTAGAGCGGAAGAAAGTGCCCGTCGTGCCGGTGCGATTTGTACAAGCCTGTGTGAATGGGCATATCAGCGATATTGACTGGTATCGTTTCGTCCATACTGATAGCCCAAATAGAAACTGTCGGGGGCAACTCTGGCTCGATGAGGGTGGTTCAGGCAACGACTTCGTTGACATTTTCGTTCGATGCGAAACTTGTAAAGCACGTCGTCCACTTTCCGATGCCACTGTCCCCAATGGCAAAGTGCTAGGTTCCTGTGAAGGCCATCGCCCCTGGCTTGGACCTGCGGCAAAAGAAACCTGTGTTTCTCAAGTAACCGGGAAGCCAGAATACAACCGCTTGCTAGTGCGGTCTGCCAGCAATGCTTACTTTGCTCAAACACTGAGTGTTATTTCACTTCCAGATTCGGACGAAGCGATACGGAAAGTAGTTGATTTGGTCTATGAGGATTTTCTCAAAGGCTCTGAGGGCATTGATGATATTAAGTTCTACCGCAGGAAGAACGAAAAAGTAATGCTTGCCCTCGAAGGTTTTAGTGATGATGCAGTTTGGGCAGAAGTTAAACGTCGTCAAAGTGGTTCATTCGACAAACCAAAAAGCATCAAGCAGGTTGAAATTGAAACTCTGCTTTCCCAACCTGACGAGGTTGGCGAAGACGTGCCAGAGGGTGACTTCTATGCTCGTACCCGTAAGTTGGAAAGTCTTCATCCTCTCCTATCCTCAAAAATCGATCGCATTGTCCTGGTTCATCGTCTACGAGAGGTCATCGCCCAAATCGGATTCACCCGCTTTGAAGCTGTCATGCCCGACGTTGACGGTGAACTCTCACTCCCAGTTCAACCTGCTGCACTTGATATTGAACCAACCTGGGTTCCGGCAATTGAAAACAGAGGTGAAGGCATCTTCATCTCATTCAAGAAAGAGGCGATCGAAAACTGGTTGAAACGAGATGCTGTTCAAAACCGGGGGCGCAGCCTGTACAAAGGCTTTGACGAGTGGCGCAGTCAGCGTGGCATCGATCCAGACAAAGTAAAGTTTCTCGGCTTACCCTACGTCATGTTGCACTCGTTATCACATCTGCTCATAACTGCTGTCTCTCTTGAATGCGGTTATGCCGCCAGTGCCATTCGAGAAAGAATCTACACGGGAGAGGCAGGCTATGGCATTCTCCTTTACACAGGAACTTCCGGGTCTGAAGGGACGCTCGGCGGTTTGGTGCAGGTCGGCAAGCGAATTGAATACCACCTGATGAATGCCCTGGAGATGGGTAAGCTTTGCTCAAACGACCCAGTGTGTGCTCAGCATCAGCCCAATAACCAGCAGGAAAACCGCTTTTTGCATGGAGCTGCCTGTCATGGTTGCCTGCTTATTGCAGAACCTTCCTGCGAACGCCGCAACGAGTTCCTCGATCGGGCACTGGTTACAGATACGGTTGAAGGCTTGGGTGCGGAATTCTTTGAGGTTGGAGGGCTATAATGTCGCCCTTTCTGAAACTGAGCCGTCCCGCGCTGCTTGGGCTTGCTGCCGCACTGGATACTGGAAGATTAAGCCCGCCCTACTCAGTTCCTACACTTGAAAGCTTCGTACCCAAAGGATTCTGCCGGGATGTTGTAGACGAGTTGAACCGTTTGAATGCAGGGGGAGCAACAGTATCCCACATTGCCTATACTTTGAATTTGCTGGCAGCAGAGCGGGCGACAACCCAGCAGGTGCGCGATCGCGTTGAATTGGTTTGGACCGGACAGGAAGTGAGTGGCTCCGAGAGCCGCGATACAGCGGTTGTTGTTCGTGAATTATTCAACACGGCAAAACGCAGCGTGTTAATCTCTAGCTTCGCTATCGACCGGGGCGAGAAGGCACGCAATTTGTTTGAGGGACTGGCAAAGCGGATGGATGCTGATCCAGGATTACGGGTTCAAATGTTTCTGAACATTCAGCGTCCCTACGGAAATGACGAACCAGAGACGACTTTACTACGACGATTTGCAGAGACTTTTCGCAATGAAATCTGGACTGGGAATCGCTTACCAGAGGTGTTTTATGACCCCAGGTCGCTAGCAGTGGGCACTGAGCTGAAAGCCTGTCTCCACGCCAAGTGCGTTGTGATAGACGAGGAGAAGGTATTTATCACGTCTGCCAACTTCACGGAAGCCGCTCACGAGCGCAACATTGAGGCAGGAATTCTTTTGACAGATTCAGCCGTAGCAAAAGCCGTCTGTTTACAGTTTGAAAGTTTAGTTGCAAGATCCAAACTCAAAACTTACTAACCATTTGTAGTTGAGCAAAGACTACCGTAGCAGCAGTCTCCTCAGCAGTGAGCGAACTGCTGATCTAAGCCCTGCTCTCATTACGAGCTTTTTTAGTGATACCCTTTCGTTACACTCCTCGCGTCTACTTGCCCAACAAGAGATAGAGCGACGACCCAGATGAGGAGAACTGCGATCGCAAACGGCTGCACGCTTCCAGCTGCGTGAGGCAATACAGGAATCACCCCCGACCAGTAATCAACTGAGGTGTGCAGCAGGATTGCGCTGAAAACGCTGCCGCCCGTGCTGTTGTACGTCCAGGTGAAGAGGATTGAAAGGGCGATCGTGTTGAGAACATAGAGTCCAAACGGTAGGTGCTGCTGAAGTTGACCGGGAATGAGGAACAGAGGGAGATACCAGAAAGCCCAGATGACGCCGATTACCATACTTGCCAATAACGCGCTGAGACGGGACTGCAACAGCGGCAGCAGAAACCCTCGCCAGCCAAACTCCTCCCCTAAAGCGCCACCCAGCGCAAGATTGATTGCAAAACTCAAGGGCAACAGCACCCAGTGGTTGACCACAAAAAAAGCTGGAACCGTTCCCCCGATCGCGCGGTGGAGCACCAGCGCCAGAAGCAGTATCACTGGCGGTAAGCCGAGAACCACCCCATGGCCCCGCCAGCCTAATCGCCAGCGTAAACCCTTAGCCAGTAGTGCCTGCACCCCCGACGAACCAGACCGCCATCCTGTGATCAGCGTGGCCGCGACAAAGGGTCCAAAGGTGCCGATCGCTCCTATCAGCACAGGGAACAAGTTTGCCTGTTCCCGCAGCAGCGTTGACAACCCCCAGCACATGACCAGGCATAGGCGATCGCGCAGTAGAGAAAGAGAGATTGTCCCCAGGAGAAGCGGCTTTTCATCAGGCTACCTCGATGCTCAACTCGTCCTCAACTTTGAGGATTAGCATGGAGATAAGGATCAGTGATACTGGCTGAGGAGGGAATCAATGATTTTTCTCAGAGCATTTGCCATCTGGCTGCTATTTATCGTTGCCGAAAGTTTGAATGGCACCATTCGTGAACTGTGGCTGGTTCCTGCACTTGGCGATGTCCGCGCTCATCAGGTCGGGTTTGTCAGCGGCTCAATTCTCATCCTGACGATCGCCACCCTGTTCATCCCCTGGCTTCATCCCTCACGCATCCTGGAGTTGCTACAAGTCGGATTGCTCTGGCTGGTGCTTACGCTTGGGTTCGAGATCGGTCTTGGACGGTTGATTCTCGGTTACTCCTGGAACCGTATCGCTGCGGACTACAACCTTTCCCAAGGGGGGTTGATGGCGTTTGGTTTATTGCTGCTTCTGGTTGCCCCAGCAATTGCTGCCAAGCTGCGGGGTGTCTTGCCCAATCAAAACCAACCTGCATAGCGTCCAATGGATATTACGCTTGTCATTCTCCAACTGCTGATTCCCCTGGCTCTAATGGTTTGGCAGGGGGCATCGCCTTCGAGGAGTCAAATTGGCTGGCTCCTCAAAACCTTATTGATTCTGGGGTATCTGGTGGCGATTGCGCTGGCGGGACTGTGGATGGTCGTTCCCTGGTGGATACCCTACCTCTATCTGGTCATTTGGCTGGTTCTGGTGATTGCAACATTCCAGCCAGCAAGAAGACAGCCTCGCTTTCCCCAACGCAGCGGATGGGGATGGGCAAAGGTTGGATTTTGTGGCGCGATTGCGGGTCTTTTCTGGGCGCTGGCACTGCATATCTGGACAGGTCATCTACTGCCGCCGATCAGCCCTGTTTCCCTTGAGTTTCCGCTCAGAAACGGGACTTATTACATTGCCAACGGAGGCAGCAAGGAAGTCCTCAACGCCCACCTCGATCTGGTCAGAAGCAAACGTTTTCAGGAATTGCGAGGGACGATGTACGCCCTCGACATCGTGAAGCTCAACTTCGTCGGGACTCATGCCTCTGGATTGCAGCCGAGCGATCCAACCCAATATGCCATCTTTGGTGATCCGGTTTATGCTCCTTGCCCCGGTGTTGCGCTGCAATCAGTGAACATGATGCCCGATATGTCTCCGCCTGCACTGGATGAGAAAAACGAACGGGGCAACTTTGTGTTGATGCAGTGTGAACAGAATCAGGTGGTTGTGTTTATGGCGCACCTGAAGCAGGGGAGTGTAAAGGTCACGGCAGGCGATCGCGTCTCGGTCGGGCAACAACTGGCTGAGGTCGGCAATTCAGGCAATAGCGGAGAACCCCACCTTCATATCAACGCACAGCGTCCTGGTAGCAGCCCAATGGCCTTTGACGGTGATCCACTGCCTATGCTGTTCAGCAATCAATATCTAGCGCGAGGGTCTCGCGTGGAGAACCGAGGTGAACCGTAAGTTTCAGTTTCCGCCAACAATGGATTAATCCAGATCGGTCACTGCCCCCAGACTACTGGTTGAGACCAGTTTGGCATACTTCGCCAGCACGCCCCTTGTGTAACGTGGCAAAGGGGGTTGCCAGGTCGCGCGGCGCTGTTCGAGTTCTGCCTCTGACACGTGCAGGTGGAGCGATCGCGCTAGAGCATCAATGGTAATTTGGTCGCCTTCCTGAACGAGGGCGATCGTTCCACCCACAAAGGCTTCAGGCGCAACATGACCGACCACCATGCCATAGGTGCCACCGGAAAAGCGTCCATCGGTAATCAATCCCACAGCATCACCGAGACCTGCCCCAATAATTGCTGACGTGGGAGCCAGCATTTCTCGCATTCCGGGTCCACCTTTGGGGCCTTCATAGCGAATGACAATAACATCACCAGCGTTAATCCTGCCTGCAAGAATCGCATCCAGACAATCTTCTTCCGAGTCAAAAACCCGCGCGGGGCCAGTCATGCTCGACTGTTTAACTCCCGTTAGCTTGGCAACCGCTCCTTCTATTGCCAGATTCCCTTTAAGAATTGCCAGATGCCCCTGAGCATAGATGGGATTCTCCCAGGGACGAATGATATCCTGGTTCACAGGTGGGGCTTCGGGAATATCTTTCAGTCGTTCCGCGATCGTGTCTCCTGTGATGGTCAAACAATCACCGTGCAGCAAACCTTGGGCCAGCAGCATCTTCATCACCTGGGGAATGCCTCCTGCGGCATGGAGGTCAGTTGCGACATAACGACCCGATGGTTTGAGATCGCACAGCACTGGAACTCGTTCGCGAATGACTTCAAAATCATCAATCGTAAATGGCACTTCGGCAGCATGGGCGATCGCTAAAAAATGCAACACCGCATTGGTGGAGCCACCCACGGCCATCACTACCGCAACAGCGTTCTCGATTGATTTCCGCGTAATAATATCTCGCGGCAAAATCTGTTTGCGAATCGCCTCTACCAAAACCTTCCCTGCCAGTGTTGTGTTTTCTGCTTTTTCTGGGTCAATAGTGGACATCGTGGACGAATCCATCAAGCTCATCCCCATGGCTTCAAATGCTGCCGCCATCGTATTTGCGGTGTACATTCCACCACAGGAACCTGCTCCCGGACAGGCATTGCGTTCTACCGCATAGAGCATCGCTTCATCCATTCTGCCTGCGCTGTATTGCCCAACCGCCTCAAAGGAACTGACTAAGGTTAAATCCTGCCCGTTCAGATGTCCTGGCTTGATGGTGCCCCCATAGACAAAAATTGCGGGGATGTTCATGCGCGCCATTGCAATCATTGCACCGGGCATATTTTTGTCACAGCCTCCGATCGCCAGCACTCCATCCATGCTTTGAGCATTGCAAGCCGTTTCGATCGAGTCTGCAATCACATCACGAGACACCAGCGAATATTTCATTCCCTCAGTTCCCATTGAAATGCCATCGCTCACCGTAATCGTGCCAAACAGTTGCGGCATTCCCCCGGCGGCACGAATTCCGGCTTCGGCTTCGGTTGCCAGCGGTGCAATTCCCATGTTGCAGGGAGTAATCGTACTATGGGCACTGGCAACTCCCACAATGGGCTTGGTGAAATCCGCATCCTGGAAACCAACAGCCCGCAACAGAGCGCGGTTGGGCGATCGCTGTAGTCCCTGAGTAATTTTCTGGCTTCTCCAATTCTCTGGCATCGTGTCGTCCTCGCTGAACGTTTCTGCTTGTTCCTGGAGTATAGGAAGCGTTTTTAGAGATGTCCAATATATGATTGGATAGATTTAAGACGAGAAACATATTAAAAATGGAACTGCGTCACCTGCGTTACTTTGTAGCGGTTGCGGAAGAACTGCACTTCAATCGGGCTGCGGAGCGGTTACATATTGCTCAACCGCCGCTCAGTCAGCAGATTAAGCAACTTGAAGCAGAGTTAGGTGTGGAACTGTTTTACCGTCGCACGAAACGACAGGTGCAGTTGACGGAGGCGGGGCAAGTGTTTTTGCAGGCGACTTACCGAATTCTGACCCAGGTAGAACAGGCAATTAGTGATACTCAACGAGCAGGCAGAGGTGAAACGGGAACGCTGATTATTGGCTTTACCAGTACCGTGGTTTACGATATTCTGCCCGCGATCCTGTCTCAATATCGGCAGCAATTTCCCAATGTAAATCTTGTCTTGCAGGAATTGACAACGACGCAACAGGAGGAGTCATTACAAAATCATCAAATTGAAGTTGGGTTTTGTCATCCACCACTTAAAGAGAACAGTTTGGAATTAGAACAGATTTTGCGAGAACCCTTGGTGGTTGCCGTTGCTGAAACCCATCCCCTTGCCTGTGAAACAACAATTTCTATCGATTCACTTGCGAATGAATCGTTCATCTTATTTCCACGTCATCTGGGACCTGGTTTTTATGATCAAATTGTGAGTTTTTGTCAGCAAGCAAATTTTAGTCCCAAAGTGGTACAAGAGGCAGTGCAAATGCAAACGATTATTGGATTAGTTTCAGCCAATATAGGAGTTGCATTCGTTCCAGCTTCACTGCAAAATCTACGGCGATCAGGGGTTACCTACAAACCGTTGCAGGGTGAAACACCACACGTTGAAGTGGCGATCGCTTGGCGTTCAGACAATATAACGCCTGTTTTACGCGAATTTTTATTAGTGGTCAAACGGTACAGTAAGGAGAGAGTGCGTCAGCCTGGTTAAAAGTTTGACTGGAGCAGGAAAGCAGTTCATTTGCTTACACCCATCATTTAGTCTGGCTTGACCTGAATTAAATTGATCAACAAATCATCATTGATATGCATCAAGTTGTTCGTGATTTGGCAGGAAAAGTGCTAGTTGCTCAATTCGTACAGATCTCTACACATTTGAAAATGGATTGATCCAACGAATGGATATTCAGGAACCACCAACGTAACACTCCTTCCTGCTATAGGATTTCTACATACCCTTCTGTTCCATGTACGCGAATTCGTTGACCATCTTTGATCCGTTGGATCGCATAATCTACTCCAACCACGGCGGGTAAGCCATATTCGCGTGCAATCACGGCTCCATGCGTCATCAATCCACCCACTTCGGTGACGAGTCCTTTGATGGCTACAAATAAAGGTGTCCAGCTAGGGTCAGTAAAGGTGGTGACTAAGATATCGCCATCTTTCAAATCCGCCTCTTCCATGTTTAAGATGACCCGTGCGCGTCCTTCTATCACTCCGGCGGAAACAGGTATACCAATGATCGCATTGGTTGGGAGATTGTCCCGTTTATATGTACCTACAATCATTTCACCGTCAGACGTGATCACTCGTGGCGGAGTGAGTTTTTCATAGTGTTTGTACTCATCTTTTCGTTGTCCGATGATTGAGTAATCCACTTGATTTGTGCATACAACTTCGCGTAATTCTTCAAAGGTGAGATAGTAGATATCTTCCTTTTCCTGAATCAAACCTGCTTGGATGAGTTGTTCGACTTCTTTCAACAATGCCTGCTTATAAACAAAGTAGCGACTCACGATGCCGTATTTTGGGTACTCACGATAACCGATGAAGCTCCGAAGCAGGCGGATCATTCGTTTTGTCTCATTGACCTTTTGTTCGCCATCCGGTAGCTGCTTTAATCGCTCTAATAGCTCTTGTTCTTTCTTTAAAGCTGATCGTTGACCTTGCTCAAATTTGCGATCGCGCTCACCAGGCTCTAAGTTTCTGATGTTACTGAGAATCATCGGCACCAGTGTGGTTGGTTTTTCGCTCCAACGCGGTCTCGTAATATCGATCTCTCCAGCACATCGTATTCCGTATTTGTCAAGAAAAGTGGCGATCGCTTTCTGTGCCTCCGGTCCACCCTCAAGCTGCACCAATTCACCGAGAAAGTGATCCGCTTTGACCTGTTGCAAATACTCAATGACTTGCGGGTAAGGACGAATCGCATCTGCAACATCCAACAGTGCCAGACCCATTTCCGACGTAATATTGTTCGGTACAGATTGAGCCAGCGTATCCGCTGCGTTTTTTTCGCCTAACCACTCGTTCATTTTTTCATTAATCCAGGAGGACGCATTCATCCCCGTCATCAGCACACCAAAACTCTGTGAATCAAAGTTGGTTTTCTTTAATTGCTGGATATCTTCCCGGATAAAGTCAAACAGATCCGCTCCTGATTTCGTTTGGATAGTTTCTTTTAACGCTGTGATCGAGGCTTGACTGTGTTGAATTAAATCAGCCACAATCGCCGGATCGTAATCGTTTAGGGTTTGAAAATCCGCAGGCGATCGACCTTGGCTGCTTTTGCTAGGACTCTGATCATCAGGTAACAATTTTATAAAATCTCCTCGCTCCAGGATGGTTGTGAGTGCATCTTTCATCAGCGGATCAGATTTTCCCAAGGTAACGTTTAATATCGTTTCTCTACCGACAGGTGAAGACAGCGTCGCGGTCACATCAACAAACAACCTTCCACCCGCTGTGTGCATGGGTGCAGGGGTCATTAACAGGAAAAAAGATAAGCCCAATGGTTTCATGGCATCAGTCATCATTTGATTGTGACCGACAGAAACAAAGACGCGATTTCCCTGATCATTCGTTTCAGGAATCGGGAATAAAGTCGTGATTGGACGACTCTGAACCATGTAAAATGTATCATCGACCAAGCACCATTCAATGTCTTGGGGTTGTCCGAAATGGGCTTCGATCACCCTACCGATGCACTCAAGCTGCAAAATCTGCTCATCCGTCAGTGCTTGTTTATTTTGCTGCTCAGGTTCAATCCCCTGTTCTTTCGTCCCGCCCTCTTTTAGGGCATAAATTGCCAGTTTCTTGGTGGATATCTTCTTGTCAATTACTTCACCGTTCCGCACTTTGTAGTTATCAGCGTTCACCCGTCCGGAAACTAAAGCCTCACCCAGTCCGAAGCTGGCATCAATGGAGACCACTTTCCGATGACCCGTGACCGGATCGGCAGTAAACAAAATTCCTGCGACTTGTGGAAAGACCATCTTCTGAACAACCACAGACAGGTAAACTTTACGATGGTCAAAGCCGTTTTGCAGGCGGTAGGTGACTGCCCTCTCGGTAAATAGCGATGCCCAGCACTTGCGGATGTGCGTTAGGATTGCCTCTTTTCCGATGATGTTCAAATAGGTATCGTGCTGTCCTGCAAAGGAGGCTGTGGGTAAATCCTCGGCAGTGGCGCTGGAGCGGACAGCGCAGGCAGTTTGTTCTCCAAGTCTGGAGAGAAAGTGGGCGATCGCTTCACTCATATCTTCAGGAATGGCTATCCCTTCGATAATCCTGCGAATCTCACTGCTAACTTCACGGATTTTATCCCGCTCATTCACCTTCAAACGCGATAACTGCTCCAGTAATTCGTGAATCGACGGTGTTTTCTCAATGATTCTTTTATAGGCGATCGTAGAAATACAAAAGCCATCGGGTACGAGTATTCCTTCAATCCTGGACAGTTCTCCCAGGTTCGCCCCTTTCCCTCCAACCAGCATGATTTTGGTTTTGTCAATCTCTTGAAAACCGAGCACATCAGAACTCATAGATTGACCTCTTTTTTTCCTAAAGGATGCCAATTCTCTCGATTTAGGCGATAGACCAAACAATCATCGTTTCCAAACTGACGACGCTCTACACATTGGAATCCCAAACGTTCATAAAAGCGATGAACGCGAGTATTGCTGACCAGCGGATCAACGAGGACAGCCGTTACCAATGGGTCAGCGAAACAGCGGACGAGGGCAAGCCGCATCATTTGGGTGCCATAGCCTTTACCTAAATCAGTTTCCGCTCCAATCCAGATGTCAATCGCCCGCAAATTTTCTGCCACATCTTCCCAGTAATGGCTCTCTTCCCGTGCCGGATCGATAATTTGAATGAATCCGATCGCCCGACCGTCGATCTCTGCAATCAGTTGTTCTCGCCAATCAGGGGTGCGATCGAGTTCTATTTCCCAATGCCAATCATCGTTCGGATCAGAGGCGATCACATACGGTTGTTCATTCCAGTGTCGCAGCAGGTCTAAATCAGTGGAAGTAGCAGGGCGCAAGTTTATCATTCGCTAACCAGCATTTTTTGATAATTTGCAGATAGTTTCTGGTAGGAGTGCGATCGCATTGCCAGTAACGTCATCATTAACCCAATGAGTCCGGTTAGGGTAAATAAAAGGGCAATGCCGCGATTGGCTCCAGTGCCAAACCAGTCACCAATCAGATCTACGCCTGACCCTGTAGTCATAAATGGGATGAAAATGAACTGGGCGATCGGTCCAATCATAAAGGCCGTGAGGGGTGATGCCGCTTGCTCAATACTTTGGGCAAAGCCAAAGACACGCCCTTGCCGTTCCAATGGAATGACGGCTTGCAGAATCGTTTGTTCTGCTGCTTCTACCACTGGAATTAGACAGAGATAAATGAACATCCCAATGGCTAACGATGCAACCGAGGCTTGAATCGTAAAGCCAGCGGCAATCACCCACATGACAATATTTGCCAGAAATAGGGTTTGTAATGGACTCTTTCCTAACCCTCGTTTAGCAACAACCAAGCCACCCACAATAAATCCCAGGCTTAAAATTCCCCACAAAATTCCCCACACCTGGACTGAAACCAGGGATAGACCGTAGGCATCCATCAGGGACATGAAGACACCACCCAGAAAATTATTGAAGCAATTAAAGAAAATCAGTCCAAATAAGCCGGGGACGAGCGCAATCGCCCGAATCGTCCCACGAATGTCGATATGTTGGGTGTGATGTTCTGAGTGAATAATCGTTGGTTCGGGAATGGGGAGGATTACCAGATGCAGGATGACGGCAACCGTCAGGGCGATCGCAAACACCATCACCCAATAGACCCCCAAAAACCCGATTGCCAATCCGCTGAAGATAGAAGCAATGAGAAATGACACCCCATTGGCGGTGCCCACCAGACCATTGGCTTTGTCTCGCTCTGCTTCAGGAATCAGCAGGGTGACGAGGGTTGGTAGGGCGATGGTACGGATATTCCCCGCGATCGCTCCCATCAAAGTCAGCACAATAAAAATCCACAGCGGAATGCTGGATACATCGGTAAAAACAGAGGGTGACGTAGAACTAAAAATGATCTGAGCCAGCAGATATAAAATAAGCGAGCAAGCGCTGGACAGTAACATCACCGTTTTCTTACGGTAGCGATCGACCAGCGAGCCAAGAAAAAACCCAGAGAGGGCAACCGTTCCAATATACACACCTGCCATCACTGAGGTTGCCAGTACGGATTGAGTTTGCAGAAAAACCCAGAAGGTGACGGCAAACCAGACAAACGTGTTGGTCAGTGCAGCCACCAACGAGTTGGCTAAGATGGCATAGAATGCTTTGGTCATTGAATACCCTTAATTCATCAATGAAGAGGGGGTTGGAGGTGGCTAGTTACGGCAGGGTCTGACTCCCAGTGGTTGTTGCGCCCATCACTACAGTGACTCAGAATGTAGAAAACCATAGTTCCTCTATTTGATAGAGTTTTCTTAGAATAGTAATCGCAACTGCTTTTCACTTCACCCAACGAGGTGAAGCTAATATTTCTCCGTCTTTTGGTGGATGAGTATGCTTCACATTCTCTCTTGGCGCGATCGCAGCCCAGAATTTAATGCTTCAACCGATAGTGCAGCAACATGACCCCGTTGTTGTAAATCTTGCTATCAGTAAGTTCCAACGAAGTTAGCTCAACTACACCTGAAAACAGTGAAATACCCGAACCGAGTAGAATCGGATGCACTTTGAGAATCATTTCGTCAATTTCTGGAAAAAGAGTTGTTGCTAAATTTCCACCACCGCATAGCCAGATATCTTTACCTGGTTGTTGCTTCAATTGTCTAACCAGTGCCACAGGATCGGTTGAAACCACTTCAATCGTTGGATCAGGGCTTTTTCCCAATGTACGAGAAACAATATACTGCTCCATCTGTGGATAGGGGTTGGTAATCCCATCGTGGAGTCCAACCTCGTAGGTTCCGCGCCCCATCACGACGGTATCAAAAACCTGATTTTTGGCAGTGATGCCCAACTTGTCCCTGAAATGGGCTGGAATTGTCTCTGGAAAGAGTTGAAGCAAATCAGCAACGTGATCGCCTTCCAGCAAGAAGAAGTCAAATGAGCCGTCTTTACGGGCGATAAATTTATCGATTGTGCAAGCGATGTAGTATTTCAATTGACGCATACTCAACTTCCCTGCAAACGATGGACGGCATATAGCGATTAAGTCTTCTGGACTGTTTCGATGCGATCGCCAGAATTGCACATGGCACAACTCATATCTTGTAGTATATTGTAGCATATCTATATGGCAAAACTATTATCTATATCCAAAGGAGGAGATCTCAATCTGCCAATCACCACAAGGTTGAACTGGAACACTCTGGTTTTACGAGTGGTTTTACCCTAACTCGTCCTGTTTCGATTGTATTTATTTTGATGGGACTCCAACGTGCCTGATCAAAATCCATCACAAGATTTTGATAGTGGTACAACAATTTGATAGTTCAGTACGAGAGCTTTATCTAAACTAGAAGCAATAAATGATGCCCGACTATCGGAGATTAATTTTGAACAGGGTAAAGCTATACGAAGTAAGTTTCAGTTCACAAGCTTGGTTAAGGAAGTGAAGGTTGGGATGCTCTGTTAACGCCAATTTAACCTGGAGAAGCAAAATTGCAGTCTTCTATGCTTGAGTTCAAACCTATCGACCTAGAGCGCAATCACGACTTATGCGTGCAGTTTAGAGCAGACTCTTTCCTTTGCAGCTTTGGTTCAGCCGCTCGATTCTATAAAGAGGATGGCAGTGGAGTTGAGGAATACTTGCAGTGGCTGAGACACCGAATGACAGAAATTCCAAACAGTTGTGTACATGTTTGGCAAGAAGAGCAAATTATTGGGCAGGTTGAGATGATGCGCTGGAAAAACGATTCAAGCATCGGCTATGTTAATTTGTTCTATCTGATTCCAGAGTTTCGAGGTCAGGGGTTTGGTCAACAATTAGATCAATATGCAGCCCATTTCTTCAAGCATCTGGGTTGCCACTCAGCCCGATTAAACGTTAGTCCTGCGAATGGGATGGCAATGAGATTTTATCTCAAGCACGGATGGATTGATTTAGGGGAACGAGACGATGATCCTGAAGTTCACTATATTGAAAAGAAATACGGAGCTAACGTACAGGAACTTATAACTATACCTCAGCTTGGAAGGTAGCTACAGAGGTGTTTGCAGACAAAGATACATGCATGGCAGGTTAAACATCACTCCTGAACTTTGATCACGGGTGGATCTGGCTCATCTGCCCAGTAGTCCGTACTCTCAAATTTTCCGACCTTGCCCATCGATCGCGATAACCACTTGTCGGAATCGGGAAAATAACAAACTTCGTAGGATAGGTTTTCTCCCATCATTAGAATATCCACAGGCTCATCGGTGTGATTGTAAAACTGGTGAGCAATGCGTTCACCACGAGGAAAGGATATGGCATCACCCTCTTTAATTTCAATGGTGCGATCGCCATAGCGCAACATCGCCCTACCTTTGAGGATCAGACAAAACTCATCTTCATGAACATGATAATGGAACGGGCAAGAAAGTGATTTTGGCTTTAACCGCTCCACTACGACTCCAATGTGACCTTCTTTGGGATTCATTGAAGGGGTTAAGCGTTTAGACCAGCCTGAGTAATGTTCTGAGTAATGCGCCTCTTCCCACTCCAGGTCGTTCATGTTGGCAATATTTGGACTGTTAGTCATGATCATGCCTCATTTTCTACCGCTTGAATAAAAAGGTTGCCAGTCGTGGTGGCTTATCCTGATCGCTTTCATGCCACCACTCTTGAAAGTCTTCAAGTGCAAAACCACATGCCTTAGCCACATTCATAAACTCAGAAATGTGATGGGTGAAAGCTTTAATTTCAATTGTTTCTTGATTGTGCTGAAAGTTTGCTTTTACACCTTGATACTGCTTGAATGGGTGTAGCTCAGAGATAAAAAAGTATCCTCCTTTGACTAATACACGAGATGCCTCTGGGAAGATAAATGATAAATCTTGAATATGCTCTAGTACAAGGTTACAGGTAACCAAATCAGCGGATGCATTGTTACACATCCATGTCTTTGTAATATCTCCAACTGTAAATGGGACATTGGCTGAATTTACTTTTGCCTTCGCCTTTTCAATCATTGCCTCTGACGAATCGATCGCATGAACACGTTCAGCTATTTGAGATAGCCAAAGGGTATTTTTTCCAGTACCGCAGCCAATTTCAACAACTGAAGGGCTGTCTAAACCCATTAATATTTTCTTGGTAACGACTTGATCTAGATCACGGGTAAGGTTGTGGTCTGTATCGTAGGTATGTGACCAACTGTCGTATGCCTCCTGGATATCCATCGTTCAATTCTATGAGGGTAATTTATCAATCTACACACAAAATCCATCCTTCTGCATAGTGAGCAGCTGAAGCGATCGCGCCACACTGAATGTATCAAGGAGGACAGATGAGGAGAATACATTATCGCGGGGGATGCCTTTGTGGAGCAGTTCGCTTGAAAATCGCTGCTGAACCGTATCGGGTAGGGATTTGCCATTGTTTAGACTGTCGCAAGCAAAGCGGGGCGGTATTCAATACGGTTGCGGTGTTTCCTGCCGATGCGGTCAGCATCACTGGCACGGTGTCCAACTATCGTGATCGCTATTTCTGCCCAGTTTGCGGTTCCTCGGTCTTCGGTCGCTCTGCCGACGAAATTGAAATCTCTGCTGGCACCTTCGATA
Source organism: Leptolyngbyaceae cyanobacterium C42_A2020_001 (assembly GCA_015272515.1). Lineage (GTDB taxonomy): Bacteria > Cyanobacteriota > Cyanobacteriia > Leptolyngbyales > Leptolyngbyaceae > JSC-12. Next base: position 14,122 of record JACYLN010000100.1, on the reverse strand, counting down.
TGCCGAACCAGGTGACGCCCACCTATGAACTCTGGATCTGTCGTCGAGAGGATTGGCTACCTCCGTTCAACGTCGCGCGTCGATATGAGCATGATCGAGAAGGGACGGCACGTACAGAACCATAACAACGGGTAGATAGCAATTAGATTGACAGAAGCCTGTCAAACTGGTAAGGTACTGTCATATGAGTGAACCGAGTGCCAATGGCAGTGCCTTTACCGAACTCATTCTTGAGGTCTTTCGGTTGAATGGGCTTTTATTGGAGGCGGGCGATCGCTTGACCTATCCGGTTGGCTTAAGCAGTGCCCGCTGGCAGGTGCTTGGCGTTGTGGAACATCAACCCACACCTGTTGCTCATGTAGCTCGAATTATGGGGCTAACTCGACAAAGTATTCAACAAACTGCTGATGCTCTGGCAAGCGATGGATTTATCACCTATACCGACAATCCCCACCATCGTCGTGCCAAATTAATGACCATTACATCTAAAGGGCGTAAAGCCCTGGACTACATACAACAATGCCAGATTGATTGGGCAAATCAAGTCAGTGAAACACTTTCATTAGAAGCATTAGAGACTGCTGTTACAGTCTTGCAACAACTTAGAGAACGTCTCGAAAGTCATGAAGCTAATGAACTGGATGAATAATGGCGATCGCCTTCCATACTATTGAGGAAACACGATGAAAATTACCGCTTCTGCCATCTCGTTGAACGTGGAAGATGTTACTGCATCGGCTACCTTTGCCAAACAACATTTTGGTTTCAGTGAGCAAATGTCAGCCGATGGTTTTGTATCTCTTGGAAGAGAAGATGTTGGCTTCAATCTTGTTTTTCTGAAAACAGGATTGAAAAGCTTTAAACCCATCCACATGCGTGAACATCGGGCAGATGGATTGCTAATTGCATTTGTCGTAGACGATATTGACGCTGAATACGAACGACTGCAATCTGAAGGTGTACCAATCACAACGCCAATTGAGACGGAACCCTGGGGCGAACGGTTCTTTCAAGTAACAGACCCCAATGGAGTCGTGCTTCAACTGGTTCAGTGGATGACTCAATCTGATTAGGAGAGAGTTGCATGAACTCATTCAATTTTCGTTCCGCTACTCCATCTGATACTGATGCGATCGCACAAGTTTATCTGAGTTCGCGCAGAGCGTTTGTTTCATTTGCTGCGATCGCCTATTCTGAGGAAGCTGTTTATGAGTGGATGCATAACATCTTGATTCCTGAAAGCCAGGTAACTGTGGTAGAGCGAGACAACAAGATTATAGGTATGATGGCATTGTCAACGACCGAAGGAACAGGATGGATTGATCAGCTTTATTTGCATCCTGATGCTGTTGGGCAGGAAATTGGAACCAAACTGATTGAACGCGCAAAAGTAGAACTGGGTTCTCCGATCCGGCTTTATACGTTTCAGGAGAATCAGGGAGCAATTCGATTTTACGAGCGACACGGATTCAAAGCCATTCAGTATCGGGATGGTTCTGAAAATGAAGAAAATTGTCCTGACATTTTGTATGAGTGGCGTGTGTGATTGAATGTCTTAGCTATGAATTCATTTTGCGAAGGGTTTCACCAGCGATCGCACTTGCTCTGCATCCCCTGAATCAACCAGGGGTGTACCGTGGGCTGGCACGATGACTGGATCATCCACCAAAGCTTCAAGAACAGTTTGAGCCACTGCCTGGACATCTGAGCAAAGTACCTTCAGATACACTCGATTCACTTTAAGTCCGGGCGCACTACCCGTTGACCAAAACAAAAACTTTGCCAGCCAGTTGTTCGGTAAGGATGTCCAGTGACTCACGATTTCATCAAGATACACAACCGCACGTTCTCCCCGCTTCACGATAGCAATCGTGCCGCCTTTTTTCGTGCCAGGAACTTCTCGAAAGTTCACATGGGGAGCCGCGAGTTTTGCAAGCGGCAGGAAGGGTCGGAGTTCATTCTGATTAATTTGCTTTAGGGCAATCTCTGGGGCATAGGAAACCGCAGTCGAATAACGAGCCTGCCATTCAGCGTGACCTAAATCGTGACCCGAATGAGGGGCAATTAAGGCTATAACTTGTCCCTTTGCATCGATCGCTGCAAAATCTGCTTCAGAGAGTCCAATGGGTGGGCTAATGATAGCTAGGTGATTGCCATCCAACGCAAAAGCAAACGCATTGGCTTTGTATCCATTAGCAACGTATTCGTAGACCCATACGTTGCTATTTTCAAGTACTCCTTGCCAAACCATAGTTCCTCCAATGGTTTGAGAGATTTATGACTAATGCAGCCGATAGGCTTTTGGTGTTATTCCCGTTAACTGTCGAAACTGTTTGCTGAGATGACTATGACTGTTAAATCCACACATCAAGGCAATGTCTGCAATAGAATAATCGCTTTGTTTCAACAACTGTTTTGCTCGTTCAATTCGTTGTTGGAGCAAATATTGGTGAGGTGTTGTTCCAATCACCTGTTTAAACTGACGACTGAAATGAAATTCACCTATCCCCACCAGCGAGGCTAGATCGGTCAACTTAATCTCCTGGTGGAGATGAGCATCGATATAATCCAACACTTGCAAGAGTTGTCGCTGGGGCAAACCACCTTCGTACATTACAGGTTGCGGGCGATCGGTCGTGTGTTGACGAATTAAATGCACTGCCAGAACATTCGCCAAAGATTCGACATAGAGTGTGTTAGCCGTATCGCCCTGTTGTAATTCAGACAGAAGCATGAGACCGATCGCCTCAATGTGAGGATCGCGAATTCGCGCTTGAGGTAGTAATTCCAGGCGATCACTATCTATTTCCAAAGCCTCCTTCGCAATTTGCTGAATAAATCGGGAGGTCATACGAATTTTGAGATGGTGATCTTCACTATCCCAACGGGCGAAAAGGGGCATTTGAGCAGGCGTAATGGAAAGATCGCCTTTGGCATATAGCCCAGTGTACGTTTTCCCTTCACGAATTTGTAACATCCGAATCGGACGGGTATCTAATGCTAAACAAATGGTGTGTTCATCACGGTGTTGACAGTGTCCCTCTCCGGGAGGCTCACGAAATTGTTCTACCAGAAGGTTGTCCCATCCCTGATACTGACTCGATTGGATGAGTGAACTATCTGCTTCAGTGCCAGGATTAGTGTAAATCTCCATGACATACAACCAACGTGCCTAGTTCCGATTGTAGTCACTTTTGCGTCGTTTACTCCAAATTTTGAAAACGAACCACAAGATTGTGGTAGTGTCGCAAGAATCAGATAGTCAGGTGCAAATTCTATCTTCGTGTAGAAAAAATATAGAGTAGGGATTGCTTAGTGGTGCAGAAAACTTTTTTGAACCAATTTTGAGCGAATGTACTATAATCTCGAACCCAATATTTCCGTTAAACTTTTAGCTATTCTCAGTAAAAACTCTTATTGAGAATAACGAGTTTAATGGGTTTCAGGAGTTTTCTGCACCACTAAGGTAGGGATTGTATGGATAAACAAGGTTTAGCAAATTTCTCTACACGATTTATTCTTGCCAGGCGAGTAAACGTTGAATTCAAGATTTAAAGGCGATCGCCCTTTTAACTCACTGAAAGTTGCCAAATCATTGCTTTCTTCTGCATCATTTTGACAAATTCGTCTTTGCCATCCATATAACCTTCAATGTCGTGAGGATACTGCTTTGCTAACTGTCGTTTTAATTCACTGTATTGCTGAGCATCATCAGGATGGGCAATCATGTAGTCACGAAATGCTAAATGGCGAGTGATTTCAGGTGAACCAACTTCGTAAGTGTGAACGTTGTGGGTTCTAATCTCAGGAGAAAGTTTCTTGCGAAAGTAACGCCGACCGGGAAGCCCAAATTCACCCATTGCTTCGTATCCAATGGTTGTCATTGCCCCATTCTGTTCATCCGTTTTGACAATGCTTTTTACTTCAATCAAAAAATCAATCACAGGTTTAGCGTAAATGCCTGGAATTGCAGTACTGCCAATATGGTGGATGGCAACAATATTTTCTCCCATCGCCCATGCGAGTTGCTGAGACTCTTTTTGAAACTCTTCCTGCCACGCAGGATCAGGTGAGATAACTTCTACTTTCATTGTCTTGTTAATTTACCCTGTAAGCTGTTGGAGTCATGTCTGTAAGTTGGCAGAACTGTTTACTGAGATGACTATGACTTAAGTTTTACCTTCCTTAATGTGTAGGAATCGAACAGGATGGGGAGTCAGCGACAGGTAAACAGTGGATTCATGCTTGAAATGACAAGCTGTCTCTCCAGAAGAACATTGAAACAGGTTGACTAGAATATTCTCCCAACCCTGATTCTGACTTGATAAAACAGGCAAGAATTTTGTGTCAGTTTGCTGGTTTACAGAGAGTTTCATGATGTAAACCTCACTCATCTTAATTCTGATTGTATTGAATCTCTTTTTCGATGAACAGTCTGAAAATGAATCGCAAGATATTGACAGTAGCACAAGAATTAGACAGCGTGAGAATCAATTATTCATTAATCTGAAAGTTCTGACAACATATCAATCTGTGAATACTCGTTTTTAAGAAAATGATTCACAAAAATCTACGATTCCTTAAAAAGCTGAGTGGACAACATCATTTGTGAAGTCTCTAACTTCAATAGAGGAAGGAGCATGAAGAAAGAATTGAGAGCAATCGCTCTTACACTGAGATCAACTTTATCTCTCATTTGGAACGCCCTATTTACCTCTGTATCAGATGAGTCACGTATTTAGCATAAACGTGATCCGGCACGGATCAGCTTCGCTGCGCGACTCGGTAATATTTGGTGGTACGTTTATGATCCCATTAGTCGTCGCTCCATCCAATTTCCCTCAGAGCAAGAAGTGCGATAATGGTTAGAGAAACAATTTTCTAATCGCTAAATTCTCTCTGAGGTGAGTAAGACGTTTAGTAAAGAACCCCTCATTGCAGACCTGGCTCAACTTGAAGGGATTTGAATTATAGGTACTCCTCACAAATAGAGGTCAGGATGGCTCACTTGATCTACACGGCGAACTCGTCACTCGACGGCTACATCGAGGATAGGGATGGCAAATTTGACTGGACAGTGCCAGACGAGGAATATTTCAGGTTTATCAGCAACCTTGTACGGGAAGCTGGCACTTATCTCTACGGACGGCGAATGTATGAGACAATGATGGTTTGGGAGACTGACCCCAACTTAGCTGCTGAGTCTCCACTCAGGCGCGACTTCGCAGAGACTTGGCAGGCAGCCAATAAGATCGTGTACTCCAAGACCTTGGAGAGGGTATCCACTCGCAAAACACAGCTTGAGCGAGGCTTTGATCCAGAAGCAATTCGACAATTAAAAGAGACTGTTGAACAGAATATCCTCATCGGTGGTGCTGAGCTTGCTGCCCACGCCTTTCGATCAGGATTGATCGATGAGTGTCATCTGTTCCTCCTGCCGATCATTGTAGGGGGCGGCAAACCCTCCCTCCCAGACGACGTTCGATTGGATCTCGATCTTCTGGAGGAACGCCGCTTTGGCAGTGGCGTAGTTTTCTTCCGTTATCAAACAAGGTTCTTCCGCAGTTGATTCTGGTTGATCCACTGATCCAGCAAATTCCGCTGTCTCTTCATGCGGATATAACTACGGAGCATCCGACCGGGCGGCTCTTTGGAAATTCATTGGCGATCGCTCTTGCAGCTCGGCTCCTGCAAAATCACTCAGCTTGGAACGTTCAGTGTTTTTCTATGCGTAGCGGATTGCCTCTCTATTTGCGCGATCGCGCCCTGAAATTCATTGAATCTCACCTAAATCAATCCTTTACCCTCGACCAGCTTGCCAACGAACTGGAGATGAGCGTGTATTATTTCTGCCGCCAGTTCAAGCAAGCAATGGGCGTTGCTCGCCATCAGTATGTCACCCGACGGCGCATTGAGTGGGCGAAAGAATTGCCCCTGGCACAGTCAGGTATCCATAAGCGATATTGCACTCCAAGTTAGCTTTGCAACGCCCAGTGCCTTCAGCAGGTTGTTTCGGCAAGTCACCGGGACAACATCCAAAAACTTTCGTCAGCAGCGTTAAAGAAGCGCAAGTCAGCACCACACCGACCATATAAAGATGGCTGATTGACGACGAAAGGATGTTAGCGGCGGGTGAAGCAAGTCGTTGGCTGGCTTCACACTCTCTGTATAAGTTGTGCCAGTCATTAATCTTGGCGCGTGAGAATAAGATGCTGGAGGCGCATCTCCGCTAATCGTTCAGCCCGATCAGTCTGGATACCCAGGACGAGTTCACCAATCAAAGCGTAGTAAACCATGCGGGCGCGTACCGTTGCTTCAAACGGTGCGAAGCCAACTTCTAAAAACAAATTCTTTGCGTAGTCGAGACGACGCTGATCAACCTGGGCAAGAATTGCTGCAATTCTAGAATCATTTGCTGCCCAGGCTCGAATTGCATTTTCGACTTGACCCTCGTCTTGAATTGCCAGTTCAAACAAGTGAAGCAGTTTGGCCGAAGCGTTACCGCCTACTGCCTCAACTTGCTCAATAATGCTCTCAGTCTCACGATTCACCCATGCTTGCAAAATCGCTTCTAAAAGCTCTTCCCGATTTTTAAAGTGCCAGTAGAAGCTACCCTTCGTTACATTCAGTAATTTAGCCAGTGGCTCAACTCGCACGGCTTCAACTCCGTTCTTTGCTAAAACCTCTAGCCCTAAGTTGATCCAGTCTTGCTGTCCAAGCCTGGAAATCTCATTCTGCTTAACCATACGGTGGCGTATTGACATTTGCGAGACAGGTCACTAATCTATAACCATACGGTAGCGTATCCAAGAGCAATTTGATACGGCAAAATCATTTAGAACCAAGGAGATAAAGATGCTTCGAGTGAGTGGGTACTGGTTCATTGCTATCGGGATTCTCCATCCCCTTATCCACGGATGGCTTTTTGCTAAACCTTTGATGGATATTGTGCAGGATGGTTGGTTTAATGCAATCGCACCCAATCCATCAGATCCTTTCTATGACCGAGAAGACGCCTTCTGGTGCATGATGATCACGCCATTTCTCCTGATCATCGGATGGCTCTGTTGTTGGGCACAAACAAAAGGGATTCGCTTACCCAGTTTTCCAGGTTGGATTCTCTTGCTAACGGCTGTTGTTGGCGTGACGCTTGAACCTTTTTCGGGATTTTGGCTGATTATCCCTCCTGCATTGCTAATCCTGATTAATCGACAACGGGACAAAGAATCGCTAAAAAACTTGCTTTAACACTGGGTCTGATGGGGTAGTCGTCGCCCACTCAACATCGCCGTTTATCCACCTCTGGCGATTCCTCAGACGCACTACCAAGGCTCAAATGAGCAAGTGCAAAGGAGTTGTTGGATTGCTGCGCTGCTGAAGGTCAAATTCTAGATTAATTTGGTTAGGAGGCAAATCATGTTCAGCATTCTGCAAATTCTGACCGTGGTGCTTGTAGCGGTAGCAATGGCTTTGGCTCTCGCGCATGCCCTTGAACTACCGGGCAAGATGCGACTCAGCAAGGAGACATACTATGCCATGCAGCCGATTTATTATCCAGGATTCACGATTGGAGGGATTAGTGAGCCAGTCGGCATAATTTTGACAATCATTCTGTTGTTCTTAATGCCATTCGGAAGCATGGACTTCTGGTTAACGCTTGTAGCATTAATTGGACTTTTCGGAATGCAAGCAGTGTATTGGCTCTTCACGCATCCAGTGAATCAGTTTTGGGTTGAGGATGAAAGCCTTGATCGCTTCAGTTCTGGCTTTTTCTCGGTTGGGGCAACTAGATCTCGGTTTGAGAACAAAACCTGTCCGCCGGAATGGACAGAGTTGCGCGATCGCTGGGAGTATTCGCACGTAGCGCGAGCGGGATTTGCGCTTGTGAGCCTGATTGCGCTTGTCACTACCCTCTCTTGCCGCACATAGCCATTGAATTCTGATCGAGAAATCACTCGTTCATTGCACTCATTAATATCAGCAGAGCAAGTTGTTTTTATCAGTAAGAGGCTGAGTTCATGCCACAAACTAATACAGTCACCTCGATTTCACCTGAATTCGCGGCTCGGTTTCGCGCTATGCCTAAAGTTGAAATCCACGTTCACGTCGAAGGTGCAACAGACGCAGAGACCTTCTATCAGATAGCGCAGCAGAATCACGTTGAGTTACCGACGAGTTCATTCGCAGAATGGAAGTCATTTTTTGAGTTTCGCGATTTTTCCCATTTCATCCAGGTTTACGCAGCGGCAGTTCAGTGCTTGCAAACGCCTGAAGACTATGCCCTGATGATTGAACGGTTCTACAAGCGACAAGCGGAGGAAAACATTCGCTACACGGAAGCTTTCTTGAGTGCTTCGTTTCTGACTCAAAAGTTTCAGGATAATGAAATTTTAGATGTGATCGCAGCAGGACGATCGGCAGGGGAAGCCAACTATCACTGCCAGATTAATCTCATTCCCGATATTGCGCGTGAGGTGCCTGATTCTCAAGATCGCGTTTTGGAATTTGTTGTGAAAGGGAAAGAGCGTGGGTTATTTGTGGGCTTAGGGTTAGGGGGACTTGAAGTGGGGTATCCACCAGAACTGTTCACAGAGACGTTTGCTCAAGCCCGTCGGCAAGGACTTCACTTGGTGGCTCATGCAGGCGAAGCAGTAGGAGCAGAAAGCATTTGGGGCGCAGTGAATACGTTGAAACCTGAGCGAATCGGACATGGCATTCGATGTTTAGACGATCCCAACTTAGTGGAAGTCCTCCGCCAACATCAAATTCCTTTAGAAGTGTCTCCCCAAAGCAATTATTGTTTAGGTGTTGTCGAGCGAAGTGAGCCTCATCCCATCCGTAAGATGGTTGATGCTGGGCTGTACTGCACCGTCAACTCAGACGATCCAGCCATGTTCTCAACAAGTTTGACAAACGAGTATTTAACGCTTGCAGCACAAGGATTTAGCTGGGAGGAACTTTGGCAACTCAATTTGAATACGTTGGAAGCAACATTTCTGGATGAAGTCGAAAAAGACAGGTATCGGGCTGAGTGGCAGCAATTCATGCGATCAGCCAGCTAGCGATTGCGTTTAGCGGTCAGTTGAGTTTTTCTCGTCTATCGTTCAAAGTCTTCACACATCACTCAACACAATCGTTAAACAACTTCACTTAAATTCGTAGAGGGTGAACCAATGGAACGATCACAAACAGAATTGCAAACCAGCTACGACCGTGTAGCGGCAGAATACGCCAAGCGATTTTATGATGAGCTAGATCAAAAGCCGTTTGACTGCAAGATGTTGGATTGGTTCATCGAGAAGGTGAATGGTGTTGGCAAAATTTGTGACTTAGGGTGTGGTGCTGGACACATTGCCAATTATCTACAAAATCGCGGTTTAGACGTGTGCGGTATTGATTTGTCGTCAGGAATGGTCGAACAGGCGCAAACGTTAAATCCAAACATCACTTTTCAACAGGGCGATATGCTTTCCTTAGATGATTTTGCTGACAACTCTTTCGGTGGGATCGTCGCCTTCTACTCAATTATTCATGTTCCTCGCTTATTAGTCGTTGACGCTTTACGAGAGATGAATCGGGTATTGCGCTCAAGCGGAACACTATTACTCACATTTCACATCGGTCAGCAAACCCATCACCACGAAGAATGGTTCGATCAGAGAGTCTTTCTAGACTTTCACTTTTTTGAGACAGCACAGATGAAAGATGCTCTTCAGAGGGCAGGCTTTGAGTTAGAAGAAGCGATAGAGAGAGATCCATATCCTGAGATAGAAGTTCAGACTCGTCGCGCCTATCTTTTTGCAAAGAAGCTGTAAACGAATACACCGTCTAACCAATTGCTGTACCGGAACGTGTCTATATCGTTAATCAATCAAATTTATCAATGCGATAAATCCTTGTCCTAGCTTCGTATCGAGCACTGAGGCATAAAGCAATGAGTTTAAAGGAAGTTGATATTGATGTTCTGGTCGTGGGGGCTGGTCCTGTCGGATTAGCAATGGCTTGTGAACTGATCAGACATGGCGTGCGCTGTCGCGTGGTTGACCAAGCCGCAGAACCCGTTCAAACCTCGCGTGCCCTCGGCATCCAAGCCCGAACACTAGAGGTGTTTGAGAACATGGGTGTCATCGACAAAGCTCTAGCAGCGGGAACAAAGGCGAAGGGAGTCACAATCTACGATCGCGATCATGTCATCTTGCGGATCAGTCTGCAACACATTCGAGAGAAAGATAGCCAGTATCCCTTTCTCCTGATCTTGCCCCAGAGCCAAACCGAGTCGATCCTCAACGATCGTTTGCATGACTTGGGTGGCAAGGTTGAGCGATCGCGAGAACTATTCGATATTCAGCAAGAAAATGGTGTCGTGATCGCCCTAGTCAAAGCAGCCGAAACGGACTCTAGTGACCTGGAGGAAATCCGCGCCCGATGGCTAATTGGCTGTGATGGAGCCAGCAGTCGTGTTCGCAAAGTTTTAGAAATCCCATTTGAAGGCACAACAGCACCGGAGGCGTGGCTCCTCGCCGATGTCGATCTCAACTGGGACCGCACCCGCGAAACAACACATGGTTGGTTCACACAGGACGGCTTGCTGGCTGCTTTTCCACTGCCCGATGGACAGTGGCGACTATTCGCACCCGCTGACCTAGGGAACGAACAGCACAGTTCAGAGACATCGGTGGCAGGATTCCAGCGTTTACTCGTGCAGTACACAGGCGATACGAAAACAACGATTAGCAATCCCACCTGGATGTCGAACTTCAAAGTAAACTATCGCATGGTGAAGACGTATCGTCAGGGGCAAGTTTTTCTAGCAGGGGATGCCGCCCACATTCACAGTCCCTTCGGTGGTCAGGGCATGAATACCGGGATTCAGGATGCCTATAACCTGGCATGGAAATTAGCTCTGGTGCTGCAAGGAAAGGCACGGGAAAGCCTGCTGAATACTTACCAGGAAGAGCGATTGCCGATTGCTAGGTATGTGCTCCAGGGTTCACAAACCACAACACAGGGTTTAATCGTGACGCAAAATCCTGTCTTACGTTGGCTCCGCGATCGCCTGGTAATTCCGCTGCTCCAACTGGACAGCATTCAGCGCAGGCTCGCCCAGGAAGCCTCAGAATTGAACATAAACTACCGCCACTCTTCACTCTCCTGCTCTGATTTGCAAACCAGGTGGAATCTGCGCGATCAAGTGAACTGGATCAGGGCACCTCATGCGGGAGACAGAGCACTGCCAGGAAAGTGTCTCAGCTATCCTGCTGGCGATCTCACAAATCTCCATCAAGTGTTTCATGGAGCGCAGAGTCATCTGCTGCTCTTTTCAGGTTTTGCGCCTACGGACAAAGAGTATACCGATCTCGCCAACCTCGCGTCTAAAGTTGAAGCCCTGCTCAATCGGTGTGTCAAAATGCACATCGTTATTGCAAGTAGCACCAAACCGATGCAACTGACTTGGAATGGCTCGATTCTGCTCGATCCCCAGGGAGAACTTCACACGCTCTATGGAATACATCAGCGATCGCTCTATTTCATTCGCCCAGATGGCTATATCGGATTGCGTAGCCAACCGACAGACGAGAAGCATTTGCTGGACTATTTGAACAAGATCTTCATCTAATATTCAGCAAGTGTCACTGAGTTACCTGTGCGTCGGGGACTACCGACTAGATTCAAAAGTTTTGATGGTCTGTTCATCTTTTCCTAGGCGCAGGCGCAGGAATAGTTGCGGTCTGGCGCACCGGACCTGATACCAGACGATGGCTGGACGGCGAACAGACTATACACCGATTGGAGGAACGCATTGCCAATCTGGAGGCGATCGCCAGCCACAATGATCTGGAGATTCAGCAGCAATTCAAGCAGTTAGAATTGAAAGACCGTCAGGAATAAAAGCTTATAATTTGAAGAGGTGGCGAAATTTATGATTGACCACACTGGTATCAATGTTAGCGACTTTGGCAGCAGCAGGAAGTTTTATATCAATTCGTTATCTCCCCTAGGCTACCAATTGCTGCATGAGTTTGATACGGATGGAGCCGGATCCGTGACGGGCGCGGGTTTTGGAGTCGATGGGAAGCCAGATTTTTGGATTTTTCAGGGGGAAGTCAATACCTCCAGACTTCATATCGCTTTCCGAGCTGAAACTCGTGCAATGGTCGAGGCATTCTACAATGCAGCATTAAAAGCAGGTGGTCAAGATAATGGTGCTCCGGGTCTTCGACCTCACTATCATCCCAATTATTATGGTGCTTTTGTTTTAGATCCAAATGGGCACAACATAGAAGCAGTTTGTCATACTCCCGATTAAACAAAGGTTTCAACCATGCTTTGTGCTCCTGCTAAAGCATCCTATTATCAGGACAGGCTAAAGTATGACAGGTCAACAAATCAACAATGGTGTCGTGCATCTATTTTCAGAATCCTTTGGTTCTCCAGATGACACTGCAATTCTATTGATTATGGGCGCAGCGTCCTCAGGAATCTGGTGGCCAGAGGAGTTTTGCCGCCAGCTAGCGAACATGGGACGATATGTGATTCGTTACGATCATCGAGACACCGGGCGTTCAACCAGCTATGAGCCAGGGCAAATCAGCTATACCGTTGAACATCTAGCAGATGATGCTTTTGGTGTTCTTGATAGGCATCATATTCAGAGCGCTCACCTGGTCGGGATGTCTCTGGGTGGCTACCTGGCTCAACTCATGGCGCTCAAACATCCCCAGCGAATTAAAAGCCTAACCCTGATTGCCTCCGAGCCTTTAGCCGAGGCTGATCCTACAATGCCTGGTATCGCTCCACCGATTCTGGACTATCATGCAAAAGCGGGCGAACTAGATTGGGGCGATCGCCAAGCTGTCATTGAATATCAGGTGGGTGCGTGGCGGTTGCTGAATGGCTCAGCTCACTCCTTTGATGAATCCCTGATCCGTGAATTGGCGGCGGCTGACTTCGATCGCACCCCAAACTTGATGACTCCCTTTAACCATGCACTACTTCAAAAAAGCCAGGAAGGTAAGGATTGGCTCGGTCGGCTTAACGAAATCACTGTTCCGACACTAATCATTCACGGCACAGAAGACCCTATTTTGCCCTATGCCCATGCTCTGGCGTTAAAAGCAGAGATTCCCCATGCAGAATTACTCACACTACATGGAACAGGACATGAACTGCACCCTGATGATTGGTCTGTGATCATTGAAGCAATCCAGCAGCACACAGCATCATGAAAAGCGATGAATACGAACGATCGCCACATTGAGTTGATTCATCAGTTATTTTCGGCAGCAGACCAAATCAATTTGCCTCTGTGGTTGCAAGGCGGTTGGGCAATCGATGCCAAATTAAACCGCATCACCCGCGACCATGAGGACATTGATATTGCCTGTCCGGGCGATCGCACTACTGAGTTTCTGGCGCTACTGCACTCCCTTGGCGGTGTCATTACAGAACAAACCTCCTACGGTTTTCTGGCAGAAATGCAGGGCATTCTCCTGGACTGCGAACCCTGTATTCGCGTTGGAGAGAGCTATGAGCTAGAAGGCTTACCTCCGGGAACCTGTCCACCCGAACCTACAGGAAGTCTTGGCGGTAAATTAATTCGCTGCACCAGTTGGGAAGCGATTCTTTGGGATTATTTCTATTACATCGAAGAAGTTCCACAGAGCGAGTGGCGAATCAAAGATTTTTTGAGTTTTGCGCTTGCCAGAGAATCGTTTGGTGAAATTGCAACCCAAAACTTACATGAACAATTCAAAAACTTTTTGGCTTCACCCCTTGACTCTGACGTAACGTGAGGTTCCTACCATAGATTCATTCACAGATTAAGGTTGTCTGCACTGGGTCAGGAGGGGAAGATGCAATCGGTTGCACTTAAGGTGGGTGATCTGGCGAAACAAACTGGGGTTTCAGTCCGGACGTTGCACTACTACGACGAAATCGGCTTACTTTCGCCCTCTCATCGCTCCGACGCAGGGTATCGACTGTATGGCAAGGAAGACATCATTCGTTTGCAGCAAATCCTATCGCTGCGGCAAATTGGCTTCTCCCTCGAAGAAATCCACGAGTGTTTACAGCACTTTGCGGAACTAACTGGTACAGTAACAGCAGTGGGCAAAGTAGTTTC
>JACYLN010000083.1 GCA_015272515.1 Leptolyngbyaceae cyanobacterium C42_A2020_001 | reverse complement strand
CTTGCTCTTTTTTGATTCTGATACCCCGTCCGCTTGCGGCGGGGTAGTTCATTGCGTTAAGGTCTGTTGGTGGAGTTTGTGTGGCGTAGGGAATGCGAGGATATTGTTCATCCCCATCAATTTTCAGGATTGAAGCGGGTCGATAATTTTGTGGGTGATGCTGTGCCTGACCGTGACCCAGATGAATGCGATCGAAGACTAATTGCAGTGGATGAGGCTGTTGTGTTGAAGCGGTATCTTGACCTGCTGCCCAATTAAGAATCGTATCCACTGCTTGTTGAATGACCTGGAGTGCAAGCGTATGAGCGGTAGGGGAACCTTGATACATAGTCAACGAAAGATGGGGGCTAAGGAAGATATTCAGGGAGATCGCGCCTTCAATCGCACACAATCTTCTTTTGACGAAATAATTCCGTCTAATCTAGCAAAGAGCGATCAGAATCGTCAGCACGAATCAAAGTACGTTTTGTATTCTTTGTTTATGATTTATTCTTATTTCTTAAGAAGAATTTGACTTCATGCAACTAGTTACAAGCTACTGGAAAAAGGTAGCAACGGCGCAGGCAAAATCTGGTAACAGAGGAGATGATATTTCATCCACTGCCATTAGGGTGGCGACCAGCTTGAGCAATGCCCCTTCTCGCCGATAGACTTGCACCTGCTGCAACGCACGATTGGCAATCCAATATTCTTGAACCCCTTGAGAAGCGTAGAGTTTGAGTTTAACTTCTCTGTCGCGGCGTTCGTTTTCAGCCCCTGGAGACAGCACTTCCACAACTAATTCCGGTGCTCCCGTGAGATGCTCCGCCTCGTCGAGTAAAACGGTTAATCGCTCATAGCTAACCCACACCACATCAGGAGTCACGTTATTGGCTTCTGAGAAGATGATTCCTGGAGTAGTGGTAGCTTCTCCCAATTTTGTTTCATCAGACCAATGATTTAACGCGGCACAAATCTTGTCGGCAACTCGTTGATGACTCCACTGTGGCGCTCTGGTCATGAATAATTCACCGTCAATAATTTCGTAGCGGGTGCCGTTATCTGGCAACAGATCCAGATCGGCGATCGTCCAGCGAACTCGTTCGGTAGCTGACTGACTCATGAGAAACCCCTTGAGTGAATGAGTCTATTTTAATGGATGAGTCGATGCCTCAAGAGTGAGGTCAATCCTCGCCCCGCAAGGCATGAGCAACGTAAGCGCCATTAATCACATTTCCGAGGAGTTGGGTGGGGACATTGGTGGAGGTATAGTAAGTAATTTTTTGACTCAAATTCTCGATCGCTTTATACCGCCCTCTCACGTATACCACCAGCACTGATTCTGGAGTCATTTTGTCTGTAACATCCTGCAACACCTGCTCTAGTTCAGCTTCTTCCAATTGGCTTCCACTCGGTTGATAGTTGACCAGATCCAACACCACCACATCCCCGTTGAACTTGCGGCTATCCAACTTCCGGGGTTTTGTCCGAGGGAATCGAGTACTCAACAGTCTAAACTCTTTGGGTAAGGTGCCGAAGGCATTCTGCAAAACATAATCGACTGTGACTAAACCAGGAACTTCTTCTTGTCGCAACACCTGTTCCAGTAGATTAATTCGGCTTTGAACACTTTCCGCGATCGCCCGTCGCACTTCAGTCTTCACTAATTGATCCACTTCCTGACGCGCTTCTTTCAAAGTCTTGTTGAATAACCAGGCGGCAACGGCAACAAACAACGCGGTTACCAGACTGAGCAAACTCACGTAAATGTTGAAACTAGTCGTCAACGATGAAAACTGTCCTTTCAAAAACTCGATGGTGGCCGCATCGATCGCGGTTGGGCTGGGACTGGGATCTGGACTCGGAGTCGGTGATGCCTGGGCAAGCAGCGACCCCTTAAGGGTATCTCGAAGAGCACGCCCGGTGGAGATGAGCATCAGTAAGGCAGACCCAACCATAAAATTGCTCCAATTGCATGAGGATTGATGGGCAACCCCATCTTACAGGCGATCGCGCAAATCGGATCAAATGTACTTCTGTTCAGCATCCTAGCCATTTGGGTAAGCTTGAAGCAGAACCTTCTCGACTGGGTGCAGCCATCAAACTCACACACCGAATCACATATACAAATGGCAACGTTGTACCTGGTGCAGCAAGGCACAACCCTGCGAAAAGAACAGGGGCGGTTTTTAGTGAAATCAAAAGAGCCAGAAAAAGCTCCACCTGTGTTGGAAATTCCGATCCGAGAGGTGGAACACATTTTGGTATTTGGCAATATTAGTTGACGACCAGCGCCATCTCAGCCTGTCTCGATGCTGGAATTTTGGTGCTATTTCTGTCGCAATCGGGCGCTTATAAAGGACATTTGTGGAGTGCCGAGCAGGGCAGCCTCACGGCAGAATTTGCTCAGTTTAAGCGCTTTGAGAATGCCAGCTTTCAGCTAGAAACGGCACGATCGCTGGTTTTAGGAAAACTGGCAAACTCTCGTCAACTCTTGCTGCGCTTGAATCGAAAACGCAATTTAGAACGACTGACAACCGCGATCGCCGGAATCTATCAAGATATGCGTCAGGTTGCCAAAGCCGATCAATTGGATGCATTGCGGGGATATGAAGGGAGTGCGGCGGCGCGTTACTTTCCAGCATTTGGTGAACTGTTGCTAAATCAGAACTGGAATTTCTCTCAACGCAACCGTCGCCCACCGACCGATCCAGTCAACGCCATGCTGAGTTTTGGCTACACCGTGTTATTTAACAATGTGCTGAGTTTGTTGCTGGCAGAAGGTCTCAATCCCTATTTGGGAAACTTGCACCGGAGCGATCGCAAAGAACCCCATCTGGCGTTTGATCTGATGGAGGAGTGGCGATCGCCCATTGTCGATACGTTGGTGCTGGTATTGGCGAACAAATCAGTCATCAAGCCAGATGAATTTACTCAAGCTGCCAACGGCGGAGTCTATCTCATCGATTCTGCTCGGCGGCGGTTTCTGCATTATTTTGAACAGCGCATTAGCACCCAAATCACCCATCCCGATGTGCAAGAACCCGTCAGCTACCGACGCGCCATTCAACTCCAAATTCGCCGCTACAAACGCAGCCTCCTGGAACCCATTCCCTATAAACCCTTCCTCCGAGCCGTGTAATCTTCTTTCCTCTTTCTTCTTTCTTCTTTCCTATGCTGGTTCTAGTTATCTATGACATTCCTGATAATCGCCGTCGCCAAAAGCTATCTGATTTTTTAGAAGGCTATGGGCGACGAGTGCAAAAAAGTGCATTTGAGTGTTTTTTAAGCTTGAATGAGATGCAAAAGTTGTATCAGCAAGTGCAACGACGAGTAAAACCAACCGAGGATGATGTGCGGTTTTACTGGATTCCGGCAGATGCGGTGCCGCGATCGCTGACGATTGGCAGTGAAGTACCCCAACCACCACCGAGTGTTTACATTATTTAAGTGAGATGGAAATGGCTTGACCCATGAGGAGCGATCGCATAACGTAGTGGCTAAGTTAAGGGGTGGTCGATGCACCCTTGTAGCACCTTGAAAATTCAATATTTTCGTCAATGGGTGTCGATATTCGACGCTGTAAGGGTTTTGAAGGGTTACAACTCTCAGTTTTGAGATGAGTGACTTTTCTTCCCTAGACAATTTATCCGTGCGTCGATTTGTGTGCTAAAACCTAAGTGGGGGAAGGATTTCTAAGCGGAGCCTTTCATAACCACTTCCCCGCAAGGGGACGGAAACTTGCAATCTGTTTACCCAAGCCACACTAAGGAGAACCATCTTTCATAACCACTTCCCCGCAAGGGGACGGAAACCAGAGCTGTGATCAACATCAGCAGCAATGATTCCAATGTCTTTCATAACCACTTCCCCGCAAGGGGACGGAAACGATCTGGCGGCGGGCGAGGAGGAAAAGGATGACTTCTTTCATAACCACTTCCCCGCAAGGGGACGGAAACTGGACGTGTGATCATCCCTGTGCGATCGCACTATCTTCAACTTTCATAACCACTTCCCCGCAAGGGGACGGAAACCCCCTCATGCCTGAACCCATCATCGTTACCTCCGAAACCACTTTCATAACCACTTCCCCGCAAGGGGACGGAAACGTGTAACAGCCCATTGGATAAGGTTTTCAGCGATTCTATCTTTCATAACCACTTCCCCGCAAGGGGGCGGAAACCACAAACTCATCGCTAGCCTGGTGCGGCACGCAAAACCAGACTTTCATAACCACTTCCCCGCAAGGGGACGGAAACATACTATTCATTACACCGGGTTATGCCTACAACTGACTTTCATAACCACTTCCCCGCGAGGGGACGGAAACTATATGAAGATGGCTCTGCCCTTTCGTATAATCTATACTTTCATAACCACTTCCCCGCAAGGGGACGGAAACGGCACCAACCTGGCGATCGCCTCGTATACCCAATCATGCTTTCATAACCACTTCCCCGCAAGGGGACGGAAACGAACTTTAACCAATAGAATTAAGGTCTTCCTGGAGAAGATCTTTCATGACCACTTCCCCGCAAGGGGACGGAAACGAAGGGGAAAGAGAAAAGAGAAAAAATAAAAGAGTAAAGAAACAGCCGCCCTCCAAATTCTCTTTTGTTTTCTGTCTTCCTTCTTTTCTCTTTCTCACGGGGGGACGGAAACTAGGGAGTAAGAGAAAAGAATAGAAATAAAAGAGTAAAGAAACAGTCCCGTATCCCTCTTCTTCTCTCTTCCTCGTGGAGAATGGAAAGAGTAAAGTAAGAGAAATTGTCAGTTTTACAGCCTCCACCTATGGCGAAAACTACCCGTAAATCAAAAGCATCCTCAGCAAAACTCAGTTGGGATCAACGTACTGAATTGGTGGGTATCAAGCTATTGCTACAACCACAGGAGGATTTCACTGTCCCGCCTCACTACACTACCGAACTCCACTCCTGGTTACTCGACCAAGTTCGTCGCATGGATTTTGAACTGTCTAGCTACCTGCATGATGGGCAATCCGAAAAACCCTTCACGGTTTCTAACTTAAGTAGCAACATGACATCTCACAATCGCCCTCTTCGAGATCCTCGCAAAGGGGCGCAGACCCTATCCGCTAACCAACAGTATGAGTGGACAATTACCCTGCTCTCTCAATCGGTCATTCAGTGGGCACAGCAATGGTTGCAAACTCCACCCACTGAAATTCGGCTCCGTAGCGGTGTTTTGAACATTGTGGACTGGCAATTTGCGCTGCCAGCGACCACCTATGCTCAACTGCTTAAGTCATCCGAGCAGGAGCCAATCCTTACCTTGAGCTTTTTGACCCCGACTAGCTTTCGACGCAAGGGGAATCATTTACCGTTACCGCTTCCCTTCAATCTATTCCATAGCTACCTGCGACGCTGGAATGACTTTTCCGGGGATGCAGTGGATCAGGATGATTTTTTAGACTGGTTAGATGAAGGTACGGTCATTCTGCGGCATCATCTCCAGACTGCTAAAGTTTCGGCAGGTAAAAGTGGTTCGGTCACTGGATTTATCGGGTCAGTGCAACTGGGGCTGACTGCTAAAGCAAAACAGGAGCCAGACTTTGTCCAGCAATGGTTAGCCTTAGGGCAATTGGCTCCTTACTGTGGTACCGGACACAAAACTACCTTCGGACTTGGGCAAACCCGTTTAGGTTGGCAAGATGAACCAACGCCAGTCCCAGTCACTCCTTTGCAAAGTATCGTCACTCAACGAATTCAAGAATTAACCGAATTGTTTATCGCTCAACGCAAACGCACAGGGGGCGATCGCGCCATTCAAATCTCTGAAACCTGGGCAACCATTCTGGCACGCCGGGAAGTGGGGGAGTCTCTGCAAGCGATCGCGGAAGATTTGCAGATGCCCTACGAAACCGCAAAAACTTACTCCAAACTGGCTCGTAAAGCTTTACGAGAGTAACAGGTGGTGCATGAAAAAAGAGATTACTCCTGATTTTCGCAGTGAAGGAATCCGTCTTAGTGTCAGCATCTCTAAGCGCAAGTCAGTTGTTTACTCTAACTGGTGCACTGTCTAGACCACCAATATCAGTTCCCATCGATCAGATTATAGGGATGAGGATTTCTTAGCCAACCTGCGATCGCTATTGATGGGGAACTAATTCATCAGCAATTCCAAATTCAAACTCTAAGAGGAGTCAGTAGCAGGAGTTGGTTTTGCATCCGAGAGCATGAAGTCAATCAAATGCTGCCAGTTGTGAAACAGCAAATACTTGGTGAGGGCGAGAATATCTTGAAAGAAGCCTTTGCGAGTGCCCCGTTGTTGGCGAATCTGTTGATAAGAGGTGTCCACTAGATGCAGCACCGTATGAAACAAGAACGCTAAGAGATTGAGGGTCAGCAAAAAGCTGGTTAAATGCTGCTGTCCATGCCCAAAATTGTGTTCCAGATGATAACCCTTGGTTTTGAGCACATTGTGATTTTCGTTTTCGGTTTTCCAGCGACTCCTGCCTGCCGCCACGACTTGAGCGACGGTGTCATGGCTCAGACGATGAAAGGTGACAAAGGCATGACGATAGAGCACCTGCTGGCACTGGTCTGCTAAAGGATGGTAGTTACAATAAAGGCAGCGTTGAGGATGCA
>JACYLN010000120.1 GCA_015272515.1 Leptolyngbyaceae cyanobacterium C42_A2020_001 | reverse complement strand
TGCTCTTTTTTGATTCTGATACCCCGTCCGCTTGCGGCGGGGTAGTTCATTTATTCTATCCATTCATGATATTGGTGAATCTTAAGTAGGAGAAGTTGTAAAAGTGCCAATCATTGTCCCTCCCATCAAATGTCAAGGAATTAAAACCAAATTAATACCAGCCATCAAGTCTATTATTGATTCACCTATAAATGGGACGTGGATTGAGCCATTTTGTGGTTCATGTGTAGTTGCTTTTAATCTCAAGCCCAACAAGGCAATTCTCTCTGACACAAACCAGCACGTTATCAATTTTTACAGAGCGATTCAAGACGATTCAATTACACCAGAAATGGTTAGTGAACACCTTGAGAAAGAGGGTAGAGAACTATTAGAAAAGGGTGAGCAATATTATTACTACATTCGGAATCGGTTCAATGCAACTCAAGATTCTCTTGACTTTCTCTTCTTAAACCGTTCCTGCTTTAACGGGATTATGAGATTCAACCAAAAAGGACAATTCAACGTTCCTTTTTGTCGTAAGCCTCATCGATTTGCTAAACCATATGTCACAAAAATAGTGAATCAGGTTCGCGCTGTTAGAAATATTCTCCATTCTCATCAATGGATTTTTCAAGTAGCAGACTTTACATTAACCCTGTCCTGCTCCCAAAAAGGTGATTTGGTTTATGTAGATCCGCCTTATATTGGTCGCCATGTCGATTACTTCAACACCTGGACTAAACATAATGAGGAAGAGTTAATAACAGTTCTTGATAATTTGCCTTGTGAATTTATTTTGTCTACATGGTTAGAGAATAAATATCGCTATAATTCCTCTTTAAAGGAGAATTGGCAAGATAAAAACTTAAGGATGATTTTGGTTAAACATTTTTATCATGTTGGGGCTTTTGAAGAATTGAGGAACCCTATGATAGAGGCTCTGGTTACGAATCGAGCTGTAAAAAGTTAGCCTACAGTGGCAATCTCCAGGAGGGGCGTAAGGGGGTGGGGTTAGGGTGTAGGGTGTAGGGTGTAGGGTTAGTTGAAGTCTGAGGATTTGGGGAATGGAGCTACACCAAGCTATCCCGGTGGATGCGATTCGCTACGACGATCGCGGGTTGGTGCCGGCAATTGTGCAGGATTATTTGGATGGCACAGTGCTGATGATGGCGTGGATGAATCAGGAATCGCTACAAAAGACGCTGGAGACGGGTGAAACCTGGTTTTGGAGCAGATCACGACAGGAACTCTGGCATAAAGGGGCAACATCGGGACATTTACAACGGGTGAAGGCATTGCGGTATGACTGCGATAGCGATTGTTTGCTGATTACGGTGGAGCAACAGGGGGATGTTGCCTGTCATACGGGTGAGCGGAGTTGCTTCCATAAGGTCAATAGCCATGTTGAGCCACCTCTCGCGGATACGCTATCTCAGGTGTATTCAGTGATTTGCGATCGCCGAGACCACCCAAACAACTCGTCTTACACCTGTAAGCTGCTTGCGGGCGGGGATAATAAAATCCTCAAAAAAATTGGTGAAGAGGCAGCAGAAGTGGTGATGGCGTGTAAAGACGATGATCCAGACGCGATCGCGGGGGAAGTAGCTGACCTTTTCTATCACACCCTCGTGGCAATCGCCCATCACAACGTCGATCTCAAAGCAGTGTATCGCAAACTACAAGAACGTCGCCGCTAAAATCGTTGCCCTACTGAAGTGCGCGGACTCCTCCATTCTCAATAAAGTCGATGCTGATGGGTGCTACATAACGATTGTTCGCCCGCACAAAGCAAACAGTCTGGGGGTTTCGGGCACCCATTGGATCTTGAGGCATCACTCGCAGCCAGGGAGTCTTCTGATGCATCACCACGGCATCTGCTTCTTTGGCTGAAAACGATGCGGCAACCACCCAACCTGTAGACAGTTTTGTTTTGACAGCACCGTTAGGAGTCGCGCGACAGTTGAGTGAGCCGCTGGGATCTACAACTAGCCAGTGCGTGTTGCGGTAGTAACCACGATTGCCAAGCACTCTGGCGGTTATATAGTCGCCTTTCGCATTCACAGCGGGCACATCAGCGACTTGAGCCTGGGCAGGAGAAGGGACAGAAATCGCGAGGGCGATCAGAGCAACAGCAGGAGTGAGCACAAAAAATCTATTCATGGTGCCTCTTCTTAACTGATTTCAACATTCGCTCAAGCACCTGCAAGATCAGGAGAGCTATTCCCACACTCGTTGCCAATCCTAACCAGAAAGCATGAGCGATCGCGGTTGATTGATCCAATGCCCACCCCCCCAACGGTGGACCAATAAAATATCCCACTGCCCAACATTGAGAATTCACGGCTAAATATACTCCGCGCAAAGATTCTGGAGCCATTTCTATCACAATTGAGGAGGCAGACGGCATATAAGTGACCGTTGCCAGCGCCAAAATGCCCATTGCCAGCACTGCCCAAACACTATGAAACGCGGATGCAACTCCCGTGATCCATACGGCAACGAAACCAGCGCCCCACAAAATTGCCGACAGCATTAAGGCGCGGGGTTGACTAAGGCGATTGAGGGCGCGGGCGATCGGCATTTGGCACAGTACTGAGGCAGCAAGATGCCAGGTAAACAGAGCACTGATGGTCAGGGAGCTGAAGCCTTTGCCGTTGGGCTGAACTGGAACAAAATTGGTGAGGTAAAGTGGCAAACTGCTACTGACTTGAACGATGTAGGTGGTAAACAAAATATTGACCAGGCAATAGGTCAGTAATTGGCGATCGCGCAATGCCTGTCCCCATCCCTTTAAGGCTCTGTGGTTGCCTTCAGCACGAAATACCTCCGTAACCGCCCAACTCACAATCACAAACAAGATGAGAAATGAGATGCCGTCAATAACGAACAGCGATCGATAGGCTTTAGTTGCGCCAATTAGTAATCCACCCAGCACTACACCCAAACCCAAACCCAAACTGTCACATAGCCGATTCAGTGCAAATGCCTCATTGCGTTGAGCCGAAGTGGACAGATCGGCAACCAGGGCTTCAGCCGAGGGCCAATACAGCCCCATGCCAAACCCCATCAGCAAATTGCCCACCACAAACACCGGAAAATTTTGAGTTGCTGCCAGGGTAAAACAGGCAGTTGCCGATATCACGGCTGATAACAGCAACGTGCGTTTGCGCCCAAATTTCCCGTCAGATAAAGAGCCTCCCAGCAACCGACCCACGACTCCCGAAATGGACTGACTGCCTAGGCCCAACCCTACGGCAGTTGCTGATAATCCCACCTGGTTAACGAAAAAAATGGGGGCATAGAACAGCGTGAAACCAGAACCCATCTGAGATAGAAGCCGCCCGATCGCTAAAATCCAGATTTGGTAGTTCAGTTGTGGAACCCAGGCAGTTAATGGTATTCGCTTCAAAATCTAAAAATGCTCCAAAAAGTTAGCACCAAAAAGCCTCAGCCTGAAAGGATACCCGGCACACATCTTTGCATTTTATCAACCCGACGGTTAGTTCCAAAATCTGTCAAAAGGCGATGGCTGTGGTTTAAGTATGGAGAAAAGGAGAGGATTGGAGTGTAGAGTTGACCAAACGCTGTTTGGAGCAAGTAGAAAACTTTTACCTGTTTCCTGGTTGGGTGTTTGGCAAAACGAGCAGAACGTAAACAGGTTCGGTACACTCAAACTGGTGTTTGGCTTTGTTGAGGTTTGTTGTGACTGATTTTTTGCTCGTAACCGATTTAGACAATACATTAGTCGGCGATGACGAAGCGCTGGCAGAATTGAACGATTACCTGAGTCATCATCGGCAACAATTTGGTACGAAGATTGTGTACTCAACGGGGCGATCGCAGGCACTTTACCACCAACTCACCACCGAAAAAACCCTCCTTCAACCAGACTTTTTGATCCTATCGGTGGGCACCGAAATCTATTTAACCCACAGCGACACTCCTGACCCTAACTGGGCAAATGCCTTATCCCAAAACTGGGATCGCGATTTGGTCGTAGCAACGGCTGCTCACTTCGCCGATCTCACCCCCCAACCCGACACCGAACAGCGTCCCTTCAAAGTCAGCTACTTTCTAACGGAAACTGCCGCAGTCGAAGTTCTTCCCCAGCTAGAACATCTGCTGCAAGAGCGCGGACTGGACGTGCAACTAATTTACAGCGGCAGCATCGATTTAGATATCCTGCCTCGGCGTGCCAACAAAGGCATGGCAATGAGTTTTCTGCGAGACTACCTGGAAATTGCACCCGATCACACAGTTGCTTGCGGCGACTCAGGCAACGATCTGTCAATGTTTGCCAACCGGGATGAACGCGGCATTATCGTGGGCAATGCAATGCCGGAGTTGCTCCACTGGCACCAGCTAAACCCCAGTCCCCATCGCTATTTGGCAAAGGGTCATTGCGCTGCTGGTATTTTAGAAGGGTTGAAGTATTTTGGATTTTTGTAAGGCGGCTTACTCGATTGCTGGTTGATAAAACGCTTTCATATCAGCCAGCCACTGCTGACGAGAGCGCTCCCACGTATAGAACATATGCCCGCCCTGAAAATGTTTGAGGGTCAAATTGGGGCGAATCTCAGGGTTGAGCTTCATTAGGTCTGCCAGGTAGTTGGAGGCAAAGTAGGGAGTTACCAGGTCAAAAAAGCCGTGGGCAATATAAACCTGCATGAAGGGATTGAGAGTCATGCCAACTCGCAAATCGTCTACGGCTCCAATGAAGCCTTGTTTAAGTTCACCTTTGGGGTCAAATTTCCAGGCTTTGAAGGTTTCCAGATTGAGGAGATGATAGGTCAGGTCGGTTTCGACACCTAATGTGTCTCGCAGATGACTGTTAATAGCTCCGGTAAACAGGCGATCAAGTCCGTCCAGGGTGGGGTCGCTGCCCTGATAAGTGGGACGATCGGGAAAGGGGTCGATCGCGGTAATCGAAGCATCATACAGTCCCACAATTTTTTGCTGATCGCGCAACAACTCTCTGGCAAACAGCTCAATATCAATGCGTCCAGCCTGCTGTTGAATCAGCGATAGCGGTAACCCGATGAAGTTAGCCATTTGCTGGTAGGCAGCCTGGCGTTCCTCGGCGGCGAGAGTGTCTCCCATCGCCAACAGGGGAATCAGGGTTTTGCGGGCAAACTTTTCGGCAGCGGCGAGGTGAGTGGCAAGGTCGCCTGACTCCCCTGTCCATTCTGCTCGATTGTGGTGCGCTGCCGCTGCCGCGAGGGAAGGAAATATCGTTGCCCAGGACGTGACATTGTAATCATTGCCGCCAAACAAGCTAAATTCCAGAGCGGGAGAAATGAGAATTGCGCCGGAAAGACCCACCCCAAATTCTTGTTGCAGTTTACGGGCTAGCTTTGCCACCCGAAACCCACCATAACTCTCTCCGGCAATGAAAATGGGAGAAAGCCAGCGTTTTTGGCGCGATAGGAACCGTTGGATGAATTCACCCAGCGCATTTAAGTCGCGATCGACTTCCCAAAACTCCACTTCTTTAGGTTTGTCTGGGTCTTTAGAGTCTGCCTTCTCGTTGGCTTGATTTTGAGTATCTTTATCATCCGGCAAACTGCGACTGAACCCAGTCCCAATAGGATCAATAAATACCAAGTCAGTGAAGCTCAACCAGCTTTCAATGTTGTTAACCACCCGGACTGGTGGCTTTGGTAGACTCCCCTGTGCTCCAAAATGAACTCGTTTGGGACCAAGTGCGCCCATGTGTAAGTAGGCTGAAGCGGCTCCTGGACCACCGTTGAAGACAAACGTCAGGGGGCGAGTGGAACTGTTGATATTTGCCAGATATGCCACATGAAACATCTCGGCGACTGGCTTCTCTTGGTGAAACAAGATTTGCCATTCGGCTGAGGCGGTATAGCGGATGGATTGCTCTGGAAAAGATAGGGTGTGTTCTGTGACACTGGCTGGGCGAGGAACGGCGGGAGTAGGCGTGTCAGGCATAGGGAGGCGATCGCGAGGTAGACAATCAGGATACTCTCTTTCCTACCATCTGGGCCTTGATGGAAGCCAAAAAGCGGGAGAAGTTTAGATTATTCAAAATTCCCTTCGGTTCGACTCAGGGAGAACAAAATTCCTCAATCTGCCATCTCTAATCTCTAACTCCTTCCCATTCCCTCCCCCACCAGCCCAATACCCATTACCCAGTTCAGAAATAGAATACTGTCCTAATCACTCCAATAAACACATCATCATTCCGAGCGTCATGATTGGGTGCTGTAAGCCAAATTAGACCGGGGGTGATGGCAATGTTATCGCTGGGACGAATGCGATAAAAGGCTTCAATATGAAATGACGTGTCGCGATCGCTCTGCCCATTGTTTACCGAATTAGACACATCAATTAACTTCGGCTCCATCCCCACCAAAACGCCGCCCAGATTGCCGCGCTTACCCAGATCAGGTAAGGCAAGCCCCACTGCCCAATTGAAAACTTCGCCGTCGCCCCTGCCGATGTAACGCTGGTTGGCAAATCCTGCCCAGCCTGAGAGGGCAATGCGTGGATTGAATGTAATGGTGCCAGAAATGCCATAGGCGTTTGTGCTAACGGCAGTGCCAAAGTTGGAGTTTGCCAGATTACTGCCTGTTGCGCCTAAGTTAAACGGATCTTCTGGCTGCAATCGACTAGGAAACGGGGCGTAGGCGTTGATGTAGGTGAAACCGATGCGCGAAGTAGGACTAAGGTTAAGGATGAGCTGAGCCAGCGCACCGTATTGCCCAATGAACTACCCCGCCGCAAGCGGACGGGGTATCAGAATCAAAAAAGAGCAAG
>JACYLN010000031.1 GCA_015272515.1 Leptolyngbyaceae cyanobacterium C42_A2020_001 | reverse complement strand
GTTTCGAGTTGAATGAGGTTCAGGAGCACACTGAAGCATTCGTCTGAATCATGGATTCCAGAGTTTGCAGGAGTTCTTGCTCGTTATAGGGCTTGGCGAAGTAAGCTGACGCACCCAAACTCATAGCAAGTTGACGGTGTTTTTCACCTGTTCGGGAAGTCAACATAGCAACGGGAATTTGCTCAAACTGCGGATTAGATTTGAACTTGGCTAAAAAGCCAAATCCATCCATCCGTGGCATTTCAATGTCACAGATTACCGCTTGCACGGTTGAGCCGCGTTGAAGTTTATCCATCGCGTCCAGTCCATCTTTTGCTTGCTCCACCCGAAAACCTGCTTTTTCTAAAGTCAACGCTAAAAAGCGGCGGATGTTGATGGAATCATCCACGATCAAAATTGTGGATGGAGCGATCGCAGCATTCGCTACGGTCATCGCTGGTAGAAGCCCACGATCCAGTTTTAGCAAGCCTTTGGGAATATTGAATGGCGTGAGTTTTGCAGTGCGGCTAGAATCTCGTTCACAGCTTACGATCCAATCGAGCATTTCGGTGATGTTGACCAGAGGCACCACGCGCCCATCCGCCACGATCGCGCAACCTGCAAAGCCTTCTGGCATCGCCAAATTCCCCTCTGCCCGACGAATTGCCACTTCTTGTTCGCCCCAGGTTCGTTCCACTTGAATTGCTACCAGTTGATTACCCTGACTTGCTACTAAAACGGTGGGCGCGTCAATGCTGGGAGCGGTTTCAAGAGTCGCTGGTTGGCAGGGGCAGTTGAACTGAAGCCAGCGAAACAACTGAATGCGTTTGAGCGGTTGTTCCTGCCAAATCAGGTTTTCACCATCTTGCGATGGGATCATGTTTGCCAACAACAGCGTTTCTTTGATGGCATCGGTTGGAAATGCCAGGAGAATGCCGTTGCTTTGGGCCAACAACACGCGCACAATCGAGAGCGTAAACGGAACAGATAGCGTGAACGTAGTTCCCAGACCAGCACGAGTATTGACGCTAATTTCGCCGCGAATTTGGCGTAAACTGTCGCGCACCACATCTAAGCCAACTCCTCGACCTGATAAATCGGTGACGCGATCGCGGGTGCTAAATCCAGGTTCAAAGATCAACGACAGCAAATCTCTTTCATCTGCCGCCGCCAGCAATGTTGGATCTAAGCCCATTTGCTCTGCTTTCGTCCGAATTTTGTCTAGCGAGATCCCCCTACCATCATCATTGATCGTGATGACAGTGCGATTTCCACGATGAACCGCTTGAATTTCAATC
Source organism: Leptolyngbyaceae cyanobacterium C42_A2020_001 (assembly GCA_015272515.1). GTDB lineage: Bacteria > Cyanobacteriota > Cyanobacteriia > Leptolyngbyales > Leptolyngbyaceae > JSC-12. The sequence goes on along the minus strand of JACYLN010000031.1, from coordinate 59,909 downwards.
GTGCCTTCGTTTGGCTTACCCTGCGATCGCCGTTCTTCCGGCGTTTCAATTCCGTGATCAAACGCATTTCGCAGTAAGTGCATTAAGGGATCATTGAGAGCTTCCAAAATGGTGCGCTCGATCAGAGTATTTCCACCCTTCACCACTAATTTTGCTTGCTTACCGTATTGCAATCCCCATTCCCGTAAAGCCCGAGGAAACCGACTGACAATATCAGATAACGGACGCATCCGAATCTGAGTCAAGTTTGTTTGCAGTTGCTTAGCAGTTTTGTTTAGTTCTCGCGCTGTTTGCTCCGCATCATCCAGGCTTAAATCAATGTCTGTACTCACTTCTTGAATTTGCACAATTGTCTCCATCACCTGTTGTGAAAGCAAGTGCAAATCGTTATATTGCTCCAGTTCTAAAATATCAAATTCATTGGCAAAAGAAGATGAAAAAGAGCCATGAGCAGCCTGAAACGAAGCTGAATTCAATGCAACCGAGGAAGAACTAGAATGCTCGGCTGGTGGCAGTAACAAGGGAAGTTTAGAGAGTCCCACTGTATGGGGAATGATGCGATCATAGGCAGTTTGCAGTTGCGTATTGGATTGTTCCAGTAAACGCACTCGTTGCATCAGAAGACGAGATAAGTTTCGCAAACGTTTGAGATATAAGCTCAGTCCATTTCGTTCAATGGTCAACTCAGCAAACAGGTCATTCAACTGATTGAGCTGCCGAACAGAAACACGAACCGTGGCGTTCTGGTCTGCTTCTGGTGTTGCGGCTGTCGCATCAGACTTGACTTCAAACCTGAAATCAACGGATGGCGCTTCTGAAGCATTGGGCGATCGCAACGGATCAGCATCAATGTCTTTAGCAGCACTTGACTCAAATGTTACGTTATCTGTTTGAACAAGCTCATCCAATGATTTGCATTCCTGTGTCTCGGCCTCAATAGTTGTGGCTTGACTAAAGTTCTCTCCTGCTGTCATCAGGTCATCTGGTATTGCTTCGGTGATGCTTGGAGCAGTCACTTCAATCTCTGCGATCGCTGTTTCAATAGCAGCTACTTCAATCCCTGAACTGACCGACTCAGGAATTTCCAGGAAGTCTGCTTCAAGGATGCTGGGTAGTAGATCTAGTTGACCGCTGAGAATTAAGGTTTGCGATCGCCGCCACGCGTTCAATGCTGATTGGGCAATGTGTTCAATTTGTTCAGGAGTGGAACCCGCAAGCTGCTCGATCGCGCTACAAAGTTGGGTGAACGTTTTCAATTGCAGCATTTCACCTAACCCGCCCATTTCCTGCGCCAGAATGGTGAGTTCCTCCTGGAGGCAGGGCTGCGTAGGATCAGCAAGCACCGCTTCTAACCGTTGCAAACAGCCTTCCACCTCCGTCTCAAACAACAGTGCAATCACATCTTGCCCACTATCGGTTGCGAGAACAGATACTGCATCTTCATCAGGTGGCTCACCCAAGCGATCGTGGAGTTGCTGAAATACAGGTTCAACCTGCTGTTCAGTCCAGGTTAGATCAATCAATTGATCCTGTTGATGCTGATGAATCGTAGTTCGTAGACAATCAATTCCGCTTAACAGCAAATTCTCTAACGCTGCATCCACCTCAACAGACTGATTTTGAGTTTTTAAGATTTTGAACGAATCTTCTAACCGATGGGCAAGTTGACTGAGCAATTGGAAGCCCATCAGGCCAGCGCCACCTTTGATGGAGTGAGCCGCCCGGAGGGCCGCATTGACTTTTTGAATATCCACACGTCCACCAGAAAGCCCTATAACAGCAGTATCTAGTGCATCTAAATATTCCTGCGCCTCATCGAGAAACTGACGGCGAATTTCGAGTTCCTTTGACATAGTTGGGTAGAGGGGTGAGGAGTGCTCAGTTAACTTTGAAGGTTTCAACGGACGTTTGAAGTTCTTTGGCAACTTGAACGGTTTGCCGCAACGAATCAGACACTTTGCGTGATGATTTGGAAGTTTGCCCAGCCGTTTTGGCAACTTTTTCCATTAAGCCCGCGATCGCCTGTGAAGTTTGTACTTGAGAGGCAGCCGATGTCGAAATGGATTGGGCTAATCCGTCAATTTGTTGAGAAACTTGCAAGATTTTTTCAAGACTTTGTTTTGCATCTGTTACTAAATGCGTTCCTTCAACCACCTGAGTAGTTCCTTTCTCCATCGCCGCCACCACTTCGCTAGTTTCTCGCTGAATCGCGTTGACAATTTGCTCAATTTCTTGAGTTGCAACCGTTGATCGTGCTGCCAGTTCACCCACTTCTTCCGCAACCACCGCAAATCCCTGCCCTTCCTCTCCGGCTCTTGCCGCTTCAATTCCAGCGTTGATTGCCAGCAGATTTGTTTGCATCGCAATTTGGTTAATCAGCGACACCACTTTAGAAATTTGCTGCGATGCTTCACCCAAACGTTTCACTTTTTTTGCAGTTTCGCCAATGGTTTCTCGTAAATGCAGAATGTTCTGCACAGTCGAATCCATTGCCGCCCCTCCCATTTCAGCCGTGCTAGAAGCCGTGTGAGCCACCTCTGCCGCCTGCCGAGCGCTATCTGCCGCCGTCAGAATGAGTTGTTTCATTTGCTCAACTGATTTCAGCGTTTGAATCGTTTCATCTGCCTGCGTCATCGCTTCTTGCGCGAGTTGCTGCATTGCGCCCTCATTTTCACCGAGAGAGGTGCCTACCTTCTTCGCAGACTGCTTCACCTGCACAACAATCTGGCGTAAGTTCTCCACAATTGAGTTGAAAAAGTCAGCAACCGTGCCAATTTCTCCGGCTGTGACATCGGCTCGAACGGTAAGGTCGCCACTAGCAGCCCCTTCTACATCTTTCAATAGTTCTAACAGTTGTTCTTGCAACGTTTCCTTTTGCTGGCGTTGTTCCTGAGAAATGCTTTCTGCCTGCAATCGAGCCTGCTCTTTCTCTGCAAATAGGTTGGCTTGCTCTACCGCAAATCCAAGCTGAATCGCAGTTTGCCGCAAAAAGTTGACTTCATTATCCTGCCATTCCCGTGGAGCATTGCACTGATGGGCACACAGTAAACCGAGTAGATTACCTGCCATCAAAATGGGAGCTACGATGTTAGCTTTAACTTCAAACGGTTCTAATTGCTTCAGATAGCAGGGATCGAGTCCCGCTTTCGCAATATCAGTGAGGGCATGAACCCGACCTCGGCGGTACTTTTCAACATACTCTTCGGCAAAACAGGGATCGGCGATGTTGGCTCCTAACGCCACTGGAAAACCACGCCCAACCGATTCGGCAACAATGGAACCTTTCCAGGTTTTGTCGAAGAGATAGACTAAAACGCGATCGCACTTCAGCGCTTCGCGTGTCCCTTGCACTGCCACCCCAAACACCTGCTGGCGATCCAGCACTTCCCGCATACGGAAGGTGATGTCGTTCAGCAAGCTGGCATACCGAGCAGTATCTTCCTGTTGCTTCAAGAGCGTTGCTTGTTCTAGGGCGTAGCTGGTTTGGACTGCTAATTGGTTGAACAGGTCAATTTCAGTTGCCTGCCATTGTCGTGGGCTAGAACACACATGGGCACAGAGTAGCCCAATCAGGTGATTGCCTTTCATAATCGGTGCTGTCATGCTGGCTCGAATTTGAAACCCGTCCAGAATCTTGTGACAATAGTCTGTAGAGTCTCCCGCATGAACATCCGCGATCGTGGCAACATTGCCGTTGCGATACATTTCAATTAAACCTTCTCGCATCGACTCCTGAACAGTTTCACCTAAAATCTCTCGCCAATTTCCAGTAATCGATTCAGCAATGACTTTGCCACTCCAGTCTGCATTGAATTTGTAAATCACCGTTCGATCAAGATTGAGTGCTTGACGAAGCTCTCGAACAGTGGCGCTGAGAATATCATCCCATCTTAAAGATTGGCGAATTCGGAACGTGATCTCATTCAATTGCTGTGCTCGTTTTGTGCTTTCTTGCTGCTGTTTTAGCAAATTTGCCTGGTCTAGAGCAAATCCAAGCTGAATTGCAACTTGCCGAAAGAAGTTAATTTCTGACTCTTGCCATACCCGTGCAGCTGAACACTGATGCGCTACTAACAAGCCTTTGAGGTCTTCGCCGACGAGGATAGGAGCCACCATATTTGCTTTGACTTCAAACGGCTCTAACTGCCCCATATAGCAAGGATCTAACCCCGCTTCGTAAATATTAGATAGAACTTGCACCCTTCCCCGTCGGTATTTCTCAACGTAGGAAGCTGCAAAGCAAGGATCAACAATGCGGGCACCGAGGGCGGGTGTCCACGGGCTTTCAACCGACTCGGCAACTACAGAGCCTTGCCAATTTTGGTCAAACAAGTAGACAACTGTGCGATCGCACTTCAGCACATCTCGCGTTTCTTCCAGCGTGGTTGTGTAGATTTGTTCTGGCTCTAACACTTCCCGCATCCGGAAAGTGATTTTGTTGAGTTGCCGTGCCCGTTCCGCTTCTTCGGCTTTTTCCGCTGCCAGGGTGGTGCCAGTAAGTGCCAAGCCAACCTGCGCCGCCAATTCTCGCAAAAACGTGATGTCGTCTTGCGTCCAGATGCGAGTAGTGGAGCATTGATGTGCCACGAGCAAGCCCAGCAAGCGATCGCCCGATACCACAGGCACCACCAGGTTTGCTTTTACCTGTAGCCGCTCCAGCAGTTGCAAATGCGCCGCTGAGTAATTGGTCGCAAACACGTCACTGGTAGGCACATAGCGACCTTTACGATACTCTTCTAACGTGGCACGAGGAATGCAAGCGTCGGTAATCTTATCGTTGAGTGCCCTGGGAAAGTTACCATCAACCGCCTCTGCCACAATTCTGCCGCTCCAATCAGGCTCAAAGCAATAGATCACTACTCGGTCAGCCGCCATTTGGTGTCTCGCAAGCTGCACAGTTAAGTCGAATACAGTTTGGGTATCGCCCCTACCCGCTGCCTGTGACAGTTCTGCGTAAAACTGGGATTGCTGAATCGCCTCCGCCTGGTTTTGCATCTGCGCTTTCACCGCTGTAACAAATTCGTTGAAGCTACGAGTGAGCCGCTGTAATTCACCAGAACCGGTCGGTGCGAGTTGCACATTCAAATTACCTGCCGCTGCATTGTCACAGGCATAGCTTAGTTCAGTCAGCACTTTTGCCCAACGCCGTGACATCCGCGATATGCCGTAGGCAGCAACAGCAGCCAGCGTAAAGACCACTGCCGCGATCGCCCATGCCCAATTGGGATTCAGGCTCACTTCTGCCAGATCCACGCTGGACACCGTTGCCCAGTTACTGCCCGGAATCGTTGCCAGGGTGTAAAACTTGCCGTTGCGGGAAAAGCTCGTGAGTAATCCTCGATTTTCAGCCGTACTACTGCCATCCTCCCGATAGTTCACCCATTTAATCGGAGATTGTGGATCTGAAATTTCTTTAGGGGAGGGGGGCTGAGTGAGTAACTTCGTCAAGTCTTGAGCAATATCGCTCCCCCCCAACACTTGAGCTGTCCGGGTAAATCCTTCTGCGGTAAGAGTGCCTACGGGCTGTAACTGGTTACCCTCAAGCGCTACAATTTGCACTTGCTGAGTGCTTGCCAGTCGAGTCAGCGGAATGACGCTCAGGGCACGATTAATTTCATTCACCGTGAACCGACCGCGTACCGTTCCCACGAATTTGGCGCTGTTGGGATCTGCGATCGCTCGTGCCACATCCACGCCTGCCACTGCGCCCGCCCCATCGGTTACCAAACGCGTCAGTTCGCCATCCTGCTTGGTTTGCTTCCACCAGGCTTTGTCTCGTTGGATTAGTTCTGGGGTGGAGTGAGTTGCGGCAATGTAAACACCGTTTTTATCAGTCAGAGACAATTCCATAAAGCCAGAGGCTTGAGCAATTCGCTTGAGGTTGCCCGTGATTTGCGCCGCCTGCGATCGCAAATAACTCCGATCTCTGGAGTCTACCTCTTTGTTAGAAGCATGAGCCAGCCGCATTTGCTCCAGTTCAGCGCTCATCTGTTGCGAGAACTCCACCACGGCTGGGTCAGGAGCCAGCAATTGGGGAACTCGGCGGGCCGTGTTGAGGCGATCACGAGTGGATTGACTCACAGCAATCACCTGGTCTTGTAACTCTTGCTCCACCTGCTTCATATCCTGAGAAGCGGCAATTCCGTAGGCAGCTAAGGCAGCGGTTCCAGCAGGAGCCAGCACCCACGGCAGAATGTTAAACACTAACTCGCGCCGCAAAGATGACTTGGGATTTAAAGAGTAGGATGGAAACAATTCAGATTGCGAAACAGTCGGTTTTAGGGTGTACTTTGGCAACCCTACAAACCCAGGGTGTGGGGAATTGACAGCCCTTGAAGTAGAGGGAGTATAGGCGGAAGAACTACCATTTGGGCGATCGCTCAATTCATCGAATAGCGCCCCATCTGTCAGTGTTAATTCAGGCTGAGTTTCGTTAAAATTCACGGCATCTGAACGTTCCATCATGCAAACTTCCTATCAAGTGAGTGGCGACAACAGAAATTAAGAAGACGTGTGCAGCAGCGAGGAATGCAGAATCGCTTCAGCGCTTAGAACTAGCAGAATATCCTGTTCGTGAACTGCACATCCTTGCAAATGAGTTTGCAGGAGGGGCGAAAACTGGCTGTGAGGCGGCTGAATCACCTCCGCTGGCATCCAGAAAAATCCACTAATGTGTTGCACTGCCAATGCCAATGCCAGTTCACCAACCCGCACAATCACCAGGTTGTACTGCTGATGATTGGCACCCAGATTGGCAATACCCAGGAGAAAGGCTAAATCCACCACCCATAAGACGCAGTTGCGACGATTCATTAGCCCTAATACACAGGCTGGTAGGTTGGGCAATGGCGTGAGGCGATCGGCAGGTAGCGTATGCACTTCTTGCACCTGCTGCATCGCAAACACAGCATTCACTCCTTCCGCCAGTTGCAAGCGAAGAAACGGGTCTCCAACAGGGCGCTCCGGTCGGTTGGATGCGATCGCACTAGTTGCTAAAGTCAGGATTGACATAGTAATTCCGGTTAATTCACAACAGTTTGAACGGCACGCAATAATTGCTCCCGCGTAAAGGGTTTAGTCAGGTAAAAATCAGCTCCCTGTTTCATTCCCCACAAGCGATCGATTTCTTGAGATTTAGACGTGCAAATAATGATGGGAACTTTCTCAGTTGCAGGATGTTTTCTTAAACTGCGGCATAGCTCAAATCCGCTCAGTCCAGGCATTACCACATCTGTAATCACCACATCAGGCTGATGTTCAATTGCTTGATTAAGCGCTGTATTTGCATTTACTACACCAATGACGCTATATCCACCTTCCTGTAAATAGTGGCTAATCAACTCCATTTCCGATGGAGTATCATCAACAATCAAAATTGTGTGCACGAGCGTTGCAGCCATACCTCTTTATCCTCCGCATTATGTTAAATGCTTAAACACCATCTTCATTAACTCTGGACGAGTAAACGGTTTCGTCAAATAACCTGATGCACCAACTAGCTTTGCCTTTGCACGATCAATAAAACCAGTATTTCCAGTGACCATCACAATCGGCGTGGTTTTGAAATTGGGATGTCTTCGCAACATTGAGCAAAGCTCATACCCGTCCAGATTAGGCATTCCTACATCCAGCAGTATCAAGTCTGGTTTACAGCGAATGATTTGAATCAATGCCTTAAGTGGGTCATTAATCATGACAATTGAGAGATTACTGTCTTCCAGAAATGAGTTAATAGCCTGGAGAACAGTAGGGCTATCGTCAATACACGCGATCGTGTATCCACCCTTTAAGGCATTGGATTCAGGCGTTGTAAAGGGTCCTTCCGTTCCAAGTGTTGGATCTGAACCAGTACCGTAAGATGCTTCAAGCGCCTCCTGCGATGGGGCTTCTTGAAACGAGAACGTAGAAGACCGCGCCACTGATTGTCGTCGTAATTGGGCTTGGCAATATTCCACAAGAGGACGCAATTCAAGTTGGCACAACGTAGAAAAATCAGGAGCAACTTGACTTTCAATTAACTCATAACTACCTTCACTCACTCGTAAAAGTGACTCAAACACTTCCTTTGCCAACTCACCGACTAAATGAGCCGCTTGAGTCGCGCTCAGGTAATGCTGATCAACCAGCCAGCGAACCGCCAGGTAATCTGGCGGAGTAAGAGACTGTCCATCCTTGCTCCGCTCAAACAGCGATCGCGCCTGTGCTCGAACTGCGCTCACCAGGGCTGGAACTTGCAGACTTAAGTGATTCAGATGGCGATCGAGGCGTTCAAATGGATTAATCGAATTTGAGGCAAACGACAACTTGCCCTTTTCTAAAAAAATAAACCAAATGACTGCTCCACTCGTAACACGCAAGCATCCACTAACTTGCTGGCTTGTTACTTGAGCAAAAAGACTGAGAGGATGCAATCGTTGAGGCATTTGAGAGGAGCCGTAACTGATCATTGATGCAGTATTCATAGAATTTGATTGCAAAAGGTCATAGCAAGCCCGATTCATCTATATCGCTACCTGCATAGGTTCATCAAACCAAACGAAAAACTGTTATAAAGTTCGAGCAAAACACACCACAGACTCAAAATAAATTGCTAGATACAGCAATTTCAAACTCGCCAAAGTACAATACCCTGAAGTTGATTTTCACCAACTTTTAAATAATCAAAGTCCTATCCTACTGGATATGTTTCACTCAAACATGAATCCTGTAGCGATATAGCTGCATTCATGATGGTCAAAAGACCAATTCGTCAACAAATGTCTTGAGACCCTAGCATTTTTAGTTGCATTTGCGTACTTCAGCAAGCCTGAAACTGGGGCAAGATTTACTCTCTCCAATCCAAATACACAGGCGGCAGTTAGTCAATCAGCCAAGTGGTAGATACTTGTTACGTCGAATTACTTACTTTTTAACACTTCCAGGTACCAGTTATGCAAGGATGTTTGATAAAGATTTTGTAAACTATGACAAAGTAAGGAAAGCTACATTTAGGAAAATTCAACAATGATCTCACCCCATCTTTTAGCTTTCAAAGTAAATATAAAAATCACGAATGCCCTCCGGGGGGATATTAAACTTCCACAAAATAGCAGTTATAAATCAAACTGAAGCCATTATTTTACTGATAGTAATATCTGAAATTTATAGAACTATTTATTATAGAAATATTGCAATTAAACACCAAAAATCCATCAAAATCTAATCGGAATAATCTTTTTCAATTTCACCCCTAGTCAACTAATAAATCTTTTTTGCGGATTGGGTTGGATAGCTTAAACTCAAGCGCCACAACAATTTCATCGATTTACACCATTACTCAACCAACCTGTATAAGATTTAGACTTCGGAGTTTTATCAGCCAATAAATTTCGATTTTGATTTTTTGAATTCATCCATTTGATTCTTCTAATTATTTAAATACTGATTACATACCTTCTTCAGGCATTCTTAGAATATTCAGAATATCAGCGAATCAAGGTTCTAAGTAGGAAGCAGGGTTACTTTAATCGAGAATCCGAACAATTTTCATCAAATCATCCGGATTATGATTGCAACACTAGATAATTCAATTAATTTTGGCAGCCGTTTAACAGTATCAATCTATTTCTACATAGGAAAAGGGAATGACCAGACATTGGGCGATCGCAATTGGTATTGAGGCATACCTCTGGCTAGATTATTTACCAACTGCCAGACAAGATGCAGTGATGTTTCGGGCATTGCTCCTCTCAGAACAGAGCTACAACCAAATCTATTGCTTTGCAAACATTGACTTAGATAATGTTTTAGATGAAGGCATTGCAATCTCAAGTCAGCCCACATTTGCAAATCTCAAAGAATTTCTTCAGCTTCGATTCATCACTCCATTTCTCAATCCAGGCGATGTGCTTTGGTTTTTCTTTAGTGGTCATGGTTTACATTTTGCTAACCGAGATTACTTGATGCTAAGTGATTCAAAACCAGATGCTCCAGAGCACACAGCCATTGCGCTAGAAGACTTGGTTGAATGCTTACGGCGCAGCGGAACAAACAATATTGTTTTATTGCTAGATGCGTGTCGAACAGAGTATCAACAGTTTGGACAGGGATTTGGAACTGATCCTGTTGATGTTGTGACAGTGTTTGCATCAGATTTTAATCAAACAGCTCAAAGCATTGATGAACTACATCATGGTTCATTTACCTATGTTTTGTTAGAAGGCTTACGATCGCTGAGTGAAAAAGACCATCCCAACTTGCAGCAACTGTATCAATATCTATGCGATCGCATTCCCCAACTTAATCGTCAATATGCAAAACCATCACAGTCACCGCGTTTGCGAGATGATGCTCCAACTCTCAGCCATGCCATTCCAATTCCGCCTGTCAGCGATCGTGACGAAGAACTCCTCACATCCATTCTGGTACAACAACATCTTCAAGAAGCTGCAATGGGAAACTTGCCGCTCTGGTAAAAACTTGAGACACTAATCTGACGAAATAAATATTGCGATCGCCCCAGCGAAAGAATGAATGTAGAAGTTGTTCCTCATAATCCCCTCTGGCAAACAGTCTTCCAGGAAGAGTCCGCAAAAATTGCAGCCGCAATGGGTGATAATTGTGTTGCGATTCACCACATTGACAGCACATCCATTCCTACCATTTACGCAAAACCGATTATTGATATGTTGGTAGAAGTGAAAAACATTATGGACGTGGATGTTCAAAAAACAGTATTAGAACAATTAGGCTACGAGGCCATGGGCGAGTTTGGGATTCCCGGTCGTCGATACTTTCGCAAACACAATTCGGCTGGTATTAGAACTCATCACATTCACGCATTTCAAACTGGATCAGAGGAAATTACACGTCACTTAGCATTCCGGGATTACATGATTGCCCATCCCGTAGATGCCCAGCAATACAGTAACCTGAAGCGCCTCTTGGCGAAAAAGTATCCTCAAGACATTGATCAATACATGGATGGTAAAGATGCTTTTATTCGAGATATCGATTGTAAAGTCGCACACAATGGCGTAACTCCCAAAGGTTTAAGTAACACAGTTAAAAGCGCTTAACTTAAAAGCGCTTAAATTAGGTTCTTCGTAATTAACGAAACTGTGAAGTATAAGAAGATTGATTCAAGGTATTTGAACTTTCGGGGGATGCTTCTCTGCTTGCGAGTAGCTGCTGAATCGTGTGCAGTAGTTCGGCTGACTCCACGTTCTTGCTCAAAATGGCATCAGCATCTGGGCACAAGTCTGGCGCTTGCTTCAAAATGTCATCCACAAAAAAAGAAGATATCAAGATGGTTAATGGCGGATCTGGTACCTGCCGCTTTAACTGCTGAATCAGTTCTGGTCCGTCCATTTCTACCTGATAACGTCGAGGCGGCATCGAAAAGTCAATGAGCGCCAAATCAAATTTGTTTGCTTCACGAATAAAGGAATGTCCATCTGTAAATGTGGAGACTTTGTAGTGATGCTGACGCAGTAAATGTCCCATCACAAAGCACCAATTATCGTTATCATCGATGATAGCAATCCGATACATAATAATATATTTGCTCACAGCTATAGACTAGCTTGGCGAATAGCAGGGGTTAACTTCATCTTCCATTTGATAGATGAAATACAATCTCCATTAAAAATGATTAATTTAGCAGAATTAATCAGTTGTGAAATATCTGACTTAAGATAGTTTTTCTTCCATCGGGTTTCTAAGATTTAACAAAGTCCAGTTAAGTTTTCGTTAACGCAATGCATAACTCAAACTATCAAATTAAAAGTGGCAAAGTCTAACTGATAACAAAGGATTTGTCCTGCTCCATAAACGTTGGCTGGTCGCATCCGCTTGGGTTAGCTCAATTGTCCACGCCGCTTATTCTAAGACTACGAACTTTCACCAGAAACCTCGGAAACCTTTATGTATAGCTTTGGTCAGAACGCTTAGGACAGGAAAAAGTGGCAAAGCCAATGCTGGGTAGGCGTTCTGACTCGCCATAGCCACGTTACAGATGGCTACGGCTATATGTCGCAATGATTCGTCTCATGCTCAGACGGCTAGCATCGTTCTCAACTTCTCAGCCATCCTCTAACTCAAAAAGAAGGGCAGAAGGAGAGGTTATTCAGCTTAAATGCCTTTTACCTCTACCTTTTGCCCTTCTCTCCTTCACTAAACATCTCCTCAAAACTGGTCAAGAGAGTTGTTCAGTTTGGCGATCGCCCCTTACCCCTGAACGGGCGGCAGCACAACCTTGCGAGCTAATCCCAAGCGCTTTAAGCCCAGAATCACCCACCAAGTCATATCGATTTCCCACCATTTCCATCCAGCTTTTGCCACATTTGGGTGAGCATGGTGGTTGTTATGCCAGCCTTCGCCGTAGGTGAGCAGCGCGGCCCACCAGAGATTACGAGAATTGTCATCTGACTCGTGGGTGCGGTAGCCAGTCATGTGAGTTGCTGAATTGATCAACCAGGTACTGTGCCAAAGGAAGACCGAGCGTACAAATAGCCCATAAATCACGAACGACCACCCACCCACTAGATACAACACGATTCCCAGTGGAATTTGCAGCAACAAAAAGTAGCGATCGAGCCAGCGGTAAAACCCATCCCGATCCAGGTCTGGCGCATATTGCCGATAGGCATCATGGTCGAAAATATCTGCACGTTTATACAATAGCCACAACATATGGCTCCACCAGAATCCCCTACGAGCTGAGTAAGGATCTTTATCAATATCTTCTGTATAAAGGTGATGTTTGCGGTGCCCAGCCACCCAAAAAATCGGACCACCTTGTAATGCCAACGCCCCAACGATGGCGATCGCATACTCCAATGGTTTCGGCACCTGTAAACTTCGATGCGTTAACAAGCGGTGATAGCCCAGACAAATCCCAATACTGCCAAACAACCAGTGCAACAAAACAGTGACTCCCAGCGCAGACCAGGAGAAGAACCAGGGTGCTAGCAGAGCAATACTGTGAAATGCGGCGAAGAACAACACATTGGTCCAATTCAAAGCGAAAGACTGCCCGGTTTGAGAGTCAGTCGTAATCGTATTAGAGGTCATGAAAATCCTTTTGAGTCATCGATATGGAACCAGTACCGAACTATGCAGCACTGGTAAACTCTCCTGGTGTAAGGTATGGCTTTGGTCAGTGGGCAAACTAACGAGTCGTCGTTTGAGAAAGAAACCAATTACAGTAGAAGAGTATGCAAGCGTTACTTACATTTTCAAGATAGCAACTTTCGATTTCTTCTGCAAGTAGTACTTGCATTTTACTCATGCCTCCACAAAATCCTACCCGACAAAAACTGATTCACACCGCGCTGGAACTGTTCGCATCCCACGGCGTAACGGCTACCACGACTCGACAAATTGCCGATTCTGCTGGGGTCAACGAAGTCACGTTATTTCGTCATTTTGGTAGCAAGCATGGCTTGCTTTTGGCAGTGATTGAAGAAGCAGCCGTCTTTACCCAACTAGGGCAAACGTTAGTTCAGCAAGCAAACCAAACTGGAAATATCTACCAGGCTTTAAAGGATTACGCCACCGCCTGCCTTCAGGCACTTGATCGTATCCCTGAAGTGGTGCGATCGGTTGTCGGAGAAGCGGGGAACTTTCCGGCTGAAAATCGCGCAGCGCTGGGGCGTGGCTTCAGTCAAGCAAATCACTACGTAGCTCAATACTTTCAAACTGTGATTGAACGCGGTCAGTTATACACCCATCTTCCGGCTGAAAAACTTGCCAGTTTGCTGAATGGAATGCTGCTGGGCTATGCCGTGATTGAGTTTACAAGTGAATTTCATACCCTCTGGCAAGACCGCAATGATTTTCTGGAAAATTTGGTGACGCTATTTCTGTTCGGTGCGGTTACTCCGTCAGCAGAGTTGCTTCTGCCTACATCACCAGCAACCGTAGCTACTGGCTCTATTAAGGAAACTGACCCAGAGAAACCCAGTGTTGCAGATTTATCTGCCAATTTAGTTCATTTAATTTTACAGAAGGCTAAAAAAACTGGACTTCAAGATTATGCCCTGGCGTATGTTTTGTTTGGTGCGGGGTTAAGTCTTGCTGAAATAATTCAGCTAACGCGATCGCAGTACGTTCATGATGCCCATCAACAATTTCTGCAATTGGTTGATCAGCAGCATCGTCAAGTTCCCATCAATCAGTGGATTATGGGAAAACGCTACGGTTCCTACACTCGCAATCCCTTAACCCAATGGCTGAAAAGTCGAAAAGACAATGATCCTGCCCTATTTTTAGATAAAACAGGTGCTCCCCTGTCTGAAAATGAACTTCAGCACTATTGGCAAGGCTGGACAGAAGGATTAACGGCTCCAGACGGACAACCCCTAACCATTGAGCAAGCCCAACAGACTTGGTACGTTGAGATGTTGATGAAAGGGATAAGTTTGGAGAATCTGTCCATTTTGGCTGGGTGCGATCCCGCCAAACTGCAAGCCTACGCTGATCGCGCACAAAAAAAAGCTGCTCTAGAAGAAGCGCTGAGACTTGATCAAAAAGTTTAGCTCGACGATAGACTAAACCACGTCCAACTCGAAAACCAGAAATTCTTTTAAGAAAAAACTATGAATTTAGACGTGGACAAGGTTTAGTACATTTCCTGAATCTGACAAACCCACTCCAAAATCTCCGGATCATCATCAAAACTCAGCAGTTTGAGATGTTCAGGATGCTCTAACAGTTGACGGGCAAGCAGGTAACCCGCGATCGTCCAGGTTTGGAACTTGCGACAGGCTTTGCCAACTAATCTGCCGTTTCTGCCATCGTAATATTCTGCCCACTCGTCTTCACCCAAGCGCCGCTCTGCTAATTCGATCGCTCGCCAAGCCAGATCAGTACGCCCCGTTTTTTGCGCCGCTGCCGCAAACGCCCACAGCAAAACGGGCCAATTACCACCATTGTGGTAAGACCAGGGCACATTTTTGGGATCACATCCGGTAAGAATTTTCCATTCCAAATCTTCTACTGCTGGAAAGCAAATTTTCATCGGCATATAGCCGATCAAATCCTGCCAGCGCTGATCCACCAAATGCATGATGGACTGAGACTCGCGATCGCTCGCCAATGATGAAAACACCGCAATCAAATTACCCAACGTGAAAAACCGAAAATCCATCTGCGCTGGACCCAGATTGCCTGCCAAATAGCCGCCCGTCTCTGGAATCCATTCTGTTAACCAATCGGGAATTGAATCAGGATAAATATTGAACTTGTTAATCGCAGCTTCACCAAACTCTTCCCCTCGATAGCGATAAATATTGTTCAACCGTTTCAGATCAATCCAGTAATACTCCCGAATGTGAAAACTCAAAACACTCAACCGTTGATTGACAATTTGCCGAAAAATTTCTCCCCGTCGATTCGGTGCCAAAAGTTCCCGCGCCGATCTTAGCGCTGCATAAAACAACGCCTGAATTTCCAGCGGATGTCCAGATACTCCCAGGCGGCGATCGATCATAAACGCCCCGTCCGGCACCAACATCGTAGGATACATATCAAACCGATCCGCCAAACACAGTTTCAGAATGAGAACGATCCCATGCTGAAATTCATACCGATGCGCTAAATCAAAATCTCCCGTTGCTTGCACATACGCTCTCAACAAGATCAGCCACCACAGACAAGAATCAACGGGCGTAACCCGACCGATCGCGTGTTCCCCAAAATCTGCCACCAAGTACTGGTCAAATGTGTCTCGCGTCTCCACCTTAAAACTAGCTGGCATCAATCCCTGCCCCGCATTGAAGCAGTCCATTTGCTTATCGCTACTTTGTAACGCCAAAGTCTCAATCAAAAAATTGCGAACAATTTCGTGTTGCCCATTCATCAAAAACAACAACGCACAAGGCACAAAATCGCGCATGAAACACTGATCATAATTCAGCGCCTCCACATAAGGGTCGCGGGCAGCCACCGTTCCTACAGGGCGACCTTGAAAATACACAATCGATTTCTCTAACAGCTCCCATGCCTCTTGAATCAGATGGCTTGTTGCATGAATATTCAATGGATTCTCCTAGCTGATTTGGCAGTGTGCATTTCAAACCCCAAAATTTGCCCAACTCGCTCATCGTTCGCGTGAAAACGAGAGCCCTTGTTGGGAAGCAAAATTTCTATCGAATGAGCAATTTCTTTGGCGGTGCTGCGAAACTCTAAAGAAGTTAGAAATTTCGCGCAACGCGGAAGCACCCTGCGTCAATGAGGTAGAGCGGAGTTAGGTCTCACTACATCCTTTGAGGACCACAACCGTGGATGCAAAAGACAAAGTCCGGTGAAGGAATTCTACCTATCGTAGATTTACTGCGATTTGGCAAGAATCTCCGGACGAACAACACCATTTGCATCTGTATTTAACCTAATCGGTTTCACAAAGGGTCTGAGTAAAATCTTGATAAGGAAAAACTCGAATTCGCTAGGAAATGATAAAGATTGCTGGGGTGATCGAAATCACACGAGTTGGCAAGAAAAATCACTTTCTTCGAGCTGTTCAATCACGAGGTATTTAAGGTAAGAGCAGGATACTAAAGGTGTCGAGTTGCCCTGCACTACCTATGTTGACTCAAGCCCCCCGTCCGCTGTCTTTTGAACAATCTTTTGAACAAGTTGTTGACCGCATTCTATCGTCTCGCCAAATCACTCGTGCTGACCAACAGCTTTTATTGAGTCCCCACAATCTCACCACTCAACAACGAGCGATGGTTAACCGCTTATTCGATCGCCTCCGTTTAGGACTGCTCAAAGTTGTTGAATAATGAATTCCAACTGCCAACCAATCAGATTGCTTTTAGAAGTGCTGACCTTGCAAATTTGCCTTCTAGGACTGATTGCCTCCCCCTTTTCCATCTTGTGTGACGGCAGTTTTTAGAGCATTAAATAAGTTCGATATTTGTTTATGACCAGTCCTAAAAAAAAGCCCGAATTGCATCCGGGCTTTTCTGAAGTAACCGTAGGAAAATTACACCCTATTTGACAATACCCAGTAGTTCACTTGCGGAGGCTCTGGGAAGTTGAGGAGCAACAGAGACCTGCGGTAATGATTGCAGAGGTTGCTGAGCGATCGTTGAAACAACTGTGCGGGCGCGAGTTGCAACCTGTACCGTTTTAACATCGTAGGTTTGAGTCAGCAGTTTGGGATACAAACCTACGCCGATTACTGGAATCAACAGACAGGCTGTGATAAACACTTCGCGAGGTTTAGCATCCCAAAAATCACCTGTCTGACCATATTCTTCAGCTAGCTCCTCCGCCAAGGCTGGGTTTTGCTTGCCATAAAACACTTCACGTAGCATCGAAAGAAGATAGATCGGAGTCAAAATTACCCCAATCGCCGATAGCAGCACCGTGACTACTTTGAAAGTTGAGGTGTAAGAATCGCTAGAGGTCATGCCCAGGAAGACCATAATTTCACTAGCAAACCCACTCATTCCAGGCAGGGCCAATGATGCCATTGAACCAGCGGTAAACAGGGCGAACACCACTGGCATCGACTTTGCCAGACCACCCATTTTATCCATTGCCAGGGTATGGGTGCGATCGTAGGTAACACCCGCCAAGAAGAAGAGAGCTGCCGCAATCAGTCCGTGAGAAACCATTTGCAGAACTGCACCGCTGAAACCTACCTCTGTGTAAGAGGCAACTCCTAGCAAAACAAACCCCATGTGAGAAATGGAGGAATAAGCCAAGCGTCGCTTGAGATTGCGCTGGGCAAACGAAACCAGAGCACCATATACAATATTGACTACCCCTAATACTGCAAGCATGGGTGCGAAGTAAAAGTTGGCATCAGGCAACATTTCCACATTCATGCGGATCAATGCGTAACCGCCCATCTTTAGCAAAACACCCGCTAAAATCATCGACACTGGAGCCGATGCTTCACCATGAGCGTCAGGGAGCCAGGTATGTAGTGGGAAAATCGGAAGCTTGACACCGTAGGCAATCAAAAGAGCTGCATACATTAGCAGTTCAAATGTCAGCGAGTAATCTTTGAGTGCCAGTTCACGCATATCAAAGGTCACATTATCGCCGTAAAATGCCATCGCCAGAGCAGCAACCAGAATGAAGATAGAACCGATCGCGGTGTAAAGGATAAACTTCGTTGCGGCGTACAAGCGCTTGGGACCACCCCAAACGGAGATTAGAACGTAGACCGGAACCAGTTCCAGTTCCCACATGAAGAAAAATAGCAGGAGATCTTGAGCACAGAACACGCCGATTTGAGCGCTGTAGAGCACCAGTATCAAGAAATAGAACAATCGCGGTTTTTTCGTAACCTTCCACGATGCCAGAATCGAAAGCGTTGTTACGAGACCAGAAAGCACAACCAGCGGCATGGAAAGACCATCCACTGCCAGAGACCAATTCAAGCCAAGTTGAGGAATCCAACTGAAGGACTCATTCATTTGAAAGTCAGGGCTGGAAAAGTCGTAGTTTTGCCAGAAGACGTAAATCATCAAAGCAAAATTGGGCAGACCAACCGTGAGAGCGTACCAGCGTACTGTCTTTCCCTGTTTGTCGGGCAGTACGGGAATCAGGAGAGATGCTACCAGGGGCAGCAAAGTGACAGTCGTTAACCAGGGGAATTGCGTACTCATTTTAAGAAGCTACACAAGGGATCGTGGGATATTGGCGTTGAGGCTGCTTAATAAAACTTCACTACAACCGGCGCTTAATCCGCAGAGAAGCCCACTTACCCAAGTGGAGGACTGGCAATGCCAGACGCGCTTGAAATTGGTAACTGAGCTAGTCGGGGTAGTCGCTGATTGGCTCTGCAAAACGTTTGCAAAACGAGAGCGACATTTTGTAAACCCTGAATATGCCATCGACAGACTAAGCCAACGTCAGGTGGTAAATCGAATGAGAATTATTACCTACGACTAGGTTACCCCAATTTGTAAAGATAATTGAACTAATTCGCGAGGAATATAACTGTCTTGTAATAGAAACTTTTGTTGGTTTTCCCAGGAAAATTACTATTCATTGACCCAGATCTATATATACCAAAGGATTCAGCCCATAGATTATTGGAGAGCGATCGCTTTATATTCCTTTACATTTTTCGTGTTTGTTACAAAACCTTGAGCAATCACTCGTATAATTTCCAGCCTCGATAATCTGAAAACTGAATTCGCAAGACGTACTAGAGGCAGCAGGGATGCCAAAGTTTCAAGATATGACTGTATGGCGACAAGCCGAAGCACTGATGCAGCCTGCCTTCATCCGATTAGTGGCAAACATTGGGAAGCAGCTTGAACAGTCCACATGGAAGGGACAATACGAAGACGTGCTGGTATGGGCAGAAGGCATCGATGATGCCACAAAGGCAAAAGTCTTACAGCTTCGGAGTGACTTAGAACAAGCCTCAAATGCTTCTACAGATTCCAATCCATCCACTGAGGTTGATGAAATTGAGCGCACATTGGCAACATTGCCTTCGCCTTACCCTGGCTATCAACTGTGTCTAACCCAGAATTCTCAACAGGTGCGTGTGGATTTGTGGGAACTATGCTATCGCATCTGCTTTCGGGATTATGACGCAGAGTCGGGAACTTCCAGGAACCGAGGATTTGGTCAACCGCCAAGCCAAAGCGTAGAAGTAGACAGAACCTTGTTTGATGAAACGGGCGAAGTTGACTGGAATCGCCTAGACGATAAAACGAAAAGCCTGGTTGATCAAATTTTCACAAACCTACCTGCCTGAAATACTCCCGTTTAGTTACAAGTGACAGGGAGAAGACCGGGAGTTGCAGGGCTAGCCGTTGGGTTTGCTGCTATCAAGGTCACATTTCCTTGGCTGTCTAGAATCCAACCATTCGCCTCAACAATGGAGCGATTGGCAAGTGACACTGGCTCAGTCTTCACCCTATTCTGCTGGCGTTTGGATACATTCACGTTCTGGGTAGGTTGTTCAGTCTGGGCTGTTGGCTCAGTGCGGCCTGAGATTGCCACCCATTCAGCCAGGCCCATCTCATCGGATAGTGGCTCTGTTGGGCTGCTAGGTAAGCCACCCCGTCCAGTTAAGGTGAAAGAACCAGCCCGTTGCGTGTTTCTAGAATTACAGGTTTGGGCAACCTGTTGAGCGGGATCGATCAAAGATGAGGGAAGTTGCTGTAGCCCTCGACTGGGATCTACATCAGGCGTGTTGATAAATACCTGATCGGCGATCGCGGGGTTGGATTGGGAAAACGAGGTAATGTCATTCGTTGGTAATCGTTGCGGATCTAGTTCAAAAGGATTCCGCGTTCGCAGTAATCGCTCTAAATCAGCCCGCGATCGTGGCGTGAGCCAGTAGATGCCTTGAGCGTTAATCGTGAGCCGTCCCCCTGCGCCACCAAAAGCATTGGCAATGATGTCCGAGTTTTCCAGGGGAGCGGCCACCACAAACGGCGCGTTAATGGTGATATTGCCGCCACTGCCGCCAAACCCGATCCCAGTTGCCGTGTTAGAGAGGATTCCAGATTGCGTCGTGATGGTTGAATTCCGCCGCAGCAGCAGTAACTCTTGAGCTTTCAGTTGAATATTTCCACCCTTACCAGACACGGCTGAGGCAGCAATGGAACTGCCGCGATTGAGCCGAATTGACCGTGCCTCAATGTTAATGTCTCCCGAAGTGCCTGCGTTTTGCCCCAGAGTGTTGATAAATTCGATCGCCTGGCTGACCTCAACCGGATTCAGTTGATTAATCGTTCCAGTACGCTGAAGCACAACCAAAAGGTCTCGAAAGAAAAAACTACCGCTCGATATAGTGCCATTCGCCAACTCCAGTTGCCCGTTGACACGCAGAGTAAGATTACCCGAATCTCCAGAACCTAGCGTTCCAGTGATCATGCCTGCATCTCTCAGGGTGAACGCATCGGCTTGAATCAACAAATCTCCGCCCCGACCGTTTCCTAACGTCGTTGTCAAAATGCTGGAGCCTGTCTCAACCAAAACATTGTTTTGAGCCTGAATTGCGATCGCGCCAGAGTTACCTGCACCTGCCGCCCCACTGAAAAGAATCGCTCCATCCCCAAGCACCAGGGAGTTCGCCGTTACGCTCACGTCTCCACCCCGCCCATCACTCCCACTCGTTGTCACAATTCCGGTATCGGCTCCCCGAAACAGCGCCGTTCCCCGCGCTTGAACCGTGACATCGCCAGCCTTGCCGTTGCTGGTTGTAATGCTACCCAGTAACCCTCCATTCAACACATTCAACGTATCCACCCGAATGAAAATGTTTCCCCCGTCTCCATCTATTCCTCTGGTTGAGGTGTTGACCTGAGCACCATTGGCAACGGTTAATCGGGTTGCCTCAATCTGCACATCACCCCCTCGACCAGAGAAGGCTTGCAGCGCACTGAAGATACCTCCCTCGGCTCCTTCGCTGGTGCGAATGCCGTCAAACAAAACGGTATCGCGTGCCTGAATCGTGACATTTCCGGCAATGCCGCCGAGTCCCCCCGCCGAGGCATTGATTTGGGCACCTCCCACAAAGCTCAACGACCCAGTTGAAACTTGAATATTGCCGCCTTGCCCCGACCCAACCACCACACTGCCAATTCCCGCAAAGGCATTTGCTCCAGCGATCGCTGGAGTACGATTATTGCCATCAAAGAAAATCCCATCTCGCGCCTGAATCGTGACATTGCCAGCCGTACCAATGCCCACCACCGAGGTATTGATTTGGGCGGTGTTGGTAAATCGCAGAGAAGCAGCGGAAACATTGATGTCTCCCCCGACTCCTAACCCAAACACCACACTTCCGATCCCCGATGTGTTGATGAGTCCGGTTGCGGGGTCACGTTCACTCACCCCATCCGCCACAATCCCATCCTGAATGCGAATCGTAATGTTCCCGCCTTTGCCCAAGCCGAGGACATTAGATGTGTTGATTTGCCCCCCCTGCTGCAACGTCAGCGAGCGGGCGTTGATTTGGATATTGCCTGACACGCCAAACGCCTGAAGAATTTGGTTGAACACGCCACCACCCGTAATTGCGATCGCGCCAGTGGCATCCAGTGTTATATCGCCCGATCTCAGTGGAGTGAAGTCGGAACTAAAGGCAATACCTGCATTCAAAGAGCTGTTGCCGCTCATAGTAATGTTGCGCCCTGTAAGGGCAATTTCACCACCGCCAGTTGCTAGCACATCAATACTTGAGCTATTGGTTAGTGCAATATCTGCACGGGCAAGCGTAGTAGGAAACGCCAGTTGCAACCGATTGTTTTGCAGAGTTAGCCCCACAGTACCAGGTGCTCCAACGCTGCCCAGTTCAACCCGTTGTCCGGGAGATTGAATCAGCGTGTTATCTAGCTGAATGTTGCCGCCGACCAATGTGAAACTATTAAAGTCATTGTCGATAGCGGTTGACAGCAGGGACGATCGCGTTTGAATCGATTTTGGTGTTCCCGTAAAGCCCAACCCAATTGGAACATTCACCGTCAGCAGGGGAGCCGAATCGGTAGTACGAAACTCAATCCCGTTTTGAAACAGCAAGCGATCGGCAGTCGTTGCCAGAAACGAACCACCGACATTCAAGCTGGCTCCCGGACCGAATACAATGCCGTTGGGGTTGAGCAGAAAAAAGTTGGCGGGATTACTGGTAATGATGGTGCCGTTAATCGTAGAAACGAAGGGATCTCCCGTTCCAGTAACTCGCACAATCACGTTTTGAATGGTTGGAGCCGTCAGAAACGCGGCAAAGTCAGCCGGATTACGTAACGAGAATTGGCGAAAGCTATGGAACAGGTTGCTGCCTCGTGGAGAGCCATTGGTAATGAAGCAAATGCCGCCATTACAGGGGTTTGTCAGCGAACCGTTGACCTGCGTACCTAAACTGCCATCGCCAGCAATTTGCCCCAAAGCCGGAGACACCAGCAAACCGCTCAGGAGGAGGGGAGTTGCAATCGTGAGTAGAGTGAGCGATCGCAGCATAGCAAGCACCTGATTTCATCTAGGAAATGTAAAAAAGAGAGCAATCATCTTTACAACACCCTTACCCGCTTATCTTATAGTGCCTATCAATTATTAAGGCTGGGGGCAGGGGGGATGAGAACCAAGTTCATGCCCCAATCACGAGAAGCTAATGTGACTTCGATGAATGCTGATTTTGACCTATCCCTAAATCCCTCTTCTCAAGGAGAAGAACTTCAAATTCAAGATTTTCGTGGCTCCTCCCTTTCCGCGTCGGAGAGGGAGGTTGGGAGGGAGAGGTCTACCCAATCACGATAAGCTAGAGCCTGGTAAGACAGTGCAATTGCAAATCCGTGATGACTCAACCGCTACAAGACAGTCAATTACAGGCAGGTGCCGTGTTTGAGGAAAATGCGGCAATCCCAATCAGTTTTGGTAATGATGCGATCGCGCTGAAAGCAGTCCAAACCGGAGTTGCTGTATGCGATCGCTCCCACTGGGGACGGCTTCAACTCACCGATGCTGATCGCAAAACCTTCCTGCATAACCAGAGCACCAACGACTTCAACACGCGCCAACCCGGAGAGGGCTGCGACACAATCTTTGTCACATCTACCGCTCGCACAATTGATCTGGCAACCGCTTATGTCTTGGAAGATGCAGTGATTGTCGTCGTTTCACCGAATCGACGCGACTATCTGATGAAATGGCTCGATCGCTATATTTTCTTTGGAGACAAGGTCAAACTTCAGGATATTACCAAGCAAACCGTGATGTTCAACCTGATTGGACCAGAAAGTCACTCATTGTTGGAAACATTAGGGGTTGTACCCCTACGCGATCGCCCCTATGCCAGTCATCAAGTAGTAATGCTAGCAGGGCAACCAGTTCGGGTCGCCGTAGGCAGTGGCTTGGTAACCGAGGGCTACACGCTCTTGATGAATGTAGAAAAGGCAGCAAATGTTTGGGACGCATTATTGGCAGGTGGGGCAGTACCAATGGGCGATCGTGTTTGGGAGCAACTACGAGTTCAGCAAGGGCGACCCCGTCCTGATCACGAACTCACGGACGACTACAACGCTGTAGAAGCTTGTCTGTGGCAAGCAATTTCCATCAACAAAGGCTGCTACATCGGGCAGGAAACCATCGCTCGCCTCGATACTTACAAAGGCGTAAAGCAGCAAATTTGGGGAATGCAGTTAACAGCACAGGCAACACCCGGCACCCCTATTACCTTGAAAGAAGAAAAAATTGGCGTGTTAACCAGCGTGACCAACAGCGAGACAGGCTTGTTTGGGTTGGGCTATGTTCGCACCAAAGCAGGCGGCGCAGGCTTAGAGGTTCAGGTTGGTGAGCAAACCGCCACACTGGTAGATGTTCCTTTTCTACGAAGGGAACGCTTGGAATAAAGTTAACTATCTGCCTGAGTTTTTGGACCTCATCATCCACGGACAAAAGGCGGGTACATCATTGCCTGTATAGGGTTACCGTGCAGCAGATGGCGCTCACCAATCGCGGCAACCTCCTTCGGCTGCACCCGCCAGTACCAAATATCACCAGGTAATACTCGCACCATCGGACCATTCCCGCACTGCCCCATGCACTGGCTCTTAAGAATTGCCCACCCTGGCAACTGGAGCGCTTCAAACGCGTGAAACACGGCTAAAGCACCTTGCTTTTTACAAGTGCGGTTCTGGCATACCCACACGCAGTTTCCAGGGGAACTGAAGTCAGACATGGAACCTACAAAAGGATGGCGATTATGAAACCTCCTGCGCTGAATAGTGAGCTCAAGGTGAACTCTAATGCGATCGCAGGAGGCTATAGCTTAAAGATTTTTTGAGTTGAGTGGTGAAGAAATGCCTGGCGTGAAGCTATCTCATCCCACGTTTTTGCAAGGAAGCAAGCAACTGAGGACGCACCTGCTTTGCCCAAAGCTCAAAGTCAAACTCAGACTGTTCTGAATTTGCTTCCTTACCAGATTTACCTTGTTTTCTTTCAATCGGTGTTTTCATTACTAGATACCTTCAACCATGCCCTATTACTGTTGAACCATAAAAACGCATCAATTGACTACCCTAAAAATGCTCCATGATGCCAATATTTCAACAAATCAATGCGGCTTTAACATTTATGTCTTGACTTCCCTAAAAGTCACTCTTTTAAATCCCTTCTCTACTCCTAAAGTCGGATGCAGAAATCACTCTTGATCGCCAAAAAAGATATAGCAGCGGCGGTTACTCTGGCTGGCTAGCATTAGATAAGTGCCATTTCCTTCATCTGTCTTTAACCTTCAGGTTGAATCGCTTGGCTCCTGTTTCCTCGATACTGTTAAAGGAAGCTCGTATCTACGGGAGGAACGGCAGTGCTATCCAAAGGGTTTGAAGTTGAAATCTACACCAGCACCCCTGAAGGCGATATTGTTGGTCTTTCCGACAAGATTGTGTCAGAACTAGACGGGTTTGTTCGAGAACCTGACAGTCGCAACGTGGAATACACCACTCCCCCCTGTCATCGGTATGAAAGGCTTCTCTGTGATTTGGTGCGTCCTCGATTTCGCTTGCGGCAATACCTCAAGCAACTTGGCAACTACACATTAATCCCCGGTAGCACTTTGTCTCTGGGCGGTTCGCAGCAGTTTCACCGTTCTGATCCGGGTAACCCCTATCATTCTTATATCGAACAAACCTACGGCACGCGAGTTGTGACTGCCAGCATCCACATCAATATAGGAATTTATAACCCTGAACAATTACTGCAAGCCTGTCGGTTAATTCGCTTGGAGGCACCGCTTTACCTCGCTTTAAGCGCTGCATCACCTTTCTTAGATGGCAAGGCGACGGGTTATCACTCAACTCGGTGGCAATTATTTCCGAAAACTCCTCAGTCTGTGCCACTGTTTGAAAGCCATGCCCATTTTATTCGTTGGACGGAGGAGCAATTAGCCGCTGGAACCATGCAGAATGTCCGGCATTTGTGGAGTTCGGTGCGGCCAAATGGTGATCGCCGTCCCTATAACCTCAACCGTTTGGAACTGCGGATTTGTGACTTAGTGATCGATCCAGTGGCGCTGTTGGCAATTACGGCTCTCTTAGAAGCTCGACTGCTACAAATGTTGGAAAATCCGGCACTTGATCCCTTGTTGCTGAGTGAATTACCAGCCACAACGCGATCGCAGGATTTAGTTGCCCTCACGGATGAAAACGAAATGGCAGCGGCAAAACTCAGCCTGGATGCAACTTTGCGCCATTGGAAAGATGGTCAACCTATCTTAGCCCACGACTGGATTGAGTCGCTTTATCAGGAGGTTTGGAGCACCGCAAAGCAACATGGCTTTAGCTGTTTTCTGCTGCCTTTGAAGAAAATTCTGCGGGAAGGGAATGAGGCACAGCGTTGGCTGAAGCATTACACCCATGAGCAAGATGTTCGCATCGTGATGCAGGAAGCAATTCGGCAGGCAGAACTGCAAGAATTGGCACTTCAGGATGATTTGTGTCATCCACTAGTTGCCTGACGAAGGAGAAAGGCAGAAGACAGAAGGCAGCAATTTCCGATTATCCATTACCTCCCCTCCCTATTCTCCATTAACCTCGATGCGATGGTTTGCCAGATTTAAGGCGGAGCATCTCGCG
Organism: Leptolyngbyaceae cyanobacterium C42_A2020_001; assembly: GCA_015272515.1. GTDB lineage: Bacteria > Cyanobacteriota > Cyanobacteriia > Leptolyngbyales > Leptolyngbyaceae > JSC-12. Next base: position 33,372 of record JACYLN010000031.1, on the reverse strand, counting down.
AATGTAAACACAGGAGACAAAAAACATGAGCTGCGAGATCTGGATTCTTTGCTGCGTGGTTTTGAGGCGGCGATCGCAGAAGAGATTAAATCCCATCATCAAAAATGGGGCAAAGCAATACTTCACAATACCTACTACAAACAAACTGTTTCGCTTGAGAAGGGGATAGCATTGCTGTAAGTCGTAGCGCCCCCCAGCAATACGCCGCGCCCTGGAGTGAAGTTGGGATAAGGTATGCCGGGCTGGATGGGTAATGCAAGCGGTTTCGGCATAAACCGGACGATAACCAGCTTGATACGCTCGTTGCCCCCATTCGCGATCGCCGTTCGATTTCAACGACGCATCAAACCCCCCAACCTGTTGCATTACACTGGCAAAGGTCAGCACATTTGCGGTTGCGCCAAAGTGATGATTCTCTACAAATTCCTGTTGTGGCAGTGCATACCACAAACTCTCGTAAAGCTCAATTGACGTGGGATGATCAGGTTTTTGAAACGAAATGTCGATTCTGCCCGCAACAAAACCAGATTCAGGATGCTGTAACAGCGTTTTCACCCCTTGTTCTAACCAGTTTTGAGCGGGAATGCAGTCGGCATCGGTGAATGCCAAGATTTCACCTTTCGCTACTGAAATGCCTCGATTGCGAGCAGCGTAGGAACCAGGCTGGCTCTCATACATCAGTGTCGCTTGCTGAAAGGCAGCCACCACCTCAGCAATGCCTTGATCCACGTCCGAGCCATTATCCACCACTACCACTTCATACAAATGCTGGGGATAGGTTTGCTGCTCTAATGCTTGCAGGCAGCGCTTTAGCCCGATCGCGTCATTGAACACTGGAACAATCACTGAAACAAACGGCAGATCAGTTAAATCCATACTGACTAATGCGGACGACATTTTTTGAACACCGAGTCAACTGCCGATCGCAACAGCCCTAGTTCGCGATCGCTCAGTTCGCCCAGTAGCACCAACCCTACTGGAATCAAACTGCTCAACAACACAAGTTTAACGACCAGCCACCATCCAATCGTTGTCCAAAGGCTGGCAAGCCCGTATACCAACCCACTCATAACCAGGCTACGGATCAAGGAAGCCATTGGTGGAACAATCTTCCAAATGCGATGCACCGCCCCAATTGTGGCGATCGCCGCGAGCGTCGCCACTGTAGTAGTTACTGTTGCCGCGCCGATGGAGCCAAAACGGGGAATGATCCACCCATTCGCGGCGATCGCTCCAGGCACCATTGGTCCCGCTAGAGCGATCGTCCAGGTGGGTTTACTGGCAGCTGTGAGAATCGCCGTGGTCACAGCAATCATTGCCATTGCCACCGCGCTAAAAATCAGCAGCGCAAACAGCGGTGCAGCAGGTAAAAACGTGGAGCTAAACAGCAGCGCCATAATTTCCGCCGCAGACCCCGATCCCAGTGCCGCAAACGGCAATAGCAACAGCACTAAACGCATGGCATCGCGGCTGAGATGTTGCGCCTTAGACTGGTCACCCGTACTCAGAATGCGCGTCAGGGTAGACAGCAGCAGGGGCACAAATGCCAGAGTAAAAAGGCTTGGCATCAACGACAAATTTTGGGCAGTGGCGTAAAATCCGGCTTCGGCGGCTGTACCCCCCAACAGTTTCAGCATGAACAGATCAAGTTTGTCGTATAGCCGCAAACTAAGCGCCAGCAGAAACAACGGCACCGCGTAGCCCCACAGCTTTCGCATGGGAAAACGAGACGAATGCATCAATGGGGGATGCACATACATCCGGCAAACGCCCAGTTCAACGATCGCCGATGCCACACTTCCTAAAATCGCCCCCCATAGAGACAACCCTGCACCCACAAATGCCACAATCAGCACCATCCGCGCCACCCAGCGGACAGCCGTCGCGATCGCCCGCTGCGAAAACTTTCCCAGCCCTACCAACACACTGCGATGGGCATAGGTAAGGCAGAAAATTGGCACTTCCAGGGCAAAGAGTCGCAAGTAGGCTGCCATGCCGGGTTCTCCCAGGGCATTGGCAATCACTTGGGCAAACACCCCCACAACAGCGGCGGCGGCCATGCCCAACAACAAATGCAGTTGTAAAACCGTGGAGGCGATCGCTTGCCAATCCTCCGCTTCACCAATGAACTTGATCGTGGTACGTGTGAAGGCAGACGTAATACTCCATCCAATCCAGGAGATGATGGTGGTCGCCAGCATCAATACACCGTACCCCTCTGGACCCAGTTGCCGAGTTAAAAACGCCGCCGTTACCAATCCCGTTGGTAGCAACAGCGACTCTGCTAGAAACACTTGAATTGTTCCTGTTGCCATGCGGCTTCCAGAAGCAACCGTTTTCGCAGAATCGGCAATTTTAGAGGAATCGGCACCCATGCATCCGTAGATCGCGCAAGTTAAGAATTCCCAAACAGTATAGGGTAGGACAGGGGCTTGCCTGCCCAAAACTTCTTAACTCTAGCCGTCTAGTTGCGCTATTCGCCCTTTGCCTGCCGCACAAAGCTTGATTGCGCTGCAAGACAATCGCCCATCAAACCTGTTTCATCCACCTCTCGCTCTAACCGCTGCCAAACGCTCTTGCGATCGCCAAACTCGGTGTAAACATTGTTCATCCGTAGCTTTTCGCGAGTGGCATCAATATAAAACCCATCCTGACGAGGCGAAATACTGCTGACAATCACCTGCGATCGCGTCGCGGGATCTCTAGAGCCATTAATCAACTTAATGCACAGTCGATTTCCTCGTTTGCCAATCTCACGCCGCGAGGCGCTAAATTGTGGCTCATCGGTATAATAAATTCCCGGTTTTGGAACTCGCAGAATTGGGTTGTTTTTGAAATCTAAATCGCTAGAACTGAGTAAATCCGGCAGACTGGATGCGTCGGCATTGGCAGCCGCTTGAGAGTTGAGTTTTGCTGAGGCGGCTTTTGAGGAGGATTGGTTCGTCGTCTTTTCAGGCTTGGATTGATTGAAAGGTGTTAAGCGGCTCGCCTCCTGGAATGCACCGTAGCCCGTCACGCCCAGCAACATACTGGCAACCCCCAAACCAGCCGCCACCTTCCAGAAAGGTGACTGAGCTGTTTCAGGTGACAGTACCACAGAACCCATATTGGCGGCACTGATATGTTTCCAGTTGAGTAGCCAGTCAAACACTCCAGCGCGTTTAGTTGCCACTCGCGGAATAGAAATTGTTTCTGGCGATAGGGCTAAATCTTGCCGCAAGCGCGGTATTTGAATCGGTTGTCCATGCTGGAGGCTGAGTTTGGGTAGGCGATCGCGTAAATAGAGATACAAATGCTCCAAGTTAGCATTCTTGTAACGACTCAGCGATTGAAATCCTTCTAACAGGGCAACAGTAAACGCACCTTGCTGCAATGCTGGAATTGACTGCGACAGTTGATTGTAGTCCGAGGCAAAAAGGGTGATCACTCCCTCCGGGTCGGTGCCAAATCCCTGCCCAAACTTTTGAGTTTTTGTGTGGCAGGCATCGATTAGTAAAACAATCTTGCTAGTGCCGCAACGACGCAAACATTCCACCAGATTTTCAACGGCGATCGCGGTATTTTCTGGATTTTCTGGATCGGCATCACTTGGCAGCAAGTAATCTCGGTTAGCGTAGTGCAACCCATGCCCGCTAAAAAAGAACCAGAGGGTATCCTCTGGACTTAAAAATGGATTTGCAAATCGAACTTGTAAAAACTGCTTCAGGTTTGAGAAGGTAGGGTGTGTGAGAATGGTGATTCCTTCATCCAAAGTCATATTTTGGGAATCATCTGCAAAATAGCAAACTTGCTGAACCGTTGAACTTTGAAGGAGTGCATTCCGCACTGCATTGGCATCTTGTTTTGCATACGGCAGCGACTCCATCTGGAGATAGTGATTGATTCCAACTGCGATCGCCCAATGACTTGCCATAATCATCAACTCCAAAGCGTGTAATTCATCAACGGGTCAAAAATTTTCTATGCCTAATCAGCCAACCTGCTTCACTAAACAGGGTGTGTTTTAAGCATCCGGACAACATCTTCAATTTGAAGCAGGCTTAAAGAACGCTTGAAGAACGCTTAAAAAAATCAGCCAACAAAAAAAGCTCTCCAGATGAGAGCCGTGAATAACCCGTACAATAAGCTTGCAGCTTTCGTTCAGGAGTGGATTTTAATGGCAAGACGATACACCCGCCGAGAATTTTTATTAGATGCCTCGTTTGCGCTGGGTAGCAGTGTGTTGCTTAAAGTATTAGCTCCCAGCGCTCATGCAGCAACCTCTGTTACTTCGTCTTCTTCAGCGCCAGCAACATATCCACCTCGCCTGTAGAAGCATTGATCTGGGTGGAAGTCATGCCGATGCCCTTGATGGAATTGAGCACCGCCGCCGATTCGGGTGGAATGGAGGATTGGCTCATGGCAGCAAACCGATTCACCAGGGTCATAGTTTTATCCATATCCAGGTAGAAGTAGCCCAGGTTTTGTTTGGGGAGAGAGCCAACGGAGGCTTTAAAGTTGTTGCTGCTGTCGAGGGCTTGGCTGGGTTTGGCGGTGGCAACTTCTACCATCGGTCCACCCAGCGCCACGAACAGGGAATCGTTATCCAACCAGCCATGCCCTAACAACGCTCCGGGCACCATTGGGCTGCTCCATTCGGTGACCTTCTTGCCTTGTACATCCCGCTGTTGAACCAGCATGGCATTGGATTTGGCATATTCATCTAGTTTGGCGAAGGTGGCTTCGGCGGTTTTGCGATCGCTGGTGTCAAATACCATCACGCCACCCACACCGACCTGTGCCAGAATGCCGCGATCAGACGGAACAATAGCAAGTCCAAATTCGCCATCCATCCAGCCAAAAATGTCTTTGTCGAGATCAAAGTTTGCCGATTTGACCGATTCGCGCGCCGTGTTAAGGGCTTGTTCGGTCGTGGGATCAGACTTTGCCTGTTGAGTTGCTTGGGCCCAGATGCGGCTGATGTTACCACCGCTAATCATGGCGATGGTTTCTGCCGGGAACTGAGCCACCACTTTGCCGGGAACAGGTTGGTATTCAAACTTAGGAGCATCGGGACTCATGACTACCGAAGCTTTCATCCGCAGTCCTTCATTATCCACCCCAATGCCAGCCACCATTGACTGCACTTTTTTCAGCTCTTTTAAGTTAACGGGGGGTGTGGCTTCCTGGTCAGAAATGTTCATCAGCTTTTGTGCTGCTTCGGAGTAATCGAGCAGGTACACTTGGGCGATCGCGTTGGGAATATCCACACCCTTGCTCAACACACCTTCTGCACCGGGCTTGGAAGCAAGGGAAGGCGCACCTTGAGCCGTATCAACTGCTGCTTCAATCGTCTTTTGATCCGAGGCAACCATGAGAAAATCTTTCATCACCGTGGCATAGGTGGAGTTATTCTCGCTGATCAAAATTTTGTTGCCTTTGTAGTCAGTTTCCTTGCTCTTGCCGCCTTGGCTTGCTAATTTACCAGCAAACTGCATAGCCGCAATTTTGTCGCGAATGTTAACCACAATCAGGGTGCTGGGTTCGTCAGGTTTGCCATCATTAGGCAGCAGCGCCACCATGCCGTTACCAATCCAGGGCTTAATATCTTTATCAAAGTTGATGTTATTTTTCGCCAGCAGATCTTTCTCCATGTTTTGCAACCCTTTGGATACAAGCTGCTTAGCTTCTGGAGTACCAAACTGGTCTAGCTTTGCCCAGGTTTGCAGATCACTGGAGATAAACGCGGTCAGATAAGCTTCATCGGGGATTGTTTTGGCGATCGCAAGTGGCGTAGTGCCATCTTTGGCAGGACCTTTGAAATGTAGATAGGCGGCGGCACCGCCTGCAACCAATACCGCAGCACCAACAGCAGGAAGAAGCAGTTTCTTTCCAGACATTCTTGATTTCCTCAGAATTAGATTGAATGAAATTTCGTTGTGGGGTTGAACAACTCGGCACCCGATGCATTAACTCTGCAAGCGCTTGAACTCAGAATTCCCAGAGTTTGACCATTTCACACGATTGGGAAAATGGCATTGTTCAGAATGAGGTGAGGGTTTCACAGTTTCCTTCAGGGGTCATCCTCAAAACATCAACGGAGTAATACAGTGCATCCGCGATTTTCAGTTCATCAACAACTATCAGTCACAACATCGGGTACGGAGTCTGTTCCGGATAAATGCTACTTTTAATAGCTCTGACGAAGCACTCTTCCTATCTTTACGGAGGATTGTACGAATTTTATGCAACAAGCAATTCTTGGATGTTGAGCAAGGGTTTAGGGTATTGGGTGCGAAGCTTTGCCTAACCGCCTATCCCCTTTGCCTCACGCTCCTCTTTACCCTATACCCCATTCCCGGATTCCTCATTCCTGTTTAACCAAAGGTTGAACCGTTCCAGCCCCACATATAGCCTTTGGCATCGGCAAACTCGATGTAGATGCGGTTGGGAGGAACAGCGATCGCGGCGCTCACTGTCTGGCAAAAATCCTGACTCATGGCTTTCGTTTGGGCAGCGCTCATCGTTCCCACGCTTTTCACCTCAACGTAGCAAACTGGGTCAGTGGTGCCGCCAAAGGTCATGGACACATTCGGTTCAAACGCCGTCATCACATAAGATTCTGGCTTACCTATATGCTTTGCCAAACTAGCTGACAGAGTTTTGAGCAGCGTCTCAACTTCAGCCTTTTGCACGGCAGAGACAGAGGTTTGCACTTTAATGAATGGCATTGCTAACCTCCGTACTGCCAGCCTGTACTTTCCAGCAACAGTGGGTCGCCCTCGCGGTGAATACCTGAAGCGATCACTTCACCCACAAACACAGTGTGGTCCCCATGCTCAACCGCCCCCACAACGCGACATTCCACATAACCGAGGGAATCGGAGATAATTGGGCAACCAGTTTCACCCGTGTAAAACTCCACGTCTTCAAACTTGTTACCGACTCGTCGCTGTGGTTTGAAGAAGGTTTGCGCCATCTCCTTCTGCCCCGCTTCTAGAAAACTGAGGGCAAATACACCACTGGATTTGATCATCGCGTGAGATTTCGAGTCGTTTTTGACGCAGTTCACGATGAGCGGCGGCACAAAAGAGGCTTGCATCACCCAACTTGCAGTAAAGCCGTTGACCTCGTCGCCATCTTTTACCCCACAGATGTAAAGTCCGTGAGGAATCTTACGCAGCATCACTTTCTTGGCTTGTTCATCTAACACGGGCAGCACCATTGGGTGGAATACAGTGTTTAGTGTATCAACGCAGTGGGAAGAGGAACCAGATTATGACGTGAATCTTCCGGATGAATGATTTACAGAACGTTGCAAATAATTAAGGGAAAATTTGTGCTCAATCCGTAGACTTTCACTATAATCTTCCCGTTTAAGCTGCCATTTGAGATCGGGCTATCTGAGATAACCGTCCCATGAATTTTATTTCTATTCCATTTGCGTTGTTCCTGTTGTGCGTCATCACTCTCTACTGGTCGGTAGACGACCCCCAGCGGAAGATGGGGCTGTTGGTGATTGCCAGCCTGGTGTTTTATGCCTCGTTTCAGGTGCAATATGTGCCGTTGCTGTTGGCGGGCACCTGGATTAATTACCACATTGGGCGATCGCTGGCTCTACCACCCGATTGGCGCGTAGATGACTGGCAATTTGCCCAGGAAGATTGGAATCGGCGACGGCTGCGGTTGCTGTGGTTTGGGATTGGGCTAAATGTGCTGCTGCTGTTTAGCTTTAAATATGTGCCATTTACGCTAAATACGGTGGGACAGGCGTTTGGCTGGGCACCAGCAGAAGCGATCGCAGGGTGGACTAGCGAAAATTTAATTGCCCCGATCGGCCTCAGTTTCTTCTGTTTTGAATGCATTGCCTATCTGGTGGATGTGTACCGGGGGGCACCTGCCGCTCCCCAGTTCCTCAAGTTTTCGGCATACAAACTCTTTTTCGCCAAGCTATTGTCGGGTCCTATCACGCGCTACCATGCGATCGCGGCTCAGATGCAAACGCAGAAGTGCCCCACAATTGATCGCATTGCCGAAGGATTATGGCTGATTGCCTGTGGTGCTATCAAAAAAGGGTTACTGGCAGACAACATTGGCATTTTAGTAGACCTGAGCTTTCAAAATATGCAGCGGGCAGGCAGTGGTGACCTCTGGCTAGCAACCTTTGCCTATGGACTTCAGCTTTACCTGGACTTTAGCGGCTACGTAGACATGGCGCGCGGGGTTGCAGTGTTGCTGGGTTTCCACTTGCCACAAAATTTCAACTTTCCGTATCTCACAACTAGCATTGCCGATTTTTGGCGGCGCTGGCACATGACTCTGGGCGACTGGCTGCGGAACTACCTGTATTTTCCGTTGGGTGGCTCGCGGCGGGGTTTGTTCCGTACTTGTTGGAATTTGCTAATTGTCATGGCGATCGCGGGTATCTGGCATGGAGCCGCCTGGGGGTTTGTCGTCTGGGGCTTACTGCATGGCGTGGCGTTAGTGATTCATCGCTTAACTGATGCGATTTCTAACCGGGTTGAACGCCTAAAGTCGTTTTGGCAAAAGCCATCTGGGATTTTAATTGCCTGGGTACTTACCCAACTAATGGTTTTCACTACGTGGATTTTCTTTCGATTACCCAACTTAAAAGATTCCTGGTTAGTCTTCACTCGGTTAATTGGACATCCCGCCGATGCCCAGTTTTCCCAAAAAGTTTACCTGGAAGCGATCGGCTTACAACCATTGCAGGTTTGGCTATTGCTAGGACTGATTGTCGCCGTGATGTTTATCGCCTACAGTTTCGATCGCATCCTCAAACTCCAACTCAACTGGAACGTGAAGTTAATGCTGGTGCCTGCCTGCCTATTTGCAGTTTGGCTACTAGCTCCACAAGGCGCTTTACCCTACATCTACTTTGATTTCTAACTAAACAAACTCACCTCTCGCTACCAACACCACCTTGCCACCCACTGATACGACAATTTGCCCATTGGTTTTTTCTGCCTTTAGCAACAGCAGCGACGGTCTACCCATTTCATAGCCCTGCTCAACCCGCACCGCGCACTGCTTTGCAGATACCGCAAGGGTAGCCCCACTGCCCAGCACCCCATGTTCCACCAAATAGCCCGCAAAACAGCTATTGGCAGACCCCGTTGCCGGGTCTTCAGGAATTCCCAGTAGGGGTGCAAACATGCGAGCGCTAAAGTGGTTGGCGGGATCGCGCGTTTCTGGGCAAAAAACAAACACCTCTTTGGCGTGTAGATGTTCCACTAGTGTCTTCAGGCGTTCGGTGTTGACTTGAATCCGCTGCAATGCCTCTAAAGACTTGAGCGGCACAATCAAAAAAGGTACCCCTGTCGAAACCTCCTGAATGGGAAAGCGCGAGTCAATTTCTTGAGAATCTAAAGTCAGGACAGGCGCGATCGCGTCTGCAGCAATGGTTTTCCCAAACATCGGTGGGTTGGGTCGCATCCAGAGCACATCCGGAACCGCATCTTGGTAGGCGATCGTCACCGGAATTTGCCCCACTTGCAAATTCAAATTCACCTGCTCTACAGGTTGCCGAACCACTACCTGCTGCAACACAAATGCCGTTCCTAACGTGGGGTGTCCGGCAAACGGCAACTCCTTCGCAGGCGTGAAAATTCGCACATTGTAGCCACCCTCACACAATTCTGGCGACAGGATAAAGGTTGTCTCTGAAAAATTCACTTCCTTCGCGATCGCCTGCATTTGCTCCGTCGATAAGTGTCCAGCATCCGTAAACACCGCTAACTGGTTGCCTGCATACTTCGTTTCAGCAAACACATCCACAATGCAAAAATTCAAACTCGTCATAACAGGACGCTTTTAGATTGATGATTTTAGATTCTAGAGGGAGAAGGAAGGCAGAGGAGATAAGAGAGAAATGCAAAATGCAAAATTCTCCAACTCCTCAATCTTTAATCTCCAATGCCTACCTCCTCATCCTCATACTCCCTACACCCCATCCCCATCACCCATTCCATTACCCATGACCCAACGTTCCCAGATACTCCAGCACCTCATCACACCAAGCAATCCAACTGGTTGCATCTCGAATGCCGCAACGTAATGTGAGATAGCGAAAATGATCTTCGACTGAAAGACGCTGCACATCCGAAAATCCCTTTGCTTCAATCATGCGATACAGCGCCAACCGTTCTTCGTAGCGTTGACGATGGTTTTTTAGATGGGTTCGTAATACCTCTGGCTCAACCAAATTACCCACAAATAGTTTGACCAAGATTTCTTCTTTTACTGGCGAAATAGTGCAGGGCTGCGTAATCCAGACTGTAAGTTCCTGTCGCCCCAGATCTGTGATGCTGTAAATCTTTTTGTCAGGTTTGCCCTGTTGCGGAACGAGTTCAGCGTTGACCCAATCAAGCTCTTCTAATTTTCCTAGCTCGCGATAAATCTGCTGATGGCTGGCTTTCCAAAAACAGCCGATTGACTTTTCAAACGCTCGATTCAATTCATATCCACTACTAGGGCAATCAGTCAGCAGTGCCAGCAACGCATAGGACAACGACATAAACAGGAACCTTTATTTGAAAGTGGCAAAAGCTTCATATGCAACTATTGACATATAAAACTGATTGCATATAATCAGTTTAGCAGTATATGCAACTAGATGCATATCTCTTCTCTAGCCGACGATTTTCCTCGTTCTATAGCGCGATCGCTTTACCTTCACCATTCAGGAGGCACCCTTATGGCATTCGTTTCTGTAACACGTTTACGGCTCCGTTCTTGGCTCTATCTGCCGTTGTTTCTTAGACATGCAATTCCAAGTTCTCAACAATCAATGGCCGCTCCCGGTAATTTAAAGACCTTCACCCGGCAGCAACGCTTTTCTGTTTTCTGGACGCTCACAGTTTGGCAGGATGAAACCTCCATGCGGAACTATATGCGATCCGGTGCTCATCGCGAAGCCATGCCCAAGTTAGCGGAGTGGTGTGATGAGGCTTCGACGGTTCACTGGCATCAGGAAGGAATAGAACCACCGAGTTGGGAGGAAGCCACCCGGCGAATGTTAGCAGAAGGGCGACTCGCACCTGTTCAACATCCCTCTGCCAACCATGCAGCGGGGATCATTTTGGACTGCTGAAAGCCAGGAGGATGAAATTGTTGAACTGAATCAAAATACTGGCTTTAACCCTGGGTCGCTCTAAGGCTACAGAGATAAACGGGCTTTTTTCAGATGAGTTAGATGGCGCGATCGCGAATAAACGCAATACTGAAATCAGCGACCCATTTCAAGCGTTCCGATGATCAACACCTTACAACCTACTCAAACTCCAGCCTGGGCAAGCGGAGTCCTGACTCCAGCCCAGGAATTTGGTCCAGTTTCATTAGAAGCTCTCTCAGGAGAAATTCCGTCTGGGTTGCGAGGCTCCCTTTATCGCAACGGTCCAGCTCAGCTAGAGCGCAGTGGTTTGCGAGTTGGGCACTGGTTTGATGGCGATGGTGGAATCTTAGGCGTTCATTTCACTGATGTCGGCGCAGTTGGGCTGTATCGCTACATTCAAACACAGGGATTTCAGGAAGAAGCAAAAGCCGGACATTACATCTTTGCCAACTACGGGATGCTGCCACCTGGTCCACTATGGACGCGTTTCAACAAAGACGTGAAAAATGTGGCAAATACCTCCGTATTAGCCTTGCCCGATAAGCTTTTGGCGTTGTGGGAAGGCGGAATGCCTCATGCACTGGATCTAAAAACACTCGAAACTATTGGACTAGAAGATCTCAATGGCTTACAAGGACGTAATTTCTCCGCTCATCCCAAATGCGACTCTCAAACCGGGGACATTTACAATTTTGGAGTAGTCATCGGTCGGCAAACAACGCTAAATCTTTATCGCAGCGATGCTACTGGCACTCTGCGACAGCAAAATTCAATTCCTATCAATGGGTTACCGCTGATTCACGATTGCGCGATCGCGGGTCGGTATCTGGTCTTTTGTATCCCTCCCGTGCGGATTCAGGTGCTTCCAGTATTGGCGCGGCTTAAGAGCTTCAGCGATGCAATGGAATGGCAACCAGAACTAGGAACTGAAATTTTAGTGATTGATCGAGACACGCTAGAAGCGGTAAGCCGCACCACAACAGTCCCCTGGTATCAATGGCATTTTGGCAACGGATATGAGTTGCCGGATGGTTCGATCTCGATCACAATGGCTCGCTATCCCGATTTCCAAACCAATCAGCGCCTCAAAGAAGTTGCCACAGGAACAATCCAAACGTTTGCCAAAGCCACACTCTGGCAGTTACGCCTCGCTCCCCAGAGTGGCAAAGTTCTGGAAATGCAAGAAATCCTCAGCCAAAGTTGCGAGTTTCCGATTAGCCATCCCCACGAAGTAGGACAACCCTCCCGCTACACCTACCTCACAGTTCACAGAACCACAACCGATATTCAGACAGAGGTGTATGACGCGATCGCCCGGTTCGATCATCACACTGGCACCCTCACCCAGGCAAATTTAGGCGATCGCAGCTACGTCAACGAACCAATTTACGCACCCGATGCCACCAACCCAGCGCAGGGATGGATTTTGGTTGTGTTGTATAACAGCCGCCAGAATCGTAGCGAGTTGTGGATTTTTGACAGTCGCCGTTTAGAGGATGAGCCAATGTGTCGTCTGGCACTTCCTGCGATCGTGCCCATCAGTTTTCATGGCACCTGGAAAGCTGCTTGACGGAACTCCTGCCAATTCTGGTATATTCGTATTTTCAAATCGGCTTGGCTGGTGAACAGCGTTTTAGTTCAGCGCTTCTGTTGAATTGAGCCAGTGAATAAGTCAGGTTTTGCTCAACGTGCATCCACACTTGTGACCTGCCCCCCAGCTTCTTGGGAACTGAATGTTTCAAGGGTTTTCAGGGAACTAATAGTTTGTGTCACGTATTCGCCACTAAAACAAAGTTCCTGAATTACTCTCTGTACAGTATTCGCTCAATCTAGCAACAATAGTATTTTTAGAACTGCTGATTTGAGTCAGTGGAACCTTACTTTTATGGCAAGAATCCTACTCGTTGAAGATGAATTAGTTGCCGCTCAAAGCATTCGGGATTTCTTAGAACGGTCGGAACATGAGATTTTGGCGATCGCAGAAACAGGTTTGGAAGCCATTCAGTTTGCCAATGATTTGCACCCCGATCTAATCTTTATGGATATTTATTTACGAGGGGAAATCGATGGGATTACAGCGGCTGAACAAATTCATCAACAGTTCGGGATTCCCGTAATCTACTTAAGTGCAAATACGGAAGATGCAATTCTGCAACGAGCGATCGCCACAGAACCGTTTGGGTATCTGGTCAAGCCCTTCAACCAAACTGAGTTGATTACCGCCATCAGAATTGCCCTGCAACGACATCGCTTAGAAAAACAACTAGAACAAACAGAGCAGTGGTTAACCACCACCCTGACCAGCATTGGCGACGGCACCATTATCACCGATCGCGATGGACGGGTCACCTTCATGAATCCAGTTGCAGAAGCGCTAACAGGTTGGCAGCAATCCGAAGCATTGGGCGTTTCTGCGGCTCAAATTTTAGATCTGGTGAACTCGGAAACGCAGGAAGCGATCGCCAATCCCCTGCTGCGTGCCATGCAAGAAGGAACACTGGTGAATTTGCCAGAGCAATGCATCCTGCGAACTAAAGATGGCATTGAGCGGGCGATCGGCGATTCCGCTACCCCCATTCGCAACCGTCAAGGGGAAATTTTGGGAGGAGTCCTGGTATTTCAAGACATCACCGAACGCAAACGAGCCGAAGAACTCCGCTACCAACAAGAAGAAGAATTTCGCGCCCTGGTTGAAAACTCACCCGATGTGATTGCCCGATTCGATCGCAACCTGCGCCACCTTTACATCAACTCCTCCATCGAAGAAGTCACCGGAATTCCTGCCACCGCCTTTCTCGGTAAAACCAATCGAGAAATGGGAATGCCAGAAAACCTCGTTGCATTTTGGGAGGAAAAACTGTACGAGGTGTTTACCACCCAACAAGAGCAAACCATTGAATTTGACGCAGTCACGCTCAACGGACTGCGATACTTCCAATCCCGCATCGTGCCAGAGTTTGCCCAAGATGGCAGCGTCATCACCATTCTCAGCATCAGCCGCGACATCACCGATCGCAAACAAGTAGAAGAAGAACTACGCCTGCAAGCAGAGCGAGAACAATTACTCGGAGTCATCACCCAACGCATCCGCGAATCACTGGAACTCAACGACATTCTCCACACTGCCGTAAACGAGGTGCGGCAAATTCTCCATGCCGATCGCGTAGTCCTATATCGGTTTGAGGCGAACTGGAGCGGATTTGTGATTGTCGAGTCGATGGAACCTGGCTGGACTTCCATGCTGGGGCAGCAAATTTATGATCCCTGCCTCGCAACTGAAGCCTGCATCCTACCCTTTGCTCGCGGCAAAGTGAGTATTGTCAGCAACATTCAAACTTCTGGTTTAGCCGATTGCTTTGTTGCCTTACTCCGTGAGTATCAAATTCAAGCAAACTTAGTAATTCCCATTCTGGAAGCAGAACAGCTTTGGGGATTAATGGCAGTGCAGCAATGTGCCGCTCCTAGAGATTGGCAATCCTGGGAAGTTGACTTTCTGACACGGCTCTCTGCCAAGCTCTCACTCGCCATTCAACAAAGCCAGCTTTATCAACAAACGCAGCAACTTGCCCAACGAGAACAGTCTCTCAACCGAGTAATACAGGCAGTTCGCAACTCGCTCGACCTAAACACCATCTTCAATACGGCTGTTTCCGAAATTGGGACACTCTTACAAGTTGATCAAGCCACCATCCTTCAATACTTTCCAGAGCAGAGCGTTTGGGTGCACCTGGCAACTTACTGCCAAAATCCAGCTCAAGCTGCTGCCTATCTGGGTTTAGAAATTCCCGACGAAGGGAATCCGCAAACGGCGGTGATTAAACGCAGGGAAATTTTGCGGGTTGATAACGCCAGCGCTTTAGAGGATGAATTTAGCCAGATTTTGGCAGAAACTTTCCCCGGAGCCTGGTTGCAAGTTCCGCTTCAAGTCAACGATCGCGTTTGGGGGCAAATTAGCCTGATCCGGCATGAGCAACCGTTTGTTTGGCAAGACTGGCAAATAGACCTGATTAGCGCGATCGCCGATCAACTGGCGATCGCCATCCATCAGTCGCAGCTATACACCGAAGTGCAACGGCTTAATACAAACCTGGAAGGGCAAGTGCTAGAGCGAACCGCCCAACTGCAACAAGCCCTGAGCTATGAGGCACTGCTGAAGCGAATTACCGATAAAGTGCGTGACTCTTTAGATGAAAACCAAATTTTGCAAACCGTTGTTGCAGAGTTAGGGAAGGAGTTGGGTGTTCAATATTGCGGCGCGGCGCTCTACAGTTCTGATTTGCAGTCAGGTGTGATTGCTCATGAATACGCAGTTTCTCCTAGCCTGGCGGCCACAAATCCCCACTTTCAGATTTCACAAGAACTTGCCGCCGACGTTTATACACAGCTTTTTCAGGCGCAGTACTGTCAGTTTTGCTTAGCAGTGCCCAACCCACACCGCCCAGCTGAACAAGATCACACAATTCTGGCGTGTCCCATTTTTGATGATCAAGGAGTATTGGGTGATTTGTGGTTATTCAAGCCCGTTGCCAGCATCTTTACCAATGTAGAAATTCGGCTGGTAGAGCAAATTGCCAATCAATGCGCGATCGCTCTGCGTCAATCCCGTTTGTATCAGGAAGCTCAAGCCCAGGTTACTGAGTTAGAACGGCTCAACCGCCTTAAAGACGATTTTCTCAGCACCATCTCCCACGAACTTCGCACCCCCATGGCAAGTATCAAAATGGGAATTCAGATGTTGGAGATTGTGCTGCGTCCGTTGGGGCTATTGGATGCCTCTTCCGGCTCTGCCCGCCAGTATTTTGAGATTTTGCAGACGGAATGCGATCGCGAAATTGAATTAATCGATAACCTCCTGAAGTTGTCCCGATTAGATGCTGAAACTGAACCCTTGATGCTTTCCACAGTGCAGCCCAAAATCTGGATTAGTTACGCAGTTGAGCCATTTTCAGAGCGTATTCGCAACCAGGAACAAACCCTGGAACTCCAGCTACCGGATGGGTTGCCGCCCTTAGTAACGGATCTGGCGCACCTGGGACAGATTCTCAACGAGTTGTTAACCAACGCTTGTAAGTACACACCTGCTGGTGAATCCATTATTGTGTTTGCCAACGCCGGGGAAGAAGGATTGCAAATTGGCGTAACCAATACCGGGGTCGAAATTCCTGATACCGAAATTCCCCGCATCTTCGATCGCTTTTACCGCATCCCCAATAATGACCCCTGGCGATATGGGGGAACTGGCATTGGGCTGGCATTAGTGAAAAAGTTAGTCGATCATCTGGGAGCCGCGATCGCGGTAGAAAGTGGCTCCAACCAAACTACTTTTATCATTACGTTTCCAACTTGAGATAGGGTATTGGGTGTAGGGCGTAGGGTATCAGTGAATGCGGGTAATTGGGTTAATCAGCGGCACCTCCATCGATGGCATTGACGCGGCGCTAGTTGAAATTTCTGGTTCCACTGCGGATTTACAGGTTGAGCTTTTAAGCGGGCAAACCATGCCTTACCCAACCGATTTACGCCAACAAATTTTAGCCGTATGTGGGGGGGCACCGCTCTCGATAGCAGCCCTGGCAGAGTTAGATGATGCCATTGCTCGCCAATTTGCCAATGCCGCGATCGCACTTCAGCAAAAGTTTCTCGACATTGAACTTATCGGCTCTCATGGACAGACCGTATTTCATCGCCCTCCGGCTACTGCCTCGCTGGGGTACAGCCTGCAACTGGGACGGGGTGATCTGATCACCCAACTCACTGGAATTCGCACCGTCAGTAACTTTCGAGCAGCAGATATAGCCGCAGGAGGGCATGGCGCGCCCCTCGTACCCAAAATTGACGCATATCTACTGGGACATCCCCAAAAAACAGTTTGTATGCAAAATATTGGCGGCATTGGCAATGTTACCTATTTACCTGCACGCATGGGCGATCGCTGGGAGCAGCAAGTCTTAGGTTGGGATACAGGACCGGGCAACAGCTTAATGGATCTAGCAGTTAATTATCTTTCTGACGGTAGAAAAATCTACGATGAAAGTGGGAGTTGGGCAGCAACTGGAACACCTGCCACAGCGCTTACTCAGCAATGGCTTCAGCAACCATACTTTCAGCAAGTTCCACCCAAATCCACAGGTCGGGAACTGTTTGGCGCAGACTATATGCAGCAATGCTTGCGCGATTGTGAGGCAAACGGCATTACCCGACCTGCTGATATTCTGGCAACCCTCACCGAACTTACGGCAGTCTCCATTGCCCACAGCTATCAAACCTTTTTACCGCAACTGCCAGATTACGTGCTTTTGGGCGGCGGCGGTAGCAAAAATGCTTACCTCAAACAGCGAATTCAGCATCACTTACTTGCTACTCCCGTCCTCACCACCGATGAAGTAGGGCTAAATGCTGATTTTAAGGAAGCGATCGCCTTTGCCGTGCTTGCCTACTGGCGAATTCACAATATTCCTGGCAACCTACCCAGCGTTACAGGCGCAAAACGAGAAGTGCTCATGGGCGAAGTCTATGATTCGTGAGTTTTTCTCTCTCTTCTGCCCAGCGCCATAAATGCGTGATAGCATGGGTTACCGATTGACCAGCATGGCGATCCATCGTCGAAGCAAGGGATTAACGCTGTGGCTCACACCTTTTTGATACAGCCAGGACGCTGGACAATGCAGGGGCACTGGTTAGAGCGGAATGGAATGCCAGTATCCGTCATCGGTAAAACGCTGGTAGCCTGGAGCCGGGATGACTGGTTCACAATGGTGACAAAGCTCGTTTTTCCGGGCAGCGATCGCGAAGAAATTTCATTACAATATCGAGGGCGGCTGGATTTGGGAGAGCGGCAGTATACCTTTGTGCTTCAGCACAGTCTGTTGGGGCGAGTGGAAGGCGAAGGGTGGGTCGCTCAAGAATCCGTCGTTCAGCGGTATTGGGTATTGGGCGATCGCCAGCGCCGCAGCGGCTTTGAAACGCTCTACCGGGTGGATGAAAACACCTACTATCTTTCTAGCGGCATCATGGCAGGGCACTACCTCACCAGCACAATGGAAGCCACTCTAGAGCGGCAGTTGGAGTAGAAAATAAACTCTCTCCTCTCCTAAATTTGGGAGAGGAGGGTTGGAGAGGTGAGGGCGAGATAGTTACACATCATGTAAGTTAGTCAAATGATGGTTGGAGTTTGATAAAATCTCCCGCTAACCTATAGAAGCCGATTGCGCCCGTCATGCTTCATTACTTGCCCTATGTCTGATCCATCCATTCATGCGTCTTTTGCCCCATCGCCCGAAAGTCAAATTGCGAGCCTACAAGCCCGTAATGCTGAACTAGAGCAGCAGTTGCAGCAATGTCACACCCGCATTCAGCAACTAGAAGCCGAGCATCAACAGTTCACGCAATCGATTATCGAATCCACCTCCGCCATCCTCTACATTTACGATCTGGTGGAGCACCATAATGTTTATGTGAATCATCAAATTGCCGAAGTGTTGGGGTATTCTCCTGCCGAAATTCAGGCAATGGGCAATCATCTCTTCGGCAACCTGGTTCATCCAGATGACCTTCCCAGAATCTTGGAAAAGATTGAGCAATGCCTTGAGGGAGAGGACGACGATGTTTTTGAAATTGAGTACCGAATGCGTCACGCGGATGGGGAATGGCGTTGGTTACAAAGTCGAGACAACATCTTTAATCGCACCACAGACGGCACTCCAAAACAAATTATTGGTACCGCGATCGATATTAGCGATCGCAAAGCTACCGAAGCCGCTCTGCACCAGTCTCAGCAGCAATACGAGAACTTGGTCAACTCCGTGGATGCGATCGTTTGGGAAGCCGATTTGCAGTTTGGTTTCACCTTCGTCAGTCAGCAGGCTGAGCGTATTCTTGGCTATCCATTGGTGCAATGGTTTGAGCCTAATTTTTGGGCAGATCATTTGCATCCCGACGATCGCGATCGCATGGTTGCCTTCTGTACCCAGCAGATTGAACAGCATCAATATCACGTCGCGGAATATCGCATGATTGCCGCCGATGGGCGGATTGTGTGGATCTACGACAAAACTAATGTAGTAGTTGAAAACGGGCAAGTTCAGAAGCTGCAAGGCATTTTGATTGACATTAGCGATCGCAAAGCCACAGAAGCAACGTTGCGCCAGTATGAGCAGTTAGTTTCTGCCAGCCCTCAATGGCTATCGCTAGTTGATCGAGACTACACCTACCGCCTGGTGAGCCAGAGTTATCTCACCTGGGGGCAAAAGCAATGGGATGAAATTGTGGGTCGTCCAGTGAGCGAGTTTTTGGGTGAAGAAATTTTTGAGTCTACCGTCAAGCCCTATCTCGATCGCTGCTTTGCTGGAGAAACCGTGCGATACGAAGCCTGGTTTACCAATGCAGATAACAAGCCCCATTATATTGCCGTGAGCTATGCCCCCTACATCGAACCCGATGGCACCATCAGCGGCGCGATTGTCGTTAATCATGATCTGACTGAGCTTAAACAGGCTGAAGTTGCCCTGGCAGAAAGTAATAACTTCATGTGGAGTCTCTACAACAACACTCAGGTATCTTTGTTTATTGTGGATGTGTTGCCCGATGGCAACTTTCGCTTTGCTGGGCTAAACCCCACCCACGAAAAATTCACAGGAATTACCACGCACCAATTACAGGGCAAAACACCAGAAGAAATCTTGCCCCCAACTGCTGCCGCGGCTGTTCGTCAACACTACCAGGATTGTGTGGATGCAGGCGACAGCATTACCTACGACGAACAAATTACTTTTCAGAACCAGGATCTCTGGTGGATCACAACACTTACGCCTGTGCGCGATCGCCAGGGACGCATTTATCGCATCGTTGGTAGCTGCCTGAATGTAACCGAACGGGTAGAAATGGAGCGCGAACGGGAACTCCAGCGGCAAAAATCTCAGTTACTCTCCGAAATCACCCTCAAAATTCGCGAGTCGCTCAACCTGGAAGACGTTCTACAAACAACGGTAAACGAAGTCCAGAAATTACTCCAGGCAGATCGAGTGCTGGTTTATCACTTTATTGAGCCGGATTGGGCGGGCATTGTAACCACGGAAGCAGTCAGTTCACCAGAATATGCGATTCTACATCAACGCATCGTTGATCCTTGCCTCGGAGCACTGTATGTCGATCGCTACCAACAAGGACGGATCAGCACCATTCCCGATCTGCTGACAGCCGACATTCAAACCTGTCATAAAGAATTTCTTCAACAGTTTTCAGTTCGGGCAAATCTTGTTGTACCACTGACGCAAGACCATACTCTCTGGGGCTTGTTGATTGTTCACCAGTGCACTGGTCCGCACAACTGGAGTGATTACGAAGTTGACCTGCTGCAACAGCTCGCAAACCAGGTAGATGTTGCCCTGTGCCAAAGTCAACTGGTTGAAGAATTGCGCCAACGAGCAGAACGGGAGCAAGCGTTGAATCGAGTCGTTCAAGCTGTGCGATCGTCCCTGGAGTTAGATCTGATGTTCACCATCGCCACGGTTGAAATCACCCAACTGCTGCACGTCGATCAGACACTCATTGCTCAATATTTGCCAGTTCGGAATTGCTGGTTAATTATCGCGCAGCATCGTCACACCCCCACAACCCCAGAGCTGGTAGGCACAGAAGTTCCAGATATTGACAATCCGTTTGCCGCTCAACTCAAGCGATTAGAAATTGTTCGGGTGAATGACACCAATAAGATTACCGATACCATCAATCAGGAATTTGCCCTACTCAACCCAGGAGCCTGGTTGTTGGTGCCAATTGTGGTAAACGGAGCAAGCTGGGGTTGCATTTCCCTGATCAGTTATCGACGTTCACGCACTTGGACAAACGAACAGGTAGAACTGGCTCAAGCAGTAGCCGATCAACTGGCGATCGCGATCCAGCAAGCCACGCTGTTTCAGCAAATTCAACAACTCAATCAAAAGCTGGAACAACGGGTTGAGCAACGCACCAACCAACTACGACTGGCGCTGTCTGCTGCCAAGATGGCGACCCGGGAGTGGGATTCAGCCACCAATGAAGAACACTGGTCACTAGAAAACTATGCTCTGTTGGGATATCGCACCAACGCTCAGGGGCATGTGCTAGACCAAGCCGAAAACCTGATTAGCCCAGTTCCCACTAACGAGTTATTTTTTAGTCGCTTGCATCCTGATGATCGCCATTACGTGCAACAGGTAGAACAGTTGGCAATAACGGCTAAACAAATTTATGAGATTGAATACCGAGTTGTGTTGCCTGACGGTGACTTTCGCTGGTGCTACAGTCGGGGAGCGTATATGCTCGATGAACAGGGACAACCAACTAAATTATTTGGCATCAGTATGGATGTGAGCGATCGCAAACGCATCGAACTGGAACGCCAGCAAGCAGAAGACCAGGTAAGAGCCTCCCTCCGGGAAAAAGAGGTATTACTCAAAGAAGTTCATCACCGAGTCAAAAACAATCTCCAAATTGCCTCCAGCTTGCTCAACCTCCAGGCAGGTACGCTGCAAGACCCACAACTGTTACAACCCTTCCGCGAAAGCCAGCAACGCATCAAAGTCATGGCGCTGATCCATGAACATCTTTATCGCTCCCATAACCTCGCCCGTGTTGATTTCGCTCAGTATATTCAGAGTTTAACGACAGACCTGTTCCAGTCCTACATCCCGATTGGGAAACCAATTACTCTAAACCACACAGTTAGCCGCGTTGAGTTGGGGTTAGATGTGGTCATTCCCTGCGGCTTGATCATCAACGAACTGATCTCCAATGCGATCAAACATGCCTTTCCGGGCGATCGCGCCGGAAAAATTCGGATTTTATTTACATTCAATGAAGAAACGAATCGTTTTTATTATGTGTCTGCGATGATGGGGTAGGCATTCCCGATGGTCTAAACATCCACAGCACCGAATCATTAGGGCTGCAAATCGTCTGTGAGTTAGTTGAACAATTGCAGGGAACATTAGAGCTGACCCAACATACAGGCACCTGTTTTCAAATCACTTTTCCTAACAGTCCTTCGTCACCCGTAAGTTCTGCTGCTTAACTTTTATCTAACACAAATAAAAAATGGGAAAACATCAATGCCCTCAAAAATTTTAGTGGTAGAAGATGAACAACTGATTGCGCTGGATATTAAACGCCGTTTACTGAAATTAGGCTATGAAGTAGTAGCCACCGTTCGTGATGCCAACGCCGCTTTTGCCGCACTTGCCCACTACCACCCCGATCTGGTTTTGCTAGACATTGTTCTTCCAGGGTCTTTAGATGGCATTGCGATCGCAGCTCAAATGCAACCCCAGTACAACATTCCTGTGATTTTTCTAACCGCCCATGCCGATGAAAGAACGCTTCAGCAAGCAAAAGCAACCCAACCGTTTGGCTACCTGGTAAAACCAATAGATAGTCAAGATCTCAGTACGGCGATCGAAATTGCGCTAGCTCGTCATCAGGCAGAACTAGTCATGAAAAAAGCCCTGGCAAAAGAGAAGGAACTGCATGATTTCAAGATGCAATTTGTTTCAATGGTTTCCCATGAATTTCGCAACCCTTTAAGCACCATTCAATTCTCCTTTGATCTGCTGGAATCCTACGATCGCATCATGGTAGCTCCCGAAAAAAAGCAAGCCTGTTTGCAGCGAGGCAGAAGCGCTATTAAACACATGATTCAGCTCTTACAAGAAGTGATGCTGATTGGCGAAGCTGAATCAGGCAAATTGAATTGTCATCCAGAACCGTTAAACTTGCTCTGGTTTTGTCATGAGGTAATTGAGGCTGTAGAAATTCAATACCAGGAGATTTCACCTCTCATCCAGTTCAACGTTAGCGGCATTAACGCCCTTACCGAACCCTTTTACCACCTGGATGCTAAACTGCTGCATCACATTCTCACAAATCTGCTTTCAAACGCTATTAAATACTCTCCTCCAGGTAGCCCTATCCAGTTCGATTTGATTGGCGATCGCGAAACGCTCACCTTCCGTATTCAAGATCGCGGCATTGGGATTTCCCAAGTAGACCAAAGCCGCTTGTTTCAATCTTTCCATCGCGGCAGTAACGTCAAACAAATTCCAGGAACTGGCTTGGGATTGGCGATCGTGCAGCAATGCGTTGCCAGTCATGGTGGTACCATCCATGTAGAAAGTGAAGTTGGGCAAGGCAGTATCTTTACTGTTATCCTCAGCGCCGTTCGAGAACAGGTTCCAGCACAACCAGAACGCGCAAATTGCTAACCCTCGAAAACACAACATTTATGATCTTTCCGGAAATTATTCAGCCTCAAGGATTTAAATAAAGAGAGATAGCTAGAATAGCGATGCGGGATTACTAGAAAAAACGCCGTAGTATCGAGGGTGGCTTTGTTAACTTCTCGTATGACGACAGACGACCCAAATATTGGACGCTTAATTGCTAATCGCTACCATCTTGTTGAACTGGTAGGTAGGGGAGCAATGGGGCGAGTCTATCGCGCAGAGGATGTGTTGCTTGGCGGCGTTATTGCAGTCAAGTTTCTCATCCACAACCTGTTAACCCCCAGAATGCGCGATCGCTTCAAAACCGAAGCTCGCACCTGCGCCCAGTTAGGGCAAAGAAGCCTGCACATCGTGCGCGTTACTGACTATGGTGTAGACGGAGACGATGTTCCCTTTTACGTCATGGAATATCTTCAGGGCGAAAGCCTGGGCGAAGTCATCACCTCGCAAACACTGCCCCTGCCACGCTTCCTGAGTCTTGCTCGGCAGATTTGCCTCGGCTTGCAATGTGCCCATCAAGGTATTCAAATCGAAAATCAACTGTGTCCCATCATCCATCGAGACATTAAGCCAAGCAACATTCTCGTCAGCCACGATACAGGGTTCGGCGAACTGGTTAAAATTCTCGACTTCGGCATTGCCAAACTGCTACAAGAAGACAGCGGACAAACCAGTTCCTTTATGGGAACGTTGCCCTACTCCTCTCCAGAACAAATGGAAGGGCAAGACCTCGATCCGCGCTCGGACATTTACAGCTTCGGTGTCATGATGTTTGAGATGCTGACAGGTAGAATGCCGCTCCAGGCAGAAACCCACTCTTTTGGCGGTTGGTATCGGGCACACCACTTTCAAACTCCTCGCACCTTTGATGCAGTAAACCCAGCACTCAGGTTACCCAGAGCGTTAGAAACACTGGTCATGGCATGTTTGGAGAAGAAAGCCAGCGATCGCCCCCAATCGATCGCAGAAGTGCTCAAAGCCTTAGTTCCGCTAGAAGAACGCTACAGCGCCAGTCGGCAAATTGGCAACCGGATCGGCGAAGTGCTTGCCCGCAGAAGCCTGCCTGAAGAACGCCAAATTCAGCAACTACCCGTTCCCCTCTTAGAGCAAATCTATCAATCGGCAACCTGGCCCACCAATATGCCGATTGCCCAAATCGTTTTTCCCCACGTTTTTGCAGCCACAAAAGAATCGGTTGCCACCATCTGGGTAATGCTTCCCATGCAGGAGATCCGCAGCCTCCAACTCAATCGTCTTTACAACAAGATTTATAAAAACTTCCTTTGCACCCTGTCTCCCCATCCAATGGTGCTGTGGATTACGGCACTCTATAACCGCTTTCATAGTAAAGAAACCGGTCCTCGCTGGCTACGGTGTTACCTAGACTTAAAAACCCCTCAAGGGCAATCTCTGATTCACCTATTAGCGGATCGCCAAGAGTTTTATATTATTCTGTTTGCTCTAGAAAATCCCCGTGAATGCGCCCATGTCATTAAAGTGCAAATCCACCATCCCCAATGTTTAGGGCTAAAGCAATGGGCAATTCAAGCGCAAACAACCCCCTCCGTTGGGCAACCCTCTCTATCAAAAACAATGCTTCAGAGTGAATTTGAGAGACTGAAACAGCGTATCGTCGAAGACCTTGTAAGAACAGACGAGCACCCCTCTTGGGATGGTTAACCCTGTAACGCTGTGATCACTCGTTGCATCACTTCCTGCCAGTTACCTGGACTTTGCTGACGAAATAAACGCATGGTGGGATACCAGGGGCTATCGTCCCGGTTGTCCATCCAGCGCCAATCGGGAACATGAGACAGGAGCACCCACACAGGTTTTCCTAAAGCCCCGGCTAAGTGGGCAACGGAGGTATCCACGGTGATGACAAGATCAAGCTGGGCGATCGCAGCGGCAGTATCCGTCATATCGGTTAACTGCTCGCTTAAATCCACTAGCCTGTCCTTCCAGCCCAAATCGGTAATCTCCAGTTGAGGAACTCCCTTTTGCAAACTGTAGAACGCCACATCGGGAACTTCTAATAGGGGTTGATATTCCACCAATGAAAATGATCGCGTCTGATTACGCTTATAAAGGTTTCCGCCCGACCACACAATCCCTACCTTTAAGCGGGAAGCAGACCCACGGGTAGGTGGCAATTGAAACTGAGTGTCTGGTAACGTCAGGTAAGGAACTTGAGCTGGAACAGTATCAAGCGTGGTGCCCAGTACAGCAGGCAGACTAAGCAGTGGTATGTACACATGAAAATCAGGCAAGGGCAAACCCATCGGCACAATTTGCTCAATCCCTGGAATGGTTGATAGCAGACGCATCAACGGTCGATGACAGGTTAAAATCACCCGTCCCCCTTTCTGCGTTGCGATCGCCGCATAGCGAATAAATTGAATCGTATCGCCCAGCCCCTGCTCTGCATGAAGCAATAGCGTTTTACCATTCAAGTCAGAGCCATCCCACTTTGGCTGCGTAAAAGGACAGGGAGGAAATTCCGTCGTTTTTAAGCGCCACTCATACTCCGGAAACCCTTGCTGAAAATCCCCTTTGATTAACAGCATCAGCGATCGGTTGTAGCGAGACACTGCATGGTCTGGGTTAACCATCAACGCCTGATCCGCATACTTGAGTGCAGCATCCACATCACCCTGATCTAGCCTTGCCTTCGCCAAACTGATCAACGCATCCACATTGTTAGGTTGCATTGCCAGCACCCGCTGATGAAAATGAATCGCTAAATTGGGCTTATTCTGAATTTGCAATACCACTCCCATGCGGTTGAGGATATTGGGATCGGTAGGATTTACGGCAAGCGCCTGCTGGTAGTGGTATAACGCCTGCTCCAGCATTCCCTGCTCTTGATAAATGCCGCCCAGCGTGAGATGGGTGGAGGCATTATTCGAGCTGAAGTTAATCATCAGGTTGAAATTTGCGATCGCCTCATCAATCAATCGCTTACCCTGCCGACACAGGGCCAAATTCAGATTTTCTCGCGCCTGTCGATGCTCTGGGCGAATACTCAGCGCCTGTCGATAGAGCGCAATCCCTTCCTCTAATTTGCCCTGCTGACAGGCAATCACCCCCAAAAGCGATAACGCATCCACATTCTGAGGCTGTTGTTGCAAAATCTGGCGATAAATCTGCTCTGCCTGAACCAGATGCCCCGCTTGATGCCGGGAAATTGCAACTTGCAATGCTTCTGCAAGATTCATTGACGGCAAGTTAAGAGGCGAACTTTCCAAACCTGTCACTCCAGTAACTCAAATAGGATGACAGGTTTAGTCTAGCCTTAATTAGATCGGCTGAATATAGCGCGAATTTGCTCGCACGTAGCAGCGATCGCGAGTCAGCATCCAGGGAGCGCCATTCGAGAAAGTGATAGCGTTTGCCCCTCGCGTTTCTGCCTGAATGCGATCGCGGCGTGCCAGATAAACCTTCGTGATTCTGCCGTTGGGAGCTGTACGACAGTTGAGTTCTCCATCACTAGAAACAACACGCCAATAGGGCCAGGTCACCATCCCGTTTGTTTCGCTCTGATAAGTATTGGCATTGCGTGGGGTAAAATCCCCTCGGCTGTTTGGGCGAGGCAAAGCTGATCCTTCTGCACATGCTAAGGCAACTGTCGCCAAACTAGAGGTCAAAACAAATCCTGCACTCAGGAGCGCAAAAACTGACTTTTTCATTGAAAGATTCCTTACAGGTAAACAGACATTGGAACAACCTGGAGCAGGAAACCGCTGTAGCGTCAGGGTTTTCTATTCAAAACATCATTTCTGCGGAGAGTCATTCCGCAAACTGCCATCTCTTTTGTTTTGCCAACAGTTTACTTTTCGTTAAGATAGACCCAGTTCTAACAATTCCGCTTTGGCGGATATATTTCATTTGTCATCATGCCAATTGAGTTCCTCCCATTCACTTTTCCACTACCTCCCACCGCGATCGCAGGAACCAGTTTGTGGGCATTAGCCTTATATGTGGGCTTTTCCCCCGCAAGCGATTGGGTAATTCACCAACTAATTCGCTGGTTCAACTTTGCTGAACGCACTCTTTACTTTTCGCAGAAAAAGTTTGACCAAACTCGCCAGATGCGGGAATCCCAAAATGCTTTCTACGCCTCATTTCTGAGCATTTTTCCATTTCTGGCTGTGGGCGTTTTGTGTAATGTCAGTGTTGAATTTGCGCTGGGTTCCAGTTGGGCAATCAGTATGGGAATTGTCGCCTGTGTTGGCTGCGGTATCTACGAATTGGGGCGGCGGGATGGTGCATCTTCCTAACCTAGCCCTGTTGCACTTGCAGTTCTTCACAAACTAATTGCACCAGTTTTTTGGCGGCTCCAGTTTCCCCCCGTACGCTTTGCAAGTCATATCGCATGTGATCAAGCAGAGTGGGGTTTTCCAGATAATGCAAAACTTTGGCAGCGATCGCTGCTGGCTCCAGTTTGCCAACCATTTCAGGTACGATTTCTCGCTGTGCCCAAATATTGGGCCACGCTAACAATCCAATTCGCTGGAGCGCCATCCAATTAATCAACTTTGCAATCTTGGAACCGATTCCTGGCAAATTAACCAAAAGTCCAGGAATTCCATCCCATGCGCGCATAACGTCTAGTTGTTGAGTTGGGATTAATACAATCATTGGAATGGCTAGTGCTCCTAACTCAGCCGTGTTCGCTCCAACCGTAGTAAGACACAGACTGCACGGAGCTAAAACATCGTAGGCAGGAAACTCCGTCCAGAGTGTAACCCTTACTCCAGCGGGCGTTTTCAAGTAGGGGAGCGATCGCTCATCTTCTGGCATCACTAACTCTCCTGTTGCCCAACCAAACCGCAGAATCGCCGGATTATGGTCAGGATGAGCATAAGTTGCCAGATCTTCCAGCGTCAACGTTGGCGCAACTGGAATCACAAATTGCACATCCGGTCGTTGCTGGTGGATCTGGTCTGCGATCGCCAGTGTTAGTGGAACTCCCAACATTAGCTTCATTGGCTTGGAACCAGGGAGCAAACCGATGATAGGAGAATTGGAAATCGGGGTTGGAGATGGAGGAGTTGAAAAATTTTGAATTTTGGCTTCCGGTGAGTCAGCCGAACCGAATTTTGAATTTTGAATGTCTCCCCTACTTTCCTCATCTCCCACACTCCCCCCCGCTTCTGCCATCAAATCTCCTACCACGGCAAATTTGTGAGCATATTTTGGAGCAACACGAGTTAAAATTTCGGGTTTCATTACGCCAAACCGATTCACCCATTGATGCCAGCGAGCTTCCCATTCGGCGTAAATTACAGTGCGATAGCCTAATCGTTTGCCAATCACAACTGGGAAAAACTGATCGCCGCCCAAGAACAGGACTACGCCGCGATCGCGCCAATCCCAATCAGCTTGAGTTTTGCCAAACAGCAGAAAGGGCAAAAAATGGTCGGCTCCTTGAATGCGATCGACTTCTGGATAGCGACGCGCGATCTCAACTTCCTGACCGCTCGCGTTGGCGCAAGGTGCCAATACCACTGAAATCCTGACTTGAGCGCGATCATCCCCAAGTTGCCGTCGCAACTCAATCACAACTGGCTTTACCCAAGTTGCTAACTCTCCAGGCCCATTGGACAAAATCAAAATATCAATTGGATTGTTCACAACTGTTTACCATCGTCTGCTGCCCAAGCATGGCTCATATAGCGATAGTAAAGTTTTACCGTCCAGAATGGTGGTTGAACCTTGACTATGGAACTAATAAGATAATGCATGATTTACGTTTTTTGTATTTTAAAGAACAGTATTTTTAGGACATTGAGAGTGTGAAGTCATTATCAAACCAGCTCTTGCCCAATTCGCTTCTGCTAAGTTGATTGAATCGGCTCAAGATTGATCTACCGACATGCGTATTGGATATCTACTTGCTGAATTTCCAGCACAAAGCCACACCTGGGCATGGCGAGAATACCAGACTCTCAAAACCCTGGGAATTGACGCTGCGATCGCAGCAACTCGACAACCGCCCAAAATTACTCCCCATCCCTGGGTGCAAGAAGCTCAGTCCCAGACAGAGTACCTTATCCCATTCAGCCGCAAGGATCTCGCCCTTTCACTCCGAGAAATTTTTCTGGCTGGGCCTTCTGCCTGGCTGAAGTGCTTAGGTGTCGTCCTCAATGCTGAAGATATGTCTTTCAAGCAACGACTGCGGTTGTTGGCATTAATCATTGTCAGTGGCAAACTGGCATGGCTGGCGCGGACACAAGGATGGAGTCATATTCACTCGCTCTATTGCAGTGACTCAGCTCATTTGGCGATGTTCGCCGCATTTTTGAGTCGCTGCACTTACAGCCTAACTTTACTAGGGCCATTAGAAGATTTCGGACCAAACCAGCGGCAAAAATGGAAGTGGGCAGCGTTTGCGTTGGTGATGTCCAACCAATTGTTGAAGGTGGTTACCAAACAGTTGGATGGCTATTTACCTGCCAGCATTAGAATTGCGCCGATGGGTGCCGATGTTGAAAAGAACAAACGGCAAACTCCCTACATCCCCTGGAACGGCACGGGCACATGCCGCATCTATGCTTGCGGGCGGCTAAATGTAGCCAAGGGGTACGCTTATTTGTTAGAAGCGATCGCGCTGTTGCGGGAGCAGGGGTTTGACGTTCACCTTCAAATTGCTGGAGAAGACGAAAAAGGCGGTTCTGGTTATCGCCAAGATATTGAGAAGCTGATCCAGCAAAAAGAGCTATCCGATTGTGTTGAATTATTGGGATCAGTGTCTGAAGATCGCAATCGACAAGGCTACGAAGAAGCTCACATCTTTGCCTTAGGCAGTCTAGAAGAGGGCATTTCTGTTGCAGTGATGGAAGCAATGGCAATGGAAGTACCCGTCGTCATGACTGATGTAGGTGGGATGTCAGAGTTAATCGACGATGGCGTAGATGGCATTCTTGTTCCCTCCCACCAGGCAAATGCGCTTGCCGCAGCGATCGCCAAAATCATGCAAGACCCAGAATTTACCCTGAGCCTCAGTCGAGCCTCTCGCCAAAAAGTTGCAACTCAGTTCTATCACCAGCGTAGTGCAGAGATACTGGCACAAGAACTCATCCGATTAAACCGCACCAAACTGTCCTCAGAATCTGTTACACAACCTGCTTAACCACGTTCCTGTTCAACGATTCTTTAAAGCCCGTTGCATATCCCGTTGATCCTGGCGCTTGCGAACGTCTTCCCGTTTGTCGTGCAACTTTTTGCCTCGCGCCAGGGCAATATCAACTTTCACCCAACCCCGCTTCAGGTACATTTTCAACGGCACCAACGTTAATCCTTGCTGCTCAATCTTGCCAGTCAATCGCCGAATCTCATCCCGATGCAGCAGTAGTTTACGGGTACGCCGGGGATCGTGGTTGAATACCTGACTGGTCGTATGATGGGGAGAAACGTGAACATTTAACAACAAAGCTTCCCCATTCCGAATCAGAGCGAACCCGTCTTTCAGATTCACCTTACCCGCCCGAATGGATTTCACCTCAGTGCCAAATAGCTGAATTCCAGCCTCGTAAGTTTCCAGAATTTCGTACTGAAAACGAGCCTGACGATTATCGCTAACAATTTTGTATCCGTTACTGTTTTCGCTCATGCTTTCACTCTAGCTTTAAACTAAAAACCTCCAGGCTGACGGACCAGGAGGTTAGAAGAATGATGAAATGCCGCGGAAGAAAGTAATGAAAAACCTCTGAATAATTACGCCTGCCGAGAATAGTACTCAACCACAAGCAGTTCGTTAATTTGAAGAGCAACCCACTCCCGATCAACAATGCTGTTAACCTTGCCAGTTAGCTTGGTTTTATCAAACTCCAAATGGCTAGGCAGGTTAGCTAAACCAGGATACTGGAGATTCGTCTCTACCAGCTTACGAGAGCGTTCATGATCTCGAACACTAACCACATCTCCGGGACGGCAGTTGTAACTTGGAATATCAACCACACGACCATTAACAGTCACGTGTCCATGATTCACAAGTTGACGAGCTGCGGGAATGGTAGGAGCCATTCCTAACCGAAAAACGGTATTATCTAGACGCATTTCCAACAGTTGCAGAAGAACCTGCCCCGTTGAACCTGCCGCACGACGGGCTTTTCGCACATAGCGAAGAAGTTGACGTTCGGTTAAGCCGTAGTTAAAACGAAGTTTCTGTTTTTCCTCAAGCCGGACTGCGTACTCAGAACGTTTTTTGCGAGCTTGACCATGTTGACCCGGTGGATAAGCCCGACGAGCCTGCTTACGGGTTAAACCTGGGAGATCTCCCAGACGACGTACAATTCGGAGGCGCGGACCTCGATAACGCGACATTGACCTTCCTCTAAATTCAAAAATCTAGTCAGACATTCTAGTATACCTGCTATCCGAATGAGTAGAAAGGATTTTGTTGAGTTTTTGCTTTGTACCAACCAATTGTGGTGATGATTTGGCTTTAACGATTGAAGTAGTGCAATAACGCTTTCGTAAAATGAAGACATGAAGGTACTTTTGATTGGGCTCATTCGTAGTTATCAACTTTTTATCTCACCGCTTACCCCACCTCGGTGTCGGTTTCAGCCAACGTGTTCTCAATACGCAATTGAGGCAATTGCAAATCATGGCATTTTGAAAGGAAGTTGGCTAGCAACATCGCGTATTTGCCGCTGCCATCCGTTTCACCCCGGTGGATATGATCCAGTGCCACCTGCAACTCAAAAAGAGAACAAAGCGTAATGAAGCCCTATCGATCCGTGCCGATTCAAGAGTGTGGAGAAGCCTTAGTTGCTCTACCGAGAGAGATCTTTGCCTTTGTCCAACCTCATCCCTACGAGGCTTTGGGTGCGCCTTATGAAGGTAAATCACCGTTTTACGTGCGGCAGAGTGTATGCGATCGCCTTTTGCTCGCCCAACACCTATTGCAAGTCCAGAATCCCGGCTGGAAAATTCAAATTTTTGATGCCTTTCGTCCATTAGCTGTGCAACAGTTTATGGTGAACTACACGTTTGCAGAACTGGTGAAACAGCAAGGATTGGTAGCAGAGCAATTGACCGACACCCATCGACAAGCGTTATACGAGTGGGTCTACAAGTTTTGGGCGCTTCCCGATGCTAATCCCACCTGCCCACCTCCCCATAGCACTGGTGGAGCGATCGACGTAACCCTAGTAGATGCGGCAGGACAAATAGTAGATATGGGTTCCGCAATTGACGAAATCTCGCCTCGCTCCTACCCAAATCATTTTGCAGATAGCCACAACTTTAACGAACGAAAGTTTCATCAAAACCGAACTTTGCTGAATCAGATCATGACACAGGCAGGGTTTAAGCGTCATGAACATGAATGGTGGCATTTCTGCTATGGTGACCAGTTATGGGCATGGCTGGTAAATCAAGAAGATCCTAATTCATCAGCCGTTGCCTACTATGGTCGAGTAGTCTAAATCAACTACTCTTCAATCTTGACCGATAGAATGCGATCGCCTTGCTGAATCGCGTTCACCACGCTCATATCATCTGTTTTGCCAAACACCGTATGAACTCCATCCAGATGCGGTTGTGGTGAGTGACAGATGAAAAATTGACTTCCTCCGGTATTGCGTCCAGCATGTGCCATTGAAAGCGTTCCAGCGAGATGTTTATTAGGGTTTATCTCACACTTAATTTGATAACCAGGTCCGCCTGTACCAGGTCTACCTGTTTCTCCTGGGCGAGTATTGGGGCACCCACCTTGAATCATGAAGTCTGGAATTACCCGGTGAAAGGCAAGCCCATCGTAAAATCCGCTTTTGGAGAGGTCAGTAAAATTCTTAACCGTATTCGGCGCATCCTGGTCGAAGAGTTCTAAATGGATAGTGCCTTTGTCGGTTTCCATAATCGCACGAGTCATAACGCATCCTTTTCCGATTGCACCTACCCAGAATAGCGCGATCGCAATCATTCTTAAATCCCATTACAAAAGCTCCTACTGTGTGAGAGTAAGAGCTTTTGAGCAATATTAACCTGGCA
>JACYLN010000117.1 GCA_015272515.1 Leptolyngbyaceae cyanobacterium C42_A2020_001 | reverse complement strand
AGAGCACTCGATTCGTAATCGAGCGGTCGCGGGTTCAAATCCCGCCATCGGCTTCCAGGGTTTCAAGCGATAAAAGCCTCTCTGATTAGGTTTCAGAGGGGCTTTTTGTTTCAACTACCGCCCTAGCGCTGGGTATTTTTAGACGAGTTTGGGGTAGGAAGTGGGGTAAATTTGGGGTGAGTTTGTTGGTACATTTGAATTGTTAAGGAGTTATCCATGTATTCAGAAGACGAGGCTGGAAAAGCTTCCAAGGGTTCTGTTCGTATAAAAACGTCAAACAATCGGCTGCAACTCGTCTTCATTAATCTGTCACTAACAACATCAATCTGTCACCGATGACATTTAATTAGTCACTGTAGATGGACAAAAGCTGGTGACAAGACTCGAACTTGCGACCGGCTGATTACAAATCAATTGCTCAGAAGCTTAAAAGCTTTACTGTAAGGCAGTTTCAAGTTTTCATCCCAAAACCTTAGATCATAACTTAGATCAAAAAAAGACTCCCTAGAGTGGTTTTCTAGGGAGCTTACAAACATAGGAGTTTGAATTCTTTTTACAGTAACTAGACTTCAGCGTGTTGCTTTACTTGTGTCTCCATCCAATTAGTCACCGCTTTGGATTCTTCTTGCATAGCAACGGGCTGAGATTCGAGCCACTTTTCATAAGCAGCTTTGTCGCCACCAAAGGAATCTAGAGATGGTGCAATTCGATGCGCTTTCTTCGTCCAGGTATCCTCTGGAGCTAAAGGTTTATAAGCACAGTAGCAAATGTAGATTGAGCCAAACTCTGCGCCCTGTGGATACGGGATGTCTGGAGTGTATTCATCTACTCGCACCACTTCCCAACCGCTATCCCGAAAGGATTCTTGGTCATCTGGTACGGTTTCAGTTAATCGATACCCAGGTTCAGGGACGGGTTTGTTGCTGGAGCAATAATGTTCAGCGATCGTATCGATGAGAGAGGGAACTGACCCCGCATTTGCAACCCGGTAAAACGACTCCCCAACGGTTGTAGCGGTTTCGCTGCGATACTTCTGAATTTCACCTTTGTCTGCCTTGAACAGAATCAGTTTACGCATCTTCCTTTTTCTCCGTGAAATAGTCGCCTTGCGTTAGATCCATGCGAGAAGGCGGAAACTCGCAGTAGCCATCAAACACACAATTAACTGGAAGGACATCTGTATTGCTTTGTTCTACCCGTTTTAAGTCCCACTCGTAAGTGTCTGCCATTTCTTCACAATCTTCTTCACTTACAGCCGCGTGTCGGGTTTCGTCTCGATTCTCATCGTATCTGGGGTTAGTCATTGCTCTTACCCTCCAACAAGCCCTTTTCCCGCGCTTCGTTCACTGCCTTCTGAATCAGCGTCACGATCATGTTTGACATTGAGCGGTTTTCCAAATGGCACAACCGTTCAAAATCTTTCTTGAGTTCAGGAGTGATCACCACGGGTATCCGTGGGTTCTTACTGGGCATAGGGCGAGAGCGTCTAACTAATGCTGTCATTATGTCATTCTCCAATCACTTCGCTCTCAAAGTAGCATATGTGTGATACAACGGTTGTGCTACCTTTGTGATTAATCAAAAACCAGCCCTCACCCTAGAAAAATGCGGACTGGCTCTTACCCCATTCATGAGGCACATCAATTACGACGAACTACGATCGCTTCGATTTCAAGAACTCTGTCGCCTATCTGCGCTATCTCATCGTCCCTGTAGAGGGTGTTTACCGCATTCTCAACCCCGACGATGGGCAACTGCTCACGGTTGAATGCGACTCGTTGGAAGATGCTCAAAAAACCGTTGAATCCTGCTATGTCGGAGATTTGATGATGGATTTGCTTCAAGTAGCCAGAGACAAGGAAACGATCACCCAGGAGCAGTTAGAAGTATTGACCTGGATGGTTGGAGCCGAATACGAACCCAAAATGTACGATTACGTTCCGGGCCAATGGATGAACGCACATGCGGTTGCAGAAGAATTCGACATCTCTACCGAATTCCTCCACACCTTGCGACTCAGGGGAACGTTGAAACAAAACATCCACTGGCGAGCGTTGAACTTTGGGTCAAAAGCAACCTACTACCAGTACAACCTGAATGCTTGTGCAGAAGTGTTTATAGTCAAGCAACCAGATGAAAATAAACAAAACAATTTGAATATGAACGAAAAGCAGACATCTGAAGTACACTGATCGGCAATCACGGGATAAAGTTTCAGGTTCCCAATAGTTTGTCGGCTCTCGAACCTGAGCTTGTTGTGATAGTCAGCCTCACGTAAGAGTGTCTCCCTACAAAGACCCTCCCAGAGTGAGTGTCAGAGACGGGGTAAAGCGAGAAAGAGCACCTTTACGGTTGGGATGGGAACCGTGCTAGTAGGGCAATAACTACTTCGCTAAGGTGTCCTCATCCATCCCTCATGCAGCAGTGCCCAGATGCCTTAGCCGTGCATTTGGGCACTGCTGCGTTTAAGGATTATGGCAACTCTCATCAATAAGCAGGAAGCTGCAAAGCTTCTCAGCATTTCGCCTTGTACTCTCAACCAATGGAGACGGGATGGAAAGCTGATTGAAGGCATTCATTTCGTGCGGTTCAACTCTCGCAACGTGCGCTACATCCAAGAGTCGATTCAGAACTTGTTTCTCAACCTGGATGACCCAAAAGCTCATGAACTCTACTGCCAGCAATTCATGAAAGCCAAAAATACCGCTTCACTCGTGGGGAAGTAAATCATGCAACCTACCAAAAAGGAGAGCGATCGCCATCTCATGAACGGAGATCGCTCCACCCCAAATAAGCCTCTTCGGCACTCTCAGTTTAACCATTCCAGCAAGCAACAACCATGCCCAGTTTGTGGACGCACCAAAGACCGCGATTGCTCGTGGACTTTAGACGAAAACCGCGTCCTTTGCCACACCTACGCTAAAGAATCAGCATCAGCCACCATCAACGGCTACCACTTCACAGGGAAATACTGTGATTCTGGATTGCATGGTGCTGATAGCGCCGCGATTTATGTCAAGCAGTTGGAGCGAACCGAGAAACCACTCAAACCTGCTCAGAATCAAGAGTTTATCTATCACGATGCCAGTGGGCGCGAAGTGGTGAGAGTTCGGCGTGTGGATGACGGCAAAGGTAAGCGCCAATTCTGGCAGGAAAACAAGCGTAGCAACCGATGGGAGAGAGGCTTACCGGAATCGGTGCATAGCCGTATTCATCTGTATCGCATCTTTGACCCGTTGAACCAAAGTGCGATCGCAGACAATCAACCCATTCTCATCGTTGAAGGAGAGGGAAAAGTAGACCTGCTCATGTCGATGGGCATTGCTGCAACCTGCTCATTAGGCGGTGCTGGCAAGTGGCGCAAGTACGGTTATGAGAATTACGTACAAAACTTGAATGGTGCATCCATCGTCATCTGCCCAGACCGCGATGAACCAGGGATGAAACACGCTGAAGATATTGCCCAAGATTTCCCTGAAGCTCAATGGCTATATGCTTTCCCTGATAGCCCACTGTGGAATAAATTACCCCCTGCTGGTGGGGTTGATATTGCCGACTGGATTCAGGATTACTCACTGTCAGCAGCAGATGTTTTAGCCGCGATCGGACCACACCGCACATCACCATCTGAACCGGAGCGCCCAGGCGACACTCCAGAGGAAATCCCAAAACTGCTAAGGGACTATCGGCTGATTGAAGCTCGATTCTTGGAGCGATTGCGGTTCAACACTTTGTTTAAGCAAATCGAACTGGATGGGGCAGAGTTCGACCCGACATCCGCCAAATTGGAACTCATCGTCACTCATCGTTTGTCCATCCGCTCATCCAGAGAAGACGTGTCAGACATCGTAATGAAACTGGCAAAGCAGAATGCTTACAGTCCCGTGATGGAATACCTGAACCAGGTTCATAAGCGATATGGCAACCACACCAGCATTCTGAATGAATTGGCGTTGCGGTGTTTTGGGACATCAGAAGACTTGCACCAGGTGCTACTCAAAAAGTTTTTGGTGGGAGCGGTAGCACGGGCTTATGAACCCGGATGCAAATTGGACTGTGCCCTCATCCTGCAAGGCAAACAGGGGTACGGCAAGTCCACGTTTTTTCGCATTCTCGCGGGTGAGCAGTGGTTTGATGACTCCCTCGGTTCCGTTTCCGATAAAGATGAACGGTTGAAACTACACCGTGCCTGGATTATCGAATGGGCAGAGTTAGAAACTGTGTTTGGACGCAAAGACATCAACCAGGTGAAAGCATTCATCACTTGCCCCATCGATCACGTTCGTCCTCCCTATGGGCGCTCCGTTGAGGCAATGAAACGAGCATCAGTGATTGTCGGCACCACCAACCAACAAGAATTCCTGGCAGACATGACCGGAAATCGTCGGTTTTGGGTGCTGCCAGTCATTCAACCGATTGACCGGGTGATGTTACAGCAACAACGCGATCGCATTTGGGCAGCCGCCGTCACTCTCTACCGAGCAGGTGAAAAATGGTGGCTTGACCAGGAGCAAGAAGCGCGGGTAGAGCAAGAGCGTGAACAGTACCAAATCTCTGATTCGTGGGCAGATGCCATAGAAGAGTTTGTTGAATTTAAGAATCAAGTTGCCATTGCCGAAATTCTTGAGAACCTGTTCAAGTTGGAAGAAGCCAAGCACGATAAGGTTTCACAGAATCGAGTGAAAACGATTCTGTATGCGTTGGGATGGAAACCACTCAACAATGCACGGATCATCGATGGCAAACGTAGGAAGGTCTGGACAAAAATCTAAGTTTTTTGCAGTTATTACCGTGCTTCAAGTGTCGATACCCCTCTATCCCTTATCCAGCAACCATTACATCCCTACACTGTAAGCTACACGGTTAATATAAAGGACGTGTTTACAGTGTAGGTAGGGGAGAATTTCGACACCGACACTACGACACCGTAACGACACTCTAAAAAAACGCTACCGTGCACCCCTCAAAGCCAGTCAGGAAAAGGATTTCAGGCTACGCGACACGTCCCACACGCTTAGATCACCCACATTTAGGAAAAAAATTTTTACCCCACTGCACCATCGTGTGAAATTTCGGGAAATTCCAGAATTCTCAGAATTTCCAGGAATTCTCTAATTTCTCGGAACGTGGCGTTTTCATGCCTCTAAGTTCATTAACGTGTGTTCAAGACAGATTTTTGAGCAATCTGGTCATGTTGCTCTACTTTTACCTAGACCTTTAAGCAGCAAGGTTTGCACACAGTATTTTGAGTGGAATGACCCACAACAGTATGCATTTGGTTGAAACCATCCACTTTGAAGAGTATGAATCCTGATTTCAACTAATAAGAATTACTGAAGCTGAATGCAAAAAAACTCAGGATGTATACCAGATTAAACGAGTAAGTTATTGCACTCTAAAACAACGGTTAAAGCTATATATTTAGGTGTTCTAAGTCGCCTCTAGAAACTATTAATTAAAAGGTCGTGCAAAGTCTCTTTATAATGCCCCCTAGTAAGTTTTTATTCGTATCTTGAAAAGGTGTTAAACCTAGCTAAAATTCCGTAACTCTACTGAACTTAAACCGAATGTAGTTGAGTTAAAGCAATGGTACAGAGTGTGATTCAGTGACTTGTGCATAGACCCGATCTACCATCTCGACTGAATTGCCAATCCATTCAGCTACTTGTATGGATGGCACATTTAAACTTCTGCAATGAGAAACAAAACTATGACGCATCTGATAGGGATTGCAATACTCAATCTCAGGGAGCTTGCTTAATACCGACTTCCACGCTCTGTTCGTGAAGTTGTTCCACTGAATATAAGTTCCTTTGACGGAAGGAAACACCAACGACTCATCATCGCCTCTCTCCATATCAGCAAGAATGAATCGAAGCTGTTCATTAATTGGAAATCGCCTCCACTTCTGCGTTTTTAACCCTTGCTTAGTTTGGTAACCTTTGCCCGTATCTACTCGGTCTTTATCGAACAGGATGTAGCAAGCTTTAATTTGCTTCCATTGAAGGGGAAGCACCTCACAGGGGCGGCATCCAGTAAAAAATAGAAATGCAACCAGGTTGGCATAGTGCTGATAGTGGCGATCGTTCCTAAATGCCTGAATGATTTGGTCACGCTCTGCTCTGCTGAATGGATGAATTTCATCCTCTACCGTTCCCCGCTGTGGCAGTTTCACCGCCGCTGCCGCTCCCAGGAATGGGTTGTCTGTGAGCAGTCCTGATTTTTGTGCCCACTTTGCACATGCACAAAATTGAGTGAGCAGTCGTTTCTGAACGTCTGGACTCAATTTGGCGATCGCATCCAAAATCGCTTGCACTTGCCGCAAATCATCCGTAGGTAAGCGAGCGATGTGACGCGTTACCCAGTTGTACTGTCTAATCGTGCTGGGTGATTTACCCAAATTTCTAACCTCTAAATATTGCTGCCACAACTGGCTAAGAGGTGGGGCTTTTACCGTGGGTAATTCCAACAGAGAAGCTTTTTCCCCACGCAAAAAGTCTCGGTATTGATCTAATTTCTCTGGATGAAAGCGACCATACTGAATTTCTCGTGTCAGCCATAAAGCGCGGTCATTGGCTAGCTTTTGATGGTAAGGAATATTCCTCAATCCCAATGCCAACACATACCGTTTACCCTGATATGTCCACAAAAGCCGTAACGAGTCGTGGCATTCTCCAACCTGGACTGAACCGCGTTTTGCACGTTTTTTAGGCATGGCTTTAGATCAAAACTTAGATCAAAAGTCTATACAAACTACTTCAAAACGGCACAAAACAATACAACAGTTTTACAGTTCAAGCTTACTGAACAACTGTTCAAAACCGTTGCTGCAAGGCGAAACCACCGCTATTTCTACAAAGCTGGTGACAAGACTCGAACTTGCGACCGGCTGATTACAAATCAGCTGCTC
>JACYLN010000108.1 GCA_015272515.1 Leptolyngbyaceae cyanobacterium C42_A2020_001 | reverse complement strand
GAAGTTTGATTTGCTTACCACTAACTCGCAGCGACACGCTTGAGTTCATCTATCTCGATCTTCTGCATTTGCAGCATGGCAGTTGTCACCCTTTGAGAGGTTGCTGCATCGGGGTGATTGAGCAACTCAATCAGAATGCGAGGAATAATTTGCCACGAAACCCCATATTGATCTTTGAGCCAGCCGCATTGCTGTGCGGTTTCATCTCCACCCGCAGACAGCTTTTGCCAGTAGTCGTCCACTTCCTCCTGGGTATCGCAAAAGACCTGGAAAGAAATTGCCTCGTTGAATTTGAAG
Organism: Leptolyngbyaceae cyanobacterium C42_A2020_001; assembly: GCA_015272515.1. Classification (GTDB taxonomy): domain Bacteria; phylum Cyanobacteriota; class Cyanobacteriia; order Leptolyngbyales; family Leptolyngbyaceae; genus JSC-12. Next base: position 61,088 of record JACYLN010000108.1, on the reverse strand, counting down.
GTTGGCCCACCGTTCAGTGCGGTGAAAGGCTGACCATCCAGTTCAAAGCTGACGGTCATGACGGTTCCGGCGGGTTTGCCGTGAATGTCCTGTCCAACTTCTCCGTATCGACTGATGTGGATGATCTTGGAATTGCGAAAAATTGAGGTATAAAACTGAGCGCCTGCTTCGGCTTGATGATCAAACCATAAACAGGGGGTAATCGTATGATTGATTTGCATGATGGTCTCCTTAAGTTCACTGCGCTGGAAGCCCTGCGATTTCAAGAACGGGACGAATTTCGATCGTGCCCACTCGCGCTCCTGGGATGCGGGTGGCGATCGTGATCGCTTCATCCAAATCCTGAGCATTGACGAGGAAGAACCCGCCCAATTGCTCACGAGTCTCGGCAAAGGGACCATCGGTCACAAGCGATTTGCCGTCGCGGACTTGAACACTGGTAGCCGTTGCCACAGGATGAAGGGGAGCCGATGCCACAAATTTCCCGTTTGTATGAAGATCCTGGGCGACTTGAGCCGATGCCACATAGCAATGCTCCCGCTCGGTGTCACTCATGGCGTTTTCCTCCATATAAATCAGTAGCAAATATTTCATTGGGTTGCCTCCTTTGTGATTCAGTCGAATGGGAGTTGCTCAGATCGACATCTGACTGCAAAAAATTTGTTTAGTACAATTGAACTTTAGCTCCCTTTGTCAGTCAGTCGAACGAGAACTCCTCAAATCGACACCTTGCCCCAAAAACTTTGTGTCTTTTTATGACAGGTATGGCTTCAACCCTAAAATTAGAAGTTGCTCAGGCGATCGCTGCCCTTTATCGAACTGAATGGGGGCGAATTGTTGCCATCCTGATTCGGCTGATAGGAGATTTTGATGTCGCTGAAGACGCGGCACAGGAAGCGTTTGCAGCGGCAGTCAATCAATGGGAATCCAGGGGGGTTCCCGATCTTCCCCGTGCCTGGATTATCAGAACGGCTCGATACAAGGCGATCGATCGCCTGCGACGACGAACCCAACTCACCGAAAAACTGGAATGGTATGCAGCATCGGGCTTAATTCCATCGAGCGAAGAACCAACCTACGATAGCGATGAAATTGAAGACGATCGCCTGCGATTAATCTTTACTTGTTGTCATCCCGCGCTGGCGATCGAAACTCAGGTAGCTTTAACTCTGCGAATGCTGGGAGGACTGGAAACCGACGAAATTGCCCGCGCCTTTCTCGTCCCGACTGCAACAATGGCACAACGCCTGGTAAGGGCTAAACGCAAAATTCGGGATGCGGGTATTCCTTATAAAGTCCCAGAAACAACCGATCTCTCTCCTCGGATAGAGGCAGTACTGAAGGTAATCTATCTCATCTTCAACGAAGGCTATGCCGCAACCAAAGGAGATGCGTTAGTGCGGGCTGACCTCTGCACTGAAGCGATTCGCCTGGGGCAACTGGTGCGTCAGTTAATGGCACCCCAACCTCCGTCTGAAGTCACTGCACTGGTGGCATTAATGTTACTCCACGACTCGCGGCGAGATGCCCGTTTGGATAAAGCTGGTGATTTGATTTTGCTGGAAGACCAGGATCGGAGCCGTTGGAACCATCCACAAATTGCTGAGGCATTGCCACTCGTCGAAGAATCATTGCGCGGTAGAACGGGAGTTTATGCCCTACAAGCAGCGATCGCAGCCCTCCATTGTCAGCCAGCCCGTGCCGAAGAAACAGACTGGGCGCAGATCGTCCGGCTCTATGAGGTGTTAGAACGCTTGCAGCCCTCACCCATTGTGACTTTGAATCGAGCCGTGGCGATCGCAATGGCAGATAGTCCTCAAGCCGCATTTGGACTGATTGATAGCCTCGCCCCAGAACTGGAAAGCTATCATCTGTTTCACGCCACCCGTGCGGATTTCTTCCGGCGTGTTGGAGCATTAGAAGAAGCGTCCCGGAGCTATACACGAGCACTAGAATTGGTGACAAACGACAGCGAGCGTCGCTTCTTGGAGCGTCGATTGCGCGAAGTTCAACCTAACATTCAGTCCGGCTAAGGGTTTACAACAGTTTAAATTGAGCAAGCAATGTGAAAGCTGTTTGTGTTTCGCCTGTCTTAGCTCTGTTTCGGCTTGTAATTCAAAACAACAACACCGCATTCAAGCGATGTTGATTTTACCAACGCCAAATCTTGTTTACTGTCAAGTTCTCTGAAAATTGGCATTCTGTTACCAATTGCAACTGGATCGATAAACAAATGAAACTCATCAATCAGTCTGTGGTGGATAAGAGTCGATACAAAAGTCGCTCCGCCATAAGCAATGATATCGTTTCTCTCCTGGTTTTTATTTAAGTTGAGTGATTTCGTCCACAGGGTCACCCTTGGCTAATACCGTATTGTTCCACTCTGACTGGTTCAGCGTTCTGGTGAAAACAACTTTGTGCGTGTCTGTAAATCTCTTCCCAGCAGTAAAGTCCTCATCATCTGGATTTGCAGCGACATCAGCCCAGTGAGGAATTAATCCTTCAGCAAGTTTCCGTCCCAGCACAATACAGTCAACCGGGACAATGATCATTTCAACATACTGTCCCCAAGAAATAGCGAAAATGGTCTTAAAATCGTCTGATAGAGATAAGCAGAGTTAAATGTCGTCAACTGCAAATGTTCGCAAACTTCGGGTTTCAGTGTAACTTCTGGTAACCTGCTATCGTTTGAAGTTGATTCATGTCCTTAAACGGCTTCAAATTCAACACTCAGTCAAATAGATGAGCGATCGCTCCTGCTTTCACCAAAAACTGTCAAGACCCAAGACCATGCAATTTTACAGCAACTACTGAGCCAAGTAAGAATCATCTGGAAGCCCAGTGAGGCTCAATTGAAGGCTGAAATAGTCCCAAGGAGCAGAACTCAGGGAGGTACGATAGTATCATGCATAGGCTGCATCAAGATGACGAAGGGTGATTGCAAGAGGCTAGCACGGTACTCATGCACGTTAAGGATTGAAGCGAGGTGATCATGAATCCATTACAAACCGAACTGTTCAATCCGCTAAAAACAGAGCCAGGAGAGTTTAGAGTCATTCAAGATTGCAAGACAACTTAATCTACAGCAACCACTCGATTCGGAGGTAGAAATGCCGTTACTTGACCACTTCTGCCCCCCTCTCAGCACCAGGCGACATTGGCACAGCTTTCATAATAGTTGGGCAGTGATGATCAAGTCAGAACTCAACCGGATTTTGCCTGCTGGTTACTTTGCAGAAGCAAACGTGCAATTCGGCATTGAAATCGAAGTTGCTGTCCAGAAAGAACAGAGCACATGAGATGTCTACCCTGAATCAGGATGGCAACCCCAATCTCCCACGATCACGCTTCCATTTGAGCCAACCACCGATGTCGTTGAGATCAGCGTGTTCAGCGATCGTGAAGGCCCAATTCTGGCAGGAGCGATCGAACTCTTTAACCCCGCTAATAAGGACAGAGAAAGTCATCGGCGCGCATTTACCACCAAATGTGAAAATTACTTGAATCAAGGGATTGGACTCATCATAGTGGACATTGTCACAACGCCCAATGCACACCTGCACAACGAACTGATGCAGAGAATGCAAATCAGTGGAGGAAACTTCCTCGATCCGCTGTATGCAGTGGGCTATCAAGTCAGCAGCAATGAGCAGTCCGCGCTGCCCGACCTTGCACTCTGGCAAGAACCGCTCTCAATTGGCGGAGTTCTTCCAATCCTTCCACTCTGGCTCAAAGGCGGAAGCTGTGTTCCGATTGACTTGAACACAACATATGAACGAACAGTCGTTGACGATCGACTGTTAGATTGAAACTCTAACCTCTTGAGATACGACGATGTTCTCTAGGCTCTTCGACCAGTATCCTCAATAGGAACCCCGTACCAAGCTGCTGCTGGTCCCTGACCTAAAACATTGCACCCCTGCCTGACTCAATGACTACAGCCGGTAAGCTATTTCTCTCTTTCTGGAAGCTATCTTTGAAGAACCTACCTGTTGGACGGTTGGTTCACAGAATCCTGGATGCAGCAGAGGCAAAGCTACTGATTGAACAGACTCAGCAAAATCATTCCCTGGTTTGTGTGTCCAGTGATGATCTATTCGCTCCTTATAATGGGCGTATTCTCAAGAATCAGCGGGAACTATGCCAGGTTTTACAGGAGCATTTTGGCATCGAAGTTGTCATAGAAGATTTTTTCAGTAGCAGCTTAGCCGATGGCGAGGAGTTGTGCTCAGTCGTCCCACTGGAGCTTGTGCGAATTCAAGATAATGACAGTCTGATGATTGTGTCGTGTCATTATTCGCTTCCAGAGTCCAGAACGCCAGGAACATTGGAATTTTAAGTAGTTCCTGATTCAATCGAGTTCCATCTACTGACAGCCTACTGATAGTCCGTACAATATTGCTGATGATGAATGAGCGCGGACTCCATCTTCTCTAACGTCTAATTTTCCTATGACTAAGTCCTCCCCTGAGCCTGTGTTACCGATCGTGATTGTGCCGTTTGAGGGTGGCAAACAGGAGGAGTTTCTGCGGCAAACGGGGAAGTCGGAGAATACTCAACGGGTTTATTGAGGGCAGTTGGTGCGCTTTGCCGACTGGTGTGATAAATCCTGGCTGGATGTGAGTCCGAGTGATATTGGCAAGTATCGGCGGGAGTTGAAACGCAAGGGATTAAAGCCGACTTCAACCAATCATGCCCTCAATACACTGCGATCGTTCTATAGTTGGCTGCGCCGGAGTAATGGCTATCCGATGAATCAACCATTGCCAACGGATGCGATCGACCTGGAGCGGCAGGAAGAACCTCAGGCAGACCATATTGAGGGTGAAGATCTGAGTTTGCTGCGGGAGGCGTTGGAATTAGACGACCGGACGCGGGTGCGCGATCGTGCGATTGTGGCGTTGCTGAGTCATGGACTGCGGGCATCGGAAGCTTCAGCGTTAAATGTGGAACACTGGAATGGCAAGATTCTGACGGTGCATCGCTCAAAGGGACAGAGTGTGAGTGAAGTGCCGTTAAGCCAGGAGGCGCGGCAGTATCTAGTAGCTTATCTGGAGTGGCGACGGGGGATGGGTGGCGTGTTTGAGCCAGTCCTTGAAAGTCCGATGTTTTTGGCGCAAGACCCGAAGCATGGCGGTAAGCAGTTGGGGTACAAGGGGTTGCACAAGATGGTGAAGAAACTGGGGAAAATTTCTGGGGTGGATGACCTGTACCCGCACCGGTTTCGCCACACCTTTGGCACAGAATTGACTAGACGAGGGATTGATCCTTTATTCGGCAAGGAACTGATGGGGATTAAGAGCGATCGCGTCTTCCAACGCTACACCAAGGGGGTGTTTAAGCAGGCGACGAGGCTTATTTGCCGGCGATCGGTGAAGACAGCGAGGAATAAGCTTGCTTAGATTTCCGATGAACAGGCAAATGACACCCACATCATCCAGTTGTTCGTGGAGTTTGTCTAGCGAAGGATCTGCTTTACTTCATCGTTCATCCTTAATGGAAGGCATGAAACGATCTCTGCAGATCCCCAGCTAATTTATTACATTTTTCTGAAGTTGGGGTAGAAAGCCGACTCGTTCTGCGATCGAGTAAAGGTTAAACAAGTCGCAGACATATGCCATCACACAAGTGAGTTCCTGTGCCAACCTTTGTTGTTTTGCACTTGAAACAGGGAACTGTTTCGCTGCCGTTCTTATACCAATGTCACATTCGTACCATACAGTAAATGTAGAGCAAGCATGATACATATCGGGATCATTATTCTGGGCAGTTGCAGTTGGGATGTCGAACATCTGTCGCCATTCACCCAACTGAACTAGCATGCGTATACAGTACCTTGTTAAAGATTGTTTTCCAGCATCATAAGAATTTGTTCGCTCAACCACTTCAATCTGGTTTAACTGTAATGGCTGCTCTAGTGTTTGTAATATCCACTTAGTTGTTTTTGGTGCGACTTCTAGAACAAAAGAAGCCTTCTTTGGTTTGGCTTTAACCTCTTTCAATAGATCGCGCACAAACTCCTGAAATTGTGGAGTGGATAGGAGCGATCGCGCATCTGTCGCCAGCACTGGGCGAATTTGCTCCAGAACACTTTCTTGAGCAGATAAGAGCTGCTGCTCCAATTCCTGTAAGCTCTGAAGCTCAGTAGCGAGATGCAATTGAATTTGTCCAATTCGGGCTGAGATTTCTGTTACTTTCTGCTGCCGCAGTGCATAGTACATGGATAGGGAACTATCTAAGTTTTGCATCTGCTACTACTCCCCACAATAAAATTTACGCTAGCTCCAGACCTAATCGACTCACTCGACAGTAAGCATCGTGTGACTCAACGATCGGTTCAAACTCCGGCAGGATTGATCGCTCACCCACAATTTCAATCAGGTGGCAAACTGCGTAAGGACTAGAGGATGGCAAGACCATTCCCGTGATGAGATCGCAAATTAACTGTTCTGTATACTCAGACTGTTCTACTCGCCAAGGTTTTGGAGTCAATCTTGCCCGAAAGGTTGCTTGAAATTTACAAAGCCGTGCATAGAGCGGATCTGCATACAGGCTTTTCATCAGTCGCTGCGACTTAGGTTCTAGCGGGTGAAATTCATGAGTTGTGCAGAGATACCGTAATCCGTTGCGCGTTCGGTAGACTCTAAAACCGAGTTGGGGAAACTGTTCGACCAATGCCTCTAGCGCTGCGATCGCCTGTTGCTGGCTGATCGCCATCTGGCAACTGGCAGGACAATCCCTTAGATCTGTTCCCTTCGGCACATCAATATCAACATCGACAATTAGTAGGCGATCGGTGTTTAAAATTAAGCAGTCGTAGCGATTGCGAGTGAGGACTGCTATTTGCTTACCTGAATAACAGATCTCACCCAGCTCTGGTTCGTCCATGACGCTATACTCACCCTGCTGTAGTTTGTACCACTGGTAGGCATTCGGGTAGTCCTTGATCTTAATTGGGCTAAGCTGTGCCAGTCCATTTCGTTCCTGGAGAGACAGAACCTGTGCCCACTTCTTTACCAAAGCACCGTTGTCTCGATCGAGTTTTGCATCCAATACCAATTCGGTGATGTATTCCTGTACCTGGGCTGCTGGGTCATCCAAGTCTCGCCAACTTGCCCAGTAGTGGAGTTTGCGATAAAGCTGAGGGTGTTTCTTTATAAATTCCTCGAAAGAGGAGCCAGTTTGATTGAACATCACCACCCCTATTGTGGACGAGGGTAGCAAAAATGCTCAGCCTGGCGATTTGGGGTAAATAAGCTCCCTACTGCTATGAGAAGGCAACTCAATTCCTGTGTTACACGCCCAACTTGAGCTTCATGAATCTGTAATGCCTTTGCATCCAACTTGAGCTTGCGGCAGCAATCATAATATTGAGAAGTCAATGGCATTGATCGGTAAGTTGCAGGAATATCTGAAATCTCATTGGCAGTGGGGATGTAGAATCTCTGCTGGTAAGAGCCGATTTTCACTGATAGCCAGTACAGCCAGTAAGTTTTTGGAAACTCCTTGTCATCATCGACATCCTCCCAACTAAGGGTGCACTCCAAAATTTGGATGGGAGCGGGAAGATCCCTCAACAACCACTTCTCAGGATCTAGATCGAAGTGAACTGAGTAAGGGGAATTAGGCTGTTTGCAGAAGCTTTCGACCGAGATGCTTTTGGCATAAGCTGCTAATTCTGGTGTAGATAGCAAACATCGTGCATCTGCCCCGACAAATGCACGAAATTGTCTGAGGGCTTCCTCTTCGGCATTTATTGCAAGTTCCTCCTGCTGTTGCAACGTCTCAAGCTGATCCTGAATTTCCTGATAAAGCTGGGAGAGGCGATCGCCCATTTGAGTACGATGCTCCCGGCGCATCTTTTGATAAGCGGTGAGTTGAGAGTAAAGAGAAAGCATAAAACTTCAAAGAGAACAAATGAACACATTATTCTCTAGAGGATCAGTCACCCCAGAGATAGTACTTAGCTACTAACCTTCAAGCAGGATAAATGAATTAAACCAGCAAAACGACAGAATTTAGAGGATTCTGATCGTGGGTTACGATCACTTGCTTAACCTCTTACCCTCATCACCGATTTAGTCACAGATCGTGACTATTGCTTTTCCAGACCCATTGGCAGGCGAATAGACAACAGTCCCATCATTGCTGAATATTGGAGCAATGTACCGAGGAGTGATTGTTTGGAGCCGTTGGAGTACTGTAGACGATGGGTTCAAGTGTCCCCCGATGAGTGGGGATATAGGAAGGCTTGTATCGCTGCCTTAGCCCGAGCGACAGGATTGAGTGAGAGGACGATCAACAACTGGGGGGCTTCATTCGAGAAGCGCCCTAAGTACGTTTTGCACATGCTAAAGATGGCTAACAAGCTAAATCAGGTGAAACAGATTATCCTGGATGAGGATCTTTTTTCGGAATAATTTAGTCGTGATCTATGACTAAAAGCTTGCGCTTGGTAATTTGGGTCGCTTAAGCTGTGCTGTCGAGGGATCACAGCCCGTTTTACCTTGCCTAAACTTAGTGAAATTACTAGAATCCGCTCTATGCCAAACGAGCATCCCATTGATATTCTTCAGCGGATGCCCTTAGAGCCGATTGAGTACTGCCGACGATGGGTTCCCTCGATCGAGGGGAAAGGCTATCGGAAAACATGCATCAATGCTCTTGCAGAAGTAACAGGACTTAGCCCATCCACGATTAAGGATTGGGGAGCCAACTTCGAGCGACGACCCAAATACGTCCCCCGATTGCTGCGTCAAGCTGATCTTCTTAACCAGTTCAAGCAACTGGTTGCGTCAGGGCGCGTTGCCACGCCGTCTAAATTCCTCCAAGATTAGGAAGCTAAACTGTTGAACTTTCACATAAGCATAGCAATTACTTCTAAACCAATCGGATCCCTCAGCAGCCGAACTGTCTTCCCACGGCGACAGATCACAAGGGAAGCAGAACAACTAAGAATGAAGTGGGCAGGGACGAATAGGGCAGTGCTGCATATCGCGATAGATAATCTCTGAGAAAACGGTAAATTTTTCGCCGCTGTTGCAATATTCCGAAAATTTCTGCAGAACCTGCTGAGTCAATCTGCCAACTTGCTCCTGCGACAAGGCGAGGCAATGGACAGGCTCGATTTTGGCTTGTTGCTGCGTACCCAGCCACAGTTCCGCACCCAATGCGTGAAGTAAGACTTTCTCTTTACGACGCGGCGGATGATCAACGTAAAGAATCAGGAGCGGAAAATATTTCGATCCTGATGATCCCGTCGTGAGTTTAAGAGTCTCTGGTATATCCGTCTCCTGATGAAGCTGGCGAGAGATAACTCGCTTGAAGTTTCGCTCACTACGGTGACGGTAGTGCGATCGCCGCTTGTGGCATTTCAGGTCATCCCAGCAACCATCTCCTTCCACGCCGTGTAGCTGCCGCGCTTCCTCAACAGCTAAAACTGCGCATTTTAGGCATTTTTTATTCGCTCGACGGGCCATAAAAGGTCAAATTTTGCAGCTTATAGTAAGTTAGTCAGATTTTAGTCAGACATAGATATTAGATAAGTATCTTACACAACTACATGCTACTTTTGTCTGTAACCCTTGGGATTAACCCCTTATGGCAGCCGAGCAGCAAGCACTTCCACCCATTCGTCTGATTCCGGTTCAATCTACCCCAGAGACGAGCGCGGAAGTTACTGACCTGCGATCTGAGCGGATTCAGGAGTTTTTGCAAGCCAGTAATTTTGCTCCTAACACAGAAAAGGCTTATCAGTTTGAACTGAAACGCTTTATGGAGTGGAGCGAGAAGGCTTGGCATGGGATTACTCCACGCGACCTTGCTCAGTTCAAGAAGTATTTAAAGGAGGAGTGCCGAACCCGTAAGGGAAAATCGTTGTCCCCTGCGGCAATCAATCAAGCAATGACTGCCCTCAAGAGTTTTTATCGATGGTTTCAGCAGGCAGGTTACATGAGCCTATCTGAAACCCTGCCAACCGCTGGGGTCAAATTTGAGAAATTGGGCGACCCGCTTCCTCGCCACTTGAACCCCAACCAGATGGAGGCAATCTTTCAGGCAGTCTCAGGGAAAGAAGATATTGACCTGCGCGATCGCGCTTTGCTGGCAGTCTTAACCCACGGCTTGCGGGCGGAGGACGTTTCGGGCTTAAACGTTGGCAATTATGATGGTGTTCGCCTCAAGTTTCTTCGCAAGAAAGATAAAAGTGATGCGATCGTTCCCCTACGACAAGAGGCGCGGAAGCAGATAGAGGCATATCTGGAGCGGCGGCGATCGCAACAGGAGGAATTGACGGAGGATAGCCCGCTTTTCCTGTCCTATGATTTCCGCAGCGGTGGGCAAAGGCTGGGATACCAGGGAATCTATTACTTCACTAAAATTCGGCTGGGAACAATGTTGGGCATTCCAGACTTAACACCTCATCGCTTCCGACACACTTACGCCAGTGAGCTGATATCTCTGGGTATCGATAGCTTGCTCGCCCGCAGTTTAACAGGGCATAAATCTGAGAAGGTATTCGAGAGGTACATTAAGGGCAGGCGATTAAAAGTAGCCGAGGATACTTTCTTTAGAGCGATCGGGGAGGAAACGCTCTAGAAGCCCGAAGCATCGGCTAAAAAGCTGAATCGCCAATTACGAGAAATTCCAAATAAATATTTTTAATGAAGAATAAGTAAACATTTTGCTGATAAAGGAAAATTTTTAATTTAGTACATTTGCACTAAATTAAAGTGCAGCTAATTGATTAGATGTCTTTACCGCACTGGTGCGGTAAAAATGCTTTGTCTGCTCCAAAACTTCAAGGCTTATAGGTAAGCTATCTCAAAAATCAGACCTATTATTTTTATCTATTTTCCAATCTAAGTTTTTACCGCACTAGTGCGGTAAAAACCTGAACTTATACACATGAAAAATTGCAAAGAAAGACATTTTTTTAGAAAAAGGACTAATTAGTGGGCAATTACAGCGTGGTTTCAAGATTTACTTCCAAGATCAAACTCTTGATATCAAGTAAGGGAAGGGAGAAGACTCGGAAGCAAAAGAACTATGCGATAGCCCTTCTGTACAAGGATTTCAAGGATTTTTTGTATTTATTTAAAGTTCAAAAGCAACCAAATTGAATTTAATTAATATGCAATTAACTTCTCGAAAAAATTCAATTCCTAGAGTATATAAATCAAGCATACATAAAAATCTATTTATTCTATAGAAAATAGCTATTTAGATCTTATTGACATTTGAATTCAATCATTCAAATAATTTCATTGTCCCTGAAAATGTTAAGCGCGTTCAAGTCCCACTCTCCTTTAGTCTCACTCTCCTTTAAAGTGTTTTCTCTATGTGATTTGCTGTTGAAAACTAAAGCCAATTTATATTGGCTTTAGTCAAAATTGCGTGGAAATAACCGTTGCAATCGTACTCAGCATGAGTAAGGTTTATCATTTCTCATCAGAGAAGCTCTCGGTAACAAAGCAGGCAATGCAAGCATTTTATGAAAGTAAAGAAGATTTTTTTGATTACCTCAAGCGACACCAATCAGGCGATTGGGGAGAAGTAGGAAATTATGAAGAGATCCGACTTTCTAAAGATGAAATTCAGACGGGCATGAGTAACAACACAGCGAAATTAAATCTCCTGCAAATTAAAAACAAGCAGAATGGATCAATTATGAGTATCTATAAGTTGAGAAATGGTACCAAAATTTGGATCGTTACTTGCCTAGATTTCCTTGCAGACCAGGCTTACACGACTATCTTTCTACCTTCTGAATATTAGAAAAAATGATTTTTGTATAGAGAGTTGGCTGAGGTTTTATGGCAATCAAAACACTTCGATCGCAGCTTTGCGCCACAGAAGAAACACGGGAATACTTGTGGCATTTATTTATCACCTACACTCTTCTGATCAATCAGTTGCTTGAACGATTGCCGAAGGATGCTAAGTTTTCAGATTGGCGAAAAGAAGGTCGAGTACCGCGAAAAGCAGTAGTTGCGCTTTGTAATAAAGTGCTGGAGGAGGATGGCTCTCTAAAAGGTCTTCCGGCTCGGGTTTACACTTCGGCTGTCCTTTGTACGTCCTATACTTTTGCCTCAATTTTTGCAATCCAAAACAAGCTTCGTGCTAGGTGTGAGGGTAAACAACGGTGGTTAAATGTTGCGGAACACGATTTGGAACTTGCGGAAACCGCAGCCTTTAGCTTGGAGGAGATTCGCGAAAGAGCAGCACACATTTTAGAGCAAGCCGAATCTGAACGTCAGGAGTGTCTTGATGAGGAGGAAGAACCAAGCAATATTCCTTCAATAATGAGTCTCTTGTTCAAATTGTTGGATAAGAGTAACGATCTACTTAACTACCGGGCGATCGCGCATTTGCTAAGGAACGACTGCAAGGTCAGTTACGAGGAGGAAGACCCAGAAAAACTTGCCTTAAGGTTGTCAAAAAAGCGAATTCAAATTGAACGTTTGCAAGAACAACTCAATAGCCAATTGCCAATTGGACGTGACCCTACTGGAGAACGGACGAATCAGTTTATCGAGGAAGCAATCTCTCTCCCAAAAGACTCTGATTCAAGTGAAAACATCATTGGGGGATTTAAGGCTTGGGAAGATTTGCTACCTGAACGTATTGCTAATCTCTCGACTCAACTGGAAACCTTGCCCTACCCACTTCTTCTAGGTAGTAATGATGACGTAAGTTGGTCATGGGAAACCATATCTACTGCAGCTTCAAGCTCGAGCACCTCACCCAACCCAAGTCCAAAACGAACTCGAACCCGCAGACGGAGGAAGAAGGCAAAGAAGCGAATTTGTGTGAGCTTTAAGGGTAAAGGCTTGAGCCAAATTCGACTAAGGCTCTATTGCGATCGCCGCCAGCTTCCAATATTTCGGCAGTTTGTTGAAGATTCCAAAGCCAACAAAGCTCGAAACAAGAAGGAGAAGTTTTCGCTCGCGCTATATCCTTTACGCTCGGCTACCCTGCTGTGGGCTGAAGATCCAAAACTTTCAACCGAGAAAAACCGTGGCAAACCCTGGAACAGTCATCGCCTCTATTTACACGTCACAGTTGATACTCGGTTGTTAACATCTGAGGGTACCGAACAGGTGCGACAGGAAAAGATTGAGCTGATGCATAAATTTCTTAAAGGATTGGTAGAAGCTGAGGAGACGCAGGAGGCAAACGAAGACGAGGAGGCGCTCCTCTTAGCACAGAAAAATCGTAGCAGAGCCACCAAGAAGAATCAGACCACGCTCAAACTACTAGAGAGTAATCCACCGCCACCACGTCCAAGGCAGTCAGCCTACCGTGGCGATCCACAAATTGCAGTGAAAGTGGCGTTTAGTCGTGAGCATGTTGTGGGGGTTGCGGTGTCCGATGGACAACAGCCCATATTGGATTACCGCGATGTGGAAACTTTGCTGATTGATTCGCGCCTCGAATTGTTGGAGCAGCGGAGTCTCAAGCTTCGCAATCAGCCAGAGCGATTGAGGAAAGTGAAATTGGGAGATTCAGGAACGGCTAAAAAGGCTAAACGCACCCGCTACAAACCCAAGATTAGTACACGTCAACTTCAATTGCAGCCTTATCGTTTACTAAAGCGTTGGCGTAGGTTGAAGCGAAGAAATTTGACAGAACGACGAGCAGAGCAAGAACACGGATTATACCGTCAAAGCCAAGCCGAGACGAACTTAGCACACCAGATCAATTACATTCTGGCTCGAAACATTGTTGATTTGTGCCAGAAGTGGTCAGCAGGAAAAATTATCCTGCCAGAGTTTGGTGATCTGCGAGAGAGCATCGAAAGTGAGATTCAGGCAAAAGCTAAACGCAAATACCCTGACGACAATGTTGAACGACAAAAACAATATGCTAAGGAGTTTCGAATGCAATTTCACAGATGGAATTACAAGCATTTATCCGAGTGTATTCGCCTCCGTGCTGCCAAAGTGGGAATTGCTTGTATTGCGGGGCAGCAGCCCAGGTTAGGCACTCTGCGTGAGAAGGCGATCGCAGTCACTGCCATTCCCCCCAAACCCAAATGAGGTTGAGGTGGATTTGTGTACTGGGTCAAAAGATTTCGCTAAGTTTGCCTTTTCGCGCGCTGCTGAAGCAGTGAAAAGTTCCGACAGTTTAAAAGTTTCGACACTTTTATTGCTTTCCGTCGGGAGTAGTTGTCCGCTTCTGCGTTGCTGAGACCGAAGTTTGTCCAGGTGATAGGCAGAACGTTGATGCAACAGGTAGATAGTCGCGCTCTATCAGGAAGCTGTTCTAGTTATTAGTGTTCGTGCACTAGTAAAGAGGATACAGGGATACATGTGGTTGTGTCCAGCAATGGCACAACAGGGCCACTACTCGAAGCCCCGATCAAGGGTTGAGCCTACCCAAATTTTTAGTTCAAAATTTGGCAAACCGAAGCAAGGTCAATTTGACCCAGCACCTTGTTAAACATCGAAACATCACACCAGTCTGCGTTTTGAGTTGGCAGCGACCTCACGCTGAACCACTTCAAGCAGAAAGTTATGACAATGTGCTGACCTTTGCCAAAATAGGCGTGCAAAGCCGACTGTAGCAAGAATTTGAGCACTAGGAGTGGCAATCGCCCTCTCAGTGTTGGGTGGGTTGAAAGATTTGGCACTCGGTCTTTAACCGATGCTTGAAATGAAGGTGGCAATCGCCCTCTCAGTGTTGGGTGGGTTGAAAGTTGTCCATTTTTGTTCAGCAGAATTACCATAATTCCGGTGGCAATCGCCCTCTCAGTGTTGGGTGGGTTGAAAGAATGGATTCCAGGATTTTGCTAAGTCCGACACCTTCAGGTGGCAATCGCCCTCCCAGTGTTGGGTGGGTTGAAAGGAGAAAGAGCCTCACTTTATCGCATTGCCACACAAGAGCGCACACATAAAACATTAGGGGTAGGTTGAGAGAGGCAGGGGTCTGCAAATTAAATACCAAGCTTGACCTGAAGCAGCATTAGCTTTAGGAACTGCGATCGCCGTCCTGCAAACTGATTTATTAAAGCAGTGAGCAGAACTTCAAGTTTCGATGAGCAATTGTTAATTATCGAAAGGATCTACAAACTATGGAGTCAGAAGATACGGAATTGAGAGTGAGCAAACCAATGCAGGTGGGATCCAAGAATCAATACTGGCAAATAGATTGCACTGCTCTTGATATAAGTCTGGTCGAGAAAACCACTCCAGATGGTTGGCAAATAGATTGCACTGCTCTTGATGTAAGTCTAGTCGGGGAAACTATTCCAGATGATCCTCTTTCACCCTAGCTACTATGCCCGACACACAATCGCAAACTATGTTGGAATACCAATTTACATTTGAAGAAGTGCATGGGGTTGCGATCGCAGCACTACTTCATGCTGCCGCTCGGAAGAACTATCCATCACAATATGGATTATCTAATCTGCGTTTTCATGGAAATATGATGGAAGAACGTAAATTTGGAATCACTAATGCAGTTATCCTTGATTCAATACCAGGGTACGTTAAACTCACAAGAAGACCCATCACCCTTAAGGACATTGAAGAGATGATGAATCGGTATTTTCAGCAAAACTCAGGTGACTAGAAACAACATTCACGAATGCTTGATAAGCATAGCTTGATTCTCGCTCGGACGAGAATCAAGCTAGCATATATCGTTAGAACTTTGTGGATAACAGCACAAAAAACAAGAGACAAACTGCTCGTTAATAAACTCAAGTTTCGCATTAAAGCTATTTAGAAATGGGTGAAGACCGTTTTATCTTCATCCATTTTTCTATAGCTGGTAAACCTTTTGAAGCAGTACGTTATAAATCAATTACACCAGCAGCCTGAGACTTGGCGCTACAGATAAACGTGAATTTGGGATAAGCTGAAACGCATTTAACCCGATCTAAAGTCAGCTCATCTAGGTATAGACACACTAGTGGGTCACTTGGCATGAGCATCGCCATTTTTAGCAGGGTCTGCCAAGATAGAGAAATCCCTGATGCTGGAGTAACATGACTCGCCGACAGAAAAATCCGTTGCGTGGGATCACGAGTGAGGAACGGCAGGAATTGGAACGCATTAGTCGCGCAACGAGTGAATCTGTCAGCCGTGTGACCCGTGCCCAAGTCCTGCTTGCAGTTGCCAAAGGAGTGAGCTATGCCGCTGCTGCTGAAGCTTGCGGGAGGCGGTCTGGAGACGCAGTCGCGCAATTAGTCGAACGGTTCAACCGAGAGGGATTAGGGGCATTAACCCCAAAACATGGCGGCGGCGCGAGGACACAATACACAGCCGAGCAACGACAGCAGATTTTAGCCGTGGCACAGCAGCAACCGGAACTAGAAACCGATGGGGTATCGCAATGGTCATTGGTGACGCTGCAACGACGATTGAGAGCAAGCGGCGGAGCTGAATTTGCAACGGTGAGTACCTACACGATTGGGCAAGTGTTACATGAGGCAGGTTACAGTTGGCAAAACAGTCGGAGTTGGTGCAGGACGGGCAGTGCGCTGCGACGCCGGAAAAGCGGGGTGGTGACGGTGGTTGACCCGGATGCAGAAGTAAAAAAAACTTGATTGAGCGAGCGTACTGTACCGCTGAAGCAATGGGGATTGCAGTGTGGTGCCAGGATGAGGCTGGACCGTTCCAAACGGTGCCTTATGCCGCTTCTAGTTGGCAGGAACAAGAGCATCCGCAGAAGCATCCGCATGAGTATATTCGCAATGGCACTGCAAAGTTAATGACGCTGTTTCATCCCCAGGATGGGCAAGTTCGGGTCAAGGGCGTTGAAAGTACAACCAACATCGTCCTACATGCTTGGCTCAAACAAGAACTGACTCAGATTATCAATGTATTACCTCAAGCATCCTCATCACTATCACCCGAATTAACAAAACAAGCGTGGCTCGATTGGCGAGAAGGGTTGAACGTGAAGTTCACCCTCCCTTCCCAATTGCCCCCTTTACGAATGCTGCTAGTGTGGGATAACTTAGCCGGACATCAAACCCCTGAGCTAATGATTTGGCTGTATGAGCAGGGCATTCTGCCTCTGTACACTCCGCTTTCGGGCAGTTGGCTGAACATGGCAGAGTCAATGCAACGGATTCTGATTAGACGAGCATTGGATGGGCAAAACCCTGAAACACCGCAGCAAATTATCCACCGATTAGAAACGGTCGCCAAGGTCTGGAATCAACAGCCTACCCCTTTCCAGTGGGGTGGCAAGCGAGCCGAGCGACGGCAACGAGCCAGATTGCGACGACAGCAACATCGTTTGGGCGGGTCGGGGGCTTGTACCCAGTCGGTCTTGCCCTCCCAGTCACCCTCCTCCAATGGCGATGCTCATGCCAAGTGACCCACTAGTACAATTAGTTGAGGCTTTCTTATTCAGATTATACATACTGAAGCTCTTTTCCTCTCTATCTGCCAAGCACCGCAACTAATTTGACAGAAGGCAACCAAGAAACTTATTGGATAAAATGGCGCAGTTAATTTGACGATGCGTTAGGGCAGTGATGCATTGCTTCTTGTGAAGAAGCGTTTACACAAGAGTAGCTTGCCTCTCATATTTCTTGCTCAACACAGCAAATGTGACGCTAGTGCACAAGAGCGTGACGGGTGACACTTACTAAATTGAGTCAGCCGAGCATCGGATGGTGATTTGGAGCGACAGCAAACCAGAACGTCGGTCACCAATCTAGCAATCTAGCTGGCTAACCAGTGCAAGTAATTTTGACAGCAGAGTAAAATAGCGTGACTGTTGATAATGAGGAATTTCATTTCGAGATCGTGCCATTAATTTGCGAATTTAGGCGAATTTTGTGCTGTCAATTTGCGAACCTAAAATTTGTGCCATTGATTTAAGAACAAAGGATCATGCGGTAGATCGCCAGATCGGTTGCAATGCAACAGGTTCGATTCCTTCAATGTGTTTTCAGATGAACAAGCAAGTATCCGTGCCGCTGATTTACGAATCGGTCAAAAATTTGTGCCACTGATTTACAAATGACTATTCGACCCTAAAAAGCCGATTGTGCCACTCATTTGCGAATCGTGCCATATTTTTTGATTATTCACAGCTGACACAATCATGCGAACTTACAAAAGGCGGCACCCAGATTCGAACTGGGGGTGAAGGTTTTGCAGACCCTTGCCTTACCACTTGGCTATGCCGCCATACCGACTTTATACTTTAGCAGATCTGGTCCAATTTTCCCATAAATCTGTCTGACAGTTTCAGGGTGATCGGAGCAGCTTTGTTCTAGCCCTTTCCTGCCGAGGATCCTACCTGAGGTTAAGCAACAAGTTTGTGAGATGGCACTCAATGGCGAGGGAATTTGCGATATTGCACGATTACTCCAGATTAACTTAGCTATTGAGTATGTTTTACTTGCGTGGCAACTGGGGTATTTCTGATTCACCTGTTTCGGGTGAGATCGCAGGTGGAAGAAGTTCTGGTGAAACTTCTTCCTCGCTCCTCATCCAACTGATGATCATTCCTGCTATGGGAATTGCTAGAAATATACCCAACAGTCCGGCAATGCGTTCTCCCACAAATAACGCAAAAAACAGCAAAACTGGATTAATTTCCAGCGCTTTTCCCATCACTTTGGGATGAACATAGTTATCTTGAATTTGTTGCAGGATGACCGATGCTACTACCACTTTTAACGCCATCCATTGTCCCTGCGTCAGAAACACCAGAGTTGTTACAATTAAGACACCTAACGTTGCACCAATTCCTGGGATAGCATCTAACACGCCCACTACGATCGCTAAAACTAAGGAGAATTGCACGCCCAGCAATGTAAAGACGACAAAGCTTGCAGTAGAAAGAAAAATAACTAACGTAATTTGGGCACGCAAAAATCCTAAGAAATTTCGTTGAACATTAGCATCAAAGCGATCTCGTACATCGTCTGGAATTAGTTTCAAACAAGCATTCCAAATTTTTCTGCCGTCAACCAGCATATAAATTGCGATCACCAACAGAAAAATTGCTGTAAATGTATTAGAAAACACTCCACCAAGTACGCCTAAGCCTGTGCTCAAACTAGTTCGGAGTACATCTGCAATTTGCCCAAAATTGATTTGCTGTAAATACTCTCGGAATGGCAAATTACTCGATTGAAGTGTTGTGCTGATGTTATCGAGTAAACTGCGTCCTTGAGTCAAAATTTGAAATCCAAGCACACTCACAAACAGGAGCGCAATCGCCACCGTACCAAAGACAACAAGCGTAATTGCAATTTCTCGAGGAACGTATCGGGTTAATTTGCGAACGGGATAATCCATTAAAATCGCCAAAATCGCTGCTGTGACGAACATGGCAATCACGCCATAGAAATAGGCAATTACCTGAACCACAACCCATCCGCAAGCAAAAAATAACAGAAACCGGATCAGCGCAGAGTTGTTCAGCGTTTTCCAAAAATCCTTTTGGTGGGAGTCACTCATTGATTTGCGTCAGGGCAACAACAGTAAGGCAACTATATCGTTTGAGGAGGAAATGGGGAATAGGATTGTACTGAATGGTTAGCCAAGCGAATGCAATTCAAACACATGATAGCCCCAAGTTGGCAGGTCAAAATACAAACCAGAGAGGAAACAATCACCGGGGCGATCGTATACCGTTGAACTCATCCGATCCTGAAGTTGGAACGTTTTTCCTGCCAGATCATTAGCACCGGGAATCTTTAAATAACACTGGCTGGGATGAGGCGCATAATTCACAATCACTAGCAGGTATTTGCCATCGATACCGCGCCAGCTAAAGGCAACAAAATCATCGGAACTCCAGTTATCGTGCCAGGCAGGGTAACAGTCTGCTAGTTGCCAGTGCCCTTCTCGCACTATTGACAGTTTTAAGCAGGTAAGCAGTTTTTGATAGAAAGCTTGTAGGGGTTTATCAACAGGCTCAACAGGACCACGCTGCAAATGAATTGAGATGTGATGCTTAAACCCTTCAAACTGTCCCTGATGGAAAAAACGCAAACCGGGACATAGAAAGGTAATGATTGCTGCTGCTTGATGTACGT
The DNA here is from genome assembly GCA_015272515.1 of Leptolyngbyaceae cyanobacterium C42_A2020_001. Classification (GTDB taxonomy): domain Bacteria; phylum Cyanobacteriota; class Cyanobacteriia; order Leptolyngbyales; family Leptolyngbyaceae; genus JSC-12. The sequence continues at coordinate 41,071 of JACYLN010000108.1, read as the reverse complement.
TGGGAGGAAATACTTCAGCAGCACGGGGTTCATCGTGATTTTCCAGAAACCGGGCCGATTTGCGCTGATAGCTTAAATCTGCCCAGAAGTGTTCTCGTACAGGACGGGCGTGCTGTTCCCGCAGGCGATCGTACAGGCGTTTGTCGTAGGTATAGTCAAAGCCATGCTGCTGCAACGTCCATTCCATATCCCAGTACACTTCTGCCATAAACACAAAGCCAGGATATTGAAACCGTACTTTATCGATCGCGGGTTGCCAAAAAGATTCAACTGGAATGCCCCAAGTGCGCTGAAAAATATCGGGCAGAATCAACATTGCCATATCGCATCGCACTCCATCACAATACTGAGCAATCGTGAGCAGTTCGTTCACCTGCGCTACCTGCAAATCTTGATTACCATAGTTAAGCTGCAACGTGTCGCACCAACCGGGAAAGTAAGGATCGCGTCCGTAAGCGAACACGTAATCACCCAGGCGACAATAATTCTGCGGTTCCTGATCACGTTGCTCAGTTGTTCCCTGAACATAAAACTCTGGATGAGACTGCACCCAGGGATGGTCGGGCGCTGTATGGTTAGGAACAAAATCCAGCATTAGTTTTAAGCCGCGTTGATGCAAGCGATCGCGAAGTCGTTGTAAAGCCGCGTTCCCGCCTATTGCTGTGTGGGCAGAGTAAGCCGTTACGGCAAAGCAAGAACCACACACATCCTCATCCATCAAGTCAGACAACAGCCGTTCATATGCCGCAACCCATTCCGGGTTGGTACGAGAAACTTGAGGAGCGATCGTTCCGGTTTGCCAAACGCCTAAAAAGTACACCCAATCGAACCCCGATTGCACCCATTCATCCATCACCGAATCAGGAATATCATCCAACGTTGCCGGACGATTCAGTTGTTTAGCAAGGCTCTGTAGCCAGACGCGGACATTGACCTGGTACAAGGTTGGATAATAGGGCAGATTCATAACAGACTCCAAAGATGGTGTACGGCAAAACCTGTACTAAGCTTCGCTCTCAAGCATTTTACGAGCTTCGAGAAGTGACTGTTTTTGTTCTTGTGTAACTTCAGGATATTGCAGTCCTAAATTTTGCAATGTTTGATGAATGATGCCAGCAACAATCAACCGTGTATACCATTTTCGGTCTGCCGGGATGATGTACCAGGGTGCCCACTGTGTGCTGGTATGATTGAATACGTCTTCATAGGCATTCATATAATCATCCCAAAGTTGACGCTCTTTCACATCACTCACTGAAAACTTCCAATTCTTCTCAGGTAACTCTAGCCGCTCCATAAATCGTTTCTTTTGTTCTTCCTTTGATACATTCAGGAAAAATTTAAGAATCATGATTCCGTTATTAACCAGATACTTTTCAAACTGGTTAATTTCATCAAAGCGTTGTTCCCAAATCTTTTTATTTTGCTTTAGGTTAGATGGCAATTGTTGATGTATCAACAGTTCTGGATGAACTCTAACTACTAGTACTTCTTCATAATAAGAACGATTAAAAATGCCAATCCGCCCTCGCTCTGGAGTAGCTTTGGCATAACGCCAGAGGTAATCATGGTCCAGTTCTTCAGCAGAAGGTTGCTTGAAACTAAATACTTGGCATCCTTGAGGGTTAACTCCCGACATGACGTGTTTGATGGTACTGTCTTTTCCAGCCGCATCCATTGCTTGAAACACACACAGTAGTCCATAGGTGTTCTGAGCATAGAGTTTGCTTTGAAAATCTGCCAGTTTTGTAACGCCCAGCTTTAAGATTTCACTGGATTTTTCTTTGAGTTCGTTTTTTCCTAACTTGATACCATTGATTTCAAAATCCGTAATGAATCGGGGATCATAATTTTTGAGTTTGATTTTGGAATCTGGATTGACGACAAAGGGAGCAAATTTCATAAAAATCACGTTTCTTATAGACGATTAAGTGTATCTTGTCCATCAAAAGGCGGTGCTGATCGTTCATAAATATTAGAAGGGCAAAGAAAACGCTTCTTTGCCCTTACTGGTAGGAAATATTGAATTGTGAAGAAGATGACGATTTTAGGGGCTGCCCTTAAGCAATGACTAAACCGACTTGCCTGAGGATGAAGGTGAGAATTGAGTAAATAATACTCAGCGCGATCGCACCCAAGATGGCACTACCAATGCCCCACCGTAGCCGAAACCCTTCAACGATCCAGGCAGCCAAGCCAAACACAATAATGCTGCCAATCAGTGGAATAATACCCAGGCTCAAAATGGCGGTTGCTCCTCTGAATGCTGTGGGGAACAAGTGCCAGATGCCAGAAAAAGCACCAATAATTGCACCACCCAGCAATGCCGCAAGTGGATTATCTATATCTACTCCTAACGGCAACTTGGAGACAATCAGCAGACTAATTGCCATCACCACAACAGTAATCAAAAAAGCAACCATAAATTACGATCCTTAAACACAACTGATGAACGGAACATCACTCAAGATAATAATGGCAGGAATGGTGACGAACGAGTCCCTTTAAGCATTTTTTAGGTTGCTCAGAAACTAGCACAAAAAAGTAAGGAATTCATAAGTTCGCTCTCTTCAAAAGCCGGGGTAGCCTGCTAAGCATCAATCAGTGCTATTAAAAGCCCCAGCGCCATCGGACGGTGGGCAGTCTCACTGTAGAAGGTGTTTGACGAGTATCAAATGGTTTGATTCTTGATTTTATGCCTGGCTCTAAGAGAGAAGTGATAAAAAATGTCGATCGCGGCCGCGATCGACATCGTTTAGAGGTCGTTGCGAATGTCAATTCGCTCCTATTTACTTCTTACTACAACAAAATAAGAAAGTCATAAGAGCGGTTGCTCCGGCGCGTTTTTTATCAGAGGAATCAGCGAAATGCGTGGTTTAAGCCTCGTCTTATAAGTTTTTTATTTTTATAGTCTAGTCTCCTAGTGCACTTGAGGCTATTTCCCTTTTACATCGAAATTTGGATTTGATTGTTGTCATGACAGATTCAATCTCTCACTGTTTCGCTCGTGTTCTTTCAAATAGGTGCACACAATTATGTCGAGAAATAGGAACACCCCGTCAAGCTTGTGGAGACCGCTGCTATCTCTAGCCGCTGCTCCATTGCTGCTATTGACTGTGTGGGCTGCGATCAACTCAAACAAACCGCTGCTAGCACAAGCGCCAACCTCGGAGCCATCCTTTACACTACCAAGTTCGCTGCCAAACGGTACCGAGGTCAAGCTCGACGGCTCTAGCAGCATGACTGTGATCAACGAAGCATTAAAACAACGTTTCCAAGAAAAGTTTCCTGGTACAACCCTCAACCTGGCAGCGAATGGAAGTAGCGAGGCATTACAAGCGCTACTTCGGGGAGACATTGACCTGGCAGCAGTGGGGCGATCGCTCACAAATGCCGAAAAAGTTCAAGGACTCAAGCAAGTGCCGGTGAGCCGCGAAAAAATCGCGATTTTTGTTGGAGCCGACAATCCCTTCAACGGCAGTCTCACTGCTGAGCAATTTGCCAAGATATTTCGGGGAGAAATCACCGATTGGTCGCAGGTGGGTGGTACCCCTGGTCCAATTCGATTCATTGATCGTCCCGACACCAGCGATACCCGGCAGGCGCTGCGCCAGTATCCCGTCTTTCAAGCCGCTCCTTTTGCAACAGGCTCAACGGCAACCCAGGTGGCAGACGATACCGCAGCTGTGGTGAAAGAGCTTGGCAAGGATGGTATCAGTTATGGCATTGCCAGCCAGGTTGTAAATCGTCCAGGGGTGAAAGTGCTGCCAATGCACGAGACTCTCCCCACCGATCCGCGCTATCCCTATTCTCAACTGCGGAGCTACGTTTACAAAGGAGAACCAAATCCTCAAGTGCAAGCCTTTTTAGGATTTGCAACCTCTGCTCCAGGGCAAGAAGCGGTTCAGGAAGCTAGAAAACAAGAGGCGGCAGTCGTTCCCGTTCCGGTTCCGGTTCCGGTTCCCGAAGCAACCACAGCCCCCAGGGAAACTACTCCACCTGGGACTGCTCCCGAAGCGATCACTGCTCCCAGCGAAACTACTCCGCCTGGGGCGGCTCCTACTTCAGAAGCGACTGTTGTACCTGATCCGGCGATCTCGCCCACTGCCCCGGTAAAGCCAGTGGATTGGAGTCCTTTATGGTGGCTGTTGCTGCCTTTATTAGGATTACCTCTGCTACTCTGGCTAATGCGAGGACGGGGAGCAGTCGCAGTTCCGCCAGCATGGGGACATCGGAGCCGTATTATTCTTACGCCGCGCAACTGCCGGGATGGATACGCCTATTGGGAGGTGCCGCAGGAAGCCTTTGCCGAAGCACGGGAGCAGGGCGGACGAGATTTGCAACTCCGCCTGTATGATGTGACAGGTATTCAAGATATGGATCGTCAAACTCCGCACGAAATGAAGGAGTTTAGTTGCCAGGAAAGCGATCGTGATTTGCATGTCCCTATCCCCATTGATGATCGCGACTATGTGGCAGAACTGGGTTATCTGACAGCAGAGAACCGCTGGATCAGGTTAGCGCGTTCTAACCATGTTCGGGTGCCTGCTTGTGCTCCTTCTGGCAATAGCGGTTGGAAAACTCCGGCAACAATAGCAACCGGAGGTGCGATCGCCACAGGAGCCGTTGCAGCCGCGCGATCGCTCACCCCAGATAGGGCCTCAGCGCCCAGCCGCGTGATTATGGTGCCCCGTAATTCTCAGGATGCCTATGTTTACTGGGAAGTGCCAGAGACTCACAAAGCAGAATTGAAAGCACAGGGCGGGCAAAAATTGATTGTACGGGTGCATGATGTGACTGATGCCAACCAGTCTGGAGCAGCCAGCGTTCGGCAGTATGAGGCAGATGAGCGATCGCCCGATCTCCACGTTCCGATTCCTGCGCCTCATCGAAATTACATTGCGGAGTTGGGATATGTCACCCAAACCAATCAGTGGTTGAGCATAGGACGTTCTGCTCCTGTACGGGTGCCCAGCACTGCAATCTCCTCATCGTCACCCCTGGATGCTGCCGCTCAAGCCGCTGCTACAAAATTGGCAAGCGATGTTGATGTTCGTCCACCTGCAACGGCAGGATTAGTAGATGGAATCACCAACCGACTCGATGGCATGGGCAATTTAGCAGAAGATGCGACAAAAGCCCTGTCTAATGCCTTTGGAAAGGCTGGTCAAACCGCTACAAACTTAACGGGGGATGCAACGAAAGCGATTGGTGCTGCGATCGCTGGAGGAGCCGCAGCCGTTGCAGGGGTTAGTCCACTTGCCAAGTCATTTTTAGAGCCGCAATCGCAGGAGCAAGGAACACAGCCCCAGCAGAAAGAAGACTGTCGCATTATCCTGGTGCCGCGCAACTCTAAAAACGCTTATGCCTATTGGGAAGTGACAGCAGCCTATAGACAACTGCTGCGCGAACAAGGTGGACGACGTTTGATGCTACGGATTCACGATGCGACCAACATTGACATTGATTATGAATCTCCCCACAGTACGCAAACTTACGTCTGTAACGAAGCCGAACAGGACAAGCATGTGGCAATTCCGGTGAGCGATCGCGACTACATTGCCGAGCTTGGCTACTTCACCGACGATAACCGCTGGCTACGGTTAATTCGTTCTTTTCATGTCCACGTTCCCGCCGAAAACCAGTAATTCAACTAACGCTAAAAATCTCAGGAGATGAATCATGGGACTGTTTTTTGACGTGTTGAGCGCTATCAACAATCCAGACCAACAAGGAAGTGTTGCCCAGCTAGAAAACGTTACCAACACAATGCAACAACTGGCAACCAGCCAGGGATTAGATGCAACCAAGCTACAATCGATTTTGACAGCAGCAGGTGGGCTTTTGGGACCTGCCTTAAAACAACAAGGGAGTTTACCAGGAGGTGCTCAATTGGGGAATCTTGTTAATCAAGTAGGGGGCACGGGTGCGCCCGCCGCTGCGCTGCAATCCCTATTTCCACCCCAATTGCAACAGCAACTTATTCAAGGCATTGCTCAAAAAACCGGAATCAGTGCCAGCATGATTCAAGGGCTATTGCCTTCTTTGCTTCCTGCTATTATGGGGCTTCTGAACATGGGAGCGAGCAATTCAGGAACGGGTACCAATCCACTGCTCAATGCGTTTTTAAGTGGAGGAGATGGTACTACTGATTTGGGTGATGTATTTAAGTTTGCCAACCGCTTCTTAAATCCAGCTTAAACACATCAGTCACGTAATAGCCGTTACCATCTTTGATGAAACAAGGGCTGTTAGTCAGCCTTTCCAGCTCCATAGTCGAGACGATAATGAGCGTTCTAAGCTGACTGACGATCGCTATATTCCAGGGCATTGCAACGCGATGCCTTTTTTATGCTCTTTTTCACGGGGACTCTTACGCCTCTTGCGACCAACCGAGGAGATGGGCAATTTGAGATGGTAACAGGGTGGGGTCAAAGGGTTTTGCGATCGCACCCTGAACGCCCAGCGAACGAAGTTGCTCTGCTGTAAACCAACTAGCTTGATCGGTAATTAGTAGAATGGGAACAGACTGAGTTAATGCATTGTTTTTAAGCGTTTGAACACAGACTTTTTGAATAAACCCTAAACTGTTAGTTTTTGGTAAAAAGGCATCCAAAAGAATTGCGTCTGGACGAGCATGGGATGTCGCATCCAAACTTTCTTGAGGTGAGCCAAAAGAAATAACATCCCAACCTGCCAGATATCTCAAGCAAATCCGCAAAATCTCTCGGATTTCTTCATCGTGCTCGATGAGTAAAATGCGCTTTAAAGCCATTGGAAAATGCCAGTGATAGGAGATTTAAACCACTGATAAACACTAATTCTAAGAGTAGTTTTTGGAAACTATGTTGAAAGGTTGAAAAATTGATTGGAGTTCTTGCTGTTATCTATTTCCATCCAAACTTTCAACAATAACCTTTGTCAAATACTTTACAGAAAATTGTTTTAAGGGGATCAAATTCTGGAAGCTAAACCGCGTCCAACTCGAAAACTGGAGACTCTTCCAGGAAAAAATTACGGGTTTAGACGTGGACAAGGTTTATATAAACAGATTTAGTGAGTGGGTTTAAACAAACAGAATAAGGGGTTGGGTGGATTGAAGCATGAAACTCAATCCCTGTATAGAGTAAGTGTCGGTTAACCCACTTCAAAACCTATAATTTGCAAACGACAAATATTCAAATTGCTAATTGCCCAAGTGTAATATGGAAATCTAGGAAAATTATAAAGTTTTGAGGTGGATTTATCGAATTTTTAATTAAGTATTTCCCTTCAGCAGTTCTGATACTTGATTGCAAATTGTAACGGGGTTGAAAGGTTTTGTAATTACTCCGGCGACCTTCATCTCAGCAAAGCGACGGCGATCGCCCGGAAGCACTTTTGCTGTTAGCAAAATCACTGGAACCGATTGAGTGATTGAGTTTGCTTGCAACTGCTCAAACACACAAAATCCATCCATATCCGGCATCGAAACATCTAAAAGAATCACATCAAATTGTTCCGCCTTTGCTGCTTCTAACCCTTTCGCGCCACAATCTGCGACGGCTACCTGCCAACCGCCAAATTTTTCTAACGCCACTTTAACGACGGTACGAATATCGAAATCATCGTCAATCACAAGCACTCGCTTCATGCTTCTGCCCTACTCAACTGAGGCAGTGTGAAATAAAAAGTGCTTCCTCTGTTTAACACGCTTTCCACCCAAATTTTCCCACCATGTTGATGCACAATGCTTTTACAAATTGCTAAACCTAAACCAGTTCCGCCCTTATCACGAGAATCCGACACATCCACTTGCTGAAAGCGCCCAAAGATACTTTCTAGCTTCTCTGGCGGAATTCCGCGCCCTTGATCTTTGATGGAAAAGAGGATGTAGGATGTAGGTGATGGGGTATGAGGGATAGGGTGTAGGGTCTGGGAGTTGAGAATTGCAGATTGAGGCGTTGGAGAATTGTGAATTTTGGCTTCCGGTGAGTCAGCCGCACCGAATTTTGAATTTTGACAGTCGTCCCCATCTCCTCTACCGTCCTTCTCTTCCACTTTTCTTCCGTCCCACGCTTCAGCCGTTACCCAAATTGTATTGCCTGGATTTGAGAATTTGATCGCGTTACCAATCAAGTTGGTGAGGGTTTGCACGATCGCATCTGGGGCAGCCAAAATTTTTGCTTGTAAGGGAGTAACTTCAATTGAAATAGCCGCCTGAGTAACGATGGCTTGCACAGACTCAACCGCTTGCATGAGCAAATCAGTGACTTCGCACAATTCCATTGCAAGTTGTATCTTGCCAGACTCCAGGCGTTCCAAGTCGAGAATATCGTTCACCAGCCGCACCAAACGCTCACTGTTGTTTAGGGCAACATGAAGCATCTGCTTGGCGGTAGCTGGTTCATTGTCTAATACGCCAGTTTCTAAAATGCCAAGTGCTCCCCGAATTGCAGTGAGCGGCGTGCGAAGTTCGTGACTGACGATGGAGATAAATTCGTTTTTAATGCGGTCAAGTTCGTGGCGATCGCTAATGTCTTGAATTTGTGAAACAAAGTAGAGCGGTTGATTGTTTCGGTCTTTTACTAGCGACACGTTGACCAAAACCCAAACTATGTAGCCTTGCTTGTGGATGTAGCGTTTTTCGAGTTGGTAGGTGCAGAGTTCTCCAGATACCATTTGCTCTGAGTAGTCAAGATCCGTTGTGAGATCATCGGGATGGGTAATATCCTGAAATGTGCGCGCCAACAATTCTTCTTCGCGATAGCCCACAATGTCGCAGAGCGAGCGGCTCACTCTCAAGAAACGCCCATCAAGTCCCACCACTGCCATCCCAATTGCCGCATCTTCAAAGGCTTGTCGAATCTGTTCTTCACTGTTTCGCAACGCTTCTTCTGCAAGTTCGCGTTCAATTTCGCTACGTTTGCGATCGCTAATGTCTCGCACAATGATCAAAACTGCCTCTTCGCCAAAGGGCACAACGCGAACTTCTTCATATTGCAGAGTACCCCGAACCCAGATCTCCTGTTCAAAAACCTGAATTTCGCCCGTTTTCAGTACGTGTTCCGTGGCTCGTAGCTGGAGATCGGCAATATCGGGCGGCAACAATTCTGAGATGCTTTTACCAACCAGGTTGGTGTCTGCAATGGCATCATAGGTCATATTTCGTTGAATAGGAGCGATGTACGTGCCTTCGGCGGTATATAGGGTAATCAGGTCAGGAATAGCGTGCAGAATGGCGCGGTTGCGGGCTTCGGTTTCTCGGAGAGTGGCTTCAATTTGGGTGCGATCTGTGATGTCTTGGGCAAACGACAGCCCCGAAACCAAATTGCCCATTTCATCTAAAACAGCAGAACAATACCACTGGCAAACAATTAACCGCCCATCTTTTGTGTGGTTTCGGTTTTGCATGATGCAACTGGTCGTTAAGCCACTCCTTAGGGGAGTGAGTTCGGCAAGGACGCGATCGCGATCCTCCTCATACACCAGTCCACACTCTTGCCAATAGCGTCCTTTCATTTTCCTGGCTGACCAGCCGAAGATTTGTTCTGCCTGGGTTGACCAACGAAGAACGCGCCCGGTTTGATCCCACTCCATCACTGCCAGGGGGGAGTGTTCAAAATAGCTGTCAATCCGCTGAAGTGCTTGCTGGAGGGCTTGTTCTGCGTGTTTGCGATCGCTAATGTCTTTGGCGATGGTCAAAATTTGGGGCTGTCCGTCCAACTCTACCCGTTCCATTGACAGCAACGTTGTGCCCAGTTTTCCGGTTTTGGTGCGGTAGTAATATTCAAAATTTTGTAAGGTTCCGTGTTGTCGCAAGTGTTCTTTAAGTACAGCTTCCTGCTGCAAATCCACACTTAAATTCAACTCGGTTGGGGTGCGCCCAATAATTTCTTCACGGCTGTATTCACTGAACTTAAGAAAACTGTCGTTCACTTCTAGATATTGCCCGCCTTCAAACGTCATGATAGAGATGGGGTCAGGGCTAGTGCGAAACACTTTGGTAAACTTTTCTTCCGATTCCTGCAAGGCAGTTTTGATCTGTTCAAATGATTGCTGAAGTTGATCAGCGGTGCGATTGAAAGATCCCGCCAATACCGACAATTCAGTAATCCAGCTATCTTCTAAGGATTGTTGCCATCGCCCTTCTGCAAGAGCTTGGCTTGCCTGACTCAGTTGCCGAATGGGTTTTGCAATCCAAAATGCGGTTAAAAATCCGGTTGCGGTTGTACCTAACAAGGTCAGAAAAGACAACAACCCAGTCAGCCAAAGGTTTCTTTGAGTGACATCAATAAAGTCGGATTCTGGGACAACCGTAATAATCAGCCAATCCATGCCGTAATGACGCTGGTAGGGTGTGATTTGCACAAATTGCTGTTGCCTGTCGATGGTGACTTTAAGTTGAGTGACAGTGTTAAAGTCACGAAAACTGCCAAATTGCTTGATCAGTTGTTGCCCGATCGCTCTGATTCGTTCATCTGGAGCATTCACCACAGCCAAACGCTGAGGCTGGCTGCGAACTTTGAGTTGAAGATACTTTTCTAGACCGGGCATAGCAACTAACGCGCCCGAGCGCTCCACGATGAAGGTTGTCCCTGATCCTGAGAAGTCAAGTTGGTTGAGGTAACGGCGATCGCGCAGCTCTTGCTCAACGGCTTGCCAATTCCTTACTCCCGTTGTTGGTTGGGTTTGTAGTGCAGTGTCTAGACAGTAGCTAATTCGCTCCGACACATCTTGCAACAAATGATACGCCATACTTTCCACGGCTTTTTGCCCGTTGCGGTAAGAGAGCCAACCAACAACCGCAACTACCCCCAGAGTTTGTAGCGCAAACGGCACCACCAAAACCCATTGCAAGGGAATTTTGAGGCGCGATCGACTGGGTGGGCGACGAGACGGCATAAAAAAGCCAATTACAATAAATAACTGAAAGTTTAGTTTAGTAACAATATTCTTCAAATTGCTACTAAACATCTGACCTTCAATTTAAGGGTTCACACCCAAAATCTCAAACTTAAGATTTCCAACTTCTTTTTTATAAAGGGTACAAACAGTAAGTATTGCGTCCTCGCTCTTTTGCGGCATACAGAGCCTGATCTGCCGTTTGAATTAACTGCTCTGTTCCATGGGCGGTTGTGGGTATGGTGCCAGTTATACCCAGACTAAGCGTGATAAATGGGCTAACACAGGAGTCTGCATGAGGAATTTCTAAACGGGCGATCGCTTGTTGCAACCGTTCGGCAACTCGCAAGGCACCATTGAGGTCGGTGTCGGGGAGAATTACGCCAAACTCCTCGCCGCCATAACGAGCTGCCAAATCAGCCGCCGGATTAATACAACTCTGAATTGTTTGAGCAATCTGTTTTAAGCAGATGTCGCCCGCCACATGCCCATAGCGATCGTTATAAAGCTTGAAGTAATCGACATCACACAAGATTAAGGAGAGTGTCATTTGGTCTTGCCAGTGATGATGCCACTCCCGCTCTAACATTTCGTCAAAATGCCGACGGTTTGCAACTTGAGTCAGTGCATCTACCCGCGACTGATACTGCAAAACTTCCGTTTGTTTTTGCTGCAAACGGTTAATCTGGTGTCGTAGGCGTGCTCGTTCAATGCGGCTAATCACGCGAGTCACTAACTCTGACCCGACGATCGGTTTATGAATCAAATCATCGGCTCCTGCGTCAAATACTTGCTGAGTACTGACCTTGTCGGTATGAGCTGTCACAATCAAAATCGGTAACTCACTGAAGGTAATGTCTTGCCGCACCACACGACACAGATCGATTCCGCTAAAGGTCGGCATTTCTAAATCGAGTAGCACTAGATCTGGCTTGGTTTGGGTGAGTGTTTCCCAAAAGTGAGTTGGGTCTGATAAGCCTGTAACGCGCAACCCCCGTGGCTGTAACAAGCTTGTAAAGGCACCCAGCATCATGGGGTCATCGTCTACAGCCAAGACTGCACCCCTAAGAGGTTGGGGCACGTGTTGAGCGATCGCACAACGGCTGATGCGATCAACCCATTCTAAAATTTGCCCTGGCGCGATCGGCTTCGTAAGATACCCTTCACTACCCAGGCGAGATGCTTCTACCCGATTCACTAACGTATCGTGTTCCGCCAGGATCAAGATGGGAGTGTCTTGAAACTGCTGCTTCAACGTCTTCAACGTCCGTAAATTCTCAGGGTTAGGAGTGGTTCCAGTCCACTTCAGTAAAATCCCCATGGGCAACTCGTGCGGCACTTGATCCAGTACAGCCGATGTAGATAGGAGTGGAACGATGCAGGTTTGCAATCCTTTCGCGATCGCCTCTTGGTGTAACTCCCGTGTAAATGCCACATCATCATCAAACACCAGAATGAGAGGTAGTTGGTCATCTAAAGTGATGGTCACCTCAGATGCAGACAGCCCGCCTGACTGAGTTGTGATTTTATCCTGTAACTCTGTCAGCAATTGAGCAAACTGAGTGGTGGCTGTTTCTCCTACAAGAGAATTATTGACTAACAAATGCTCCAGTTTACGGGCAATGTCTGAAGCCTGAGCATATCCATATAACCCCAGCCCCCCCACGAGCCGATGGGCTTCTTCTTTGGCTGCCTCTTGTTGGAAGGGCGAAAGACTCCCCTGCTGGAGCGATCGCAGTGCGGACTCTAAAACGTTGAGGCGTTTCTCCAGCGAAGTCCGAAACTGCTCCTCCAACTGGCGGATGTACGCCAATCCTTCGTCTACACTACGATTTTTGCGATCGAGGCTGTTCTCTTTTAGCTCATCCGAATTTGTTGTTGGCTCCTGGGGTGGCGGCTTTAACCGATAGCCCAACCCATAAATTGTTTCAATCAAGTCCTCGCTCATTCCTGCCGCCTTCAGCTTGCGGCGCAGGTCTTTGATCAAATTCGTCACGGCACTTTCCGTTGGGAAGTCATCCGCCTCCCACAAATTGTCGAGAATAGCGCTGCGGTTAAACACTCGTTGCGGGTTCCGCAAAAACAACTCCAACAAGCTATATTCCTTTGGTCCCAGCGAGATTGGCTGCTGCTGATAGGTCACCAATGCAGATAGCGAATCCAGCCACAGTCCGCCCCAGGTTAAGGTAGAAGATTGCACCCCAGAGCCGCGTCGCAGCAACGCTCGGATCCGTGCCAAAAGCTGAGTTGGGTCGCAGGGTTTTATGATGTAATCATCTGCTCCGGCATCTAACCCCATTACCACATCGTCGTTTAAGCCTTTGGCAGTGAGCATCAGGGTTGGGGTTGAATTGCCTCTAGAGCGCAGGGTGCGGCAAATGCTAATTCCATCTAAAGTCGGTAGTTCAATGTCCAGCATGATCAGGTCGTAATTCCACAAGATCGCCAACTCCAAGCCAGATTGACCATCTGATGCGACATCCACAACGTATCGATTCGCAGTGAGAATGGAGGTGAGAAATTCACCTGTCGCCTGATCATCCTCAACTAGCAGAATCTTCATACTGGCAACGTTTATTTCTCGGTTGCATCCATGATACCAACAGTTATAAAGGTGTGCTTTCAAGAGATAGAAATTGATGAGTAGCGTATGGCAACAATGATTTGGATGGAAGATGTTCGTAAAACTTACCAACTAGGAGAGGTTACGGTTCCCGTTTTAAAGGGAATTGACTTAACCATTGAAGAAGGGGAATACGTCTCGATTATGGGGGTGTCGGGTTCGGGCAAATCCACGCTAATGAATATCATTGGTTGCCTGGATCGCGCATCTAATGGACAGTATGTGTTGGAAGGGAAAAACCTGACGACGCTCAATAATGACGAACTCGCTTATATTCGCAACCAGCGGATTGGTTTTGTGTTTCAACAGTTCAATTTGCTCCCACGGTCAACAGCGCTGGAAAATGTGATGTTGCCAATGGTGTATGCCAATGTTTCCCGGAAGCGCAGACGAGAGCGGGCGATCGCAGCGTTAGGGCGCGTGGGCTTGGGCGATCGCTTGCACAATCGGCCCAGCCAACTTTCGGGGGGGCAGCAGCAACGAGTGGCGATCGCCCGTGCTCTGGTAAATCGTCCAGCGCTGGTTCTAGCAGATGAACCCACGGGTGCCCTGGATACTGAAACATCCCATGAAGTGATGCACCTGCTGACGGAGCTAAACCAGCAAGGGATTACGATTGTGATTGTGACTCACGAACCTGATATTGCGGCTCAAACTAATCGCGTGATTCGAGTACAAGACGGATTAATTGTGAATTGATCAGCTCATTTAACTGGAATTTCAATTACAAATGTGGTGCCCTCGCCTGGGGTTGAAAGGCAATGGAGATTTCCACCATGTTTTTCCACCACTACCTGATAGCTGATGGAAAGCCCCATCCCAGTTCCTTTACCCACGGGTTTTGTGGTGTAGAATGGCTCAAAAATGCGCCGCTGCACCTCTTCGTTCATGCCAGAGGCATTGTCGATAATGCAAATTTGCACCCGCTGGTTGTCATCGGTTAAGCGGGTTTGAATCGTGATTTGGGCAGCGATGGGTGATGCGGTAGAACCTTCTGGGAGCGATCGCGTCTGCCCTTGATAGGTTTCATCTAGCGCGTCGATCGCGTTCGACAAAATATTCATAAACACCTGATTTAACTGCCCCGCATAACACTCCACTAGCGGTAGGCGGCTATAGTCTTTAACAATTTCAATTCCGGTGTGGTCGGGACGCTCCTTAATCCGGTTTTGCAAGATCATCAATGTACTGTCGATGCCTTCATGAATATCGACTGCTTTTACCTCCGCCTCATCCATGCGCGAGAAGTTTCTCAGCGATGCCACAATTTTTTGAATACGATCAGCTCCCACTTTCATGGAATTCAGCAGCTTGGGCAAATCCTGAGTCAAAAAATCTACTTCAATGGTGTCGATCCTGCGCTGAACTTCAGCAGCAGGATTAGGGTAGTGTTGCCGATACAGCTCAATCAAGTCCAGTAAATCTTGAATGTAGTCGTGAGCATGGCTGAGATTGCCGTAGATGAAGTTAACTGGATTGTTAATTTCGTGGGCAACGCCAGCCACTAATTGCCCTAAGCTCGACATTTTTTCATTTTGCACAAGCTGGGTTTGGGTGCGCTGAAGTTCGATGAGCGTTTGTTCGAGCTGTTCTGCTTTTTCTCGTAGCTGGGCTTCCGATCGCTGCAGTGCCTCATTTGCTTGCTTGCCATCGCTAATATCCGTATGAATCCCAATCCATTCCTGAATTTGCCCCTCCTGTACAATTGGAACGCCCCAAACGCTCATGTGCCGATACTCACCGTCGTAGCGTCGTACCCGATGTTCCACTTGATAAATGGTTTTGTTGGCAACTGCTGCTGACCAATTTCTTGCTGTTTCGGGCTGGTCTTCCGGGTGGACGGCATTCAACCATCCCCATCCTGCCAACTCCTCAAAGGTTTGTCCTGTAAACGCGCTCCAACCTGGTTGCGGTTTAACAACTTCTCCTTCAGCACTGGTATCCCAGATAATGTGAGCTGTGGCTGTAATCAGTGTGCGATAGCGTTCTTCACTATACTTCAGCGCTTGTTCAATGCGTTTGCGATCGCTAATATCTGTCGAGATGCCTCCAACAGATCGCACATTGCCATCAGGGTCAAAAATCGGAAATTTTACCGAAAGATATGTATGAACCTGATCCCCTTGTAAGGCTTCTTCCTCTGCAACAACCGCCTTTTTTGAGGTTGCGATCATCTGGTCGTTTTTTGCGTGAGTATCTGCCATTTCAGGCGGAAATAATTCATAACTAGATTGCCCTAAAATCTCTTCTCGTTTGAGATTAAGCAACTGTTCAAACTCGCGATTGACGCGCGTTAGTCGTCCTTCTAAATCTTTCACATAAATTACGATTGGGCAGTTATCTAAAACGGCTGAAAGCTCTGCCTCAGCCGCTTGTAGCAGGTGTTTTTCCTTTTGTTCCAACGCTAACTGCTCCTGGCACTGCTGCAACGCTTCCTGTGTTTGCAAGAGGCGATTGGTTAAATCATCGACTTGAGTTTGATGTTTTAGGCAGTCCTGGTGGAGGCGATCGCGTTCTTGCCTCAATAACTCAACAGCAGCATTCTGCTCCTGAAGTTGACTTTTCAACCAATTATTTTGTTGTTTAAGTTCCGCAGTTTCTTGTAGTAAATAATTCAGCATATAGGACATAAAAATTCCGATATAGTTACACGTTCTGCGTCTAGGAAACCCATTTCCCTTTCAAGAATTTTTATCTTTTGTCACGTTTTATTAATTTCTACCTAAAGATAGAGCGTCATTCAACTTCGCAAACTATTTAAGAAAAAGATCTCGGATGCATTTAAATCCGAGATCCTTATACACTCATGACGGCTATGACCGAGTCATCAACTTGTAATCAGGCAAGCAAAGTTATCCAAGCTTTCGTGCCAGGGAACGTTCTAGGTCGCTATCTCCAGCAAAGTAAGCCCACGAGCCAATCGTTGCAGCCAGGAGCCAACCGCTAAACAAAACACAGGAAAGAATCAGCATGTAGAACCTCCGTTGAGTACAAATACTCATTGGCGTATCTTTACAAACTCACCCTAACAATGGGCAATTAAAGCTGCAACATTTCTTAGTAAGAATCGAAAATTGTTACATCCCGATAAGGAAACTTCAGCTTTCTTAAGTTCCGTGACTTTACTCTTCTCGCGCGATCGCGCTTCAAGGGTTTGCTGCATCCCACTCCAAGTTTTTTTGCCAAACGGCAATTCTGAGAAAGCTGTCTTAGCAGGCAGTTTACTGAGGACGCAATTCCTGAGATCGCTCCAAAGAATTCTATGACAATAGATTATTTAACTTCGCTAACACCGCTTAAAATTTCACTAACAATGTCAATCTCATTCATAGAAATCGCATGAGTGCAGCCGCCGAAACTATTTTTAGCAAGATTATCCGCAAAGAAATTCCTGCCGATATTGTGTATGAAGACAATCTGGCGATCGCCTTCAAAGATGTAAACCCCCAAGCTCCAGTGCATATTTTGGTGATTCCTAAAGAGCCGATCGCTCAGCTTGCCGATGCTGAATCCAAAGACCACGCCCTCATGGGACACCTACTCCTAACCGCCAAACGCGTTGCTGAACAAGCTGGACTTGACAACGGTTATCGCGTCGTGATCAACTCTGGTGTTGATGGTGGGCAAACCGTTTATCACCTGCACCTGCACATCCTGGGCGGGCGAGCAATGGCATGGCCACCCGGCTAAACCGCTAAAATAGAAAGGTTAAAACCCAACATTTAGAGGGCTTTCAAGATTTATACCCGTCCTTTAGCTCGCCTGATCGAGCAGCTTCAACATTTGCCTGGAGTTGGTCCTAAAACGGCTCAAAGGCTGGCTTTGCATATCATTAAGCGACCCGAAGAAGAAGTCAAAGCATTGGCAATGGCGTTGATGGAAGCAAAAACGCAGGTGGGATTTTGCTCGGTGTGCTTTCATCTTTCCGCCGATCCCGTTTGCGAAATTTGCCGTGCGCCCAATCGAGAAAATGCAATTCTGTGTGTCGTTGCTGACTCCAAAGATGTGATCGCCCTGGAAAAAACTCGGGAGTATCGTGGCAAATATCATGTCCTGGGCGGACTCATTTCTCCAATGGATGGCATCGGCCCTGATCAACTGCATATTCAATCCCTGGTGCGACGGGTGAGCCAGCAGAAGATTGAAGAAGTGATTATTGCCATCAGCCCCAGCGTAGAAGGCGAAACCACAACCCTTTACGTGGGGCAACTCTTAAAACCCTTCACCAAAGTTACCCGCATTGCCTTTGGGCTACCAATGGGTGGCGATTTGGAATATGCCGATGAAGTGACGCTGGCACGCGCCTTAGAAGGACGACGAGAATTGGATTAGATGGGTGAGTCGCGACTGGGTTCATAACAAACTTAGTTTTTTAAGCCGAGACTCAATCGCGCCAGGTTGCCTTCCGAGTTGCTTTGCGATTTCATCAATTGGTAATCCTTCTTCATGGAGCGATTTTAGCTGCTGCTCCTCCATCGTCTTCGCGCGCGCTTCGAGTAACTGGACGGGCACTGATGATACGAATGGGGTTAGAACGTTCAGTAAAAGCAACCAAAAGCAACCGATTTCTCTAAGAGTGACCGATAATAATCTCTCGATGCTTATTTACAGAATGGGGTTCATCGTCAAAGATAACTGCCATTAGGTTATCAGAAACGGTTTCGGCTGCTTCAAAGCTGATGCCGTGCTTCTTCAGATTGGCATTAACTTTTGACTGATCCCACTCAAGCTCCATATGCAAATCACAGCCGAGAGTCATTCACGCAGCATTTGGGCAGAACAAAATCTTATAGCTATCGCGAAGCCCTGTCTCACAGAAGCAATGCAAGTAGCGTTCTACTTCAACTTTTGCTTGATAAACGCGAGAATTTGCCCCATTTGCTTCTTCAGTGCGTCAATTTCTGCCTGCATTTTGGCGATCTTCTCATTCAATGCCTGTACATCGGCTGAAGACCCTGATGCGCCTGCATCTGCTGTTGGTGCTGTTGTGGAAACCGACATGGGGCGACGTTTTGCCTTTGCCATTGCCGCTTTGATGGCTTCAATCAGTTCACGCTGGTCGAACGGTTTTTGCACAAATTCAAAATACTCAAACGGCTCTTGCAGCTTTTCGGTGACTTCTTCTTTGCGCCCCGACATCAACACAAGCGGAATTGATTGCAGTTCTTGACTGGATTGAATCTGCTGGAACACTTCCCATCCGCTCATCTTCGGCAGCAGGAAGTCCAACATAATCAGGTTGGGACGCTCTTGACGAATTAGGTTTAGTCCTTGAAGTCCATCTTTTGCTTCTAGAACTTCAAAGTTACCTTTGGGCAGCATGTCGCGAACCATGTTGCGGATCACGTTACTGTCATCAATAACCAAGATTTTGTGACTAGCCACAGTTGAACTCCTTAGGGATGCCAGCGAGATGGGTGAGGAAAAGAAGCAGTGGTCTATGCAGGCTTTTAATCAAATCGGTCACTCAGAGTATTGTACTTGCGCTGTTCAATAACTCGACATCTGCAAAGACTAGTTTAGCCTCTGCCAGCCTGGATGATTCACAAAGTAAAAGCCTCTAAAATCGTATGCATGACGATTCCTCTTTGACCACTTTAGGTTAGTATTCCCGTCTTTATGCCTGTTGAAACGAATTCCTCAGAACTTTCCTCCTCAAAAGGCGATCGCGCCGAATTAGTTAACTTACCAGAATGGCTGCGTCGCCCCGTAGGAAAAGCCAGCGAACTTTCAACGGTGCAGCGCATCATTAAACAGCGGCAGATTTACACCATCTGCGAAGAGGGGCGGTGTCCTAATCGGGCAGAATGTTACGCTCAGGGAACTGCTACCTTTTTGCTCATGGGTCCCACTTGCACTCGGAGTTGCGCTTTTTGCCAGGTGGATAAGGGACATTCTCCGATGCCGCTAGATGTCGAGGAACCGACAAAAGTGGCAGAAGCAGTGAGTTTGTTGGGTTTGAAATACGTGGTGCTGACCTCGGTGGCACGGGATGATTTACCCGACCAGGGGGCAGGCTGGTTTGTGCAAACGATGACTGCGATCCGGGAGCGCAATCCAGTTGTTGAAATTGAAGTTCTAACGCCTGACTTTTGGGGCGGACGAGATGCAAATCTGCCTGAAGTCACGCCGGATAACCTGCAACAGCAACGGATTGCTACTGTCGTCAGCGCAAAACCTGCCTGCTACAACCACAATATTGAGACGGTGGGACGGCTTCAGGGTTTGGTGCGACGGGGAGCAAAGTACACGCGATCGCTGCGAGTGTTGGAATGGGTGAAGCAATTGGATGCCACGATCCCAACGAAGTCTGGCTTGATGTTGGGGCATGGCGAAACTGTGGACGAAGTGGTAGAAACGCTGCGCGATTTGCGTTCTGTGGGCTGCGATCGCCTCACACTGGGACAATATATGCGCCCCTCTCTCGACCATCTTCCGGTGCAGAAATACTGGACTCCCCAGGAATTTGACGACCTCGGCGCGATCGCTCGTGACCTGGGGTTTTCCCATGTGCGCTCTGGTCCTCTCGTCCGAAGTTCGTATCATGCTGGGGAAAGTTAAGTTTCTTCCACTAACGTCACAAAACTGTACGTTCTTTGGTATTCGTTTTATTGTCATCCCTATGGAGCAAAACCCTATGGCAACACAAACCGAGAAAAAGCCTCCTTACACTTTCCGCGCTGGCTGGGCAATTTTGTTGCTGGCGATTAACTTCTTGGTCGCAGCAATCTACGCGCACCTAATCAATATCTAATTTTATGAATAGGTAATGGATAACAGGTAGTAGGGAACGGGTAATGGGTAGTGAGAACTACTCAACATTTGTTGCCTGAGCCTGTTATCCATGAACGTGGTTGGATGGACCTAAGCAGTGCCTTTAAATAAGCCCTGAGGACGAAAGAGCAAGACCAGCATCATGATTATCAGTGCCACTGCTAGCTTGTATTCGGTTCGTAAGAAATAGGTGCTGACTTCCTGAGCAATGCCGATGACGAACGCGCCTGCGATCGCGCCATAGGGGTTGCCAATCCCACCTAAAATCACCGCTGCAAACATTGGCAAAATCAAGAACCATCCCATGTTTGGGCGCACCGCTTCAACTAAGCCCAACATGCCTCCGCCCAGCGCCGTTAACCCGCCTGCAATTACCCACGTCCACAGAATCACCTGATCTACTCGGATGCCTGCTACTCGTGCCAGATCGAGATCATCGGCAACGGCACGCATGGCTTTACCAATCTTGGTGTTTTGCAGTAGGTAATGCAGCGACGCGATCGCGACTAGTGCCAATCCCACCACAATCAGGTCGTATTTGGGAATGCGTAAAGTTCCAAACTGAAGGGCTTCGGCAACGGGCAGATTGTAGCTTTGATTACTGCCGCCCCAAATCAGAATGATGCCGTTACGAATGAACAACGCCAGCCCAATGGAAATGATGATCAATGTGGCAGAGGTGGCGCGACGCGATCGCATCGGTGCCCAGATAACTTTTTCACTCAAAAGAAAGGCGGCGATCGTCACGAGAGCACCAACCACCATCGAGAGCCAGATGTTTAACCCCAAACTGTTGACGAGCAGGGTAATGTAAGCGCCCAAAGTCATAAAGTCGCCATGGGCGAAATTAGACAGTCGCAGAATGCCGTAAGTTAGGGTTAAGCCCACGGATGCCAGGGCAATAATACTACCGACTGCAATACCATTCAAAAAAAGCTGGACGAGTTGAGAATCCATCCGTTATGAGCCAGACACTATCGCTATGATTGTGCAAGAATTTGTGTTCATTTGGAAGAGCACTATCAATTTGGCTATTGCAAGATTCGCTGCCTGTGCAATGGTCACACGTTGAAACGGAACAGCATTACATCGCCCTCTTGCACAATATAATCCTTACCCTCACTGCGAACCAAGCCTTTTTCTTTTGCTGCATTCATCGAGCCAGAAGTAACCAGATCCTTGTAGGCAACGGTCTCTGCTCGAATAAAGCCACGTTCAAAATCGGTATGAATCACCCCCGCGGCTTGAGGTGCTAGCATTCCAGCAGTAATTGTCCAGGCGCGGGTTTCTTTAGGTCCCGTGGTGAAGTATGTGCGTAAACCCAGCAATTCATAGGTGGCGCGAATTAAGGATTTCAAGCCCCCTTCCGTAACGCCCAACGACTCTAGAAAATCCGCTCGTTCTTCTTCGGGCAACTCAATTAGTTCCGATTCCACTTGAGCCGAAACCACCACTACCTGAGCCTTTTCCTTCGCAGCCAGCTCGCGCACTTGTTCCACCCACTCATTACCAGTTGCCAGATCATCCTCTGAAACATTGGCAGCATAAATGATCGGTTTGCGAGTTAGCATTCCCAGCGCTTTCACTGCCAGTTCTTCTTCCTCAGTGAGTTCTACCTGGCGGGCGGGTTTGCCTTCGTTTAGCACGGTCATCAGTTTCTCCAGGGCATCCACTTCAAGCTGGAGTTCTTTGTTGCCACGGGCTTGCTTCTTGGCGCGATCGAGCCGTTTTTCCACCTGCCCCAGATCTGCTAATGCCAGTTCCAGATTGATCACTTCAATGTCGCGAATGGGATCGACTGAGCCAGCCACATGAATAATGTCATCGTTCTCAAAGCAGCGCACTACATGCACGATCGCGTCTACTTCCCGAATATTTGCCAAAAACTGGTTGCCCAAGCCTTCACCCTGGCTGGCACCTTTAACCAGTCCGGCAATGTCCACAAATTCCACACGAGTAGGAATGATTTCAGCAGAACTAGAGATTTTAGCCAGTACACCCAGGCGCTCATCGGGTACTGCCACTACGCCCACATTGGGTTCAATGGTGCAAAAGGGAAAGTTGGCAGCAGTGGCTTTGGCATTGGCAACCAGCGCGTTGAATAAAGTCGATTTTCCCACGTTGGGCAGTCCAACAATCCCGGCTCTTAACATTGCAGATTTTAGATGAACGATTTTAGAGTGGCTGGCTTCGGTTAATGAAACCATGACCGACCTTTATTCTAAGGGGTTGGTTACACTTTGGGGTTGAGAGTCTTACACGGACCGGGGAATGGGTAGCTGGGTGAATGGGGGAGAGAAAATAGGGAACAGCGTTCACTCACTCGCCTCCTCACCTCCTGCCCTTTCCAATCTCCAATCTGCAATCTAAGATTTCTCAGGGTACTGTTTGCGGAATGGGGGCAGGTACAGGTTGTGGAATGGGGGCAGGTACGGGTTCCGGGACAGGCGCAGGGATGGGTTGTGGTTCGGGAGTTGGTACAGGTTCTGGAGAAGGTAACGGATCGGGTGAGGGCACTGGGATTGGTGGCGCAGGTTGTTCGGGTGTGTAAATCATCATTTCTCTCAGTCATTCAACCCTTTTACAGTAAGTAACTTGCTGAGGAATTTCGTCTGCCTAAATGGGCAACTGCGGTTAGGAAACTCTCAGTTGCCAATCAGGAAAAAAGTGAACTAACGAACCATCAAGACACTAAAGATTTGATCCGATGAAGCAATGGAACGCGATCGCGCAGCAAACAATGCCCCTGGTAACAGCGCTTCAGCAGTGTGCGGCTCGATCAACGGCAGCATTTCACACACCGGGACACAAACGAGGACGAGGTGTTGATCCAGTATTGCAAGCGTTACTGGGCGATCGCGTGTTTCGGGCAGATCTGCCAGAACTGCCGGAACTGGATAACTTGTTTGCGCCTAGTGGGGTGATTCAGCAGGCGCAGGAACTTGCGGCTCAGGTGTTTGGTGCAGAGCAAACCTGGTTTTTGACCAATGGTTCTACCAGCGGCGTGATTGCGGCAATACTGGCAACCTGCAATCCGGGCGACAAAATTATTCTGCCGCGCAATGTCCATCAGTCTGCAATTTCCGGGTTGGCACTGTCGGGTGCGATCCCGATTTTTGTTAATCCAGAGTATGACTCTCATCTGGCTCTTGCCCATGGTGTGTCACCGGATGCGATCGCGCAGACTTTGGTTCAGCACCCAGATGCCAAAGCCGTTTTGATCGTGTCGCCGACTTATTATGGTGTGTCCGCCGATGTTGCTGCGATCGCCCAAATCATCCATCAACACTCCATTCCGTTATTAGTGGATGAGGCTCATGGTGCTCATTTTGGCTTCCATCCCAACTTGCCCAGATCTGCCCTGCAAGCCGGAGCCGATTTGGCTGTGCAATCAACCCATAAAACCCTCTCTGCCCTGACTCAAGCAGCCATGTTGCACGTGCAGGGTCAGCGGATTAATCGCGATCGCCTCACTAAAGCTCTCGCCCTGATCCAATCCACCAGTCCCAACTATTTACTGCTCGCCTCTCTGGATGCCACGCGCCATCAACTGGCAACCCAGGGCAAAGAGCTGATGGCGCATTCGCTCAGGTTGGCAACCAAAGCGCGATCGCGAATTGCTCAAATTCCTGAATTATCTCTGCTTGATGCAGAACAGGCAGGCAGCCCTGGCTTTTTCCGTTTAGATCCAACTCGGCTCACCGTGACCGTATCGGGGCTGGGCATCACAGGTTTTACCGCTGACGAACTGTTAAATGAACAACTTGGCATTGTTGCTGAACTGCCTACGCTACAACATTTGACCTTCATCATCAGCTTGGGCAATAGAGAGGAAGATATTGAGCGGTTAGTGCATGGATTGGAGTGGCTAGAAGGTAGAAAGCCGGAGGCAGGAGGCAAAAGAGAAGATGATGGAGTTGGGGGAGATAAGGCAGTGTTTGCTTGGGCTTCCTCCCTTCACTCAGCTTCCCCATCCCCTCTTTCTCCTCGTGAAGCTTTTTTGGTTCAGGCAGAAGTAGTCTCTGTTGAAGCGGCTGTTGGCTGTGTTAGCGCTGAGTTGGTTTGCCCCTACCCACCAGGGATTCCGGTATTGATTCCGGGGGAGGTGATTACAGAGGAGGCGATCGCGAGTTTGAAGCAGGTGCTTGATGCTGGTGGAATCATTAGTGGCTGTGCTGACCCCAGCCTGACAACTATTAAAGTGATTCCCCTAGAGTGATTTAACCGTTTCAGCCCAATTTTCAGCCCAACACTGATTAGTTGGGATCAAGGTGTCGTCAAACAAATTACTCTCGTCATGCTCACCCAGTCGGTAGGTCACTCGTACCTGCGGACCAAACATGATTTCGTCGTGGTCATGCAAATCACAGGCGAGCATCTTGCGCCCGTTGATAAACATCCCATTTGAGCTGGTTTTACCTTTAGGAGCACCGTCCACAATTCGATAATGATAAGTACCGTCGTCGTTTGCGATCTGAACAAGCGTTGCCTGCCGCCGTGATACAAATCGAGAGGACAGTCGAATATCGCACTTTGGGTCTCTGCCAATCGAATGAAGAGGCGCTCCGAGAACATACTCCTGAAGACAACCCTGGTCGTCTTCAATAATTAGCAAATGTTTTAGATCTGAGTGCATTCAAGTACGGGCAATAGTAGTGAGGGCAAGTGTAACCGTTTAACCGAATTGCGATCATCTATCCCCTGATTGACATCCAATCCGTATTACGTGTGCCAATGACAGGAACGATGTAACCAGATTGCTCTTGAATTCAACCTACGGGTTTTTACCTAAGGCGAATATAGGTTTCTTATCAACTTTTGTCTAAAATCACCAGTCATGGCTTTGCTCCTTCAAGAAGCCTTTATACTTCATGGCGCTCAAGCATTGCTCACTTGAGCATTTCTTTTGCTAGTCATCACGATTAGGATGACTCTATAACTGAACGTTGAGTTGCATTGAATGGTTTCTTTCCAATGGCATTATGTCACTCCTGGCATTCCAGATGAATTGTTTGAGCGGTTACCTGGAATTCCGATGAGTCAACGAGAAATTCGCTTGCTGCTGCTGTCATATTTGCGGTTAGAAGCAGATTGCACGATGTGGGATATTGGTGCTGGTACGGGAACTATTTCGGTAGAGGCAGGGTTATTGTGTCCGCAAGGGCGAGTGTTGGCGATTGAACGAGACGAAGAGGTTGCCAGTTTAATTCGACGCAATTGCGATCGCTTTGGTGTGCAAAATGTTCAGGTGATTGAAGGCAGCGCCCCTGAATGTTTAAAGGAACTTTCTGGTTGCCCACATCGGGTTTGTATTGAAGGAGGGCGATCGATTAAAGCCATCCTGGTAGAAGTGTGGAAATATCTGCCGTTACAGGGGCGAGTTGTGGCGACGGCGGCAAATCTTGAGAGTCTTTATCAACTGTCGGAAGGGTTTGCCGAATTGCAGGTACGTAATGTGGAAGTGGTGCAACTTGCGGTCAATCGTCTGGAAAAACGGGGGATTAGTCAGGTGTTTGCGGCGAGTGATCCAATCTTTGTCTTGGGGGGGGAGAAGTTAGAGTAGGAATTTCGTTAAGGTAAGAGTGTTGTGTAGTTTCTGGTCAGGTTTATTCTAGCCAGGTCCGAATCGGGTACAGTGTTTCAAAGGTTTCTTAACCTTCCTGTAACGTTTAGTTGTTTCTGTACTGTGACTGGGTCATTTTCCTCCACAACCTTTTCTATGCCTTGGACTCGTATTTTAAGCGGCGTTGTGGCGATCGCTGTAGCCCTCGGTATGACACTCCTGGGCGGCTGGTATTTTACTGTTGGCTTTGGGATCATCGTCTACCTGGGGCAGTTGGAGTATTTTCAGCTCGCGCGTGCGAAGGGTATTGCGCCAGCGGCAAAAACGACGTTAGCAGTCAGCCAAGCACTTTTAATTATTTCTAACGTCTCTCCCACGCTGGCAGATGCCGTATTTCCGGTCGCGGGTACTTTTATCTGCTTTTATCTACTGTTCCAGCCTAAATTCGCCACGATCGCCGATATTTCAGCTTCGATCATGGGCTTGTTCTATGGGGGGTATCTTCCCAGTTATTGGGTACGGTTGCGATCGCTAGGGCAAATTGAAGCCAGCAACCTGCCACTTGATGGTTTTTGGGCACAAAATTGGACGAACCTAAGCATCCTTCCTCAGGGGCTGACAACGACCCTTTTAGCCTTCTTTTGTATTTGGGCTGCCGATATTGGCGCTTACACCTTTGGCAAATTCTTTGGGCGCACTCGCCTTTCAGACATTAGCCCTAAAAAAACAGTTGAAGGGGCGGTGTTTGGTGTGGCTGCTAGTGTTGCAGTAGCCGTGACGGGTTCCTGGTATTTGTCGTGGTCAGGCTGGCCCATCACCGGGGTGGCGCTGGGCTTATTAATTGGGATTGCAAGTCTTTTGGGGGACTTGACGGAATCAATGATGAAGCGAGATGCCGGAGTCAAAGATTCGGGGCAGTTGATTCCTGGACATGGGGGCATTCTCGATCGCGCCGATAGTTATGTGTTTACGGCTCCCCTCGTTTACTACTTTGTCACGCTACTGCTACCGCTGTTACCCTGATGACTGAATCATGGCGTTACAGTGACTCTCCCTTTGCAGTAAAGAAACCCAGCTTGAATCTTTAAGGTTTCCAAATACACATCGGAGCCAAGCGGGAACGTGAAGCTAGTTTTACTGACAGCCGTCAAATCGGATATGGAGGGCTGATGTTGAAACCCTTCCAGTTTCAGCAAATTGCCGTTTTTAATGGAAATGCCAGTGCGGATAGCGATCGGGCTTTCAAGACTTGGCGTTACCAAAATTGCTGTAAAAGTCAGTTCTCCCTCGCCCAGTTGAACCCGAACATCTCGCAAGGTTGGTTGAGTCAACTTTGAAGTGGCTACATCCTCACCATCCTGGGGCAATAGAGTTAACAAAAACTCTGTAACCACGTTGGCAAGCAAAGGAGCTTGCAACGACGCATTGAGATCTGCCTCAGACAACGTTACTTCACCAGATACAGGAAACGCCGTTAATAAACGGAACGCCTTTCCCCGTAGCATTTGTGGCAGATTAGTCCGAATCTGTTCGCCTGCGACGCTAATTTGGCTGAAATGCAAGCCTCGATAAACCGCTTTGCTGGCAGCCGCAGATACCTGACTCATTGCGCCTGAGAGCAGTTGGCGATCGCCCGCCTCAACTTCAATCTGCAAATTCTCTACGTATTCAAGCTGCGATCGCACCCACAATTGCACCGCTGGGGCAAGAACGCGGCTAATTAAGCGACTTCGCTTTGTGTCCTGAAGCTGCTGTGGCACTCCTTCAGCAATCTCTTGGTTGTCACCGAGCGAATCAGACAAGTCATCAGAATTCGCAGAATCATCACTCAAATCCATAACCCAACCTTTCCAGACTCAAGGACAGATATTTCCCAACTATAGGAGGGAATGGGGAATCGGAGGTAGGTGGGTAGGTGGGTAGGTGGGTAGGTGGGTAGGTGGGTAGGTGGGTAGGTGGGTAAGCGGGTAGATGGAATTTCGCTTACTCACTCACTCACCTTTCTTCCCTCCTTCTAACTCTTGACTCCTGCCTCCTGTCACAAATCTCTTACAAAACGCGATCCTCGATCCCAAAAATGTCGGGAAACTCTGACATAATGATCCCTGTCAGGCTAGAGAATCGTTGAATGCTTACCAAATTCTTGAATTCCGCTCTTGACCCAACGAACGCTTTCT
Organism: Leptolyngbyaceae cyanobacterium C42_A2020_001; assembly: GCA_015272515.1. Classification (GTDB taxonomy): domain Bacteria; phylum Cyanobacteriota; class Cyanobacteriia; order Leptolyngbyales; family Leptolyngbyaceae; genus JSC-12. The sequence goes on along the minus strand of JACYLN010000108.1, from coordinate 13,050 downwards.
TGCAACATAGTCGTAACAAATTGATCCCCGTTGATTCGTTTGTTTATTTGTTTCTCAGTTCCGATATCTGTATAGAAGAAGTTTTGAGACATTTTCCTATTGTTTCGCCATCCCCAGAGAGGATCTCAACCATGTCTAAGGAGCTTCCCCCCCTTGAAGAAATGACATTGCGGCAGTTGCGTCGAGTTGCGAGTGATTGCGGCGTTTCTCGCTACAGCCGAATGCGGAAAGATCAGTTATTAGCAGCGATTCAGGAGATACAAAGCAGACAACAAGGTAGTACGTCGCCTCAGCGAGAGTTAGCGGCTCAAGAGATTGTGGAAGCTGCCAAGTTCGATGTAGGGCAAGACGACCGAACAGGCGGTTCTTTGGCAGCCGTTGATGAAGGTTTGCCCGACTTGCCTGCTGGTTATGGGGAGTGTCGCATTGTGTTAATGCCCCGCGATCCCCAATGGGCGTATGCATATTGGGATATTTCCAATGAGTCCAAGGAGGATCTGCGGAGGCAGGGCGGACAGCAACTTGCACTGCGGATTTATGATGTCACAGATGTTAATCTCGCGTTTCAGGTGCCGCACAGCATTCAAGAGTATCCCTGCGATGAAATGGCGCGGGAATGGTACTTGCCGATCCCAGTCAGCGATCGCGACTATGTAATCGATATTGGTTACCGCTGTGTCGATGGACGCTGGCTGATGCTGGCTCGTTCTACGCCAGTGCGAATTCCACCCATCTATCCCTCAGATTGGATTGAAGACTATTTCCTCACTGTTAGTTGGGATGATACTTTGCAAGGCAAAACTCTTGCAACGCTTACTCCTAGCAAGCGCATGTCGCCTGTTTCAGCGGTTTACGACCAAATGTACAGTCTGACGGATGATGTTGAAGCCCAACGCGTTGCTGGTTCTCTGTTTGGTTCGATGCAGCAAGTTCCGGGGGCTGTGGCAGGCTCAGTGCAACATGTAGCAGGTTCGGTACAACACATCGCGGGTTCTGTTCAGCACGTTGCCGCCTCAATTCAGCACGTCCCCGGTTCTGCCCAGCAGGCAGTTAGCTCTTACGTGTTTGCTTCTGGTATGGGCATGTGGGCAGTTCCAGGTGCACAAACGATGTCCGGTGTGGGCATGTCGGGTGTGGGGATGACGATGTCCGGTGTGGGGATGACCATGTCGGGTGTGGGGATGTCGGGCGTGGGCATGTCCGGTGTGGGATTCTCTGCCTCTCTGCCGTTGATTCGTCCTCGCAAGTTTTGGCTGGTTGCTGATGCCGAACTGATTGTTTATGGAGCAACCGAACCAGATGCGACGGTCACGATTGGTGGTCGTCCCATCAAGCTTAATCCAGACGGCACGTTCCGCTTCCAAATGTCTTTCCAGGATGGACTGATTGACTATCCAATCATGGCAGTAGCGGCTGATGGTGAGCAAATGCGGTCAATTCACATGAAGTTCAACCGTGAAACACCTGAGCGCTACACCAACACAAAGGAAGAAGCCGTAGAAGAGTGGATGATGTAAGTCTTCAAAGTTTTGTCTCCCTTTTGGTTATCTCCCCTGACCCCCTCAGGGGAGTTTTTTTATGCTGAAGGTGTGGGACGATACATTCAAAAACTAATAGCGAACAGATGACTCCTAGCGAATTATCAACTCAGCTTACTAATCTTTTTGGCGAGGCAACGGCTCAACTCGCTCCGGGTTCTTGGCAGGTAGAAACTTCGGATTTTCGGCTGCTGGTATTGTTGTCGGATGACCAAAGCTGGCTGCGAATTTTGATCCCGATCGCTCCTGCTCAAGATGCCCAACCGTTTTTAGAACAATTGCTAGAAGCGAACTTTGATTTAACGCAGGAAGGTCGGTATGCCATGCAGCAAGGAGTTTTGTGGGCAGTGTTTCAGCATAGCCGAGAAGGCTTAACCCTAGCAGATTTTACAGCGGCAGTTCAGCGTTTAGTAGACCTCCGCTACAAAGGGTTAGATGAATGCTTTAACCGCCTGATTGAGAACCGCGTCCGGCAGATTATCCGGGCTGCCAAACAGCAGGGGCAATCGATGGAAGCAACCTTGCAAACCCTGGAACACTTCTACCAGGAAGGATTGATGGGCGATATGACGGCAGGTGCACAAGCCCGCGAAGATACGTTAGCAGCCTGGCGCTATCAATTGGAGCGGCTGTGGAATGAGGGATGAAAGGCAGCGGGAATGGGGAACCGGAGGGGCAGTGCCTTCTGCCCGATGCAGTCGGGAATGGAAAGTGGGAGTTGGGAAACAGGAATGAATATTCTAGAAGTTTTGCAGGCTGATTATGCTCGGTTTCCGCAGGATCAAACCTATGAGATCTATGCGGAGGATGTGTACTTTAAAGATCCGATGACGCAGTTTCGGGGGCGCGATCGCTACCAAGCCATGATTGTGTTTATTCAAACCTGGTTCCTCAATTGCCACATGGATGTGCATAACATTCAACAAAACGGCAATCAAATCCGTAGTGACTGGACACTAAGCTGGAATACGCCGCTTCCCTGGAAACCCCACATTGCCATCCCAGGCTGGAGCGAATTAACCCTAAATGACGAGGGGTTGATCACTTCTCATGTTGATTACTGGCATTGCTCCTGGTTGGATGTGTTGAAGCAGCATTTTTCACAGGGGCATCGGTAGCGATCGCTGCCAACCTTCAGTAGATTTTTCAAACACTGACACCAGCAAACCCACACTCAGCCTGAGCACGATGGTAAAGTAAAAAAATGTAAACACCTCTCAGAAAAGGCTTCAACACTCATGCGTGTGATTCTCATGACAGGCAAAGGCGGCGTGGGCAAAACCTCCGTTGCAGCCGCAACTGGTCTTCGCTGTGCCGAATTGGGGTATCGCACCCTGGTCTTAAGCACCGACCCTGCCCACTCCCTGGCAGATAGTTTCGACATGGAACTGGGGCATGAACCCAAACTGGTTCGTCCCAACTTATGGGGAGCTGAGCTAGACGCACTGATGGAGTTAGAAGGGAATTGGGGCGCTGTTAAACGCTACATCACCCAGGTTTTACAGGCACGTGGATTAGAAGGCGTTCAGGCGGAGGAGTTGGCAATTCTTCCCGGCATGGATGAAATCTTCGGATTGGTACGGATGAAGCGCCACTACGACGAGGGAACATTTGATGTTCTGATTATTGACTCTGCCCCTACTGGCACCGCGCTGCGCCTCCTGAGTTTGCCCGAAGTTGGCGGGTGGTATATGCGCCGCTTCTACAAGCCGTTTCAAGGCATTTCTGTGGCATTGCGTCCGCTAGTGGAACCCATCTTTCGCCCGATCGCAGGTTTTTCTCTGCCCGATAAAGAGGTGATGGATGCGCCCTATGAGTTCTATGAGCAGATCGAGGCGTTAGAAAAAGTTTTGACTGATCCAACTCAAACCTCGGTGCGGCTTGTGATGAATCCAGAAAAGATGGTGATCAAGGAATCTTTACGTGCCCACGCTTACCTCAGCCTGTACAACGTCGCCACCGATCTGGTGATCGCTAATCGCATCATTCCCGAAACCGTCAGTGATCCCTTTTTCCAGCGGTGGAAGGAGTTGCAGCAGCAGCATCGTCAAGAAATTCACGATAATTTTCTACCGCTTCCGATCAAAGAAGTGCCCTTGTTTGCTGAAGAAATGTGCGGTCTGGCTGCCCTTGATCGTCTCAAAGAAACCCTCTTTCCAGTAGGCGAAGATCCAGCTCAGGTTTATTACAAGGAAACGACGCTGCGAGTCGTTCAAGAGCAACAGCAATACAGCCTGGAACTCTATTTACCCGGCATTGACAAACACCAGATTGAACTCAGCAAAACTGGCGACGAATTAAATATCCGGATTGGCAACCATCGCCGCAATTTAGTGCTGCCGCAAGCTCTGGCAGCGCTTCAGCCTGCGGGAGCCAAGATGGAGGAGGATTATCTCAAGATTCGGTTTGCCTGAAACGCCTAAACCAGGCTGTTCTCCTGAATCGCCTGATAAAAGGCTTGGTGATCGGGCAGGATATCAAACATGCGATCGAGAGCTGAAATATCAAACAAGAATCGTGCTTGTTTTTGAAGCCCGCAGAGGTAAAGTTTGCCACCTGCAAGCTTAAGTTTGCTGTGGATTGAAACAATAATTCCCAACCCGAAACTGTCAATCATGGCAACGTTTTGCAGATCAATCAGTAACAGTTTGATCCCTTCTTTCTGGGATTCCTCGAACTGTTGCAGCATTTGCTTGGCAACTGATGCTGATAAAATCCCTTCTGGCTGAATTACCCGAAAATTGCGATCGCTCGTCATGCCCAAACTCCAAGTCAGTGAATTGGCAATTTATTGTTCTGCCACACCCTGTTGTCTCGGCACCCTGCCACATTCAGAGTTCCCTTTCAGTTTGAGAATGCAACGATCGCACCAATAAATTTTCCTAACTTAGCACTACAACATTTCGCAGTAGCAAATCTCCGGGCATTGCTGCCACTCACAGCACCCCCACGCTTCTGGCTACGTTGGTACTAGTTCTCCAGGACGTAGACGAGACCATTTACCCATATCAGCCGTAAAGCTCTCACAACCCACTACATCCCATTCCATCTCAATAATCTCGCCCTGATTGCGGATGTTAACGTTGATCGTGGGTTCGGTTGCCTCGAAGCTGGGTGTCTCAGTGAGGTGGGGCTGCTGATGTTGAGCTTCGACTGCGTGATAGGTGGTGCAGCGATCCACATATTTACAGTTCACACAGATACACATACACTAATCTCTCTCTGCGTGTTGAACGCTAAACTCGACGGTAGTGAGTCGGGAAATGAGTTGATTTTCTGTTAGCTTAACTTAGGCGATGGGATTATTTCACTAGCTCGCAGGTTGAGTTTCGTGACAACTGGCAAGAATCATTAGAGATACCCTTGCGATCGCCCCTCTTCTCCATTCAGTATCGACATAACTTCTGCTGAATGAGTTTTACTTAATCAGTTGCATCGTTAGGATCAGAGTCATTGTTGGAATTAACAGAACTACTTCACGGGTTGGATCTTCAAAAAACGGTATCCACAGAATTGTCTGCTTTATCGCCCCAGAGTTGGCCTTTCAGTCTGGATTGGTTACCCCATTCTGCGTTTTTAGTGGGTGGTAGCGTTCGAGATGCGCTTTTAGGCAGATCCAGTGAGTATTTGGATTTAGATTTTGTCTTGCCAGAAGGTGTGGTGGATACGGCGCGTAGCATTGCCCGACACTACAAAGCTGGCTTCGTGTTGCTCGATGCCGAACGCCAAATTGCGCGGGTGGTATTTCCGCAGGGAACGGCTGATTTTGCCCAACAGGTAGGATCAACTTTGGAAGCGGATTTGCGCCGACGGGATTTTACTGTGAACGCGATCGCCTACAATCCCCAACTGGATCGATTTGTCGATCCCCTCCAGGGCTGCGCCGATTTAGAAAATCGCATCCTTCGTATGGTGTCTCCAGAAAATTTGGAGGAAGACCCTTTACGACTGTTGCGGGCATATCGGCAAGCAGCTCAACTGGGGTTTCGTTTAGAACCAAAAACGCAGGCGGTAATTCGAACCCTCGCGCCATCGCTACAACGTATTGCCGCCGAGCGTATTCAATCTGAACTGAATTATTTACTCAGTACTGAGAAAGGTACAACCTGGCTCGTTCAAGCCTGGCAGGACAGGTTATTGCACTACTGGTTACCCGATGCTACAGCCGCCAGTTTGGAACTGCTAGCCGCGATCGACCGAACTATGATTCTGTTGCAAGAAACCCAACCAACGTTTGCCCAATGGTTGCTGAGCCAAAATCGGGCTACGTCTACTGATCAGCTTGATGCGACGAGTTGTTCACACTCCCCAAATCGGGAACAAAAAGCGTCTGGTTCTGCCCGCAATTGGCTGATTACTGCCAAATTGGCGTGTTTAATGTCGCATGATCCTGCCATTGCCGAAGGTCAATTGAGACGTTTGAAATACAGCCGTACTGAAATTCAATCGGTCAGCATTGTCTTGCGCTTTTGCCCACAACTTTGTGGGACAGCAAAGAACAGTGTGGCAACCGAAAATGAAGCTATAAACTCTGTTGGCATGTTGAATCTGTCTCTACGAGATCAGTACTTCTTTTTTCAAGGAGTTGGTGTAGTTTTTCCAGCCGTTGCTGTATTAGCGCTGGCATCGGGAGCATCACTAACGGCGATCGCTCCGCTAATTGAACGCTTCCTGACTCCTAACGATCCGGTTGCCCATTCGGCTGCTCTAGTCACCGGGCAAGACTTGATGGCGAATCTTCAACTTTCTGCTGGTCCCATCATTGGTCGGTTACTTGCCGCCATTCAATTGGCACGTGCTGAAGGCAAAATTTCGACCCCCGATGAAGCGATCCGGCTGGCGGCAACGCTGATTCAGGATCTGAAACCGTAATGAGTAAGGAACCGACTGAGAAGAGTATGTTAAAGTAATCTTCTGACTATTTTTTGAAAGGAACCTGAATCATCCGGATAAAGATCCGGTAAGCGGGTTTAATTGGTCGAATTTGGCTGTTTCACAAGGGGTAAACATGGCTAAACGCCGAAACCAAAAGAAAGAAAAAGCTTTGCGTAATCAGGCATATGCCCGTAAGTTCCGTAAGAGAACAAGTGGCGGTCGCATGGGAAGACGACGGACGTTTGGTGGTAACCGCGCTGAGGATGATCAAGACCAGGGAGCGGTTGAGCAAACGGATGCTGGAGCAGTCGATCTCTCCTAAATTCTCTTTCTGTTATTTCAGTTATTAGACTCCCTCAGAACGAGTTTTTGAGGGAGTTTTGGTGTCATTTTAGTGAAGCGATCGCGTGCCAAAACTGAGTTGGTGCGATTGCTTGATTTTTCAGTTTCTGGTTCAAATAACTTGCCGCTTCTAACCCAGAAAGCATGGCGCTTTCTGCCCGTATTCCACCACACCAATCTCCCGCGCAAACCAGCGGCGTGAGCGAGTTGGCGGTTAAGTACTTTTCGCGTAAGGGACTGCTAGCGAAGGCATATCGCCAGCGATGGACTTGCAACCAGTCTGGAGTTGCCAACCAGGGAGCCAGCAAATCAGCGGCGGCTTGTAGCAGCGATCGCCCAACGGGTATTAGATCGGTTGCATTAAGAAGCGGTTGAGCAAAATCAGCCGTACTTTGAATGACAAACACAGGCTGGCTAGCGGAACGGCGCTTGCTGCTGTCTAACCCAATCCATGCTAGAGGATGCTGCTGTGAGCCGATCGCCTTCACATCGGCATAGGCAGCTTGCCATTTCTGCAAACAATCCGCTGGATACCCTGCCATTACTGCAATACAAGGTGCAAATTCTACCGTTTGTAATTGGCGAATAAATTGCTCAGATAAAGCGGTACCTTCTAGCGGTGCCAACAGGTCCAGGGCTTGCGGTGCGGGCACTGTTACAACGACTGCCTGTGCTTCCAGAAGGTTAGAAGCGGTTGCTGTATTATCAGGTGTTGTATCGTCCACTGTAAGCTGCCAGGTTTGGCTAGAAGTCGTAGCCAACCCAACCACGCGCTGATTAAATCGAATATCCAAACCAGGAGTGAGAACTTTGGCGATCGCGCTCATCCCATCCGCCGCGACATAGCGAGGAATTTGTTCGGAAGAAGGTTGTAAACTCCCATCCGGGAACAGGGTGTGTACACAATTCGTCCAAACGTGAACAAGCCCCAACTGAACCAGATCAGTAATAAAGTTCTGAAAAAGTTCTGCTTTGGGGGATAGATAGCAAGTGCCATGATCGATGCGTGTACCGTGCGATCGCCGAGTTGCCAATCGTCCGCCCACTCCCCGCGACTTTTCCAAAACGACAACTTCATAGCCTGCCTGCTGCAACACCTGTGCACAGGTCAAGCCAGCCATTCCGGCTCCAATAATCGCCACCTCAACCTGATTCAATGTTTGTGCTCCCTTCTATGATTCGGTCTATGGAGTGAGTATACAGTGCGCTTGCCGTTGCACCATGACCAATTGGAACACGCGATCGCCAGGCTTAAGGTACGATTACCCCAGTCTGAACTCACTGGAAATTCACCTGACCTTTTATGGAGTTTTAGGGTTCATTTCCCAATTTTTATAAGCCACGTTTTCAGTTTTCTGAAAAAAAATCTGGATTTTTCGGTATCACTGTTATGGCATCAGTCAGGTCAAAATAACAGTGTCAGAGTTTAGTTGAGAACAACAAGCCCCCAAAGTTCCCACATTTGTTAGAGCAAACTGTCTGTAATCTATTTGTTTAACTAATCCGAATTCCCCCTTCGGATTAGTATCCCAGACGCATTATCCAAATCACTAATTGCCCTTGATTACAGATCTTCAGTGGGTGTACTTGCCAACTGTGTTGTTGTTGAGATGAAAATCTATCTCATTCAAATCCTCATCCACTTGTTGGCATTTACTAGTTTGATTTGATGAATTGATTGGAGTTTTCTGGAAAATCGTTGCTCAGTTTGAATCTAAGGTTGGATGTTCCAAAAATCGTCACTGTTTTGAATTTAGCCCCCAATTACAAACAGGAAAGTTTACTCATGGTTGCACATATTGATACCTTCAAATCTGATAAGTTGAGTTTGAATCATTCAGAGAAGTCCGCAGTAGAGCATTACTCTTTGTCTGCGTACCCTCATAGAGGAACCAATTTTGGCGAAAACTCGTTTCACTGGAGAAGCATTGAATCGCTACGGTTGCTTGTCCAGATTGGATTAACGTTTATTGTGTTGAGTCTTTGTATTGGCAAATTGACTGTTGAAGATCAAGACAAAGCGCTTTATTGGGGCGGCATTACAAGCATTGTCGCATGGTGGATGCCCAGTCCTGGAGCTTCAAAGTCGGGATCTGAGTTGGATAATAGACCCCGTCCAAATCCATAGTTCTCGCTTAGAAGAGCTTTTCGTTTTCGAGTTGGGCGGGGTTTAACTTATGATTGACCTAAATAAATTGTAAATGTCTGGGCAGATCTGGCTTGAGAATGTCAAATTAAGCTATTAACCATTCTCAAAATTTGCTCAGACCTGTTGTATCTCCATTAGTGATTACCCCAAATGACTGCAAGAAAAACTTCAGGTTAGTTTTCTCGCGTTTGTGTCAATCATGAAATAGCCACTCTTAGCCGACCTTCCGTGCAATCGCAACCATCTGATGGAACGCAAAAGTTAACAAATCTGTTGCTAAACATCAACACCGTTGTCAGCATTGGGGGTTTCAAGCAAGCTCGAAATTACCTTTCGCACTCAACATTTCAGGGAATATCGACCATGCACGCTAAAATTCTTAGATCTACAATCTTAAAGCAATCCACCGCTGCCGCCAAAAACCTGCTACCCCAGTTCAAGGCTGAACTAAAGCCAGGAACCTATGACATTATTCGTTGGGAGTATGCTGCGAATGGGCATCAAAAAGTAACTTTCAACGATAAGATCGGTGGTTATCAAACCTGGATGGTATGGGGAGATGACATTGACTGTGAGGGAGAGTCTAAACAAATTAACTTGAAAGTTCCCTACTATTCTCAACGGGATAACCAAGAGCAGTGGTGGCGGACGTGTTCAACCAGCAGCCATGCAATGGTGCTCAACTTTCTGAAGCCGGGAAGCGTTGCCTCAGATGATGATTACTTCCAGAAACACGTCAAACCCTACGGCGACTCTACTGACTGGACTGTTCACACCGCTGCTTACAAACGTTTTGGGGTCGATTCGGCTTATCGCCAAAACCTGGACTTTACTGATTTGGAGAAGTCGCTGGAGTTGGGTTATCCCATCGTGATTGGGGTATTGCATCATGGTCCGGTTGCAGCTCCTTCTGGTGGTGGTCATATCATCGTGATCACCGGGATGGACAAAGCCAAAGGAGTTTTTTATTCCAACGATCCGTGGGGAGCTGGTTTTACTTACACCAACACGAATGGACGGAATGTGGAGTATCCAGTTAATCCGACGTTGGATCGCCGCTGGTTAGTGGATGGCCCCAAAACTGGATGGGGACGCTTGATTACTGCGATCGATGGCAAACCTACAGGATTGAGCTAACTCTGGAGTTTGAACCTCCGACCTCTCTAAAAAGTCGGAGGTTTTTGGAGAAATGATTTTTTGAATTCAAGACAGGCTATTCCACTCGTTTGCCGCGTCATTCACTGCCTGATCAACACTCTTTTGCCCCAACATGGCAGCCTGCAAATTGCTGTAGATGGCTTTTTGCAGCTTTTTCACGTTTTTCATCGCGGGTACAAGCACTTCGGCATCTTGCATTTGCTTGGCGCTAATGACTCTAGCTTGATCAACCGGAGTTGCTGTGGCAGGAGTAGTACTGAAATAAGGGTCTTTCAAGGCGTTAATGGTTGAGGGGAGGACGTTGGCATCTTTGGCAAACTGAAGTTGATTGGTATCGTTGGTGACGTAGAGCGCAAATTTTAAAGCTCCTTCAGGCACATCCGTATCTTTAGGAATCACCAGGTTCATCACTGCCACGTTCTTCTTGCCCGTTTCGCCCGTAATTTGAGCCGCAGAAGAGGAGGCTTTGGCGATCGTTGGGGCGTTGGTGGTGATGTTATTAAGGAACTCTGCCCCGGATGCCAGGATTGCCGTGTCACCTCGCTGGTAAAGATCGATCGCGTGTCGGTGTCCTTCCGTTAGCACCTCTTTTGGCAGCAGCCCATTCTTGTACATATCCACCCAGTACTGAAACGCTGCTTTACCCTGAGGCGTATTGAATGCTGCTTTGCCATTGGCATCTACCAACTGTACCCCCATCTGCACAAAGGACTCCATCACCTCACCCGAATCTTCTGGAACGACGGTAGCAAAAAAGGCATATTTCCCGGTTTTATCCTTAATTTGTTTGGCAACTGTTGCCAGTTCGGCATAGGTGGCGGGCGGCTTGGTGATGCCTGCTTGCTGGAAGATGTTGGTGTTGTAGATGGCAACGCGAGTAGTGAGATACCAGGGCAGCCCAAAGGTTTTGTCATTCAGGGTGCTGGCTTTCCAAATGTTAGGCAAATAAAGCTGGCGATCGCTGGCTGAGACTTTCGAGTCCAATTCCATCCAGGCATTCCGCTCTGCCAGTTGGGACGCAAACCCTGGATTCAAATTCACCACGTCTGGAGCGGTTTTTGCCGAAACGGCTGTCAAAATCTTGCGTTCCATGTCTGCCCAGGGCACATCCACCCAGCGTACTTTAAAGGTGGGATTTTCCTGCTCAAACTTCGCGATCAATTTGTTGAAGTAATCGGTGAATTCTGGCTGAAGCTGCATCGTCCAAAATTCAATTTCTTGTTTGCCACCAGCCGTCGTTGACTGTCCACTGTTGGAGCTGGGAGCACTGCCACAGCTCACCAGCCAGCTCAGCACAAACCCTAGCAGGGCAAAGAGAAGACCTTTTTTCCAAACAAAATTCCAGTTCATAGCAGCAAGCGCTTGAAAACTCAATCGTGGGGATCAGCAAGAAGTTTCAGTTTACAACCTATTGATGATACCTCAGTGATAAGAGTCGATTGCCAGGAACTGAGCATGATGCAATCAAGCTGTGTTGTATGAGGCACTCTTAATCGCAACACCATGCGGTACCATTCCATAGTTGCCCTCGGCGCTAGATGCCGTTTGTCGCTGCACAGAAACTTGGATTGGAGGACTGTCCCCATGTATGTGAATGAGATTGAGGATATTACAACTTACGAGGTGTTGGACTCGCGAGGAAATCCCACAGTTGAAGCAACCGTCGTTCTTGCAGATGGGACAGAGGCATCGGCGATCGTTCCATCGGGCGCATCCACTGGCGAGAAAGAAGCAGTGGAATTACGAGATGGAGATAAACAGCGGTATGGCGGCAAAGGGGTCCTCAAAGCTGTTGAAAATGCTAACGAAAAGTTGATCCCTGAGCTGATTGGGATGGATGCGACCGAGCAACGGGCGATCGATTTTGCCATGTTAGAAATTGATGGCACTCCCAACAAAGCCACAATTGGGGCGAATGCAATCCTGGCGATTTCGCTGGCAGTAGCGCGGGCAGCCGCCAGTTCGTTAGGGCTACCGCTGTATCGCTATTTGGGTGGAGCCAATGCATCCCTGCTGCCCGTGCCCTGCATGAATGTGATCAATGGCGGCAAACACGCGGATAACACGGTGGATTTTCAAGAATTTATGGTTGCGCCGCACAACGCGCCCTCGTTTACCGAGTCGATCCGCATGGGAATGGAAACTTTTCATGCGTTGAAGTCTATTTTGCACAGTAAGGGCTTGAGTACGGGTGTGGGCGATGAGGGTGGTTTTGCACCCGATTTAAAATCTAATGAGGAAGCGATCGAGTATATTTTGCAGGCGATCGAGAAAGCTGGATACAAGCCTGGCGAGGATATCTCCATATGTCTTGATCCTGCCACTAGTGAAATGTGGCAGGACGGTAAGTACTTCTTTTTCAAATCAACGAAAGAGTCCGTTTCATCGGAACATATGGTTGAACTGTGGTCATCTTGGGCGCGGCAGTATCCGATTGTGTCGCTCGAAGATGGCATGGGCGAGAACGATTGGGACGGTTGGAAAATGCTGACGGATGCGATCGGCAGCACGGTGCAACTTGTAGGTGATGATCTGTTTTGCACCAACGCCAAGATATTGGCAGAAGGAATTCAGGCAGGCGTAGGTAACTCGATTTTGATCAAAGTAAACCAGATTGGCACCTTGACCGAAACCCTAGACACCATCGAGTTAGCCAGAAAAAACAACTACACCTACATGGTGTCGCACCGTTCTGGCGAAACCGAAGATACCACGATCGCCGATCTCGCCGTGGCGACCGGAGCTGGGCAGATCAAAACCGGATCAGGTTGCCGGGGTGAGCGCGTTGCTAAATTTAACCAGCTACTGCGGATTGAGCGGGCACTAGGCAGCGCAGCCCAGTTCGCTGGGAAGTCGGCATTTAAGCGGTAGAGATAGGGAGTTAGGGGATAGAGAAGGTGAGGAGGATGAACGAGGGGGAAATGTTTGAAGATTGAAGATTGAGAAGTTAGAGAATTTTGAATATCTCTTCTATCTCCCTCACCTGCC
>JACYLN010000132.1 GCA_015272515.1 Leptolyngbyaceae cyanobacterium C42_A2020_001 | reverse complement strand
GAAACTTACCATGTCTCTCCCGTCCGCAACCCCTCCTTCATGCAACAACGCCAATGATCGCTATGAATCTGAAGCAGCGGAACGGTGATTTTCTCAGCAATACCATCAATGCCATTCAACTGTAACCATTCCAACCATGATGCAACCGCAAATTGGTTTTTCCATTGGGGAATGGCTCCCCTGTTGGGATCAGCGTAATAATCAACTTCAAAAAACATGGCAGCATTGGGATCATGGGGATCATAGGCAGGAACGTAATCCATCTGTCCAGTCTGCTGATATTGATTCAAGGCTGCATTCGCTAAATCAATGCGATGCTGCACTCCCTCTGCTCCACCATAGAACATTGGCGTTGTATCGGGATGTTGAAACCACCCTGCCACCGTCACAAAGGAACGAAACCGCTCGTCTTCTGCTACAGCTCGAGCCATATATTGAGCACTGGCACAAACTGCTAATCCACCAATGCGATCGAGGTCGATGATGGGCAGTGCTTGCAAAAACGCGATCGCATTCTTCAAATCCTGAACCTTGGCAGATGCAGATTCATCCTGACGTGGTTCGCCGCCACTCTCACCAAAATAGCGAAAATCAAAAGCAAGCGTTGCGAATCCTTGTTTTGCAAGTTCTTGAGCATAACGCCCTGCCATCTGCTCCTTGATAGTTAGCCAGGAACCAGCACAAATCACAGCAGGCAGTGGAGCCTCCAGTGATTCTGGCAAAAAGATATGTCCAGATAGCATGATGCCTTCACTTGAGAAAGAAACTTTTTCCATACTTATCTGAAGTAAACAAAATAGTTTATTGAGATTGTATTTATGTTCAAAGTCAAGATATGAGTTATTTTCTAGTTTTGTCTAGACCTCGATCGGGTACATTATGTATTCCTGATACCTGTCTGATTTCCTCCAAAAAACAATTGAATTTGTAATGCTGTCAGTAGGACACCGATCGCTGCACCGACTAAGACTTGAGCTAATGTATGTCGTTTCAGAATCAGGCGCGATGCACCCACTAATGGAATCAACCCAAAAAACGGAAACATGACACTGCCAAATTGATAAGCCAGCACTACGAGCGGACCACTCATCGCGGTTGTGTGAACGCTGACTTTCCACCAATTGGTAATTAATACAACTAACAACGTAGAGGAAGAAAATATAGGCAGGGACTAGAACAACGGAAAAGATGATCGCTACTGCTGCAACGATAAGTTTGTGCCATAAATCTCTATTTGAATCTGCAATTACTAATAGCGTAAAGGCGATCGCAGGCAAAATCAGCGGATGAAAAATGGCAGAAATGGCTTGGGCAATGCGTTCTATCATGGTCAAACTATCTTCTCTATTAACGCTTAACATAGGCAACTAAGGAAACACCCAAAACGACGAAGACAACACCGGCAATGCGAGTGGGACTGGCAACATATTTGGTTAACCCGAGCGCACCATAATGATCCAGGAAAAGTGCGGCAATCATTTGTCCAGCGATCGTGAGTGACAGAGCTAGGGCGGCTCCAATCTTGGGTGTTGCAAAAATCGTTGACCAGACATACAGGGTTCCTAAACATCCACCCACCCACATCCACCAGGAGGTTTGAGTCAAAGCTGCTGTAGTTGGCAGAGGGTATTGGGCAAAGAAACAAATCGCCAAAGATGCCAACGTTCCGACCAGATAGGAAACAAACGTTACCTGCATCGGCTCGCCCACATAACGTCGCAGCAGGGTGTTCAAGGCAACTTGAATGGGAAGAACTGCTCCGCCTGCCAATGCTGCCAAAAGATAAATCGTTCGTCCGTTCATTGTGAGTTTCCAGATTAGGTTAATAGGGGTCTGCTCAGAGAAATGTATAAGTTACTCTATAACTTTTTAAAGTCATTAAAAGATTCTTCTAAAATGAAAAAACTGTGCGGAAGTAGCCAACAGGATCCCCTGCTGTTTCAGATTAGTCTTGCCCTCACTGCCGAAATTGCAGCCGATTATCCCGGTGGTCGTTTGTATGGCGACTCGATTTGCAATTTTCTCGCTGTACATTTGCTAAAAAACTACTCTAATCTGGCACCTAAAATTCCCCAGTATGAAGGAGGATTGAGCCAGCGTAGCCTGCAACAAGTGTTAGATCATATTGATTCATTTCTCGATCGAGATTTGAGTCTGGAGGCTTTGGCAAGCGTCGTTGGCATCAGCAGATATCACTTCATCAACTTGTTCAAACAATCGATGGGGATGACACCTCATCAATATGTAATTCAACAGAGAATTGAACGAGCGCAGATGTTATTGCGCGATCGCACATTAGCCATCTCGGAAATTAGCCTTGCCTGCGGATTTACCAATCAAAGCCACTTCACCCGATTGTTTCGTAAACATGTGGGCGTAACACCCAAGACCTATCGAGGGGAGTAAGAAATTTGTCTTATTGAATAATATCTCGCAACTTTGCGACCATTTGAGTTCGAGCAGAAACGTCCAACTTGCGAAACATCCGTTTCAATGCTTGTTTCACAGAATTCTGCGTAATCCATAACTCTGCCCCAATCTCGGCATTGGTTAGACCCTTAGCCACCAGCGTGGCGATCTGCACTTCTCGTGGTGTCAGGTATTTTAACGTCACATCTGAAGTTGGCAAAGCAGGTTTCCGCAATTCAGCCAAGCAAGCGGATAAATGTGTACACACTGCTCCCAAACTCGCTAACTCATGCAGGCTGAATGCTGGTGTTTCACCCACACGCGCAAAATGCACGGTGCCAATCAACTGTCCTCGCCCGACGATCGGACCGGTCATGATGTGTTCATGGTCATATTCTGAACAGCAGTTTTGATATAGTTGGCTCTGCTTCCAACCGCCTGGAGGTAATACCAATGCTTCATGGGCTGGGGCATGGTGTTCCAGTACATAGTGCAACACCGGATCAACCCGTCTCCCGATCTGCTCATAACGCTCGACAAATGCATCCGATACACCCATGACATCAAAATCCGCCAGGCGATGCTCGTCCTGCATCAGGTAAATGCCCCACCGTTGTACTCCAAAGTACTCACTCACCCCATCCATAAACCTCAGTCGCAAAGCTTGCTCAGTTGGGGCAGTGGCGATCGCTTGAAACAGAGGATGCAAAGAACGAGTCATGATAGTGCTAAAAGTGTACCCACTTGAGGTCTATGCAGGGGTTGAATTTGCCTTTTACGATAGTTCCACAACATAACCCTTCAAGCAACTATAAGCTATGAATCCACTGCAAATTGGCTTTTTGATTTATCCGGGTGTCATTCAACTGGATGTGATGGGTGCTCACCAGGTTCTATCGTTTCCACCCAACACGCAAGTTCATTTAATTAGCAAAACTCTAGCTTTCGTCACCACGAATGAGGGATTAATTCTTGTTCCCACTGTCACTCTGATAAATTGTCCACCCCTGGATGTAATCTGTGTTCCGGGGGGTGGTATGGGACAAGTTGAAGTGATGCAAGATCAAGATATCCTGAGTTTCCTGCAACAGCAAAGTGCCACAGCTCAATATGTCACTGCGGTCTGCACAGGTTCGATGATTCTTGCAGCGGCTGGTGTATTGCAGGGTTATAAAGCCACTTGTCATTGGGCTTTTCGTGATCAGCTTGCGATGCTGGGGGTTGAGGTTGTGCCTGCGCGAGTAGTCATCGATCGCAACCGAGTCACAGGGGCAGGCGTTACATCAGGAATTGATTTTGGTCTGACATTATTGGGTTTACTGTGCGGAGAGCAAGTTGCAAAGATGACGCAACTGATGATGGAATATATGCCTGAACCACCATTCAATGCAGGCTCTCCCAAAACAGCAGGGCGGGAGGTTGTCCATTCGCTCATGCAGTTTGGTAAGCCTCTTTTAGATACGTTCTTAGTTCAAACTCAGAAGGTCGCTGCTGGGTTAAACGTGGAAAATAAGATTGGATAGTTGTAAATGAATGACTCTTCAGGAAAAGGTTTTCTAGCCTGGAGTGCGATCGCATCCGCAATATCATACTGAACTGTTGATGAGGAATACGCGATCGCTCAACCAGTAGCGAACTCTGGGTATTGGCGTAAGTGAGGTGGTGAAACGCCGAAATAATATCCGCTGCAGGTACTCCAGTTTGCAAGGAATCTATTGCTACACCATCCGCGGGGCTGACCTGGAAAACCTATGAGGCGCTTATCGCACCAAGATTAATCCACCATCAACATCAGTCGAGCTGGATCAAACCGGACAAACCAGGGAAACGGCTGATCCTTGATGGTATGCCACTTCTCTTTAAACACTTCTGCCTGCACATGGTAGTCCTGGGAGCTAGTGGGTGGAGCCTTGAATTTGAGAAACAGCGTCATGCGGTGCGGCGTTTCGCTAGTGGCAGCTAACCAGCAAGGATAGGTGTTGTCAGAATTAGGATTGGCTGTAATGCTAATTTGGTGGGCGCGAATGCCGATCTCAGTGAGGCGATCGGGAATCGCTTCTAGCACTCGTAGAGTAATGCCCCAATCGATCGCGGTCACTGCATTTGATCCATTAGCTACCGCACGAGAAAAGTTTTTGCAGCCTGTCAGTTGAGCAACACGAGCTGTTCTAGGATGTTCAAAGATCTGATGTTTAGAATCAAGCGCGATCGCCCTGCCCCCCGACATCACCATCAGATTCTCACAAATACGGTACGCCTCCTCCAGATTATGGGTGACAAATAACGTGATACCGCGATACGTTGTCAGGGTTTCTAAAAGTTGCCGCTCCATCTGGCTGCGGAGATGGGTATCCAATGCCGAGAAAGGTTCGTCTAGCAGCAGCACCTCTGGTTCAGTAGCCAGTGCCCGTGCCAATGCCACTCGCTGTTGTTGCCCGCCTGAGAGCTGATGGGGATAGTAAGTGCCCAAACTCTGTAGTTGCACTCGAGCAAGCTGTTGAGCTACTTGCTGTTGGCGCAGTGATTTAGGTAGATGCTGCACCCCAAAGGCAATATTTTGAGCAACGGTCATGTGGGGAAACAGCGCATAGTTTTGAAACACCAGACTTACATTTCGGGTGTGGCTAGGGACATTGATCTGCTGGTCAACATCAAACAGGGTGCGGCCATTCAAGACAATACGCCCACATGTTGGGGTTTCTACTCCAGCAATGCAGCGGAGAGTCATACTTTTACCGGAACCCGACCCACCCAGGATACCGAGCGTTTCTTGCTGAGTGGTAAATGCCAGATCAAGGGTAAAGGTGGATAGCTGCTTTTCGATATCGACAAGTAATCCTTGATTGGAATGAGAGAGTTGAGGTCTGATCCACTGTCCTACATGAGCAGGCTCAGTTCGCTTTCCACTTCGACGGACCGGCTCATCAGCTTCAACCGACCCGACGTACTGGCACTGCCGCCGTTGCTCATACCGTTTCTGCCAAATATTCACCGCCATCAAACCCGACAGCGAGAGGATCATAATAGCGATCGCCCACAACCACGCTTCCCCCATATCTCCTGCTTCAACCGCAAAGAAAATTGCCATTGGCATCGTTTGCGTTTGACCAGGGATGTTGCCTGCCAGCATCAGCGTTGCCCCAAATTCTCCCAATGCTCGCGCAAATGCCAGGGTGACTCCTGCCAGTAGCCCCGGCACTGCCAGCGGTAACAGAATCTGAAGAAAAACTCGGGTTTTAGATGCGCCCAAAGTTCTAGCCACTTGCAGCAGGCTACTGTCGATTTGTTCAAACGCCCCTAAAGCGGTTTTGTACATCAGGGGAAACGAAACGACAATAGCTGCTACAACGGCGGCATACCAGGTAAAGATAATGGTGAAATCAAAGCGCTGCATCAGTTGTCCGAGGGGACCATTTCTGCCAAACAGCAGCAGCAGCAGAAACCCCACCACAGTTGGTGGCAAAATCAGCGGTGCAATCAGAACACCCTCAATTAATGATTTCCAGCGACCGCGATAGCCCAACATCCAATATGCCGCCGCCGTGCCAATCAAGAAGGTGGCGATCGTCGCCAGTCCGGCTGTTTTAAGCGAAATCCAGAGGGGTGAGAGATCCATCAATAGAAAATAAGCAGGCATGGCAGTAAGCCTCATCGAGCGATTCCAAATCCATATCGCCGGAATACGGTTTGAGCCTGTTTGCTTTGTAGAAATTGAGCATAGGCCCGGGCAGTCTGCTGATGGCGACTGGCTCGAATCACCGCGATCGGATAAACAATCGGTGAGTGCAAGTTATCGGGCGCTGTTGCCACTCGCCTGACTCGATCTGAAATCTTGGCATCTGTGACGTAAACAATCCCTGCATCCGCATTACCGCTTTCTACGGAGCCTAACACGTTACGAACCGAGTTGCCATAGACAAATTTCGATCGCAGTTGCTTCAAAATCCCCAAGTTAGTCAATAATTCTTCGGCATATCGTCCAGCCGGAACACTGCGCGGTTCACCCACAGAAATTCGCCGAACGTTGGAGTTTGTTAACTGCCGGAAACTAGTTAATCCCAGGGCGGAGTTACGCGGCACAATGAGAACGAGATCGTTGGTCAAAAGATTGCGACGTGTGTCAGTCAAGATTAAATTTTCGTTTTGCAGCGTGTTCATCTGCGGAGTTGCAGCCGAGATAAAGACATCAACAGGTGCACCCTGCTGAATTTGCTGCTGCAAAGGACCTGATGCTGCAAAGTTGTAGTTGACTGTCACTCCGGAGTTGGCTCTTTCAAAGATTGGATCGAGTTCCTCCAGAGCTTCTTGTAGGCTAGCGGCTGCTGCAATCAGAAGTGTCGGCGATTGAGCATTGGCTGGAATGGGCGAAACAATTTTGGAACCAATAGATAATACAAAGGTAATCAGAAGACTACTCAAAAAAGCGATAACCCGTCGTTTCATAGAATTTGATATTGAGCGATGGAGTTGCAGTTAAGACAGCAGTTTTATGCGATTTAGGCGATGAATTCATTGTTTCACACTGAATTTTGCACGTTCTCACCAAAATTTAATCTCTGGGGGTCAATTCCCCGCCGCTCTGCGGCGTAAAATGCAGAGATG
>JACYLN010000119.1 GCA_015272515.1 Leptolyngbyaceae cyanobacterium C42_A2020_001 | reverse complement strand
CTCTGCATTTTACGCCGCAGAGCGGCGGGGAATTGACCCGCAGAGATTAAAAATGAAGATTTAAAAGTTCAAAATGGCTTCCAATTAGACTTTGCCTTTTGGAATTTTACATTTTGAATGATTCATTCTCCTTATTGAGCTTCTTCGTTGCTAACGTTCCCACGTTGGGTAAAATCTTCTGGGCGCAGGTTGGAAAGAAAATCGCGGAATGCCTGGCGTTCTGCCTCGTCTGCATCTCGGTCAACTGGGATCGAGGCATCGGCGATCACTTCTTCCAACACCCAGATGGGGCTGTTCGTGCGGAGAGCCAGAGCGATCGCATCACTGGGGCGGGCATCAATTTCTTTCTTGACCTCTCCTTGAACCACGGTCAACGAAGCATAGAATGTATTATCTTGTAGAGAGTGAATTACAACTCGTTCCAGGGTCATATCCCACACTTCCAGCATATTGGCAAGCAAATCATGGGTAAGAGGACGAGGAGGAGCCTGGTTTTCGATCGCGTTGATAATTGCCTTGGCCTGATCATTGCCGATATAGATGGGTAATGCGCGTCGCTCACTAAAGTCTCTCAAGAGAACAATTGGACTGCGTGTAACGGCATCCAACGCAATTCCAGCGACTTTCATCTCAATCATCGTCTTAGCCTCTACAACACCTGCGGCGAGGGAACGTTGAAAATGAATAAGGAGATAACGTGTGACAAATAATACACCGTCAGTCCTGTGAAAAGACGAATCGAACGCTTAGCGAATAACCTAGAGGACAGTAACAAGTTTCCTCAAAAAAAGAAACTAGTGTCTAAAGGCGAGCTAAGTTTCAGCGTATTAGTTATATATCAGTGATAAATCATTTGATATCCAGTATGCCCTCATATATCCCCTAATCCTAGATGATCCTTCTGCAAATTAGGGAATGTAAAGAAGAGTTCTCGATTCAGGGCGGGAGTGGTGTTTGAGAGAGATTTCTAGGAGGGTTTTTCCCTCCTCGTCAATAGAGAGGAACACCTAATGTTTACAGGATTGATTCAAGGTTTAGGAACACTACAGCCGCTGGCAACGGATAAAGTACAAGTCACCTGCTCACGTCACACAGCCGAACTGATTCTGCTAGATTTAGCGTTAGGAGACAGTGTGGCAGTGGATGGAATTTGTCTCACTGTGGTAGAGATTTTGCCGCAGGGGTTTATTGCGGTGGTGTCACCCGAAACGCGCGATCGCTCCACCCTCAGCAGCGCCAACCATCGCATTGTGAATCTAGAAACCTCTCTACGGGTCGGCAGCAAACTGGGCGGGCATTTTGTCACCGGGCATGTGGATGGCATTGGGCAATTGGAATCTGCCGTTGAAACCTCAACGTCGTGGGAAATGACCTTTGCAGCACCACCGACCGTTGCTCGTCACATCATCTCCAAAGGCAGCATCGCCATTAATGGTATTAGCCTCACCGTTGCGACCTGTAACGAGGATGGTTCCCAGTTTACGGTTGCTGTCATTCCCCATACCTACCGGGAAACTAACCTGCATCATCTGCAACCGGGCAGTTTAGTCAATCTGGAAGGTGACATTTTGGGCAAATATGTGGAGAAATTCTTGCGGGGCGGATTGCCGACCACCAGGGGCGACCGCTGGCAATCTTCGCCCAATCAACCCCAATCGCTTGAGCAATTAACGCCCTCATTTCTGGCAGAGCATGGTTATTCTTGATCAACGATTTCCGAAATTTCGTCAACCTGCACTGATTTCTTGCAGGTGCGTGTAGGAAGGAGTCCCTGCGAATGAAGCATCAACCGTGGCAATGGATGCGATCGCTGTTAGTCTTGCTGATAACCAGCTATGGGTTGGCGTGTTTAGGGTTATTTGTCTATCAGCGGCATCTGATCTTCCATCCCACATCAACTATGGCGCGACTTCCTTCTGCTGAAGGTTTCAAGTTGCCGTATGAGGACGTGTGGATTACGATTCCTGGCAGTCGAGATCGCCTGCACGCCTGGTGGCTCCCATCCCCCGCTCCTCAAGAAACCATTGCCACCTTACCTGATGAGCCTGTGCGAGTGCTGCGATCGCCCAAAGTCCTGGTTTTTCTATGTGGGGCAGGTGGAAACAAAAGCAATTATCTTGCTCGGATTGAAGGCTTGCGCCAATTGGGATTTGCGGTGTTTGTCGCAGACTATCGTGGATACGGTAAAAGCGAGGGCAGCTTTCCCAACGAGGCGCAATTGTATGCAGACAGCGAATTGATATGGAATTATCTAACCCAGACTCGTCAAATTGCCCCCAACCAAATTGTGCTTTACGGAGAGTCTTTAGGGGGCGCGATCGCCATTCACTTAGCAACCAAACACCCAAACGCAAAGGGTTTGATTGTGCAAAGCTCTTTCACCTCAATGGCAAGTGTGGCAAAACGTCGCCCGCCTTTAGGATTGTTTCTCATCCATGCGTTGCTGACCGAGCGGTTTGATTCGCTGACCAAAGTGCGATCGCTGCAAACGCCAGTTCTATTTATTCACGGAAAGGCTGATGCGCTGGTTCCGGTGGAAATGAGCCAGCAACTTTATGACGCAACCACCTCAGCCAAGCGACTGCATTTAATTCCAAATGCTGAACATGTTCGCATCTACCAACCAGGTGACGCTTCGTATTTGAAGGCGATCGCCCGGTTTGTTGTTGAAATGTTGAACTAATCTAAGTGGTTTTGGAGGGTTCTTTGTCGGTGGCGGGGGCAGGTTTGGAGCCAGTGTTGCGGACATTCATGATTTTACTCATGAGATCAAACCAGAAGGGCGCACCCATGGCGATCGCGATCCCGCTAACCATCCACCCTAAGAACATTCTGCCTGCATCAATCATGTTTTCTGGACGAAAGGCGATTCGGCCGATTTTGAATAAATCAAAGCGCTCTGGAGCCTCTTCGTTAAGACAGGTGGCATAAAACGCTTGCCAGGGTGTGCGGGGATTGGTACTGGTAACAGCAGGAGCTGGGTTAGCGGCAGAACGACAGTTAAACTGCTGCGACAGGTTTTCTGGAGTCCAACGAAGAGGCAACGAGATTTCTTGAAGAATTGCGTCGGTGTTTTGCTTCAAGTCGCGTAATTGCTGACGCGAATATAAATCTTCGCTTTTGGCGTTCTGGGTAATACCGCTTGCACGAGCAGTGATGATCTGCCGCAGGTCATCATCTCCTGATAAACGAGCAATTACATGAAATGTATCCGCATTGGAAAAGAGCGCAATCAGAAATCCGATAATGATGGCAACTCCTTTGGCATTCCGTTTATACACCCCCGATGCCCGACTCATGGAGCGATCGAACCATTTAGAAACCTCGATATTGAATTGGTTCAGTTGATCTTTGGTTTGCCCAACTTTCACCTGCGCTCGTCGCGCTAAAATTGCCAGACTTTGTTTGACCGATGTCGGCACACCTGCCAGCAGATCTTGAATTTGTTCGTAGGTTTGAAAGTTGCGATAAATTTGACGCTGATCAGTCAGCAATTGTCTAATCGCTGCATTGATACGAAGCTGGCGCTCTTCATTCGACATCAAATTCAAAGAATATTTAACTGATTGATATAAATGAGAGTCATCCCACTCAGCCAACGATTCTCTGAACTCTGTTTTTGTTTTAAAGCTAAATAATCTATCTTCTTCTTGTAGCTTCACTGCCAGGTCGCGAGTGACTTCTAAAATGATTTGTTGATAAATGCACCAGCCTCGATAGGTTTGTTGGTCAAAAGGAGTGAGCTGCGCCAGCACACTTTGATCAACCAGACGAAAATCTTCTTGCGGCAATTGTTTGAAGGAAACTGCCACAGATTGGCGCAAGGTTTCTAAATTTATTTCGGCGACTGGCTGAGTCAGTTCCACTCCGTTGTCTAGTAATTTGCCCTGGCTCTGGAGTTGCTCAGCGATCGCTCGCACAATCTTTGTAAATCCTTGTTGATAAGTCTGCCACTCTTTGTAAATTTGGCGTTCTTCCACTGGCAAAGTTTGAACAATTTGATCAATCGCTGGCTGGTATTGTTCTTCTGCCAAATCTCCAATTGTCATGGGTTGAGGCAGCAACTGATTCAGCCCAGATTTTTGATGATTTCGAGCATTTGTTTTTAGGTAATCAATTTGTTGATTAATTGCGTCTACAACTAACTCAATTTTTTGGGACATCATTCCCGTCGCATAGGCAGCCGCAATATCTTTATAAGCTCCCTCAATCTCCTGATAAGTCAGGCTTGCTCGGTCAAAAACCTGAGCAATTTCAAGCAAAGTAGGTCTGAGCCTACCAGACGCGATCGCGCGTTCTGTTCCGTCACCAAATGTCCCTGTTTTCAGAGAAATCAACCGTTTTTTGAAATAACTGAGTTGCTGTTTTTCTAAATCAGACATCAAGCTTCCTTCAATAGCAGCGTCTTCTGAATTAGAAGTGCTTGTCAGAATCTTTTCTCCAACTTGATTGATGTAAATATCTAGCCCTTCTTTCATCCGTTCTACACAGGTTTCTAACTCTGCTTCACCCGACCGAAAATCTCTTAAAACATCATCATATTCTTCAACCAAAGCAACAAAATCTTCATTACTACTCAAACTCAGTAATGTACTGGCTGTGATTCCTAATTCGCTATCGTGGGACAGTGTTTTTGCTTTCTCAGCTAATACCCGAACTGCTCCTTTTTCCCGATAGTCTTTATCTTGAAAAAATTCTTCCGTAGGGATCGTAATCAGGCGATTGCTGCCCTCCTCTTGCACTTCGTATTGTCCAATAATTCGACCAATAAACTTTTCTAAACGAATCTCAGTTAATTTTTCAATCAAAGTTTCCATGCCGATCCGCTCAAGCAAAGCTGTTGCGAATGTTTCAGATGAAATGTATGAAGGAGCGCTTGTCTCACGTCCAAATACACTATGACCGCGATAGAAAACATTTCGATAAACCCATTGCCCCAGTGAACCGATGGTTCCCCTAGCACTCTGGTTCATATTTTTAATTAATGGATCGCCATAGATCGCCTCAATAAATCCTCCCAATTGTTCATCTTTTGCAGTGCCGTACCCACCCGACAACAGGTTTTGAATAGATTCTCTTAAGTGTTTTGCTCGCCATTGCAAAATGGTAGATACTAATTCTTGAATTTCAGACGCAAGTAGGCTTGCAATCAAATAAATAAAAACTAGTCCAATCGCAATATCTAGAACAACTGGCAGATTCATGTAAACTCACCCTAATAATTAGGCTAAAAACCAATTTAAGCAGACTCAACGCATACTTTATTGGCTATAAGCAATTGAGTTGGAAGCAATCGCCATCTTAATCAGGAATCAGAAAAATCCTTGCTTATTGTTAAAAAAACTTAAATTAAAAACAGCGATCGCTGCTGAGTTAGGGCGCGATCGCTGTTTTGTCTGTAGCGTTCGGTTGAATGTTTCGTTGCTCAGGTTAAACAGCAACAGGAGCAGCCAATTCTGCACGGCGGAGGGTAGCAGGTCGTCGTTGATCAATGGTTATTCCAACTTCTAAATCTGGCATTTCTTGCCAACAATGAGTGCAAAACCAGTAAACCGAACCATGACGAGCATGGCGGAGTAGAACTTCGGAACAGCAAGGGCATCTATGCATGATTTTTAAACCTGGATTTTGTAAAGAGTCGTAATATTTGACTAAGCTTTTATGTCAGGGAATCTACTATTCACCATATAAAAAAGTTCCTGCTATGACAATCAGGCTATGGGCAGAACTCCAGCATCATTACTGAATATTTTTGAATTTCAAGTGTTTTTTGCAACATTAAGCCGCTTAGAAAGGCTTGATTGATTGACTACGTGGGGTTAAAAAGGAAGCATCAAAGAATTGCAACTATATTTAAAGTTTTATTCTAATTAAAAGTTTGAAACTTTTAGATACATTACTTTATACATTCTCTTGAGAAAATTTTGAAACTTACAACCGTTGTCTTATTTCAATAACTGTTTCAGTGCCATTGCTAAGTATTCGTACTGCGCTGGAGCGTTATAAATTTGGGCAGAAATGCGAATATACCGCCCCGCTTTATCGCTCCAGGGAACAATTGGAACCTCAATCCGGTATTGCTCCATAAGCGCCCTTTGGAGTGACAGGGCATCACCTTGAGGGAGAGGAACAACGGCTAAAGCACCAATCATCGCTTCTGGGCAGGGAGTTGATGCTCCCAATGTCTCACACAGGATAGTTCGAGCTGCGATCGCCAATTCACGGTTATGCTGCATCAATGTCGCCCAACCGCCTGGCAGCAAAGAACCCAAAAACTCAATTGCTGTAGGCACAGACAGATGAGGCGTAAGGTCTTGAGTGCCCATCCAGTCGAACTCCAACCGGAAGCGGCTGCGATCGCGCCGAGGCGAGTTAGCCCCGTGACTAATTGTTAAGGGACGGATAACAGCCTGGCGATCGCGCTGAACATACAGAAAAGCGGTTCCTTTAGGTGTACAGAGCCATTTATGACAATTGCCAGTGTAATAAGTTGCCCCCAACTCCGTTAAGTTGAGAGGCAACATTCCTGGCGCGTGTGCTCCGTCTATTAATGTTTCAATACCACGCTGGTTAAGCTGCTGCACCAATTCAGCGATCGGCAACACCATTCCCGTCTGGCTTGTAACGTGATCCAGCAGTACCAAGCGGGTTTGCTCGGTCACCTGTTGCAATACCGCTTCTATCACTTGGTGGGGTGACTCAACAGGAAACGGCACGTCTGCTACCACCACCTTGACTCCTTCCCGCTCTGCCACATAGTTCAACGCATTGCGACAAGCATTGTATTCAAGGTTAGTGGTTAACAATTCGTTACCTGGCTCCAATCTGAGCGATCGCAAAACTGTATTCACTCCAGTTGTTGCATTTGCTACAAATGCCAGGTCTTGCCAATCACACTTGACAAAGTTTGCTAGCGCCTGAAGCGCTGAATCAAACAATGGCTCAATATCTTTGTCCAAAAATTGCAGCGGTTGGTGCTCCATTCGCTCTCGCCAGCGTTGCTGTGCCTTCAGTACAGGCAAAGGACACGCCCCAAACGAGCCGTGATTTAAAAAAACAACTGCTGGGTCGAGCAACCAGAATCGCGCAAAGCTTGAGTAAGAAGGATACTCGCCCATTCCACTCCTCATATCCCTGGTGTGTTTCCTGTAGTTATTCGGCTTGTAAACTCCCCAGGCTGGATTCGAACCAGCGACCAATCGATTAACAGTCGATCGCTCTACCGCTGAGCTACTGAGGAACGCATCGCGAATCCTATGTTAACGACAAGAGGAGCTATTTGACAAGCCTTTTTTGGAATTTGTGGCGATAAATGGCAAAGGGTAGAGGAGTTAGAATTTCACTCCCCTACTCACTCACTCCTCTACTCACTCACTCCCCTACTCACTCCCCTCCCTACTCACTCACTCCTCTACTCACTCACTCCCCTACTCACAATCCCCGACCATTGTGCTTTTTTCTGCTTGCTGCGACGGAAAGAGAAAAAGTTTTCTGAGTCTTGATAGGTGCAGTGGGGCGCGATCGCAATTTGCTCAGGACTCAAGCCTAGTTGCTCAAGCTGGAGGGCATTCACTCGACGAACATCAAGCCGCACCCGTCCGGGTTCTGGATCGTCTAGAACGGGCGAGTTGGGCAGGTCGCGCAGGATAGCGATCGCGTCTGGCACGTTCTCTGGATCAATCGGGGCAATGCTGGCTCCTACTTCTGCCGCTACGGTTTCGGATACCTGATAAACTTCGCCTGCAATTGCCGGACCCATAGCCACTCGTAAGTTTTGTAAATCCATTCCGTGGGTCTGCATTCGAGCGATCGCCTGTGGCACAATCTTCAACGCGGTGCCCCGCCATCCCGCATGAACCGCCGCAACCTGCCCAGTGGCAATATCCGCAAGCAAGACAGGTGTGCAGTCAGCACTACATACCCAGACAGCCTGTTCGGCCTGTTCAGTCACCAATCCATCACCAGCGGGAAATTCCTGGATCTCGTTTGAATCTTCTTGCCCAATCGTTGCAATTTCAGAGGGTGCCAGGACGGTGTTGCCGTGAACCTGTTTTAGCCGGTAAGCCTGGGCTTTTGGCTGCAATACTGGCGTGAGTTCTGCGGGGGAGCGTGGCGCATAGTGGGAGGTGAAAAATCCATGCTGCCAGGGTTCGAGCAGACTACAAGTTAAATAGGGAAGTTGATTCCAGGTGTGCCAGTGCCAGGTGTGCATCGCGGGAAAGGGAATTACTCTGCGAGACTATGCTACCGTAGCGAAGATTTTGCCGCCGGAGTCCGTGCGTCTCTGATGCCTATGATCTCGCGATCGGGAGAGAGAATGACCACCATCAACCAGGAACGGTTACTCGCAGCCTACGCGATTGTGCAAGCCTGTCGTTCGTTCCAAGCAAGGCCACTCAACGAACTTTCTCTGTTTGACGCAGTTGCATCCACTAATCAAATGGCTTGGGAGTCGATCGATCAGGGGACGCGGAAACCTGTGGTGATGGCACGATCTCAAACCGCAGGACGAGGGCAGTGGGGGCGGCAGTGGCAGTCAGAGCCGGGTGGACTCTATCTTTCAGCCGGGTTGGAATTGGAGTTACCCGTGGAACATGCGGCGCAACTGACGCTCTCTGTTGCCTGGGGTATTGCCACGGCTTTAAGAGAAATCCCACCCCGGTTAAGCGGCGTGACTGAGGGCATTCCAGTGCAGTTGAAATGGTTGAATGATCTGGTATTGCACGGGCGGAAACTGGGTGGCATTTTGACAGAAACCCGGATTCAGCAGGGACAAATTACGCGAGCGGTGGTTGGTGTGGGTATCAACTGGGACAATCCGGTGCCGGAAACAGGAATCACGCTGCGATCGTTTTTAGAACAACACGACACCCCCTTGATCGAGTCGCTGGAACTGTTGGCAGCGATTACCTTACACGGCTTACTATCAGGAATTCACTATCACCAGCAACATGGCATTGAACCAATTTTGGAAGCATACTTTGCCCTACTGGCACATCGCGATCGCCCGGTTGATGTGAATGGGCAAGCAGGCGCGATCGTAGGAGTTGCCCCAACTGGCGAATTACGAGTTCAACTAAAATCGCCCCAATCTCCGCTGGGAGAATGGCGAGAGCCGACAACGGCAACCGAAATCTTAGTAAAGCCAGGTACAATCAGTCTGGGTTATCCGCTTTAATAGATTGGCGCAAGTGGGGAACTTGCAGTTTCTGGCGAGCGACTGAGTTTTGTAGTGCAAACGGTGTGAGGAATTGAGGATTCATGGCTGAACAGGCATCGGCAAACGGCAAGCAATTCAATTACCAACACAATTTTTTTCTGTCAGGGTTGGGTGTGTTAAGCGGGATTAGCGTTTTAACCACAAGTAGCGGGTTGGCTCAAACTCCTTTAGCGGCACCGCCTGCCGAGCCTGCACCCACTCAGGCTAGAGACCTGGCTCCGGCGGACGTGGCTCCTGTTGCCCCAATCGCGCCAGCCGCTGCCGCACCGGAATCCTTCCCCACCGAGTTTTCTCCCGCGCCGCGATCGCAGCCTGTCGCCCCCGTTGTCCCTCCTGCGGCAACGGCTCCTGTGGCTCCTGCCACGTCCTCGGATGGTTATATTGCGCCCAACACGATTATTTTTTCTGAGCGATCGACGGGTTGTAAGGCAGTGGTGCAGTCCGGGCAGGCTCCTGGTGGCGTTTGTGGAGGCGTAAGCGTTCCGTCAGTAAATGGCGCTCCCTCAACCCCTGGATTCACAAGAAGCACTCCTGGCAGCGTGACAGCAGTTGGAGCGGGATCGTTGACTAGTGTTACGCCCAATGTGGCAGTTGGTTCAACGCCCTCTCTGCGCGATTTTTATCGCCGCACCATGCGTCCTCCTGGTCGTTTGGGGAATGGCAATATTCGTTTGATCTTCCCTCTGTCCATCCCGGCTCCGATCTCATCGCTGTTTGGCTGGCGCATTCACCCCATTACTGGAGATGCCCGCTTCCACACGGGAACAGATCTGGCAGCACCCATCGGCACTCCCGTTTTGGCGGCTTATGCAGGGCAAGTAGCGATCGCTGACTTTCTGGGAGGCTATGGTTTAGCCGTTGCGATCGACCATACCAAAGGCACTCAACAAACCCTCTACGCTCACCTATCTGAAGTATTTGTTCAATCTGGTGACCAGGTGAAACAGGGAGACGTGATTGGGCGTGTGGGCAGCACAGGCAACTCCACCGGTCCACACCTCCACTTTGAGTTCCGCCAACTTACCCCAGATGGCTGGGTGGCGCTGGATGCAGGTGCCCAGTTGGAATATGCCCTGGCACAATTGGTCAATTCCCTGGAAATTGCCCAGGCAACTTCTGCGCCAATTAAGGCAAACGCAGGAGTACAGGGAGTGATGCAGTAGAGAATGGGATGTCGGGTATTGGGGATCAGGTGTGGGATTAGACTTACCGTTTTTGTCTTAACCAGATTGATCCGACCAGGAGGGTGAGGGTGGGGAGTCCGACAGCGCAGAGGCTACGGAGTCCCGCGTCGCCTTGAAGTAAGTACATGGCGCTACTGGAAACGCCAAACATCAGGGTGGTTAAGCCAAAGAGACGTGCTCTGGGTAGGACAACGGCGATCGCATACAGAATTGAAACATACCAGGGCATTAGCCAGGACGTGGCATAAAGCATCAGCACGAGGGTTACCCAGCCCATATCCTCTAGCAGTCGGGCAGCAGTAGCAGAGCGGCGTAGCAGGGTGAGCGCAGTCCAGGCATAGAAAATCGCAAATCCGATCAACGTGTAGCGGGATAAATCCAAGAGCCAGTATTTGTAAACGCTCGGCTCCGGGGCATCCACCATGAAGTAGGGCAGGGTTTCAAATCCGGCTCGTGCCAGGGCATGAATCGAAGATTGATACTGTCCGGTAACCCCTGGATTGAAAAGGCTGCGCCAGGCGGCAAAACTGGGCAACACCGTAATGGTGAGAAGTCCTACCACCGATGCCGATGCGAGTAGTCCTAAAATCAACTGTTTCCAGCGCCGTTGGCGAACCAAATACACAACCAATAACGGCATCCAAATGACGGGAATGGTTTTTGCCATGAATCCGCCCCACAGCGCCAAAAATGCCGTGGCATAGCGCTGACTGTAGAGGCAAATCGCGGTTAACAAAATGCTGGTGCAAACAAACACATCCACATGCGCCGAACTCACTTGTTCCACAAGCAGCAGAGGACTGAGCAGGTAGGCGATCGCAAACTTGCCCTGCTGCGGCTTGGGCACCACTCGCCAAACCAGGTAGCTATTTAGGATGTGAACCCCCAAACAAACGGCTTTGAACAGGTACACTGCCAAAATCGGATGGAGCGGAACGGCGGTTGCTGCCAGCGCAAACAGTAGTTGGGAAACAGGACCATAGGTGGAGGTTTGCTTCCAGTCTACGAACGGCGTGAGCTGGGAGAAAAACGACCCCGCAGGCGTGAGAAACGGATCAACCTGGTTCAAATTCATCACGCCCACATGCAGGTAGAGGTAAATGTCATTCCCCAATGGGTAAGCGATGAATGCTAGCAGCAAAAACACCCAACTCACTTTCAAAATGCTGGAGAATTTGAGGAATTGATAGGTGCGATCGCTGCCCAAAAACCAGATCAGGTGCAGCACCACCAGCGCAACGTAGGCAACACTGATCCCTAGAAAAGTCTCAAAGTTGGGAAAGGTGGCAAAGCGTTTTCCACCTGCCAGAATGTAGTGGTACTTGTCCAGACCTAAGATGGTCAGTGAAACACAGAGATAAATGGCGAGCGGCAGTGCAATCCCAAGTAGCACTCCGGTGGCTAAAGCATGATTACGAGGCTGGGTCTTCGTCACAACTAAGGGGCGTTCGAGTGAAGGTTGGATGATTTTTTAACATGAGGCAGACACGATTTTCGCAAATTCTGGGATGCAGTGTGGTGCTGTCAATCCTGGCGGGGCTAGTGGTGGCAGGGCATAGCGCCATTAAACGAGCGATCGCCGCCCAAACCAATCAACCCGTTTGTCTCAAGTTACCGCCGCCAGAATCGGTTTGCTACGCCCCAGAAACAATTTTCTCTAAACAGAAAATCACGGCGATCGCGACGAGTCGGGATGGAACGATTCTCGCCAGCAGTGACCAGGCAACGGTGCGTCTATGGAATTTGCAAACTCGCGCCCCCCTGCGATCGCTGAAGGGACACACCAACTGGGTCAGCGCGATCGCTATCAGTCCAGACAATCGCACCCTGGCAAGCGGTAGCCTGGATGGCACTGTGAACCTGTGGAATATGGAAACGGGGGAACTACTGACGACGTTATTTGCCGGAAGCGTCACCAGTGTTGCCTTTAGCGCTGACGGCACAATTCTTGCCAGTGGCAGTCGCTTTCTAAGAGGAGCGGGGAAACAAACTGCCTACCCCATTCAACGCTGGAACTTGGCGACTAGCCAGCGCACAGCATTAAACGTGGGAGAACCCGTTGCCGCGATCGCCCTCAGTCCCAACGGACAATACCTCGCGGCTGGCAGCAGCAGCACCAAAGTCTGGAATTTGGCAACTCAGAAACTAGTTCACACACTCAACTCCGGCGATTTGAACACCGTCATTTTTAGTGCCGATGGACAACTCTTACTCACCGGGAGCGATGGCGTGCGGGGGGAAGACGGTATCAAAATGTGGGATGCGAATTCGGGAAGATTGGTGCGCGTACTGGATTCGGTCGCCGCTGATTTTGCCCTCACTCCTGATGGCTCACGATTAATTACAACCTATGGCGGCACAGCCAACCTTTGGGGAATGCAGCCGTTTCGCTACCTGGGCACCCTGCGCGGTTCAGAATTCAGCGGAGTGCTGGCAGAATTTGGGCTAAATGGGCAGGCAGTGATCGCTGGAGGTAGCGATGGGGTGAAGGTTTGGTATCCCATGCGATCGCCCTAAGCAGCAAGTCGGGCTTTTGCCGATTCCAGTGCCTGCCTCACCTGGGCAAATCCCGTACCGCCGTAGCTGTTCCGCGCTGCTACGACTTGTTGGGGAGCGATCGCTGCGTAAATGTCCGCTTCAAATGCGGGATGCAGCGCTTTCCACTCATCCAGGGTTAAATCTTTCAGTAACTTGCCCTGCGCCAGCGACGTTTTCACGACTTTGCCCACCAAGTTGTAAGCCTCGCGGAAGGGAACGCCTTTAGTGGCAAGATAATCTGCGACATCTGTGGCATTGGAAAAATCTTCACTCACCGCTTCCAGCAAACGACCTGTACGAAACTCCATGCCTTCTTGTAACAGCACGGTCATCGCCTCCAAACAGGATTGAACCGTAACAACCGCATCAAACAAGGCTTCTTTGTCTTCTTGCAGGTCTTTGTTGTAAGCGAGGGGCAGCCCCTTCATCAACACCAACATTGCTTGCAAATGCCCAAACACCCGCCCGGTTTTGCCGCGTACCAGTTCGGGCACATCGGGATTTTTTTTCTGTGGCATGATGCTGGAGCCTGTGGAACAGCTATCCTTGAGGCTGACGAAACTGAACTCTTCCGATGCCCACAAAATTACTTCTTCCGACAGACGGCTGAGATGCACCATGATCAGGCTGGCAGCGCAGAGAAATTCGATCGCAAAGTCGCGATCGCTGACTCCATCCAGGCTATTGGCATACACCCCACCAAAATTCAGCAGCTTGGCGGTGTAGTGGCGATCGATGGGAAAGGTCGTCCCCGCCAGCGCTCCCGATCCCAGTGGCGACACATTCACCCGGTTATAAATTTCACCCAGTCGCTCCCAATCGCGCTGGCTCATCTCAAAGTACGCCAGTAAGTGATGGGCAAGGCTGAGAGGTTGCGCCCGCTGCAAGTGGGTATAACCCGGAATCAGGGTTTCCACATTTTGCTCCGCTAGCGTCAACAACACGGTTTGAAAGTCCCGCAGTTGATCCCGAATTTTTTGGATCTGATCGCGCAGGTACAAGCGTGTGTCGGTGCCCACCTGGTCATTGCGCGATCGCGCTGTGTGTAGCTTCTTGCCCACATCCCCCACCAATTCTGTGAGGCGGCGTTCCACCGCAAAATGCACATCTTCTGCGTCGATTCCGGGCGTGAATGTCCCCTCGCGGTATTCCTGCCGGATTTGCTCTAACCCATTGACCAGGGTTTCCCCCTCTTCTGCTGAAATAATGCCCGTATGTGCCAGCATTTGAGCGTGAGCTTGCGACCCCGTCAGGTCATATTCAATCAGTTGAATGTCAAAGCCAATACTGGCATTGAAGCGGGCGATCGCGGGATGCAACGCCGACTCAAACCGTTGGCTCCATGTGGTTGGCTTCGAGGACGGTTGGGAATTCGTATTCAAAACAATCTTCACCCAGATACTTTAGGTCTATACCGAGCTATTCAACCCCATTTGTTCCACGCTAGAAGTTTTGGGATTAACCAAACGTCGTAAATGTTTTGAGCAAATAGCCAAACACCAACCCGATCAAAAACGCCCAGGCTTGCCCAGTTTTAACAAAATTATCAAACGCCTTTTGCACATCCCCCACCAAATCTGTCTGGCGAATGTTTTGTGCTAACACCAAATGCTCAGTCGGCAGATCAAACTGAAGCGACTGGGACAGATCGGCTAAAAAATTAAAGTGGTTTAACCACAGGGTTGCATCCTGCATCACAGGGAGCAGCATCTCCGTACACTCCTAATTTCCTTACAATTCGTGGCTTATAGTGAAGGTCTTCCAACACTAGACCAACACCATACCAGAAGATTATCGGACAACGAACTGAATTGCTCAAACAGGTTGAACCTGCATCACAATCAGGGTCATGTCATCTGAGTTGCGATTCTCTTCCCCAATAAACTGTTGCACTCGCTCATAGAGATG
The DNA here is from genome assembly GCA_015272515.1 of Leptolyngbyaceae cyanobacterium C42_A2020_001. Lineage (GTDB taxonomy): Bacteria > Cyanobacteriota > Cyanobacteriia > Leptolyngbyales > Leptolyngbyaceae > JSC-12. The sequence continues at coordinate 47,564 of JACYLN010000119.1, read as the reverse complement.
ATCGAGGATCGCTTGCGGCGTATCAAAGTGTTGACATGCCCAGTGAAACGCCTCTGTTAGATTTTCTTCATCAAAACGTTCGCCGCTCTGATTCGAGGCATCGGTGAATCCATCGGTGTAGTAGATCAGCACATCCCCAGCTTGTAGCTGAATCTGCGCGTCTTGATAGTGCGTATCAGCATCCAAGCCAATCAACATTCCTAATGTGTCCAGGCGCTTGATTTGATTTGTGCTCGCCTGCCAGAGCAACGGTGGATTGTGCGCCGCATTGCTGTAAGACAGAACTTGGGTTTTAGGATCGTATTCAGAATAGAAGAGAGTAACAAACCGATTGGAATTTTCCAGATCGGCGTACATGACTCGGTTCAAATGCTGCAAGATGCGGGCGGGCGAGTGACCGTTGAGTACTTCTGCCCGTAGCATTCCGCGCGTCATAGTCATGATCAAGCCAGCAGGAACGCCCTTACCCATGACATCCCCGATCGCCACACTCCATTTACCCAGTTCGCTGCCACCGTCCCGCTTCGAGCGAATTTGGTCATAACTAGCGGGAATGAAATCGTAATAGTCGCCACCCACTCGGCTCGCCGTTTGACACCGGGCTGCCAGTTCAACACCATGAATCGTAGGACATTGCCGAGGTAACAGCCGCAGTTGAATCTCAGCCCCAATTTCCAGTTCCCGATCCAACCGCTCTTTTTTTCGCAGTTCTACGGAAAGTTCATCATTTTCGATCGCCACTGCTGTTTGGTCTGCTACCAGACGCACCAGCTTTTGTCGAGTTTCCGTCCAGGCATACTGCGGATCACGGCTAAAAACATAGAGCCGACCCCTCTCCATATTTTTAACCAGAATGGCGGTGCCAAAAAGCTGCACATTGGCACCCAGGTAGTAGCTAACCTGGTGATCCAGATCGGCGATCGCTTGCGCGGTTGGGGCGATCGCTCCATTCCCGGTTGTCGTCTTAGCAAACGCAGGTGCAATCTTCCGAGTTGCTGCCTCCAGCGCCTTGCGAACATCCTGGCACAGATGATTATCCTGACAATGCAACCGCTCCAAACGCACCTGTCCATTCGGTTTGAACAACAGCAACGCCCCCCCATCACAATCTGTCACCCGACTGGCCATCAGCGGGATCAACTCTAAAAACTGATTCAGATTGTTGAAGCTGCGGAGCGCAAACCCCAGAGAACTGAGTAGATCTTGAATCTTATGCTGCTCTCGATTCAGCCGCGCCACCAACTCCTTCAAAGCAAAAACAGGAGTTACTTCTGGTGGCAAATTACCACCAGTGCGGTCAGACGGTTGCGATGGCTGTCGGGGAAGGGGCACAGCGGTCATTGGGTTCAGGTGATTAACGGATCAGGATAGCCATAAAAACGGTTTGAGATACGCGATCCCTGGAAAATGAACAGATACCGAAATTGGATGATGACTTAGAGTACCCGTCAAATTCCAGTTCCGCTTAAAGCCAGGTAAGGATAACTTCTTTTTGGGAAGATGGGTTCGCAATTTTTGCAACAGATCTTAGCGAATATGACAAGACCAATGGTGTTAAGTTCTACCAACTTTACAAGATGATCGCGAAGGGTGATCACAGATCTCCTCATCCTTTGCGAACCATCGGAGAATCTTTATTTCAGGTTGATTACGTGAGGTTTCCCAATCTCCATCTGCTTAGTTGACTTGCGAACAGGGTGGTCTAGTATAGGAAGGCTAAAGATCAAGATTCTCTAAAATCTCGGAAATAACGCTCTTGCTGCGAATCCTGCCATGAAAGCCCTTTCCTCCTCCCCCTGGATTACCCTGATGCTCAAGCTGGTTGGAGCTATCCTCATCCTCACCAGCCTGATCGACTACATCACCCTATTTACCACTGTTGATTTTCAGAACAAGCAAACGATCATTACCTTCACAACAGGAGTTGTTGATCGCGGATTTATCCCGTTAGTTGGGATCATTCTGACGGGCTTAGGCGTGTGGTTTGAATCGGGAGATGTTTCCACGAGTAATCAAGCATCTCCGATGTTGAGACTGGTGGTATTTGTGGTTGCCAGCATCTTGGGGCTGTTGTTTTTGCTGATCGTTCCCTGGCACGTATTGACAGTGCGTGATGCCGCCGCAACGGAAGTTACAGAACTGGGCAAACGAGCAGACACCCTGAAAGCCCAGGTAGAAACTCAAGTCAAGCAGTTGAAAGCGCAAGGTCCCCAACAGCTTGATGCCCAGTTGGCACAAATCGAACAGGCACTCAACAGTGGAAGCTTATCAGGTACCCAATTAACCCAAACTCAGCAAGAACGGGAACGGCTGAGACAATTGAAGAGCGATCCCAAAGCGCTGGAAGCGACGATGGAAGCCCAAATTGCGCCGAAGCGAACTGAAGAGATTACCAGAATCGACAGCGATGCTAAGAAAGCTAAAGAATTAACCGAAACGAATGCGATGCGATCCGCACTGCGGACGGGGTTAAATAGCTTGCTGCTGGCGATTGGCTACATTATTTTGGGCTGGACGGGGTTACGGCAAATGTTGTCGGGTCGATGAAGAAAAATTCCCGGATGTTGCAGCTCTATTTGTGTAAGGATTTGCCAGCAATTCCTGTAAGAGGTTCAGTGAGCAATGAGGTTTAACATCTGGGTCACCAGTTTGCCAATGACCACGATCGCGTTACTGGTCTTGACAACGAATGCGATCGCTGAAACCGGGTTGAAGGGGAGCTATGTAGGTGTTCCAGTTGATATTAAGAATCTGCTAAACAGCAGTTCCACGCCAGTGCCAACCCCCGATCATCTAGTCAATGCCGCGATGAATCAAGCGTTGAAATCAACCGGGATCACGCCAGAATTCAATCCCACTCCCCCGACGGCAACAGGCTCGGTTGGAGCGCAGTTTCAGGGACGGTATGATCTGCCCGCATCACCGCTTTCGGTTCGCGGTTCGGTTTATCTGGGAGACAATGCCAAAGCGATTATGCCGATGGTCACCTACGACATTCCCATTGGCGGCAGCACCAATCTTTATGCTGGGGCAGGCGTTGCGGTTGTTGACACTGGAACGCGCAAAACTACACCTTTGGGAACTCGCACGGGCGTTGTGGTGACAACTGGGCTGGAGTCAGAAATCAGCAAGGGCATTGTGCTGTATGGCGATGCTAAGTGGCTCTCTGGTAACAAGGGCACAGACACCCCACCGCTGCGATATCAGTTGGGGGTGGGCTATCGATTTTAGAGTTGAATCCGACAGACCTCTCCCTTCCAACCTCCCTCTATGACGCGGAAAGGGAGGAGCTACGAAAGTCTTAGATTTGCAGTCCCTCTCCTAAACGAAAGGGATTTAGAGAGGGGTCAAACTCAGCACTCATCGAATTCCCACAGTTTTAGAGGCAAAGCAACTATAAAAGTCTGCGTCTACATTATTTAACTGGGACTGTCCACCAGGCGAGGGCGTAAGGTTGAACGGGATTGTTGATGCGATCGCGAAACTGCACCCGAATTTTGTAACGCCCCGTTGCTGGAACTTTGGCGAAAATGTGCTCCACGCTGTCTACATCACTAATGGAAGCAGACACATTTTGCTGAGGGTCGTCATCGTCCACGCGCATCAGATACAAGTCGAGATTGTTCAAGCCGCGATCGCGAAATTCTTCCCCCAGGTCATAATCGCCGTTCTGATTGGTGTCTACCAGTTCTACTAACCGATTCCACGTTAGCGTAATCGAGACAAAACTACCCTGCCTCAGCGGCTTTTCCAGCACATAGTCCCGATAAGTCAGAGATTGGCGATTGCCGATTGGGGATTGGGGAGTTAGAGAATTTTGAATTTTGGCTTCCGGTGAGTCAGCCGAACCGAATTTTGAATCTTGAATTTTGAAAGTCTCCTCCACCTTCCCCATCTCCCTTCCCTCCCCACCACTTTCCACCGTCCGATAATCCCACCCAATCGCAGGCACCAACTTCTCAGGACTCCACTGTCCAGGGCTGAACTGTTGATAGGCGCGAAAGGCATTAATTTGTCCGGCTCCCATTTGAATATTGAGCGGAATTTGGGGATCGCGATAGGCTTCAGACTCCAGCCAGTTGCGGTTCACTTTATCTACAATGGTGCGGCTCATGCCCAGAGTTAGACCGTCACCAGGGTCTTTCATTTTTTCGGCAGAGTTGAGCAACACCGCTTTCATCACTTCGGATTGTCGTGCAGCCACTGTCCAGGGTTCTGAACAACCTGCCCCTTTGCAACGCACCCGAAGTTGGCGATCGCCGTATTCTTGCAACAACGCTACGGTTCCGGTAACGTGGGGAGCCGCGAAACTGGTGCCGCTGGATGTAGTGATGGTGCCATTAGGATTAACCATCGAGATTTCGTTGCCCGGTGCCACCAGCGAGATCGCTCGTCGCGGTCCCACATTGCTTTCCATCCCTTCAATCGCCCCCGATGCCGGATCGCCCAAATTGGCAAAATCAACTCTGGCAAAGACTCCCTGAATCCGATTCGTAAAGGCGACGTTGATGCCGTTGTAATTGTCCGTTGGAACTGAAATTCCACCTTTCCCCTGGTTTCCTGCCACCACGTACAAGACGTTATGCACCCGTGCCGACCAGTCCAAACATTGGGTTAACAAAGCATTGCCATCCAGGAGAGGATTGGGGCGCGGATCGTGGCGTAACGATTCCCCAAAGCTGAAATTAATTGCCCGAACATCACCACCGTTTTGCATAGCAATATGTTGCGCCGACAAGCATTCTTCGGGCTGTCCGTAGCGTCGGGGCGTGCCAGCGGCGGAGGAAAATAGTCGTGCTCCCGGTGCCACCCCTTTCACACTTTTAGAGGCACTGATCATGATGCTAGCAACGTTTTGGGCATGGCTGTCTACATTCGTGTTAGTGCGAGCGTGCGAATCGCGGTAAAACACACGAGTCAGAAACATGGAGCGGTTTTGGGCAACGGCTTTGTCAATCCCAAACTGTCCTGGACGACCAATTTCTACCTGCCCGATCGCAATTTTGCGCCCTGTTAAGTTGTAGGGTGCTTGATGCAGGCGCAACGCATCGATCCCGGTTGAGCCAATCGAGCTAGGCGGCAGCGGTTTGCTCGAAGTTTTCCCAGCTTCAGAACGTTGAAACGGGTTGGATGATTGGGCGATCGCCGCCCAGGGGCTACTGATTCCTATCAGCCCAATTCCGATGGAAATCAGAAAACGACTTAGATGCAATTGCTGGTAACCCCCCATTCTTCGCTCCTACAGTGATTGCTGCATTGTGTCACTCGGCTTCAGCCTTACTTGCCAGAAGGGCGCGATCGCGGTGCCCCGTCAACCTATGACATAACGGGAATCTAACAAAGTTTTCGATCAAAGTTTTCGATTTTTCACGGGACTTTTCAACATTCCGGCAATTTCTCTAATAAACTTGCATATATAGGCAATTATTCCTAGAGCAGACAGGTGGTGCTTGCACTTCTCCTTGAGAGCCTGTTTAAAGCAAAGTTGCGATCGCAAACAGCTTTGGATCGAGGTGAAGCGGGCAACAGCCGTTATCTGAGAAACTTGTCACAGTTTGTTAAATTGTTAAAATAACTACAATCAGCCGTTAGGAGACACGCACCCCATGAGCCAGACCCCATCGAAGAAACCAATTGTTGTTGCCCCTTCCATCCTATCAGCCGATTTTAGCCGTCTCGGAGATGAAGTAAGAGCCGTGGATGCTGCCGGGGCAGATTGGATTCATGTCGATGTCATGGATGGGCGGTTTGTCCCCAACATCACCATTGGTCCACTGGTGGTGGAAGCGCTACGCCCTGTAACCCAAAAACCGTTGGATGTGCACTTGATGATTGTGGAACCAGAGAAATATGTGGCTGATTTCGCCAAAGCGGGTGCTGATCACATTCTGGTTCATGCTGAATCTAGTTCAACCTCTCACGTTCATCGCGTGTTGGGACAAATTAAAGAACTGGGTAAAAAGTCGGGTGTGGTGCTAAATCCAGGCAGTTCTCTGGATTTGATCGACTATGTACTCGAACTGTGTGACATTGTGCTGATCATGAGCGTCAACCCTGGCTTCGGCGGTCAAAGCTTTATTCCAGGTGTGCTGCCCAAAATTCGTAAGCTGCGCCAAATTTGTGATGAGCGCGGGTTAGATCCCTGGATCGAGGTGGATGGGGGCTTGAAAGGAAACAACACCTGGCAAGTGCTAGAAGCCGGAGCTAACGCGATCGTCGCAGGGTCTGCTGTGTTTAACGCACCGGATTACAAAGCCGCGATCGAAGGAGTTCGCAACAGCAAGCGCCCAGAACTCGCAGCCGTGTAGTTTTTCATTTCAAACAATTAAAAAATAGAAGCAGGCTAACCAATTCGGCTAGCCTGTTTTTGTAAGCATCGCGATCGCTCCCCTGTATGTCTCCATCCAACTCTTCATCTGCAAAACCTAATATTTTCCTCTGGCTTGCCGCAGGCTTAGGAATTTTGAGTATTGCGGCGTTTGTGGCGCTACGATTGGCGCTAGAAGCCCGATACATCCCCTCCAAAGCAATGGAGCCAACCCTCAAAGTGGGCGATCGCATCTTAATCAACAAATTGGCCTATCTCTCAACCGATCCCCAACGTGGCGATGTCGTCACCTTTATTGCAACCGAAGAAGCATCGGTCATTTGTGGCGGCGCAACAGAAAGTAGCTCTCGTACCAACAACGTTTACATTAAACGGATTGTGGGGTTACCGGGGGAGAAGGTTGAGATTCGCAACCAACAAGTGCTGATCAACGGGCAACCCATCCAGGAATCCTATATTTTGGAAAAGCCCGATTATCAGTACGGACCTCAATCTGTGCCAGCAAACTCTTATTTTGTCCTCGGCGATTCCCGCAACAATAGCTGTGATAGCCACTATTGGGGGTTTGTGCCCAGAGCAAACATGATGGGAAAAGCCGTCTGGCGGTACTTACCTCCAGACCGTTCTGGAGTAATTTAATTGCGAATGATAGTGGTCAGGAGACTATATGAGCCGCACCTGGATTGTGTGGGCGATCGCCCTCAGCCTCGCCGTGGTTGCAAGTGCCTGCGCCCCCAGCGCTAACCCGCCGCAACCAGCCCCCTCCCCTAGCCCCACATCGTCATAGGCTAGAATTTCACCAACACGATTGCGGAGGCAGAGAGTCATGAAACTACTGCAAATTCGGCGGGCGACAATAGCAGGGTTGCTTTCTCCAATTGCTTTGCTGCCATCGGTAGGGATGGCGTTAGCCTTGCCACCCGCAGAAGATATGCCAGAAGAAGTGTTGCGAACCCAGATTATTTTGGATGCGCGATCGCCGATCGACGGCAAACCCATGACACCTGCCGAGTATGCCGTTCTGCAAACCAAGCAACAATCAACCTATCAACCCGCTTCAGAGCTTCCCTCGCAAGTTAAAGGTGTCGTTGGACTATTGAAGCTTCGCAAATTCGTCAAAACCTTTCTGCCATTTATTCCGATTAAATAGTTGCCTTCGCTCTGCATCGGCAGCCCATGCGGCATGAAGCCGATTTGAGGCAAAGTGTAATTTGCAATACTAACTGCCGCTAATATACTCAAATGAGATGAATCAACGCCTAAACACAGGGCAGTAGCGTTAACATTTATTCATGTGTTTGTTTACAATACTTAAGAGAAGAATAGTTTGTGCTTCTTTAAGGCTACTAACTGCAACTGATGAAAGAAACTGGGCTGACCCTCCTGCAACGCCTGAAGCAGGATTTGAAAAACGACTTGATCGCCGGGTTGCTAGTCGTGATTCCACTAGCAACAACGATTTGGTTAACAATTACGATCGCAACGTGGGTCATCGGGTTTCTCACCCGTGTACCCAATCAGCTCAATCCCTTTGACGGATTGCACCCAGTTCTAGTTAATTTGCTAAACCTGCTTGTAGGGTTTGCCGTTCCGCTCTCCTGCATCCTGCTGATTGGGCTGATGGCCCGGAATATTGCGGGACGCTGGCTGCTCGAAACTGGAGAGCGCACACTTCAGGCAATTCCATTAGCTGGTTCCATTTACAAAACCCTAAAGCAATTACTCGAAACCTTACTCAAAGATTCGGGGAATCGGTTTCGGCGGGTGGTGTTGCTGGAATATCCCCGTCCTGGGATCTGGGCGCTAGGCTTTGTCACGGGCATCATCAGCGGTGAGTTTCAGTCGCATTTCTCGGAACCCATGTTGAGTGTGTTCATCCCCACTACGCCCAATCCCACCACTGGTTGGTACGCCATAGTACCCGAAGCTGAAGTAATTAACCTCTCCATGCCAATTGAAGATGCCTTTAAGGTAGTTATTTCGGGGGGCATTGTTAGTCCTGAGGTGACTATTCCAGGATCGTTACCGCCTTCCAGCCGTCGTCCGCTCAACCCACTGGTTGACAAAAATCGGCCAGGCTTGAACAATGCGGACTCTGTTAGGATGGCGATGGAGCTTGAAGAAGATTAGTTTCACTTCCTCCAAATATTGGTAAGTTTAGGATGGCTGGGCTAGCAGTTTGCTGTCGCTCCAGCCTTGTTTTTTCTCTATCGGTGCCATGCAAGCTCGTCGTATTGCTCGTGAACTCGCCCTACTCAGCATTAGCCAACTGCCTACCACTCCCGAAAACTTAGAAACCCAGTCTCTGCAAAATGTGGTGGTGGCAGCCGTGCGAACCTTGACCACTGAAGCAGAAGAAGCACTGGAAACTGCATCCGCAGAACTGAAACAAAGCAGCAATCGGTTACTTAGTAGCCAAACTCGCACAACGGATGTGGAAAGTGCGCGGAGCATGGTGAATGAGGCGATCGACCTGGCGCAAACGGCAATTAACCGTTTAGGGCTGGCGATCGAAATTCCGGAGATGGTGCAGTTGGCCAATCAGAGCGATGTCAGAACTTACGCCATGGAAATCGTTCGCACCCTCAAAAAGAACGCTAAGGACATTGATCAACTACTTGTACGAGCACTTGTAGATTGGCAACTTGGTCGTTTAGCCGTCATTGATCGCGACATTTTACGCATTGCCGTCACTGAAATGCTGTATCTCGGTGTGCCCGATCGCGTTGCCGTAAATGAAGCCGTAGAATTGGCAAAGCGCTATAGCGGTGAAGATGGCTACCGCTTTATCAATGGCGTATTGCGTCGCGTGACGGATTGCGTCAAGGCAGAAGCCAGTGGGTTAGAAAAGAATTCTTGACAGCCAGGGGAATCAGGAGATAGGAGGCAAAGGCAATGACGTTTGATTGGTTTCGTCGCCGCTATGACGAAGATAAACCCGAAGTAGATAAATCGGCAGAAACCGAGCAAGCTCAGCCGGAAGAGGCATCTCCAGAAGTAGCAGCCGAGGCTGAAAAGGCAGAAGATTATCTCAACTGGGCAAAGCTTGCCTACGAAACCATTAAAAAACGGCAGCAAGAAACTGCTCCAGCTGAGACAACAGAAGTTAACTCCACACTATCTGAACCAACGGCTGAGTCTGCAACTGAACCTGTAGCTGAAACCGTTGCAGAAGTGCCTCCCATTGAAACGCCAGCCGAACCAGTAATCGTAGATGTTGCCATCCCTCCAGAGGATGCACCCGCTGCGATCGCAGAAGCTCCCAGCCCCGAACCTGCCACCCCAGAACCCGCCACACCCCTCCCTTTCTGGGCAGCAGCCGAAGCCGAACGGCAGGCGCGGTTGGAGCAGTTACGGGAAACGGCGATCGGCGAACCGGAACCCGAACCAGTGCAGCCTGCACCCGTGGCAGACGAAACCGTTCCACCCCTGCCCGATTTTGTCCTGGATGAAGGCTTCGTCTGGTCAGCAGAAGTTTTGGCAGCACAGGGTCGTCGCCCCGATCAAATCTCGATTGAAGAAATCACCTGGCTGAAGCGTCTGCGGCAGGGACTGGATAAAACTCGTCGTGGGTTAGTCAACCAACTGCGGGCGATCGTTGGGCAAGGACCGCTGAATCAAGATGCCGTTCTGGAAATTGAAGCCGCGTTACTTCAGGCAGACGTGGGGGTTGAAGCGACTGATGCCATTATCGACTCCCTTCAACAGAAATTGCGCGACGAAACTCTGCCTCCTGATGCTGCCATTACCTACCTAAAACAAATCATTCGCGAAATGCTCGATCGCCCCCTGGGTGAATATGGCAACCTCACCTTCGCACCCGAAAAAGACAAGCTCAACGTTTGGTTGATGACGGGGGTCAACGGCGCAGGCAAAACCACCACCATCGGCAAACTTGCCCATATCGCCCAAAAATCTGGCTACAACTGCTTGATTGCAGCGGCTGACACGTTTAGAGCAGCAGCAGTTGAACAGGTAAAAGTGTGGGGTGCCCGCAGCAACGTAGAAGTCATCGCCAACCCTGGCAAAAACACCGACCCAGCAGCAGTGGTATTCGACGCGATCGCCGCTGCTCAATCCAGGGGAGTTGATTTGCTGCTTGTGGATACTGCCGGACGTTTGCAAAACAAAAAGAATCTGATGGACGAGTTGAGCAAAGTACGCCGCATTATCGACAAAAAAGCTCCTGATGCCGTCGTCGAATCATTACTCGTTCTGGATTCCACCCTGGGACAAAATGGCTTGCGGCAGGCTCAGGTGTTTTCAGAATCCGCCAAACTCAGCGGTGTCGTGCTCACCAAACTGGATGGCACCGCCAAAGGCGGCATTGCCCTTGCCGTTGTGCAACAACTGGGCTTACCGATTCGCTTCATCGGCGCGGGAGAAGGGATAGAAGATCTACGTCCCTTCTCCAGTTACGAATTTGTGGAAGCATTGCTGAATGGCTAGCCATTAAAAATGGTTGTCAACAAAAAGTTTTCCGATTTAATTTCGCATTTTTAACTTTGCATTTTTAATTTTGCACTTTTAAGTTTCTCTCTGAGGGCGTTCGCTAGAATCGATGGGTTCTGCGCTGTCTATGGTTTTTATGCCTTCTTCAAAATCAATTTTTGCTCAATTTGTTTCGCCGCGATCGCTGAAAAAATTCCTAATTCTGATTATCGCCACTCTCTTATTAAGCTTTTTCAGTTGGAGCCTATTACCAACAATCTCCACCATTGCGGCACCGCCCAAAGTCTTCGAGCAAGCCTGGAAAACCATCAACGACAACTTTTTTGACCCCAACTTCAATGGCGTTAACTGGAAGGCTATGCGCGAGAAATATGCGACCCAAGCTGCCGTAGCTCAGTCACCAGAGGAGTTGTCAGGCGTAATTAACCAAATGCTGGCAGAACTCAACACCTCCCACACCCGCTTTTACACACCTGAGGAAACCGCTTACTACCAATTGCTGGGCATCTTTCAACCGCGCAGTCGGGAATTGCAAAAACTCCCTAAATCCATCTTCCCCAGAGGCAAGCTAGAGTACAGCGGCATCGGCATCTTCACCCAAAACACAACCGGTAAAACCTTTGTCAGTGGCGTGATGGAAGGCAGCCCTGGTGCTCAAGCTGGTTTACAAACCGGAGACGAATTGATTAGCGCCGATGGTCGCCCGTTTCATCCCGTAGACTCTTTCAAAGACAAAGCCAGTCAACCCGTTAAGTTAGTCATTCAAAAAACGGCAGATCCAAAGACCCAGAAGGAACTCACAGTCACGCCAAAACTCCTTGATCCACTAACGATGTTTCTCGATGTGCAAAAAGCTAGCACTCAGGTGTTGCAGCAAGGTGGCAAGAAAATCGGCTATGTACATCTCTGGTCATACGCAGGTGATCAATACCAGGAGCAGCTTGAAGAAGACCTGATTTATGGGAAGTTGCGAGATGCGGACGGCTTACTGTTGGATTTACGTGGAGGTTGGGGCGGAGCACCCTTGACTGCGCTCAATATTTATACGGCGCGCGGTCCCAGTTTAACGAGTATTCCTCGCAGTCGCGATCGCTATACCATTCGTGCCCACTGGAATAAACCTGTTGTCATGCTAGTGAATGAGGGCAGCCGTAGCGCTAAGGAAATTCTTGCTTATGGCTTTCAGCAATACAAAATTGGCACCGTGGTTGGAGCAAAGACTCCGGGGGCAGTGGTGGCAGGCCGGGCGTTTTTGATGGAGGATGGCAATTTGCTTTATTGTGCGGTATCGGATGTGTATCTGGACGGCAATCAGCGATTAGAAGGTAAAGGGGTCACTCCGGACATTGAGGTGCCGTTTACAGTGGAATATGCTCAAGGTGCTGATCCCCAAAAAGACCGCGCGATCGCCGTTCTACTCCAACAAATTCAGCAACGGTAGCTGCAATCAGTGAGGCATCACGCTCCATGACCGAGCATGGCAGGGAGGTCGATTTCTTTGACGCACGTCGCCCGCGATAGCGCTAATACACAGTCAATAATGGTGAGCAAATCAGACAAGGGAATGGCACTCCCACCTGACAATCCACCCGCCGCCAGATCTGCTAGCACTTCTGGCGTTCCCACATTCCCAGGATTGATCACAGTGACTCCAATTTGTTGAGGGCGGAGTTCTTCTCTCAGGGCATGAACCGCTCCTCGCAACCCAAACTTAGATGCTGAGTTTGCCACCTCCCGTGCTGGGAAATTGTCTCGTCCAGACAACGCTCCCATAAATATGATCTTAGGGTTGTTGGAGTGCTGGAGTGCAGGTAACAAAGCCTTCACCATGCGAATCGGTGCAATCAGGTTCACGGCAATCACCCGCATGATGTCTTCATCGGAACAGTCTTCAAAACGGTATTGGTTCGTGAAGGCGTTTGTTTCCCAGGTGCCTCCCATGTAGAGCAAGGCATCCAATACATCCTTACCAATAGCGTTCATGGCAATCTCAACGCCATCCAGAGAAGCCAAGTCAGCCTGAATCCATTCTCCCACCGGGGCGGCAGTGCGGGAAACTGCTAATAGCCGTCGGCACTGGGGGGCTAGATGGGAAGCGACGGCAAGACCAATGCCGCGACTGGCACCCGCCACCAGAACGGTATTGAACATTTGATTGGGTGAACGCATGATGATAGGTGGAATCGTTGAAAGAAAAGAAGCTAGGGGCGATCGGGAACCAAGTTCTCACAAACTGAATCTATGAATATAAAACCTTGCAGGGCAACCGTTATTTCTCCTTGCAGGTTAACCATGACAACAATGAATCGATTTCTAAGTTTAGGCTTTACCATTGGGCTAGCATTGAGCGTCACCCCTGCTAGCTTTGCGGTTGCGCCTGTAACCATTAGCCAAAGTACCAAAGTCGAGTTGTCGCAGGTGATGGATGACCCATTTGACGGCAAAGTGGTGTACGACAAAAACTTTGATCCAGGTGGCACCTTTGAATTTATCAGCCGCTGGTCACCACAAGGCATTCAAGCTACTTACAAAGAATACTTTTCTGAAATTGCAGGTTATCGCACGGTTTGGCGCAGTGATTGGGTAGGTACGGGCAAAAAGCGCCGAGAAATCCGCTATCCCGATCAGGAACCAATTTATCGCCGCTACAGCACTAACCGCACACCCAAAGCCATCAAGTTTGCCATTAATGGTCAGGTGTTGACTTACGAACAGGGAACTGTCTCACCAGAACTGGCAACCGCCCTTGCCAGTGCCCCTTCCGGCAACATGACCATTCGCCTGATGTGGGATGACGGTGGCTCAACTGATATGGTGATCGGTCGTGGCACTGTTGCAGCCTGGAAAACGATCTTCCGCTCCGGCAAGACTCCAACAACTGTTATTCAGTAATCTTGCTTGCCTGAATTCCTGGTGGAGTCAGCCCTGTGCATTAAAACTGTAGATGGTTTGGGTTGTGAGGGTGGGGAAGATGGAGGATGGAGGTTGGCTAAGAAGATAGGGTTGGCGATCGAGGTTCACCTGCAAACCAATGAGGGGATCGTGCCCGGATGAGACGATGAACTCCAGTTGCTTCAGGTTGGGCATCGTTGCCACGTTATCGAGAATTTGGGCGATCGCTTGCGTGAAAGGATGCTCCGGTTGCTGATACCAATCCACTTCCGCTTTAGGAGTTTGCTTGAAACCGAGATGCACGACTAGGGCAGAGGTGCCAAAGACGGCTTTTGCCACGGGGCGAACTTCTTCTTGCAGTAGAAAGCCGTGAATTTGGGCAAGTTGCCGCACTGATTCCAAATGCTTGTACCACTCAGTTACAGTTTGTGGGGTGGTTTGCCATTCCAGGGACAGGCTGATGAGAAAAGTTTGCAGCATCCAGTGTCCCAGCTTTTCAGCCTTTGTTGCCAGGTAAGAAGAGTTGTAATCAGTGGCTTCAATCAGGAGAGGGACGCGATCGACAATTTCTAGCCCATACCCTTTCAATCCAGCAATCTTGCGGGGATTGTTGGTAATCAGCCGCATCTGATGCACACCCAGATCATTCAAAATTTGGGCACCCATGCCATAATTCCGCAGATCCGCCGGAAAGCCTAAATGCTCATTGGCTTCTACCGTATCCAAACCCATGTCTTGCAACGAATAAGCTTTGAGTTTGTTGACCAAACCGATGCCACGCCCTTCTTGTCGCAGATACACAACCACCCCCTGTCCCGCATTCTCAATCATCTTGAGAGCAGCTTGTAGTTGCATTCGGCAATCACAACGGAGGGAGCCGATCGCGTCCCCCGTTAAACATTCCGAGTGCATCCTCACCAACACAGGCTGATCAACGAATTGAGCCGGATTGCCTTTGACGATCGCCACATGCTCCGAGTTATCCAGAGTGTGGCGATAGGCGTAGATATGAAAGTGTCCAAATTCAGTAGGGAGATCGGCGATCGCTTCCCGCGAAATCAACCGTTCATGCTCCAACCGATAACTAATCAGGTCAGCAATACTAATGATCTTGAGCGAGTGAGCTTTGGCATATTCAATCAACTCCGGCAACCGCGCCATCGACCCATCCGGGTTCTGAATTTCACAAATCACCCCCGCTGGATACAGTCCTGCCAAGCGAGATAAATCTACAGCGGCTTCTGTGTGTCCTGCCCGCTTCAATACGCCGCCCTCCCGTGCCCGTAGCGGAAACACATGACCTGGACGACGCAAATCATCAGGACGAGTTGAGGGGTTGATCGTGACTTGAATAGTTCGGGCGCGATCTTCAGCAGAAATTCCTGTTCCCACGCCTAACTGAGGCGAAGCATCAATGCTAACGGTGAAAGCAGTTTGGTTACTGTCGGTATTTCTGGTCACCATGAGTGGCAGATCGAGTTCATCTAAGCGATCGCCCGTCATCGCCAAACAAATCAAGCCCCGTGCCTCCACTGCCATGAAGTTAATCATATCCGGTGTGGCGAACTGGGCAGCACACACCACATCTCCCTCGTTCTCGCGGTTCTCGTCATCCACCACCACCAAAGCGCGACCGGACTTCAGGTCTGCCAGGGCAGATTCAATCGAGTCAAACTGGAAAGATGAAACGCTGGAAGAGTCTGCGGAGAGGTTCAAGGTGCCACCATTAAGATTGGTTAAGAAGTTGTCTTAATTTAAATTCTAGTTCTTTGTAAGGGTTGGTGATGAGAAATAGGTGGGTGGGTGGACGGGTAGATGAGTAGATAGAATTTCACTCGCCCACTCCCCTACTCACTCGCTCCCTCCCCCATTCCCCATCTTCCATTCCCAAAATTTAGCCAGGGGTACTACAATGCAGCAAAGTTCTCTGGCTTAACCCGCAAGAAGGTTGAAACATCATGGGTGATTCGGGACGTGTTCCTGTTGGAATTATTGGCGCATCAGGCTATGGCGGTGTGCAACTGGTACGAATTTTGATGGATCACCCACATCTAGAGTTAGCCTACTTGGGGGGTGATAGTAGCGCTGGGCAACCCTTTTCTGACCTGTATCCCCATTTAGAGCATCGGGTGAAACATCTGGTTGAGCCAATTGATTTGGATGTGATTGGCGATCGCTGTCAGGTGGTGTTTCTCTCACTGCCCAACGGCTTGGCGTGCAAGATGGCTCCCAAACTGCTGGAGAAGGGCTGCAAAGTTCTCGATCTGTCGGCAGACTATCGCTTTTCAGATTTGTCGGTGTACTCCTCCTGGTATGGCGTAGAGCGCACCGATCAAGAAGTAGCAGAAACTGCGGTGTATGGCTTGCCGGAACTCTACCGCGATCGCATCGCTCAGGCACAACTGGTGGGCTGCCCTGGTTGTTATCCCACTGCAAGCTTGTTGGCCTTGTCTCCTTTGCTAAAACAAGGATTGATCGTACCTGAAACGGCGATTATTGATGCCAAATCAGGGACATCGGGCGGCGGACGGCAGGCAAAAACCAATATGTTGCTGGCAGAAGCAGACGGTTCTTTTGGCGCGTATGGGGTTGCTCGTCACCGACACACGCCAGAAATTGAGCAGATTTGTAGCGACCTGGCAGGGCACGAGGTTTTGGTGCAGTTTACGCCCCACCTCATCCCCATGCCGCGCGGCATTTTAGCGACGGTATACGCCACTCTGCGTGATCCGGGGCTAGTGCGGGAAGATTTGCTCACCATCTACAGCGCCTTTTATCGCAGTTCTCCCTGGGTGAAAGTGTTGCCTAGCGGAACGTATCCTCAGACGAAGTGGGCAGTTGGCACAAATCTTTGTTACCTGGGGTTGGAGGTCGATCCCCGCACAGCGCGAGTCATTGTTATGTCGGCGATCGATAATTTGATGAAAGGGCAAGCAGGGCAGGCAATTCAGTGTGTCAACATTATGATGGGCTGGGATGAAACCCTGGGATTGCCGCAACTGGCGTTTTATCCCTGATACCTTTCATCCAGGCGAATACCATCCGCTGCTACTGTCGTTTGGGAATTATGATGCTGACTTCTACCCAGGAATTGCTGGAAACGGCTCGACGCAACAGTTATGCGATCGGGGCGTTTAATGTCTACAACCTGGAAGGCGTGAAAGCAGTAGTGAATGCGGCGGAAGCCAACTGTAGCCCCGCAATGTTGCAACTTCATCCCAGTGCGTTAAAGTATGGCCAGTTGCCGCTAGTAGCCCTATGTTTAGAAGCAGCAAACACGGCAACCGTGCCGATCGCAGTTCATCTGGATCACAGCACATCGGTTAAAGACATTCGGTTAGCACTGGAGGCTGGTGTGCGTTCCATCATGGCGGATGGTTCCCCCATGCCCTACGCGGAGAATCGGCAATTTACCCAGGACATGACTGAATTAGCTCATCGCTATGGTGCCGTGGTAGAAGCGGAAATTGGCAGAATTAGTGGTACTGAAGATGGGCTAACCATTGCGGAGAAAGAAGCCAAAATGACCGACCCGGATCAGGCGCTGGAGTTTGTGCAACGGACGCGGGTAGATTCCTTAGCGGTTACGATTGGCAATGTGCATGGCGAGTACAAAAGCCCACCCCGATTGGATTTTGAGCGGTTGTCTCGGATTCGGCGTTTGCTGGACATTCCATTGGTCCTGCATGGAGCGTCGGGGTTACCAGAATCGATGATTAGTCAATCGATTCAGTTGGGTGTATGCAAGTTTAATGTGAATACGGAAGTGCGGCAGGCATATATGCAGGCACTCCAGGATGAAATTTGTGGTAAGCGCCCTGGAGATCTTTTGCAAGTGGCTGAGTCAGCGATCGCGACGATGACAGCAGTGATCACCGACAAGCTATACCTATTTGGCTCGGTAGACAAAGCCCACCTGCACGAAACACCCTATGCTCAAGCCCTTGCCAAGCACGAACAGAACTAAATCGGTTTATGGTTCGCGGTTGCCTGCCAGATACCACTGCTGATACCAATACTGCATCTCATCGATGTGGGCATTTTGGGTTTGAATAACACTCTTTGCAAAGGTACGAATTTCTGAGCGATCGCTGCTAGCTAACACTTCTTGCGCCATAATCACGCCCATCTGTTGATGCTGCATCATCTCTTCTAGAAACGCCTGATCAAAATCTGGAGACAGTTCCAGGTCCATCAGGTCAATTTGCAGGGCACCTCCCATCCCATTCAGTTTCTGATTGGAATTTGCCATTTCTTGCCCCTGCAAACTGTCAGGTACATCGGTTCCATACCACTGCCGATAAAAGCTGCGAAGTTGCTGATTTCTGGTTGCTTGAGCTTGTTTAATGGTACGTGCTAAGGCTTTAATTTCAGGATGTTGAGCACGAGTCAGAGCCGCATTTGCTAGCGCGATCGCATCTTCCTGGTAGGGCACCATCATCATCATGAATTGCTGGTCGGGGCGGCTGACAGCAGCAGTTTCGCTGACCTGCGATGCATCGACCCCTAACCAACGAGATGATTCAGTTTGCGAAGCATTTTTGAGAGATCCAGACTGAGGCAACAACTGCGGTGCGGTTGGAACCGTTGCCGTTAGCAGCAACAACGATAGAAAACTGCTGGAATAAAGCTGGCAAACCGCTTGCTTTCTAATCATTGCCGCACCTCCCTAAGCTGGATGCTACCAGTTTTATTTTGTCCTGGTTAACGCTTAAAAACGTCTGTCTAAAGCAGGATCGAACCATACTTACGTCATGATATCCCCATCATTTGAGGAAGTTGTGAAGGTTGGGGTGGGCTGGTTATCGTAGAAATATGAGTAACCGGAGAATTCTTTCGTTCAAACAACGGCTGAGACAAGTACGGCAGTCGTTATCGATTTATCAATACTGTGGACGGGCGATCGCGCTCGTGTGGACCACCCATCGCCCTTTAACCCTCGCTTTGGCAGGCTTAACCTTAATCGCAGGCTTGCTCCCCGGAGCCGTTGCCTATCTGGGCAAGTTGATTGTGGATGCGGTGGTGGTCGCGGCTCAATCCGGGCTACCGAGCGATCGCTGGCTGGCATTGGAATATCTAGGACTGGAAGCGATCGCCGTGGCGCTACTGGCTGGCAGTAAACAGGGCATTGCACTCTGCCAAGCGCTGTTGCGGATGCGGCTGGGGCAAAAAGTGAATGTGCTGATCCTGGAAAAAGCCCTGACCCTGGACATGGCGCATTTCGAGGATTCCGAGTTTTACGACAAGATGATTCGTGCTCGGCGGGAAGCCTCCAGTCGTCCCTTGAGTCTGGTAGGGCGCACCTTTGGATTGGTGCAAGATTCGCTGGCATTAGTCACCTATGGCGGGTTGCTGCTGAAGTTTTCCCCCGGTGCGGTGGCGATTCTGGTGTTGGCAGCGATTCCTGCCTTTGTTGCCGAAACCCGCTTTGCCGGAGAAGCCTTCCGCTTGTTTCAATGGCGTGCCCCCGAAGCCAGAGAGCAGAGTTACCTGGAATGGTTGATGACTAACGAAACGACGGCAATGGAGGTCAAACTGTTCCAATTGGGACCAAGATTGCTCGATCGCTACCAAGCAACGTTTGAGCGGCTGTATGGAGAAGACCGGGATTTGGTGATCCGTAAAGGCTTCTGGAGTTATTTCCTGGGATTGCTGAGTACCGCTGCATTCTACGGAGCCTACATCTGGATTGTGCTGGAGGCGATCGCAGGGCGTATTTCCCTGGGCGACCTGACCATGTATCTGGTCGTATTCCGGCAGGGGCAGGCGACCTTCTCCAACCTGCTCACCTCCATCAGCGGCATATACGAAGACAGCCTCTACCTCTCCAACCTGTACGAGTTTCTGGAGCAACCCATCCCGGAAGCGATTGGGCACGCCACTCGCGGCACCCTGCCCGGCGATGGCTTACGGTTTGAATCGGTTGGCTTTACCTATCCTGGCAACACCCGACCCGCCCTTGAGAATGTGTCGTTCCATCTCCAGCCCGGAGAAAAGCTGGCGATCGTCGGCGAAAACGGTTCTGGCAAAACCACCCTGATCAAGTTATTAACCAGGCTTTACGCCCCCGACGCTGGGCGGATTTTGCTGGATGGATTAGACCTGCAAGCCTGGGATGTGGAGGCATTGCAGTATCGTATCGGCGTGATTTTCCAAAATTTTGTGCGATACCAGTTCACCGTGGGCGAAAACATTGGTGCAGGCGATGTGCACCACATTGAGGATGAGTTGCGCTGGCAGGATGCGTCGGAAAAAGGCACCGCAGACACCTTCATCACGACTCTGCCGGAAACCTATCACACTCGCCTGGGGCGCTGGTTTAAGAGTGGGCGAGAGCTTTCGGGCGGACAGTGGCAAAAAATTGCCCTTTCACGGGCGTTTATGCGCCGGGATGCCAGCATTCTTGTATTGGATGAACCAACGTCAGCGATGGATGCGGAGGCGGAGATGCAAATTTTCAACCAATTTCGGGCGATGACGCAAAATCAGATGGCAATTCTGATTTCCCACCGCTTTTCCACGGTTCGCATGGCAGATCACATTCTGGTGCTGGAACAGGGCAGGGTGGTGGAACAGGGGACGCACCAGGAATTGCTGGCACGGCAAGGACGCTATGCTTACCTGTTCTCTATTCAGGCGGCGGGTTATCGGTAGGGTGCCATGTGAGATCGGCCTCTGCTGTGGTCGAGAGCTATCCTTAGCTATAAAACGCGATCGCGTCCCTCACCCATCTACCCATTCACGATCTTTTGAGCAATGCTGCAAACCACCCGACTGCAAGAGCTGGCACGAAATAACCCCTATTTTGCGACTCCGCCAAAACCCCTCGCCCCACTCCCTCACCCGGTTTACTTTGTCAACAGCAACCCCAAATGGCAGGATTTTCTCGACAACCCAGAACTAATTGCAGACCCGGAAGCCCTGTATCAACGCTGCGTTAAAACCAACGATATCTGGTCAGTGCAGCCCTATCTCGATCTCAAACTGCGGGGATTAGATGTACATCTAGTGCCGAAAGCGGTTCCGGGCAAAATTTGTGTGATTCCCCATTACTTCTGTAAACCAAAAGATTGGCTGTATCGCAGCTATGTGGTTGCCTGTTCCCACGATTGCCCCCGATCGCACCTGTGTGAGCGGCGGTTGGTGATTAACCGATCGCAAGTATTGACCGATAGCGACCACTTGATCACCCATCGTCCCCAACCGAACCTCAAACCCCGTGATCCAATGCGCGGTACACAAATTCGCAATGTCGTGTTCAAAGGCTACGACCACAGTCTCTTTGCACCGTTCAAAAGTCCGGAGTTTGTGGCAGCGCTGGCTGCGATCGACATGAAGCTGGTGGTCAACTCAGAAGCCAGTGGCGCAAACATGATGGCAGACTGGGCAGACTACACGGAAACCGATGTGTTGCTGGCAGTGCGGAACAACACCGTATTTGACATTCTACGGAAGCCTCCCTTGAAATTGGTCAACGCCTGGTTCGCTGGATGTCCCGCAATTTTGGGACCAGAGCCTGCGTTTCAGGAAGTGCGCCAGTCGGAACTAGATTACATTGAGGTTCGCACGCCGGAGGAGGCGATCGCTGCCTTGAAGCGCCTGCAATCTGACCCAGACCTGTACGTGGCAATGGTGGAAAACGGCTTCAAACGGGCACAAGATTACACCATTGATCGCGTGGCACAGGAATGGCGCGATTTACTGGCAGGCGCGATCGCTCAGGGCTACGAGCAGTGGCGAAAGCAATCTCCAGTGCAGCAGCACATCGGGCGACCCATTCAGTATGCTAGGCGTGTGATGGCACAACGGCAGGCAAACAAAGAATACCAGCACAAGATCCATCACGGACCACGCATTCTTTAACACGCAAACAAGCATGAAAACACGGGAATTGGGGACATCGGGCATTCAAATTACGCCGATCATCACAGGCACTTGGCAGGCAGGCAAAACTCAGTGGGTGGGAATTGAAGACACAGACACGATCGCTGCCCTACGAGCCGCGGTTGATGCAGGCATTACCAGCGTTGATACGGCAGAAGTGTATGGGAAAGGGCATTCTGAGCGGGTGGTGGGAGAAGCGCTTGCCTCCGTGCGCGATCGCCTGGTGTACATGACCAAAGTCTTCGCCAACCATCTCAAGTATGACCAGGTGATTGCAGCCTGCGAAGGTTCCTTACAAAACCTCAAAACTGACTATATTGACCTGTACCAGATTCATTGGCCCTCCGGTTCTTGGAACAGCGAGGTTGTGCCGATTGAGGAAACCATGCGGGCATTGAATCACCTGAAGCAGCAGGGCAAAATTCGGGCGATCGGCGTCTCTAACTTCTCTCGCGCCCAACTGGAAGAAGCCATGCAATTTGGACGTATCGACAGTTTGCAACCACCCTACTCTCTCTTCTGGCGCTATGTGGAACAGGATTTGATGCCCTACTGTGTGGAGCAAAAGATTTCCATCCTGGCGTACTCTCCCCTGGCGCAAGGGCTGCTCACCGGACGCTTTCAGCGTGGGCACCAGTTTGCCCCGGAAGACGTGCGCTCCAAGAGCAAGCTGTTTCAGGGTGAAAACTTTGAACGGGCGTTAGATGCCCTCGATAAACTCAAGCCGATCGCCGAACGTCATCACACCACCCTCGGCAATCTGGCACTGGCATGGCTGATTGCCCAACCGCAAACCAACGCGATTGTTGGAGTGCGTCATGTTGAGCAAGCGGTGCAAAACGCTCAAGCTGCCGAAGTTACCTTATCCGATGACGAATTGGCAGAAATTAGCGCGATCGGGCTTTCAGTATTTGAGCCAATGCAGGATGGCAACCCAGTGATGTGGAATTTTTAGCTGGGAACCATTTTGAATTTTTAACTTTTCAATTCTCATTCCTGAGGGGAGGTACCAAAGGCAGTGAGGTTTAGATTGCAACAACAGAAGTAGGAGATGAGGATGCAATGACGATCGCAGAACCGATTCGGGTAATTGGGGGTGGACTGGCAGGAACAGAGGCAGCATGGCAGATTGCTCAGGCTGGAGTGCCTGTGATTTTGTCTGAAATGCGTCCATTGCGGCAAAGTCCGGCGCACCACAGTGACCATTTAGCAGAACTGGTGTGTAGTAACTCCTTTGGGGCACAATCCAGCGATCGCGCTTCCGGTTTACTTCATGCAGAATTGCGTCGCCTCGGCTCCATCATTATCGGCATGGCAGATCAACACTCCGTTCCGGCAGGCGGAGCATTGGCAGTTGATCGCGCAGTCTTCAGCCAACAGCTCACCGAAACCTTAGCAAATCATCCCCTGATTGAATTGCGGCGGGAAGAATTACGCTCCATTCCTACGGAGGGTATCACGGTGTTGACCACTGGACCGTTGACCAGCCCCGATCTGGCAGACGATTTACACCAGTTTACAGGCATAGAGTACATGAGCTTTTTTGATGCGGCGAGTCCGATTGTGGTGGGCGAATCGATTAACTATGACATTGCCTTTCGTGCCTCACGCTATGACAAAGGGGAAGCCGCCTATCTCAACTGCCCCATGAATCGGGAGCAGTATCTCCACTTTTGGCAGGAGCTTTGCAAAGCAGAACAGGCAGAGCTAAAAGATTTTGAGCGAGAAACGGCAAAATTCTTTGAAGCCTGCTTACCGATCGAAGAAATGGCGCGTCGCGGAGAAGATACCATGCGCTACGGCCCGTTGAAGCCTGTGGGGATTTTTGATGCCCGATTGGGCGACTATCGCGATCCGGAGAACAAAGCAAAACGCCCCTATGCGGTGGTGCAATTGCGACAAGAGGACAAAGCTGGGCAGTTGTGGAACATGGTAGGGTTTCAGACTAATTTGCGCTGGGGTGAGCAGAAGCGGGTGTTTCGTCTGATTCCAGGGTTAGAAGAAGCCGAGTTTGTGCGAATGGGCGTAATGCACCGCAACACCTTCATTAATGCCCCAGAGCTACTCGCCCCAAGCTTGCAATTCAAACAGCGATCGCAGCTTTTAGCAGCCGGGCAGTTAATTGGAACAGAAGGCTACACTGCCGCTGCTGCCGGGGGATGGTTGGCAGGTACCAATGCGGCACGCATCGCCTTAGGACAACAACCGTTGCAACTACCCACGACTACGATGATGGGAGCATTGTTCGACTTCATCAGTTCTGCCTCACCGAAACACTTTCAGCCGATGCCGCCGAATTTTGGCATTCTGCCAGAACTACCGCAACGCATTCGCAGCAAGCAAGAACGGTATGGACAGTACCGCGATCGCGCTCTTACCGATCTGGCTACCTGGATGCAGACAGTTCAGGTAAACCAGCCGTTGCATCAGTCTGCTTAGGAATGAGAACGAATTAAAAATGAAAAGTTAAAAGTTCAAAATGGTTTCTGGTGAGGCTGTGCCACTTTAATTTGGCATTTTGAATGATTCATTATTTTTAGCGGTTTCAAATTCAATTAAACCTGCATGACGGATCGCGCTTTCGGCGGTGGCAGTTACACTCCACTGCCGAAAGCGTTGCGGATTCAAACAGCCCCAGCTATAAACCACTTCCTGCCCGTCAACCGCTCTCCCAGTCACAGGCATCGTTTTCACACACCATTGTTGGCGGCTCAGGTACCAGTAAGCAAATCCGCCAAGAGCAGCAATACCAATTCCGGTTGCGATCGCTGCGCGCTGAAAGTTTTTAGATGGTTGCATTTTTGCAGCATTGCAGATCGCCAGTTTAATGTCAGCCACATAGCAAACTTTTAGGACAGCGATCGCCACTTTTTCCAACTATTTTTTCCAACTATTTGGATGGATTATTTGATGAATGTACCAAACAGGCTTGCGCCATCGAGTTGCGCCGATTGCAGGTTTGCACCTGTGAGGTTGGCATGTTCCAGGTCGGCAAACATCAGCCTTGCACGCTGCAAATTGGCATTTTGGAAATTAGCGGTCGTTAAAGTAGCACCACTTAAATCTGCATTCGTCAGCGTGGCACTTGTCAAATTGGCGGCTGTTAAATTGGTCAAGGTCAAGTTGCTGTTGGTCAATACGGCACTGCTCAGGTTGGCCTGGCTCAAATCTGCCTCACTCAAAGTCGCTTCACGCAAATCGGCTGCCTGAAGGTTTGCAGATTGCAAATTGGCTCCAAACAACCGAACACCACGCAAATCACAACGAGGGCAGTGTTTTGTGAACAACAACCACACTACTTTTACCTGGCGCGATCGCAGCAAAAACGTTGCTGCCAGTCCTAAAACAACTCCCAGCAAAACTAGCCAAATCAGGGTATTACGCTTCACCCGTGTCGTCGTTGGTGCCAATTCCAGGCGTGAGCAATAATTTGCTTCAGATCGGCATACTGCGGATTCCAGCCCAACACTTTGCGGGCGCGATCGCTGCTTCCTACCAAAAACGGCGAATCTCCCTCGCGACGCGGATGTTCAATCGCAGTAATCGGTTTTCCAGTCACTTCTCGTGCCGTTTCAATTACCTCTTTCACTGAGAAGCCATTGCCGTTCCCCAGGTTGAAGACGGCAGTTTCCCCACCTTTCAACAGATATTCCAGGCCCAAAACGTGTGCCTGTGCCAGATCCAACACGTGGATGTAGTCGCGTACGCAGGTACCATCCGGCGTATCGTAATCCGTACCAAAAATAGAGACCGAGTCGCGCTTGCCGAGCGCTGCAAACAGCACCAACGGAATAATGTGAGTTTCGGGCGTATGATCTTCTCCCAATAAGCCACTGGGATCAGCACCCGCCGCGTTGAAATAGCGGAAGTATACCGACCGGAAATCATGCGCTTTATCAAAGTCGAGCAGCATTCTCTCTACCATCCATTTGGTGGTGCCGTAAGGATTAATTGGGTTTTGCGGATGGTCTTCGGTGATGGGGATGAATTGAGGTACACCGTAAGTAGCACAGGTAGACGAAAACACAAATTTGTTAATTGATGCTGCCTGCATCGCTTCTAGCAACGTTAGCGTGCTAGCAACATTGTTCTGATAGTATTTTCCCGGTTCTTTCACCGATTCGCCTACTTGAATCAAGGCTGCGAAGTGCATCACTGCCGCGATCGCGCGACTGGCAAAAAGTTGATCCAGCAAGGCGCGATCGCCCGTATCACCAATGATTAACTCAACCTTCAAAATCTCTTCAACAATTTCGCGATGCCCGTAGGATAAATTGTCTAGCACAACGACATCGTATCCAGCCTGTTTCAGTGCCAGTACGGCATGAGAGCCAATGTATCCTGCTCCGCCTGTAACTAAAATCGTTGGCTTCTCCGACACAAGACCTCCTTCCCAACTTCTAAGCTGCTTTGTAACCAGACTAGCCTGTTCAATTTAGAATTCCCAGATTGCAACCGCGATCGCGGCTTTGTATGAATTTGAGATGAAGATCGTCACTTAGCCGAGACACAAAAATCCCCAGGTCTAACCAACGTCGCCTGGGGTAATAACCGTTGCGATCGACAGAATTATCGAATCGCGTCCACTTCGCGTTCCGTATCCACTCGATCAAAGCGAGACAGTTCAAACACGTTCAAATACAGGTAGCCGGCGGCGATCGCGCCCAGAATTGGAGCCAGCCAAAACAGCCACACCTGCGCCAGAGGAGTACCACCCACAAACAAGGCTGGAGCCAAACTGCGAGCCGGATTCACAGAGGTATTGGTAACTGGAATACTAATCAGGTGAATCAACGTCAGCGCAAACCCGATCGCCAGCCCAGCAAACCCTTTGGGTGCACGTCCATCTGTTACACCCAAAATGATCAGCAAGAACATAAAGGTGAGCACAAATTCGGCAACGAAACAGGCTACCAGCGAGAAGGCACCGGGAGAGTGATCTCCAAACCCATTCGTGGCAAAGACTCCAGCCGCAGCCGGATCAATTACAAAGCCGGGTCTACCGCTGGCAATAACATACAAAACGCCTGCGCCCAAAATGCCTCCCAGCACTTGCGCCAGAATGTAAGGCAATAATTCAGAACCGGGAAACCGCTTGCACGCCCACAACCCAAAGGAAACGGCTGGATTGAAGTGTCCGCCAGAGATGTGACCTACAGCATAAGCGGCAGTTAATACTGTCAAACCAAAAGCCAGAGAAACCCCAACCAGACCAATCCCCAATGGGAAGAAAACGTTGTTACTGATGGTAGCCGCCTTTGCAGTAAAAGCGGCTGCCAGCACAGCGCTGCCACACCCACCCAACACTAACCAAAAAGTGCCAATGAACTCAGCAATGAGTTTTTTCGTTAAAGGCATAGAAGGCTTCCTTTATTTTTCTTGAGAAGATTGACCAATTTTTTTGAACCAGGGTAGTATCACACTTTACCGAAAGGGAAATGAAATTGATAAAAATCCTATCAAGAAACCATTGATTAATACGTATCGTTACGAACGATGTCATGTTTTTATTACGAAGCTTGGAGGTTAAGTAACGTTTTATGGTGTTACACGGGGATTAAGCCTCACGCTGGATAAAACTCCCCGTAGTATTGAAAACTGACAACGGAATATTTCTCGTTATAGGATGTGTTTGCGTGTATTTGACGTACTATGGCAGCAAAATTTATCCAAATTCAGCATTAACAATCAATTTACGTCACAAGAGGCTTGCTTTTGGCACCTTCGACAGGAATGCTGGCTAAAGCAAGCACATCTTCAAAATCGCGTTGAGCATTGTCTAGAAGGGGAGGAGGTAGAGTGTCACATCTTTTGGGTGTTTTTACAGCACAGGTGCAGGTTGGAAATCCTGCCCTTCCTGAGTCTTTGGGCATTCCGCCCACCGTTTTTAACGTGGTCATGAGCCTAATTGGAGCGATCGCAATCCTCCTGTTGGGCTGGGTTGTAGCGGCGCTGGTTTCATCCACTGTGCGAAACCTGCTCAAGCGCACCGATTTGGATAATCGTATTGTTGGTATGACGGCTGGGCAGCAAGCCCCTGGTATCAACATTGAGAAAATTATTGCGACCGTCGTCTTCTGGATCATCATGATTCTGGCGATCGTCGCGGCATTGAACGTACTGAACCTGACAACGGTTTCTCAGCCGTTGAACGGATTTCTAAATCAAATTTTTAGCTATCTGCCGCGTCTGGGTGGTGCGGCATTGCTCATTTTAGCCGCCTGGATTTTGGCAACCATCAGCCGTTTACTCGTAATCCGGCTGGCGCGATCGCTGGCGTTGGATGAGCGCGTCATGGGCGAACCAGAAGACGAACTCGCCCCTCCGCAAAATCAGTTTCTCCTCAGCGATACGCTGGGCAACGTGCTCTATTGGTTCATCTTTTTGTTCTTTCTGCCGCTGATTTTAGGCGTGCTGAATTTGCAGGGTCCTTTAACCCCTGTGCAGAACTTGCTCAATGAGTTTCTAGCAGCACTGCCTAATATCTTTAAGGCAATTGTGATTGGGTTTGCTGGCTGGCTGATTGCTCGAGTAGTGCGAGAAATTGTGCGAAATCTGCTGGTTGCGGTGGGGACAGATCGCTTCGGCAACCGAATTGGGCTAACTCGTAGCACCAGTCAACAGCCGCTTTCCTGGATTATTGCGACCATTGTCTACGTGTTGATTTTGATCCCCACGGCGATCGCGGCATTGGAAGCATTACAAATTCGCTCGATTTCTCTGCCTGCTGCTGCCATGCTGAATCAAATTCTGGCAGCGATTCCGCAAATTTTCACGGCAGCGGTGATTCTAGTTCTTGGTTATGTGGTGGGGCAGTTGGTCAAAGATCTCGTTACCAACCTGTTAACGGGCTTGGGTTTCAACAATGTCCTCTCCTGGCTGGGGTTGCGAACCGAAACCACTCCTTTGCCACCCCCGCCGCCCGTAGAACCACTCGACCCAGATCGCCCATTGCTGATCGAACCAGATTCTGGATTGCCTTCAGCCCGCACTCCGTCTGAGGTGGTTGGAATTGTGGCAATGGTGGGGATCATTCTACTGGCAGCGGTTGCCGCTACTAATGTGCTTGGCATTCCAGCCCTCACGGCAATTGTGGGTGGACTTCTGGTACTGCTGGGGCAGGTGCTGGTAGGTCTGGCAATTTTTGCGGTTGGGCTTTATCTGGCAAATCTGGCGTACAGCATCATTTCAACCGGATCGGCACAGTCTAAAATTTTGGCTCAAACCGCCAGAATTGCGATTTTGGCACTGGTGATCGCGATGGCACTTCAACAAATTGGGCTGGCACCCAATATTATTAACCTGGCGTTTGGCTTGCTGTTGGGTGCGATTTCTGTGGCGATCGCCCTTGCCTTTGGTTTAGGTGGACGCGATGTAGCAGCAGAGCAACTGCGCGAATGGCTGGCGAATTTCAAACGTCGAGAGTAAGAGATAGAAATTATTTGGTAAGGGCGAGTTTTACTGTCAAATTCATTGCAGGGTATAAATTGATCCGCTAAACCCGCCCTTACAGTTTCCTCACAACCCATACGCAAAAAGGGACAGTCCAGTTGGACTGTCCCTTTTTATTACGATCGCCCCTGCTTACTGACGATTCATAGTTTCAGTCAAGCGATCAATCGCAGCCGTTAAACGCTCCTGCGATTCCACCACCGGGTCGGGGGGAGTGACTTCTTCTTGCCTGCGAAGAAATTTTTCGATCGCGCGAATCAGCAAAAAGATCACGAACGCAATCACAATAAAATTAACGATCGCAACTGCTAAATCTCCCAGTCCGTAAGGAAGATTCTTGAGTTGATCGATCTCTGCCTGTTGCAATACCGGGGCAAGTAAAACGGACATTAACCAGGTTACAAACGCATCCACAATCTTGCCAAACGCACCGCCAATGATTACCGCAACTGCCAGATCCACCACATTCCCGCGCATGATGAATTCCTGAAAATCTCTCAGAAACCCGGTTGCAGCACTTCTACCTCTCCTTGCCATAGAGTTGTCTCCGTTCACTCATGAATTAAATTGTCCAATCAGTCTGAGCATCGTACCTGACAGCATCCAGACTAAAGACTTTATAAAAAGCCAAGATCCAGGCTTTGTCAAATAAGTCGGTCACTCAAAGGTGACCCATTTTGGAACGGGTGAGCCGATGCAAGGTGGCTTCCATTACTGCGGGCGTTTGTCCAGCAACAGTGAAAACCAGCGATTCTCGATAAATGCGTTGGGCAGGGTGATGAAGAGAGTTGGCGGCTCCGGCTGAAACTGCAACTGCCGCGTGAGCGCAACGACCAGCCAGCTCAATTGCCCAGGCACGAAGCTGCAAGCGATCGCCAAAGGATTGTGCAGCCGCTTGATAAATCGCTTGCCGACAGGTTGTCAATTCCTGATTTAGAGCTGCGTAAGCAGTGTGCAAAAAAGGCTGCGATCGCCTCTGGGCAACCTGTTCCACCACATCTAACCCGGCCCTGGCACACCCCAACGCATAGAAACTATGCTGCAACACGTTTTGCACATCGTTGTGATGAATGGCGTTGGCAGGCGTGGTGAACAATACCTGCGTTTGCGGCAAAAACCAATGATTTAGGGTTGCGGTGACGGTGTTGGTAGCAGTCATCGCAGCCAGCGCCATCGGATCGCTAAAGTGGAGAGAGTCAGTCGCCGTTTGCTGTGGAACAAAAGGCATCATGCCATAGACGGCGCAGTCATCGGGTAAAACAGCCGCCCCGATAAACCATTGAAAAATGCTGTAGCCCGTAATCCAGGGAATAGTTCCATGTAGCTGGTAACCACCTTCCACAGGCAGCGCTTTCAGCAGGGGTGAGCCTGCCCGCCGCAAATGGGAGAATCCTACCCCAACGGCAATTTCGCCCATTGCCATGCGTGGCAAATACTCTTGCTTCAATTCGTGGTTTTGGCTGCGGCTGATGAAGGCACCTGCGCTCTGGTGTTGGGCTTGCAGAAATGCCAACGCCCCAGAGACCCGCGCGATCGCTTCTTGAAACTGCTGAAACGCGATTGCATTCACTTCGTATCCACCCCAGATCGCGGGGATTTTCAAGCCAAGCCAGCGTTGTTGCCCTAATGCCAAAAACGCAGCTCGAAGTGCTACGGCATTCTGATCCAGGGTGTTGGCTTGCGGCAGAATGCGATCGCGCAGGTAAGACTCAACAGCATCCAGCGAAAACGACATCGGTTGAATAGCATTTAGAAGTCAGGAGTCAGAATAGCCAGCTTTCTACTTGACTTCAGCTACCCCAACTGGGCAAGAAACATTCGTTCCACCCAAACCGCAGTAGCCACCAGGATTCTTAGCCAAATACTGCTGGTGGTAATCTTCGGCATAGTAGAACTCTGGAGCATCCAGAATTTCAGTCGTAATCTTGCCGTAGCCTGCCTTATCCAACGCCTGTTGATACATCTCGCAGCTTGCCTCTGCCAGTTTCCGCTGCTCCTCAGAATAAACGTAGATCCCAGAGCGGTATTGCGTTCCCACATCATTGCCCTGGCGCATTCCCTGAGTAGGATTGTGACTTTCCCAAAAAACTTTCAGCAGCACTTCGTAGCTGATTACGGTTGGATCGTACACAACCCGTACCACTTCGTTATGTCCCGTCCCACCGCTGCACACTTCTTGATAAGTAGGATTCGGTGTCACGCCAGCGGCGTACCCAACAGAGGTGCTAAATACACCTTCCTGTTGCCAAAATTTCCGTTCCGCACCCCAAAAACATCCCAAGCCAAACAGAGCTAGCTCCATCCCTTCTGGAAAGGGAGGCTTGAGTGGATTGCCATTGACAAAATGACGGTTGGTGAGGGGCATCTCGGTTGTCCGTCCTGGAAGCGCCTCATCTGGAGTAGGAAGGGAAAGCTTCTTACCAAATCCAAATAAAACCATTGCCTGAAACCCCGCATTGATGAACTATCTTTACTCTAATTTACATTCCTGAGAACAGGGGATGGTTTTCCTGAGAAAAGGGCTGTGGGCTATTTCGTGAATCCAGATGCCACGATCATGGAGCCAATCCCAGAATCGGTGAAGGTTTCTAAAAGTAGAGAGTGGGGCATTCGACCATCAAGAATGTGAGCAGCCCGCACCCCTTGCGCCAGCGATCGCACACAGCAATTGACTTTAGGGATCATTCCACCCGAAACCACCCCTTCATCAATCAGTTTGCGGGCTTCGGAAATATCCAACCTGGGAATCAACGTCGAACGGTCTTTGTAATCCCGCAAAATTCCTGCTGTATCCGTCAACAGAATTAGTTTTTCCGCACCCAGTGCCGCCGCAATTTCCCCAGCCACTGTATCGGCATTAATGTTGTACGCCTGCCCAGTTTCATCGGCTGCCACACTCGACACCACTGGAATATGCCCTGCATTCACCAGCGCTTCCAGAATGCGAGTATCCACACTCGTCACCTCTCCTACAAATCCAATTCCCTCTTGGTCAGCGGGACGTGCCGTAATCAAATGGCCATCCTTACCGCATAATCCCACCGCAGAGCCGCCTTCCTGGTTAATTAAAGACACAATTTCCTTATTCACACGCCCAACCAGCACCATTTCCACCACATCCATCGTGGGTGCATCGGTGACGCGCAAACCGTTTTTAAATTGTGGTTCAATGCCCAACTTATCTAGCCAGGTATTAATTTCAGGTCCCCCCCCATGCACCAGCACCGGACGAATTCCCACGCACGACATGAACACAATGTCTCGAATCACCTGATCCTTGAGATTGCTGTCCTTCATTGCCGCACCACCATACTTAACCACGATGGTTTTGCCCGTAAATTGCTGAATGTAGGGCAGGGCTTCACTCAAAATCTGAGCTTTCATCGCTCCGGTCGCTTGGATAGATTCGTTTTGCGTCGTGGTCATGGGTGCTGAAATGGGAGAGTACGGATCAATTGCAGTGTAGAGGAGAGCGTGGCGATCAACAATCCTCTGACGGAATCTTGGATGGGAATGTCAGGAAATCTTTATGCTAAACGAAACACTCAGTTGTGAAGCTGCCGTGTAAGCCGTAGGGAACGTGATGTCGCAGATTGAGGCGGGCGAGTTGGCGCATATCCCGTGCATCGAGGATGACAAGAGCAGAGCGATCGCTTCGGGCATCAAATACCAGCGTCAGCAGCCAACCGTCGTCTTCTGCACCCACTACCTGGCTGTGATTTGGGTGACCTGGTACAAACACAGGCTCACTCACGTAGCCCCAGGGTGCCGCACTCCAGAGTTGGCGACCGCCCGACTCCAGATCCATCTTCAAAATTGCCTGATTCGGCGCGTTACCCGTGGGAGCATGAGCCGCCGCAAAGTAAAGATAGCGATGCGATCGCCCCACCTTTGCCGGATGCAGCGTTGGAAATTCCACACATCGCTGATCCCACATCTGACGCTGAATATTGCCTGTTCGCACATTGATCCGAAATCGCCACAACTGCCCCGGGTCTAACGCTCCAAAGTTCGTCTCACGAAAATCAGCATCCGGCTCCACAGACGGCAACGAGTCGTAGCAGATCGAATCGATCACTACCTCGTCCCCATCCTCAAACGCATTGGCATGATGGAAAACAAACCCAGAATGCGTTTCAAAAATAGAAGACTGACTCCTGACTTCCTCATCACCCTTACCTCCTGTCCTCTGCCCTCCGTCTCCTCTGGGAATCACCACAATCTTCGTTGCCCGATTGGGATGGAATTGGATGCACTCCCCAGCAGAACGCAACCCGGCGAGGAAGGGAATCGGATTAAAGGTAACGGGATTTTGAAAGAAGATGCTGTAGTGGGGAGTGATGGCAAAGTCGTGAATAAAGCAGAAGCCAGGAACGGTGGCGGTGTTTTGCCGCAGCAGTTTGCCACTGGGCGCAAATTCGTGAACAGTGATCTTGGAGGATAATCCTGGTTTGATGGCAAAGTTTAGCAGGCAGGGCGCACCCCCATCTTGCTCACAGGCTGGATCAATCCAGGGATGGGCACCAAAAGCATCTCCCGGTTTCAGTAAGCCATCCAGGTAGTCCAAGCCGAGAGTTTCTAGGGTCGCGGGATCGAGGCGATAGGGTTCTGCTGCTTCCCAGAGTGCCAGCAGTTTGCCGCCCCAATAAATTACGTTGGTGTTGGCAATATTTTTCAGCTTCAGGTCAAACAGGTTTGCCAACCAGCCACCAGGTTTATCAGTGCCAAACACGCCCCGGTACAAAATTTTTCCAGCTTCTTGTTCCGCCAGGTAGCCTTCCGTCTGGATGTAACGATTGCGGAAGTGGGCGCGTCCGTTTTGAAAGGCGATCGCGCAAATCATGCCATCGCCATCAAACGGGTGATGAATTCGCTGCCCATTTACATCCAGTAAGCCCGGTCCGTTGCGAAATAGGGTACCGTTCAACTCCGCCGGAATCGTCCCCTCAACCTCCTCAATCCAGTAATCAAATTCCTGCTTAAGAGAACGATAGCCGCGTTGCCATTCATTCCGATTGTATGATTTTTCAGACGCGATCGCTGGGTTCAGAGTACTCGTCATAATCTGGCGTAGAGGGTTATGTAAATGGATTAACTGACGGTTTGCTGGTGGCTCACTGCTCACTCGGTTCCGGTTCGCGCGAATGCGTCACCAATTCACTCATCAAATCTGGCAAGAAGGGTTGGGCAAGGTGCTTTGAGGACGAAGAATCGAGGTCGATCGCCGTGGAAGGATGCAATGCCGCCTCTGTTTTCTCAGCCGACTGCACCGAATCTGCTCCAGGAAGCCAACCCAACAATGGCAGCGGCAACAGCGTCGAGACATTTGTAATCACGACCAGCAGCGCCAGATTGTTGAAATTGCTCTCGGTAATGCCAAACTGATGCATCAAAAACGCACCCGTTTCGTAAGACACCAGCCCCGCCAGATTTACAACCGACATTAACAAAGCAAACAGCGTAGCTTCCACTCCCGGAGGGCAGAGTCGTGCCGCCAACACCAACACAGGCATAAAGGCAATTTGCCCCATCACTGTGAGTACCAGGTTATCGCCCAGGCTAAACCACTTGTCGCTAATGCCCAACGCCCGATTGGCATGGGTCACCAACAGCAAGGTTGATAAACCCAGCACGGCTGAAATCACTGTAGACCAGCCAAAAATTACCCGAAACGGAACATTCTTTAAAAATCGCTGGAACACCCACACGCCTACCAACGCCGCCACACTGGTTACCAGCCGCACTCGCCCTAAAAACTCCGGTTCAAAATGCAATTCGTTAGTGGTGAAGAAGAAAAACGCCGATTCAGCGGTTGGCGTTGCCTGCCACAGAAACAGAAACAGGGTTGGCAGCCAAATAGATTTTTGGCTCACCGCTTTCCACAATTCCTTAAGCTGATGGTTAACGATCGCCCATTCCGATTGTTCCATCACTTTGGACTCGGCAATTAGCCACGCCACCACCGAAACAATCAGTGGAAAGGTTGCCGTAATTGCGAATACGGTGCGGGTTGAGAAATGCTCTAACAGCGACCCACTGAAGTACGCAGTGAGCAAACCTCCTGCCGCCGATGCGCCCCAGCAGAGCGATTGCAGCGATCCGGCATCGCCAACCGATTCTTGGCGTGCCCGCTCAACCACTAGGGAATCGACAATCACATCACTGAAGGCAACGGAGAGCGACCCCATTGCGATCGCCAGCATCGCCGCCCAGGCAGAATTCACCACCGTTGCCATTGCTACCCAGGATGCAGCACCCAGCAAACCCGATAGGATGAGGTAAGGACGACGGCGATAGCCAAAGATGGGCAACCCATCCGAGACAAACCCAAACAGCGGTTTCACCATCCATGGGAGGGCTGCTACACCAACCAATGCAGAGACTTCAGCCGGGCTTAAGCCCAGATCATCCTTGAGGAAGAAACTGATGGCAAGGCGTGCCAGTCCCAAAACTCCCTGCACAATGTAGACCAGCAGAATGGCAATCAATTCCAGAGTTGGCTCGTGTCCAAAAAACACCTTCTCTTTGACTGCTTCTTTGATTCTGTCCAAACCGGAAGAGGTAACAATCATTGATAATTTTTAACAAAGTTTTATCAATCCCCCTCATAATAACGTTTTGACTCTGGTGAAGCACCCTCCATTCTTCCTAGCCCACCAGATTTCCCTATCCTGAGCCAGGGAGACGCGGCAAACATGTATCAGAACACCCATCTAGAATCGCGTTTTCAGGAGTTTGCCTTGTCCTAAGGATAATGAATCATTCAAACTGTAAAATTCAAAATGGCGAAGCCGTCTTAGAACGCATCCTGAATTTTTAACGTTTCATTTTTCGTTAATTCTCCTTCTCAAGCTTTCTAACCAAAGCCAGGTTCATGCAATCGAACAGTTGAAATTTAGAGTCATTTCGGCGATCGCATCCTTCAAAGCAAAAAAAGCCTGGTCGCGTTCACCAGGCTTACAGTTAAAGAATCAATTGCAACGGATCTAGAAGCTGCTCAATTGCAGACCCGCCCCAACTCTTACATCATTTGTCATCGGCAAGTAGATGGCATATCCCCGTACCGTCAACAACCCCGTTCCCGCGGTCTTCTTGTCCGATAGGGTAGGATTCCACAGCGGCATCCCGGCAGTGAAGTAAAGATTGGAATCTTTGTAGCTAACATTGCCCAACAACGAACTTCTCACAAAGTTGCCACCAATCTCGTACAGCAAGCTGCCCGGTTGTTTTACAGGGGCAAGGTCAAAATTGCCAAAGTACGGGTTGACAAACAAGAGATTTCCCCAGGCATCTTTCTCGGAGATGGTTTGCTTCACGCTCACATCTTGCACCACTCGCTGAGATGTGACTTCAGAGCCAACTAATTGCGATGTTGTTTGCTGAGATAGCCTTTCAGCCTCAGCTAACTGGGTGGTGCCGGGTTGGATTAAGGTAGAGGACGCAACCAGGTCAGAGCTTATCAACGATGTAGCACTCGTGCTGAAGGTTTCACCTCGACGTTCAGACACAGTTCGATAGTCTGGAGCCGTAAACGTAGAACCATCGGTTCTAGTCACAACGACATCGGTTGTTTCCCGGGTAATGGGAGTGCTACGGGTTGTGTCAATCCGATAAGTATCAACATAATCATTCGTTACTCGTTGGCTGAAGTTGGTGGTGAAGTTTTGACCCCAGTTGGTTGTGGTGAAATCGTTGAAGGTTTGACGCTCCGATAGAATATCCATGCCTGATTTGGAAACGGTGCGAGTAATAATTTGCTCGGCAACCGGAACATGAAACACTCCACCGCCAAAGCGCACGCCTGCTATAAAGCGACTGGGTTGCTGTTGCCCATCCACAACTTGAAAAAGAGAAGTATTGAGTTGAGCGAACAGCAAAGCATAGAAATCGGGCTGTCCGGGTTGATCGTTTTGTGGGGCACCGCCTACCAAGATATTCACGCTGGAAGTGCCACGTTTGGTATTGAGCGGAATCCGCAGTTGCCCTGAGAGAGTGGGGTTGCTCTCGTTGCTCACGTCGCCAGAAAGCTGAAAGTCTGTTTTTAACTGAAAGGTGTTGGAAGTACTTTTGTCACGATGCAGAATGGCAACGTTGTGGAGTGGAAAAATTGAGGTCAAATCTGTGCCGAAGGATTGCTTAGATTGGCTGGTCTCCTCGGTTTGGAAGGGTTTTGTGGAGGTGGAAAACTCGGTGCGTTGTTGCACATCAACTGTGCTCCAGGTACGTTGACCCTGCACAGAATGCTGAGTTTCTACAACATCTTGCCGCGATCGCTGCTGCTGCGTCATCTCAATGGTCGTCTCAGTCATCGTTTCGCGACTGGTTTGGTAGTTACCTTCACCAATCTTCAATCCTTCTGCATCGGAAATTTGGGCAACGTTCCCATCCCAATACAGTTGAGCACCATAGGTTGCGGGCGTACCTTCAAACAACACATTGCCATCTTTATCACGAACCACCATCCAGTTGGCGCTGGTAGTCATGCCACCCTTAACGTGTTCGTTGCCAAACTCAGTTGGGTTAAGGGCTGAACCATGCCCCTCTCCTGTAAAAGCGTTATTGTGAAGAATTCCGTTGAGTCCTGAGTTTCTGAGGAATTCTGGCTCAGTTGAGAAGGTGATGCGTTCTTCTGGCAACGTGAACCCTCGTTGAACAGCCACTCCTGGAGTTTCTAGAGGTTTGTCAGGAGAACCATAGAAGGTCGCGGTTGCTGCCTGTCCCGTGGGCAAGGTGACGGGCAGGGTTGTTTGCCAGGTGGTAAGCGTGAGTTTAGAGCGATCCAGGCTGTCAATTGAGAGGAAGCGATCGCTGTCGATTGAGTGCCCGTTTCCGGTGAATTTCATGCCCTCTGGCAACGCTGTATTTTGCGGAGTTTGCAAAACCATGCCTTTGCCGTATATGGAGGAAGAATCGACCGGAACTGCCAGCGCTGAGGTTGCAGACAGCAACGCGATCGCAGGCAACAAACGAGGCATCTGCGCCGCAATTTGACGAGCTAACCTGACGCTGTAGCGTTCTTTGGATTTTGTGGGAACACTCAAACGAGGATTCGCGTCTTGTGAATTGCTAGGAGATGTAAGAGAAGAAGTACTAGACGAGTTAGCTGAGTTGGTAGTGCAATTTTCAGGTTTCATGATTGATTAATCCTTTAAGGGGGCTTATAGGATTAATCATCCGCTTAATTTTTTCTTGACAGTGTGATGAAAACTCGGTAAATTTCTGAGTTTTAGAATCAAAAGTTGAGACGCACGTCCTTATGACTAAGTGACACAACACCCGCTTCAGGCGTGATCTAAACTACAGATGCACTCAAAGCTAATCGCTTCAAGGCTTTACTTCATCAAGCTTTTAGGGATAAGACTTACGAAATTAATGAGTTTCGCCCTTCTGGACTCCAAGTTTAGCTACGCTGTACACACAAATCATCAAATCTAGCCAAAGTCCTGCCGAACTGCTTTCACCCCATGTTGAGGGAGCCAAACCATTCAAAGTCCCTTCAGTTTGGAGAATTTAGAGGACGAAAAGGCTGCAAACGAAGTCGAATTCGATTGGTGTGTGCGCTGCTTTGCTCCGTACCGTTCCAATTATTATTACGGGTCATCTCAAGCAATTATGCAGTTGAGGACATCAGTAAAGTGAGGGCGCATTAAAAAGTGCGTCAGGCAAAGCTCTAACGCACCTTTCAGAACTTACACAAATTCCCTATTTCGCTAAAGCTGGTTCAGGAATTTCATCGACTACATGAATCCAGTCGGTGTGATAAACGCCGTCCTTGTCTACCCGCTCATAGGTGTGAGCACCAAAGTAGTCGCGCTGTGCCTGGGTGAGGTTTTGGGGCAGGCGATCGCGACGGTAACTGTCGAAGTAGTCAAGCGACGCACTAAACGCTGGAACTGGGATACCAACTTTTGCTGCGGTTGCGATCACTTCTCGCCATGCCGATTGGCGATCGAGAATGGATTGCTTAAATTCTGGAGCCAGCAGCAGATTCGGCAGGTTAGGATTCTCATCGAACGCTTTCTTGATCTTATTCAAGAAGCGGGCGCGGATAATGCAACCCCCCTTCCAGATGCGGGCACATTCACCCAAATTCAGACCAAAGTTATACACCTCTGACGCTTTCTTGAGCAATGCCATACCCTGTGCGTAGGAACACATCTTGGAGCAGTAAAGCGCATCCCGTACTTTATTCACAAACTCGCTCGTATCGCCATCAAATGAGATTGACGGACCAGAAAGCTGCTTAGAGGCTTCTACCCGCTCCTTCTTGTAAGACGACATGATGCGGGCAGTTACGGCAGCAATAATCGTGGGAATGGGCACCCCTAGTTCTAAGGCGGTATCCACCGTCCAACGCCCAGTACCTTTTTGCCCAGCCGCATCCAGAATTACATCTACCAGTGGGCTACCCGTATCTGGATCGGTCACTTTAAAGATGTCTGCTGTGATTTCAATCAGGTAAGAATCTAACTCATCAGTTTGATTCCACTCTGAGAACACTTCATGCAACTGAGTGCTCGTCAAACCTGCAACGTTTTTCATTAAGTCGTAGGCTTCGGCGATGAGCTGCATATCACCGTACTCAATACCGTTGTGCACCATTTTAACGTAGTGCCCTGCGCCACCCGGTCCAATGTAGGTTACACAGGGACCATCATCTACCTGAGCGGCAATCTTTGTCAGAATTGGCTCTAAATTGTCATAAGCCTGCTTTGTACCGCCAGGCATGAGGCTAGGCCCAAGTAAGGCACCTTCTTCACCACCGCTGACTCCCATACCAATGAAGGTAAACTTTTCTGCTTCCAACGCTGCTGCCCGCCGCTGGGTATCGGTAAACAGCGAGTTGCCACCGTCGATCAACACGTCGCCTTCATCCAGAAGAGGTTTTAATTGCTCAATCACTGCATCGACGGGTGCTCCTGCTTTCACCATGATCAAGATGCGGCGGGGACGCTCTAGTGAGGCAACAAATTCTTCCAGGGTGTAGGCGGCAACGCAGTTTTTGCCTTGTGCGCGGGTTGCCATGAATTGATCGGTTTTTTCACGGCTACGGTTGTAAACTGCAATGGGAAATCCTTTGCTTTCAACGTTCAATGCCAGGTTCTCGCCCATTACGGCAAGACCGATTACACCAAATTGCTGTGCCATAAGACTCTCTGGGTAACTAGGTTCTGTAGCTTTACAAGTTTTGGTCGTTTAAGTTTTTGGTTGCTTACAACGGGTCAAGGCTGTCTATTGTCCTTTCAGGGTAGCCCGATCCCGCCAGATTAACCTGGAAGAAGAGATTAAGACTCTGACAATCGAGGGAAGCTGAGGGTAGCAAGCAGTGTATGTTTAGAAACATTTTGGCGATCGCAGAGTCATCCATTTGAGCAGGGGCAGTTGTGCAATTGAGACTCTCAAACGAAGCAAAAATTTCTATGCGTCTTCAAACTCTTCAACGCCTATCAGGCTTCAGTTTTGCGGTGATAGTATTGCTCTCAGCCGCAGGGGTAGTGCTTATCCATCAAGCTTCCCCCTTGCGAGATCCCACATTTCAACCAAACAGTGGCAATGCTGGCTCTTTACTCCCTGCATTCCAACACATCCGTGAAAGCGATTGGATAACTGGAGCAACAATCTTGGCAGCACTTTTAGCCCTCAGTTTTGCCCTATTTTTGTTTTTTTGGCAGTATCAAGATTCAATGACAACTCTACCTACCTCACAGCCAAGAGGCGTACTGCGTAGAATCCTATATTTTTTGCTCTGGGTAAGCTTTGGGATTTTAACATTTACAGGCGTTTGGATTGGTTGGATGGCTTACCTGATGACACAATGGCTGGTGGATTGAACCGATTGTGGATTAAACCAAACTCACGGGTCAAAATTTCTAACGCCAGAGTAGAGTGATAGGTAGTTAAACCGCGATCGCTCGTGGCAGTTTCAGGTTTTGGCAGGAGGAACCGTATGCTGGCATACATTCTCGCACTGGTGGTTGGATTAGGGAGCTTTGCGCTGTATATGGCTGCCTTTTTCTTTCCAGAAGTCCATCGTAAAAATGACTTTATCTGGAGCGGTGTGGGATTGTTTTATGCGCTGGTGTTATGGGTGTATGCTGGACGGATTACGGGCGGTGTGCTGTTGGGGCAAATTGCTGGAGTGTCATTGCTGGGCTGGCTGGGCTGGCAAACCTTTCTCCTAAGACGGCAAGTGTCACCCCTGGATCAGCAAACCGCTTTGCCGACCACAGATGATGTGAAAGCCGCTTTCAGCAACCTTTCTAGCCCGGAGGGGCGATCGCAGTTATCGCAGCAAGCTTCTCGCACCTTTGGGCAACTGAAGGAGGGCATTCAGGGCGCGATCGCCTCTGCAACCCAACCCAAACCCACGGTCACGATTGATGAACCTTACACCCCACCCAAGTTGGAAGAATTTGGGACCGCAGGCAAGGAAGCGATCGAGCGGTTTGCTAAAGCCGCAATTCCAGAAGAAAGGACTGTTTCAGAAACACTGACTGAGGCAACCGACCAAGTGCAAGATAGCCTCACTGAAGCAGCCACAGACATTGCAGAACAAGCAGAGTCAGTAGCAACCTCTGTACAAATTGCCGCAGAACGAGCAGCAAAATCCGTCTCAGCTTCAGAACCCATCCCACCTAATTCCCCGTTGAACCTGCCTCAAAAAGCCTCCAATCTGGTCAAGGTGTTGACAGAGACGATTCAATCTTTGCTGAAAAGTTTCT
Organism: Leptolyngbyaceae cyanobacterium C42_A2020_001; assembly: GCA_015272515.1. Taxonomy (GTDB): domain Bacteria; phylum Cyanobacteriota; class Cyanobacteriia; order Leptolyngbyales; family Leptolyngbyaceae; genus JSC-12. Next base: position 5,834 of record JACYLN010000119.1, on the reverse strand, counting down.
CCAAAAAGAAAGAGACGAAGCCAACCTACGTCCGCAAACAATTTCGGGAGAACAAGCCTACGACTGAACTGCAAGTCACAGATGCAACGGTGATTTCAGTTGTAGAAGAAATTGGCAGAACCGCCGATGGATCATTAGTTGCTGAAGCGACGATCGAAATTGTGAGTGATGAACTGGCTCCCGATTTGTTAGCTGGGGCGTTGTCTGATGCGACGGCAGAAGAAATTGTGGAAGAACTACTGGAAGATATCTCGTCGCAGGAACAAACCCATGAAAGTGGTGATGAAGTCCCTCAGGCAGTGCCACCTCACCCTCCTAGTCCCGAATTGGTAGAAGCAGCGATCGCCGATGCAGAAGAAAAAGGGCTACCTTCTGACCCGCCAACACCAGAAATAGGTCAAGAATAGGATACTTCCAACTTTTTCAGAAAAAACGAACGCAGTTGATTGGAGTTCTGATGCACCTGTGGTAGTGTCCTCCTGAAGGGATGCTCCCATCGCTCTCTTGCGTGCCTGAAACACAGATGAGAACTGGTGACCACAATGCATACACAAGCGCATCGCCTAGAATTTGCAGGTAAAAAATTGGATTTCCTGCTCTCGCTGACAACTGTTTCAATATGGATGAATGTTGCCCTTCCTGCTCAAGCTTATGACGTAACAAAAGTCATCCTTTCCCCCAATCCTGAAAACGATCCACCTGCCCAAAAAATTACGAAAGTGCCTAAAAGCGAAGTTGCCGAAGATGGTTCTCAGGAGTTTGTGGAGAAAGTATTTCTACCTCGCAACGATAAGCTTCAGCGATTTGATTTTGAAGCAGAGGGCAAGTTTACCGGTCGAGACATTGAAAACCGCAATTTTGAAAAAGAAACAATGGCCGTTGAGGCGAATTTTGTAGATGTGCGAACGGATAGAGCCGGAATTGCTTTAACTGTCCTGTTTGGCGGTCCCGGCAGAACAAAGCAGGCAATAACCATGTCTACTTTTAAGGGTGAAGTGCCGCTGACGGCCGCCACAAAGGAAGGGGATTTGTGGAAATTGACGGGAAATTTTCAAGTGGGTTGCACGGTAGACGGCAAGGTGATTGGTGCTAGCGGTTCTAAGGTAAATCGCTTGAGTGGAGCGATCGAATTTCCGGGCGATCGCTCCTTTAACACCATTCCTCGCCTCGAATGCGAAGAAGTCTCCCCCTCCCCGGCTAAACCCTAAGCTTAAAGTTTGGGCTGAAACCGATACTGATTCCAATCGCAAACAGGCTGATAGCCGATCGCACGATAGATTTTGTTGGACGTGCGATTGGCCAGATCGGTAAACAGAGCACAGGCTTGATAGCCCTGCTTCAAAAGGCGCTGACTAACCGCGGCAACACAGGTAGTCGCATACCCCCGCTTCCGAAACTCCAGCGGCGTGTATACAAAATTCACTACGCCCACCCGCGCAGAAGCTGGAAACCCAGATGCCGCAGACACCACGCGATCGCCATCCTGCCATAAATACAGGGTTTGATAGCCAATTTGTCGCTCTGCCCAGGCTTGAGCCGTAGCCAGTTCTGGCGATTCTTGTAAGGCTTCTTGCTGAAAGGCGATGTACCAATCAGTCAGTAAGGAGCGATCGCCTGCTTCCGCCAATCGCAACCATCCACTCGTTTGAGCTACAGGCTGCACTGCGGTCAGCTTGTGCACTCGCATTGCCATATACAGGTGAGCCAGTTGGTTAGTGCGCTGCTGCCAAATTCTGGCAAATTCATCGGCAACGGCTTGAGGCGCATTCACACCCGCCAGTTCTGGCTCAGCCGCTTGCAAATCATCCACAAGTAAGGCGATCGCGGCTGGTTCTGTCACTTCTGACACTACCAGAGGAAATGGCGGCGTTCTAATTGCCACGGCAACCGGGTTGCCATCTACCTCAACCAGCGCCAGGTAACTGGGCTTGATATGAGGACTGCCTTCTCGAAACGAGCGACAAAGCCGCAGCGGCAGATTATGAACCACCTCGTTTTGCTGCAAGAAAGGTTCGGCGCGATCGCAGAACTCAATAGGATGTTCAAATCGTTGGACCTTCATCAGTTTCTCCAGCTAACCCTATACATCACTACAGAGACAGAGAAGCTAATTTTGAATTTTGACAAAAAAGAACGGCTCAGTCTCCTGCAACCGTTCCCATCGTGACTCGGAACCTGCAATTTAACGCTTTTATACAGCAGCAGCTTTATACAGCAGCAGCGGTGAGGGATTGTTGTTGAGCTAACTCCAGCAAGCGGCGAATTCGCTCTGCGGTGGGGGGATGGGTCATAAACAACGCTTGTAACCCCTGACGTGGAAGCGGATTCATAATCAGCAAGGGAGCCATTGTAGGGTTACCATTCATTGGAATTTGATGGCTCATGGTTTCTAGCTTCTGTAGTGCAGTGGCAAGAGCCGTTGGATTTCCGGTAATTTGAGCCGCTCCCAGGTCAGCCGAGTATTCACGAGTCCGCGAAATGGCTAATTGCAGCAAAGAGGCAGACAGAGGCGCGAGGACAATCAAAAACAACAGTCCAAATGGGTTCTGTCCCTGGCGAGAATGCCGACTTACGGGTCCAAACAGTAATCCGAAGCTGAGAATTTGACCTAAGTAAGTGATCGCTCCAGCAACCGTTCCGGCAACTGCTTGAGTCAGCGTGTCACGGTTTTTGATATGCGTCATTTCGTGGGCAATCACACCTTCTAGTTCTTCGCGATTCAGCAGTTCCAAAATCCCTTTCGATACGGCAATCGTGGCGTGGTCTGGGTCACGCCCCGTGGCAAAAGCGTTTGGAGCCTGAGTTGGCACGACAAACAGTTTCGGCATGGGAATTTCGGCACGATCGCTCAACCGAGCCACCGTATCGTACAAGTCTGGGGCTTCTTCTCGGGTCAAGGGTTGCGCCTGAAACGCCGCTAGTGCCGCGCGATCGGAATAATACCAGGAGCCAAAACTCGATAATGCCGCAACCACGAATCCCAGGATTAAACCTTGTTCGTTACCAAGTAAGTAATAGCCACCTAACACGAGTAAACCACTAAGTAACCCCAGCAAGCCCGCTGTTTTGATTTCGTTAATGCCAAATCGCATAGTTCTCACCACCTTAAAACCTGCTTACACCGTCTCAGATCAGGTGGCAAGAGAGAATCTTTCCGGCGGAGCAAAGCAGTCTCTATCTCTGGTTAGAGAAGAAAGAAGATCAAGCAGGTCATACTACTAACCATCTGTTTCGCTGTCTTTCCAAAACATCTAAATCTAACTCATCCAGGTAAGTTAAAGCGTCACTAATGCGGCTGGCGTTTCCTTGCAGTTCCAGATCAAACCATCCATCCCCAGCCGCATTCGCTCCTAGAATGGCAGCGGTGATATTAACTGTCAGGTGATAATGAGATACCAGTCGAGAAATGATTGGGTCTTGATGGTATTGCTTAGGAATCCGAATCCGAATTCGTTTTTGAGTTGAGCGATTGTCATCTGCTGTGCTTAATGACATGAAAGCTTTCTCCTTGAGCAGGTTCTAAGCCGGGCTTAGTACGAATGCAAGCAAGTAGAGTTATGCATCTACATTGAGTTTATTTGCTTAATTCAAATTTAATCTACGGTCAATCTACCGATTAACCGGATATTTAGCAGTGATACTTGAAAACAAACGCAATCGCAAGCAAGATTCCATGCAGCGATTTGCCCATGACCTGGGAATTTGCGGTAGCGTTGAAGCAGAAATAATCTTTAGCACTGGGTTTACACGGCGATGGCAGCAGACACCCCCAGCAATACTCCGGTTGTAGGCGGCGGCATACCCGTTATTCAATATTGGGCAGAGCACACCCTTTCACCGGATGGCATCAAACTCTGGAAGACCTTGAATCATAAAAGCGCTTGTTTGTCTTGCGCGTGGGGAACGGGCGGACAAAAAGGTGGTTTTTACAATGAAGAAGGCGAGTTTTTGCAACGCTGTGCCAAGAGTGTGGAAGCGATCGCGGCAGAACTGCAACCCGCCACCCATTTTCATGAGCTGTACAACCTTCAAGAGCTTCAGCAACTCACCTCACTCCAGGCAGATCGGCTCGGCCGCTTGAGCATGCCATTGATTCTCCGAGCAGGCAGCGATCGCTACGAGCGCATTTCCTGGGATGAGGTGTATGAAATTGTAGAAACTGGATTCCGTCAACCAGCCGAACGAGTTGCATCCTACAGTTCCGGGCGCTCATCGAATGAAGCGGCTTATTTATTGCAACTAATGATGCGGGCGTTGGGGTCAAACAATTTGGCGGATTGCTCAGATCTCTGCCATGCTGCTTCCACCGTTGGACTCAAACAAATGTTTGGTTCTGGCACCTCAATGGTGAGCCTGGAGAACTTGAAAAAAGCCGATTGTGTGGTGTTGATTGGCTCCAACGCGCCTTCCAACCATCCGCGTTTGATGAATGAGTTGATTCAATTGCGCGATCGCGGCGGCAAGGTCATCATCGTTAATCCCCTGGTGGAAGTGGGTTTGGTCAAATTTGCCTCTCCGGCTTATCCGATCAAATCCATGCTGGCAGGTGGCTCTGATATCTCGTCTCTGTACTTGCAACCGATTCCTGGCAGCGATGTAGCATTGTTCGTTGGTATTCAAAAATCCCTCATTGAACAAGACTTAGTCCAGTGGAAGTATTTGCAAGCTCATGCGATTGATTGGAAATCAATTATTGAATACGCACAAGCAACATCGTGGGAATCAATTACAACCCTATGCGGAGTATCTAAGACAGAAATTGATCAGACTGCAAATATCATTGGTCATGCCAAAGGAGTTGTTTTTGCCTGGGCTATGGGTGTAACTCAACATAGCAACGGTGTAGACAATATTCATAGCATCGCTAATACTGCTCTTCTCACTGGCAATGCAGGCAAGGAAGGAGCCGGAACCATGCCAATCCGGGGGCATTCCAACGTGCAGGGATTTGGCTCAATGGGGGTTACGATTCGCCTCAGAGAAGAAATTCGCCTCGCCTTAGAAAACCTGTTGCAGCGTCCCCTAAACCGCGTTCCAGGCTACGACACGCGCGCATTAATTGAAGCAGCAGATGCAGGTAAGATTGACACGTTGCTTTGTCTAGGCGGCAACCTCTACGCAGCCAATCCAGATTCCACGCAGGCGCGACGAGCATTAGGCAACATTGAAACGATTGTCTATCTTGCCACCAAACCCAACCTGGGACATTTTCACGGGTTAGCCCGGCAGAACACGCTGATTATTCCGGTGTTTGCTCGATTCGAGAATCCTCACAAAACCACCACAGAATCGGGCAATAACTTTGTACGGCTCAACGATGAAGGCGACACCCACTTGAAACACGCCGATTTAATCTCAGAAATTGAATTTCTCACGGAATTAGCCCATCGGCTGCACAGCGAAACGCCCGTCCACTGGCGCAAACTGCAAGACACTCAATATGTGCGACAACTGATCGCCCAAACCATCCCCGGCTTTGAAGCGATGGCAGACATTGATAGCACCAAACAGGAGTTCACTATTGGCGATCGCATTTTCACAACACCCCACTTTCCCACTCCCACTGGAAAAGCGACGATGTTTGTGACACCTCTACCAACCCTGACACTACCAACCCAACAAGAATTAGGGGTTCCAGAATCCACTCCCGCCCTTGTAGTAATCTTGGGAACCGGACGCAGCTATTCTCAACACAACACAGTAGTTTACCGAGAAGGTGACAAATACCGGGGAATGCCCCACCGCAACTGCATTCTGATGCATCGATCTGACGTGGAAGCGATGGGCTGGCAAGAACGCGATCGCGTCACGGTGCAGGGCAATGCAGGCAAACT
>JACYLN010000004.1 GCA_015272515.1 Leptolyngbyaceae cyanobacterium C42_A2020_001 | reverse complement strand
CTTGCTCTTTTTTGATTCTGATACCCCGTCCGCTTGCGGCGGGGTAGTTCATTGTTTTAATTACCGAGTTCCACTCCAATTCAGGTCCAATATTTAAGCCGCAATTCTTAGGAGATAAGTGGCAGTACATTGACTTCATTATTGAGTTAGTTGGAGCACAAACGACAACCCCATTCTTTTTTGTCCAAGTTAAAACTACACGAGAAGGCTACACGCAAAAACATAGGCGATTGAAGGTAAAAATCAAATCTCATCAGCTACAAGGAATCGTATCTTATCCTGCTCCCACTTACTTGATTGGCATTGATGAGATTAATGAAAGGGGCTATATCTTGTCCGCAAACGAACCTCACTTGAAGTCTTTGAGTACTTTCTCCACAAAATTCCCGGTTAACAAACAAAACAGAGAGCAACTTTGGAACGAGGTAAATGACTTTTGGAGTGGATACGATAAATTTTTCTTGAACTCCTATTTCTCTGAGACAGATGAGGGGTAAGGTGATGACAGCAAATCAAGCCTGGTACATTGGTCAAAGAGCAGAATCTCTGGCAGTGATGTATTTAACTCGCAGAAGTGACTTAACAATTTCTGGAAAGAACCAAGATAATCTAGGGTTAGATTTTTTAGTTACCATTAATCAAGGAAATGATTCTGTTGGTAGAGTGTTTGGGGTTCAAGTAAAAGCTCAATCTTCTGCCAAGAAAGTGCAAGTCCAAAATGGAGTATTTGATATTAACCTGAAGAACCTTGATTCGAGAGAAGTTATTGAATTCCCATTTCCAGTTTGCTTATTCTTCTTCTCTTTAGAAGATAATCATGCCTATTACAAATGGTTAATAGAGCCTGTTTTTGAAAATGAGAAAACAGCCGAACTAGTAACAAATACCAAGCATCAATTTTACCCGTTGACTACGGAATCGGTTGATGAGATCGTCTCAATTATTAATCACTGGTATGACAATCGAAAACATTTGAAGGTAGTTTAACTTTCGGTCTAAAAATCCACCCCGCGCTTGAGATCAATGCCTTTTTCGGCGTAGTGTTTATGGCAGATCATTTCGGAGTGAACGCTGGCAAGGTCGAAGTAGGCGGGGGGATGTTTGCAGCGTCCGGTGATGATGATTTCGGTGTCGCGGGGTTTGCGTAGAAGCGCCTGCACAATGGGTTCCTGAGGCAGTAACTCTAAATCAACCGTGGGATTTAATTCATCCAGAATGATGGTTTTGTAGAGTCCGGATGCGATCGCCGCTCTGGCAATTTCCCAGCCCCGCTCCGCTTCCACATAATCCAGTTCTTGCTGCTGTCCGCGCCAGACGATCGCATCCCGTCCGCAGCGTTGATGATCCACCAGGCTGGGGTAAATTTGGCGCAGGGCTGAGATCGCAGCATCTTCGGTGTAACCAATCCCGCCTTTGAGCCATTGCATGATCAACACCCGATGGGATTTGTCTTGCCCAATCCCGCGCCCAATCGCTTGCAATGCTTTGCCTAGCGCACTCGTCGATTTACCTTTACCTTCCCCGGTGTAAATTTCAATCCCGTCGATGCCCTGATCTTTGGCAGTTGGGTGGTAATGGGGGCGCATTTCGGAGTGGAGATCGGCAATATCCAGCAAGGGTTGAGGCGCGGCGCGTCCGGTAGCAATCACTTCCATGTGATCGGGTTTGCGCTTCAGCGTACTCACCACTTCATCGACAGGCAGCAAGCCCAGATCCAAGACCGGATTGATTTCATCCAGCACGACAACGGAATACAGCCCGGACGCGATCGCGCCTTTTGCCACATCCCAGCCGCGTTGGGCTTCTAGTTTATCGAAGCGGGTAATTTCTTCTGCGTTAAAAAACTCTGCCCGTCCCGTTCTCACCTGGTCAATTAAATGCGGAAAGCCGCGTTGCAATGCTTCGATCGCCGCATCTTCGTCATAGGTGCGTCCCGGTCCCTTCAGAAACCGCAGCAGCAATACACGGGTTTGCCAATCGGTATGAATGCCCAACCCAATCGAGCGCAACACAACACCCAACGCTGCCTGAGATTTGCCCTTGCCTGCTCCATCGTACACATGGATTTGCCCAGTTAACCGCTCTGAGCGGGCTTGAGCCGTGCGAATCCCAACTCCATTTCGTACCATTGTTTCCCCTATCCCCGTGCTGCTCTATCCTAACGAATATTGCCGTAAAACTCAGATGCGATCGCTTTCTCACGCTATATATAGCGTATTTGTTCCAGGTTTTATCCAAATTAAGCAATATCAGAACGAAGATCATTGAAGCAATGCTGAATTCAACCTTAGTGGCTCGTCTGGAGCAGGAACTCCATCATTGGAACGCAACCGTTGAGGCTAATCCCACCAATGCCAAAGCCTATGTGCGGCGGGGAATGGCGCGATTCAAGCTGGCACAGATTCAGGAGTCGATTCAAGATTTTGACCAGGCTGAGCAACTGCAACCCTCGTTAACACCTTATCTCTGGCAACGGGGCTTGGCTTACTACTATGCGGATCGCTTTGAGGAAGGCGCGAAGCAGTTTGAAATTGACCTGACGGTGAACGGGCAAGACCTGGAAGAAACGGTATGGCGTTATCTGTGCATTGCCCGCAGTCAGGGAGGGGAGGTAGCAACGCGATCGCTATTACCCATGCGCCCTGATCCACGTCCCTTTATGCGCCTGGTGTATGACCTGTATGCAGGTACGTGCTCTCCCATGGAGGTACTTAATCAAGCGGCAAAAGAAGGAACGCGGGGCAAATTCTACAGTCACTTATACGTAGGGTTATATTCTGAAGTGTGGCAGGCTGAGAGCCAGGCACGAGAGCATATCGCGATCGCGGCGGAACGCTATCCCCAGGATGACTATATGTGGAATCTGGCGATCGTCCACCAGCATCTGCGCGGTTGGACACAAACCTAGTCCAGCATTTCAGCTAATGGCGTTGGTAACCCATCCACACTCACACAGTTTTTCTGACGGTGGTAATCCCGCAAGCCGGCTTCCCCCTTCTTCGCCGCCCAATCCACCATGACTCGGCGCTGCTCAGCAAACTCCAACAAAGGCACCCCATTGCCACAGGAGGTTTGCACTCGGTCAACCTCTGCCACAATAATCTGGCGGATTCCTGGAATGGGTGTAAACCGTGAGAATAAGCCCTGCCATTCCTCTGAAGTTGGCAATACGACTCGTCCCTGCCCATACAATCGCAAAATCAGCGGTGCTCCTTGAAAGGCGCAAAACATAAAGGTGATGCGTCCGTTTTCCAAGAGATGGGCGGATGTTTCGTTGCCGCTGCCAGTCAAATCTAAGTAGGCAACCCGATTTGGAGACAACACTCGAAAGCTATCCAGCCCTTTGGGTGATAGATTAACGTGCCCATTCGCGCTCAAAGGAGCGGTTGCGACAAAAAATAGATGTTGAGTTGCAATGAATCGCTGTAGCTCATCGGTGATGTGATCAAACACTTTTGCCATAGATCAACTCGACGTGGGATGCGGAAATTTGCTTTAGCAGTTGAAGTTAAACAAGCACAAAGTTGGACGCGCCATTTGGATAACAACTGCCGGAACCGTGCAACTGTTAAATCAGAAACAACGGTGTTGGGGTGAATTAGTTACAATGAAGGTCACAGAGGTAGTTGGTTTCAATTGGTAGTTAGTCATCTACTTCAAAATTCAGGCATTATTACTCATGGTTTCAGATAGTTTACCTGGCAGTCGAGTCAAGCGCTCATCGCCTAAGATTGCAGAGTTTGTAGGAACATTCATCGCGGTTCTGACTCTCACCTTACCGGCTATTGTTGTCACTCACTATTCCAGTCGTCCTAATACTCCTTCCGCGATCGCGCCCTACGCCGTCTCACGATCCAAATAATCCTCAGACGGATGAATAGCACACAAAGAGGCGCTAAGATCGCTATGATTTTTAGTACAGAGTTGGGAAACGGTCAAGGATAACCCATGACATCATACGCGTCTTCTACGGCTAGAGCTGAAATGAGCGAACTGCGTCGCCTGCGGGGTTTGCTGCCTCCAGAGCTGCAAAGTTGGGTTTCGGTGGAAGCGACTACGGCAGTCAATCCTCCCCTGATTGTGAGTGAGGAGATTGGCAAAGACGAAGTGGAAGTTCAGATCGATATGGTGAAGTGGGAACAACTCGCCACTGACCAACGTAATCTGTTGTTCTGGCATGAAGTTGGGCGGATTCAGAACGATACGATTCCCAAAGATGGTTGGGAAATGGCAGCGCTGGCGATCGGTCTCGGTGGTGCTGTGGGTGAGTTATGGGTACAGGATGGGTTGTTGCTGATCCTGGCGCTGGCGTTGTGCGGCGTTTCGGGCTGGCGGCTGTGGCAGAAGAACAACAGCGACAAAGTAATTCAGGAATTGATCGATGCAGACGAACGAGCGATCGCGCTGGCAACCCGCTTCGGCTACTCCTTACCCAACGCTTACAAAAGTTTAGGAAGTGCGCTCAAAACCCTGATTGAGCAATCTCCCAAAAAGAAACTACGCTCTCGTTATGAGTCTCGGCTGGATGCGCTGAAGAAGAGCGCTGCCAAAGCCAAAGCCAAGATGAAAGAGCAAACGGTGGAAGAGTATTAGAAGTCAGGAGTCAGGCTTCCCAGAGCGACATTCGGCGAGCGCTCAGTCGAGCCGTCAGCCGAGCGGAGGCAGAAGATAAGGAAGGCAGGGAAGACGAGAAGATGGGGAAGACTTTCAAAATTCCCTTCGGTTCGACTCAGGGAGAACAAAATTCTCCAACTCCTCAATCCCCATTCCCTAATTCGCCTCTTCCCCATCACCCTCAACTTCCCTAGCCTCTACCTCCCAACCCCATATACGCTAGATCATATACGCTAGATAAAGATAAAGTAGCAGGGCAATGGGGTAGAGGATTCATGAATCGATATAGCATGATTATCCAGTGGTCTAATGAAGATCAGCTTTTCCTAGTTACAATCCCGGAGTTTGCCGAGCTAGTTGTAATGCCTTGCACTCATGGAGCAACTCGTGAGGAAGCAATGCGTAATTGTGAAGAAGTGATTGAAATGTATTTGGAAGCTTGGCAAGCAGAAGGCGAACCTATCCCTGAACCTACAACACTTCAAGTTGCTTCATAATTGTGGCGATCACAGCCGCACAACAATTCAAATACAACGAACAAACAAGAGCTACCTGCTGGGTTCGTTTTTGTCTTCTGCCGCTGATTTGAGTCGATACATGACTACTGTGCTGGCTGAGATTACCATTGCGATCTCGGGAGCGGCAACAACGAGCCATCCTCCCTGAAGAAAAACGATGTAGCTGACACCCAGCAAACTTACGAGCAATAGTCCTTCGGCAAGCAAAAGAATAAAGGGGCGGCGACGGATGAACCCGGCAAGGCTCCCTGCTGCGATCGCCCAGCCAGCAATCCACAATACCTCAAAAGGTTCTGCCCAAGCCCAAATCAGCTTCTTCTCGCCCAGCGCACTATCCAGAAATTGACTCACCATGTGGGCATGAATCATCACACCGGGCATTCGAGGATTTTCTGCCTCTAATGGACTGAAGGGGGTTTGAAACAAATCTTTGGCGTTCGCTGCCGTTGTGCCAATCAATACAATCTTGTCTTGAATTTGCTCTGGCTGGATGCGCCCTTTCAGTACATCGCTTAAGCTCACCTGTTGGATGGCATTTTGTCCGCGATACTGCATCAGGATCTGATAGCCGCGATCGTCCAGGTTGTGATAGCCACCAAAGTTGGATGTTAATGGAATGAACTCTGCCTGACCCAGTTGGGCAAGGGTGCGATCGCGAGGATGGGGCTTTAATAAAATGCCGTCTTTTGCCAAATACAGTGTTGCCAACCGCAGAGCAAAGGAGTGAAACACTTCCTCCCGGTCTGGCAGATTGGCGAAGAGGAGGTTGCGCCGCACTACACTATCCATATCCAGCACCACATCGTTAAACCCCACCCGCTCAAAGGGCACGCTGGAAGGGGCAGGAGTAATGGGAGTTCCCAGGTTGGTAATGGCAATCACGTTGGATGCCTTAAGCGCCGACAGCAACGCTGTGCGTCCTGGTTCCTGGGGCAGATCCCGAAACACATCCAGCCCGATCGCACGGGGTTGATACTGCTGCAAGCGTTGAATTGCGTTGGCGATCGTGTCATCTGACAACGGAAATCGTTTTTGCTCCTGAATATCTGCCTCGGTAATAGCAACGACTAAAATTCGAGGGTTGGGAGTCGGATTGGCACTAATTTGCACCATTCGGTCAAACGTTCCCAGTTCTAGCGATTGCAGCCAACCGAGTTGTCGCATTCCTGCCACAAGCCCAGTTGCCAGTAAACTTGCCAATCCAATCGCAAGGGTTGCCCATCCTTTGGGTAGATGCTGATTGGGAACAGGAGCCGCAGGAGAGGGATAGTCTGAAACCTCTAGGAGATCGGTTGCCATTCGCCGCATTTCCGTGGGCGGAATCAGGGTTTCGTCATCCCAACTTGCGTGCGGTTGCATGTTGGTGGGGTGAACCTGCGCCGTTTGCTCCAACGCATTCAAAACGTCTGTTGCCGACTGAAAACGCTGATTGAAGTGATAACGAACCATTTTGTCTAGAATGCTGGCAAGCCAGGGACTGACATCGACGCGATCGCGCCAAATCACTTCGCCCGTCAGCGGATGGGTGGGCAACTGAGATGGGTGCAACCCGGTCAACGCCTGAATAGCCGTCATGCCTAAAGCATACAAGTCACTATTAAATCGGGGTTTTCCAGCTAATTGTTCCGAAGGGGCATAGCCTTGTGTGGCAATACCAATCGTGAGTTTGGAGTGATCCAGGTCTTGCAGGATCTGGGTGTTCAATTCTTTGACTGCGCCAAAGTCAATCAACGCCAGTCTACGATCGCGCTGTCGTCGCATCAAGTTGCTGGGCTTGATGTCTCGATGGATTACATTTCGCTCGTGAACAAATTCCAGAATTTCTAGCACATCCCGCAGTAGAGTTACAACCTGTGGCTCATCCAGACGATGAAAAATTCTGAGTTCTTCGCTCAGAGATCGCCCCTCTATATATTCCTGAACCAGATAAAATTCATGATTCTCTTCAAAATCGTTGAGCAGGGCTGGGATGCGATCGTGACTGCCTAACTTTTTTAACGTTTCGACCTCTTTGAAG
>JACYLN010000093.1 GCA_015272515.1 Leptolyngbyaceae cyanobacterium C42_A2020_001 | reverse complement strand
GAATGTCTTCCCGATCTTCCTTTCCTTCTACCTTCTGCTTCAAGGCTTGCTTGACTCGTTCAAATACTTCTGCCCATTCACCGGGTTTGTTTTGCCGAAATAGACGCATGGTGGGATACCAGGGGCTATCGTCGCGGTTCATCAGCCAGCGCCAATCGGGGACGTGTGCCAGCAATAGCCAGGTGGGTTTGCCGAGTGCGCCTGCGAGGTGGGCAACGGCGGTGTCTACCGTGATGATGAGATCGAGTTGGGCGATCGCGGCGGCAGTGTCAGCAAAGTCGGTGAGTTGGTCTTGCACATCCTGGAGGCGATCGCGTCCTTGCAGCAACGAGCGGTCAGCATCGGAGGCTTCTTTTTGCAAGCTGTAGAGGGCAACTTCGGGAACGGTCAACAGGGACAAAAAGTGGTTGACGGAACAGGAGCGCTTGCCGGAGGTGGAGTTATTGGGGTTGGTTGCCCAGACAAAGCCAATTTTCAGACGAGTGTTGGGAAATGGCGTGAGTTGAATAGAAGAGTTGGCGGGCGGAAAAACATAGGGAACGGTTGCCGGAATCGTTTCCAGGGTGGTACCCAGGATGTAAGGCAGTTCCAGCAGGGGGGTGTGGACGTGGGTTTCTACATTGTCTTTGTCGCGATCGGCGCACTGAGCAACACCTGGAATGGTAGAAAGCAAGCGGACGAGCGGTTTTTGGCAGGCAATCACCACTTTGCCGCCCCGTTGTGCCACCAGCGTTGCATAGCGGGCAAATTGAATCGTGTCGCCAAAGCCCTGTTCTGCGGTCAGGAGAATGATTTTGCCGGTGAGGTCTTCGCCTTTCCAGAGGGCGTGGGTATAGCGCAAGTCGGGACATTGTTTGGTGTGCCAGCGCCAGTGGTACTCGGCAAATCCCCGCTGAAACTCGCCCACTTGCAGCAAGATAATGCCCAGATTGAGGTGGGCATCGGCAAAATCGGGACGATGCTGAATGGCAGCTTCGTAGCAGGCGATCGCTTCGTCAAAGCGCCCCAAATCCACTAACACGCAGCCGTAGGTGTTGTGAGCGTCGGCATTGGCAGGCTGTAGACGGATGGATTCGCGGCAATACGCGATCGCCTGGTCGTAATCGCCCAACTCCCGCATCGTGTTGCCCAGGTTGATGTAGGCGTTGGCGTAGTCAGGACGGAGAGAAATGGCGGTTTGGAAATGGGTGGCGGCTTCTTCTAGTTTTTGCTGGAACTTCAACGCAATGCCCAAATTGTCATGAGCGCTGACGTAGTGGGGTAGGGTGGCGATCGCTTGGCGGTATTGCTCAATTGCCTCGTCGATTTTGCCCTGTTGGTATAGCGCCACACCCAAACTATTTCTGGCGCTGGCATGGTTGGGTTCTAACTCTACGGCTTTTTGATAGTGAGTAATTGCCTCCTCAGCTTTGCCCTGATGGTACAGTGCCATCCCCAAATTGTGATGGGCGTTGGCATATTCCGGCATTAGGGCAACGGCTTGCTGATAGTGAGTAATGGCTGCATCAACCTGATCGTTTTCGTAAAGCGCGATCGCCAGGTTGTAATGCGCTTTGGCATTCTGTGGCATTAGCTCAACTGACTTGCGATGATGGGCGATCGCTTCGTCAAATCGGCGCAATTTCAGCCACACCGAGCCAAGATTGCCATGCGCTTCTGCTGAATTGGGATGGAGTTGCAGCACTTTTTGATAATGCTCCACCGCTTCCGTGGGTCTGCCCTGTTGGTCGGTAACCAGTGCCAGCCAAAACCACGCCTCAAGATGCCCAGGATCTTCTTCCACTACTTGCCGATAGGCTATCTCCGCATCCGGTAAATTGCCCGCCTGATAGTGTTGCTGAGCTAGAGAAAGCTGCGTTGCGATCGCCGTCGCCATAGGTGCCATCACTCAAAAAGTCAATCAACATCCTTGAATTTTAGAGGCGAAATTACCCCAATGCGAAAGCCTATTGCAGTAAGGTTCAGATTCATAAGCCCCAGTCTTGTAAATTTGGGTGAGGGGATGGGGTGTGGAGGATGCCTCCTGCTGCAAAGTTCTTACAGGGTGGGAAAGAAGAGTTGTAAGTAGAATGCAATGATCGCGTTACCCCAGATGGCAGCAATCATACCGCCGAGGGCAAGAAAGGGTCCAAAGGGGAACGGTTGACGACGGTTGAGCAAGCCGAGGGCGATCGCGGCTCCTCCAGCAAAAGCTCCAATCGCGCAGGCGAGAAATCCTGCCAGCAACAGTAACTTCCAGCCAATCCAGGCACCCATCATGGCAGACAGTTTGGCATCGCCGCCTCCCATGGCTGCCTGTCCCAGCGCGATCGTTCCAACAATGGCGATCGCATCGACCAGCCAGATACCCAGCACTGCCCCTAAAACGCCTTCCATGAAATGCTGAATGCCGCCAGTCAAAGAAGCGGTCGTAGACCAACCAACCAACGCTTGAAACCCCAACCCTACAACCAAACCCGACTGGGTTAAGGGATTGGGCAATGTCATGGTGTCTATATCAATCAGCGCCAGCGCCAACAACCAACCAAACAATGCCCAATAGCCAACCGTCTGCCAGGACGACCCAAACAGGGCAAAAATCAAAATAAACACAACACCACAAATCGCTTCAAGTAGCGGATAGTGAATGGGAATGGGAGTGCGGCAGGCAGAACATCGCCCCTTTAGCCAAAACCATCCCAAGATCGGAATGTTTTCATTTAGCTTTAACTGGTGTCCGCATTTGGGGCAGCGGGACGGTGGATGCACGATCGACAATCCCGCAGGTACGCGATGCACCACCACGCTGAGAAAACTGCCGATCGAAGCTCCTAACCAAAGAACCAGGAGGTAGATAATCAGCGTTACAAGAGCATCCATAGGGATTGATTGGGGGCGGGTTGATCGAGAGCAAGGGTGAATAAATCAGAGGCGTTGGAAGAACCCATCTGTACAGAAGCCAGAAGGTACCAATCACCCATTACCCGTTACCGATTACCCAGTGCCAATCTGCAATCTGCAATTTAAGAGTACAGATCCGATTCAATCTGGCTGAAGGGAACAAAGCATTCTTGCGGCAACAGAATTGGCTTGCCCGCAAAAATTAGCTTGCCGCGATGGGTAAAGCGATCGATCGCGACTCCGAGCGGGCGTTGAATTAATTCGGGATGCACTTCGTAATAGGTGGTGTAAATCTTCCGGGCTGAACGAATCAAGCCAGGATCCAGCAACACATCAAAGTCCGACTCTTCCACTGCTGGCTTTGGCGGTTGCTTGGGTTGCTTTTGAGAGACGTATGCCACAGTCTAACCCTCTTGGTTTTGGTCGAGTTTAGTATAACCGTCAAATTCCGACAAGGATCGATTCATTTATTTAAGCTTGTGAAGCGTTCAAAGCTTGAATCAGCGCTTCACCCATTCCCTGGCAGCCAAGGGCTGTCATCCCTTCAGCCATGATGTCACCGGTTCGCTTACCGTCGTCTAGCACCTGCAACACGGCTTGTTCAATGCGATCGCTGGCAGCGGGTTGATTCAGCCCATACTTCAGCATCATGGCAGCGCTGAGCACTTGCGCGAGCGGATTAGCTTTGTCTTGGCCAGCGATGTCTGGAGCAGAGCCATGAACGGGTTCAAATAACCCCGGACCGGCTGCACCCACGCTCGCAGAAGGCAACATCCCAATACTGCCCGTCAGCATGGCGGCTTCATCTGAGAGAATGTCGCCAAACAGGTTGCCTGTCACAATCGTATCGAACTGGCGCGGATTGCGAACTAGCTGCATGGCGGCGTTGTCCACATACATATGAGACAGTTCCACATCGGGATACTCGGCAGATAGGGCAATGATGCGATCGCGCCAAAGTTGCGACACATCTAACACATTGGCCTTATCAACCGAACATAGCTTTTTCCAACGTTTGCGGGCAGTTTCAAACGCAATCCGTCCGATGCGATCAATTTCCGCTTCGGTGTATGCCATCGTGTTCACGCCGCGCTTCTCACCCGATTCCGTAGCAAAAATACCCTTTGGCTGCCCAAAGTAGATGCCCCCGGTCAGCTCTCGGACGACCATAATATCCACGCCCTCTACTACTTCGCGCTTCAGGGTAGAGGCATCAATTAATTGGGGCAAAATTTTAGCGGGACGCAGATTGGCAAACAATCCCAATGCCGATCGCAGCCCTAAAAGCCCTGTTTCAGGACGGAGATGACGCGGCAAGTTGTCGTACTTAAAGTCTCCGATCGCGGCGAGCAACACCGCATCACTGGCTTTGCAAATCTCTACCGTTTCAGCGGGTAGCGGTTCCCCTTTCGCTTCGATCGCTACGCCGCCCATCAGTGCTTCCTGAAACTCAAAACTCAGATTAAACTGCTGCCCTATAACCTTGAGTACTTCCACGGCAACTGCCATAATTTCAGGTCCAATGCCGTCACCGGAAAGCAGCGTAATTCGATACTGAGTCATAGGGCGATCGCAGGTTTAAACGTCTCACAGGCAATTCATCATAAGCCAAGACGGGACACCATAAAAGCTGCGCCCAATCCACAGATTGTGAACCCAGCATAGCGAAGCGACTGAGGAGTTCGATCAACCAAATTCGTTGCGACTCGCCCGACTTTTGCCGCCAGCAACGCAATCCCAAGCTGAATGGCTGTAAAACCTATCAGGTAAGACAGGAGGGGTGTCACTTCTGCTCCAACGATCGCTTCACCATAGGCATACCCGTGAAACATTCCGGCGATCGCGCCCAATCCAATCATGACTGCCAGACGAGGGCTTTGAGGTAACGCCAACAGAATGCCGAAGCCCAACACGGATGCCGCAATCAAGAACTCAGATGCAGGCAAATTGGCCCCCATGAGATGCAACCCCGTTCCGCCCAACGCTGCCAGCACAAAAGCAATGGGAATCCAAATGCCTTGCCGCTTGGTGACGGCTAACAAGCCGACTGCAACTACAAACGCCAGATGATCAATCCCAATTACAGGATGGGCTAAACCGGACAAAAACCCTTCCAAAAAATTCGAGGGAATTCGCCCCCCCATGGCGTGGTGAGCGCTGACCGGGGTGGCTAACAACACGGCGGCGAGTCCTGCCAAACCGACTCTCAGCCGTAATGACGATAACTTCAACATACTGAAACCTCGCAGAGACGCGCAATGCCTATTCAGGCTACCGCAGTTTGCGATCGCTGCTCACTTTTTTAATTAAAGGTACAGAGTACTTCCTAAAATTTCAGCTTACTGCTCTAACTCTGACTCACTGTGCGGTTTTGCAGGTCAACACTCCTTCTTTGGTTCCTCCTGACATTGCCCGAACTGCGATCGTCGGCTCAAAGCCAGGGTAACAACGCGCCAAAACCTTATCTCCTTGCCGTGTCATATACAACACATGAACGGGTTGTCCGTTCAATACTGCTTTTACCAGTTGGGGTGGAGTGGGAGCCGTGGCGATGGCAGGTTGCATCAATATTCCTGTAGCTGCAACAATACCTCCCAAAGAAACCAGCGAATGGCGCTGATTAAAAACTCGCAACATTTTATTATTCCTTAAATCAAAACACCCAGATCCTACCACAGGTTCATTAAGTAAGGGTCTTACAGTGGCGGTTTTCTCCTGTGTTCTTAATCATCTTCAAGATTTATTTTGCTGGCGTGTTTGGTTGAAATGGAGTGACCTTACCACCCAGGTTTTGAGTAATGGCTGTGGTGTTTACCACCATCATTTTGCTGTAGCTGTCGCCATCGCTGCCCGGTGCTCCAATCGAGTCTGAGTAAAGCTTTTGGGATGAGAGTTTTACGCCTGCTGTTTTAGCAACTGTTTCAATCAATGTTGGGTTAATCGTTGTTTCCGCAAAAATCGCAGGTGTTCCGGTGGATTTAATGGCTTCCACGAGTTGTTTCACCGTTTGGGCGCTGGGCTGTTCTTCTGTGCTGATGCCAATTAAGGTGCCAGCAACCTTTAAGCCATAGGCGTTGGCATAGTATTGAAAGGCATCATGGGTGGTCACCAGTTGGCGTTGATTGGCTGGAATGGTTTGAATCTGTTGACGAATCCACTGGTCAAGCTGCTTCAGTTCCGCCGTGAGTTTAGCAGCGTTTTGAGTAAAGGTGTCCTTGTCTTCTGGCGATAACTCGATCAATTCGTCGCGGATGCGTTTCACGATCGCGATCGCATTCTCCACATCTCCCCACACGTGCGGATCGGGCACCCGTCCTCTCCCTTCCTGATTCATTTGTAAAGGCTGAACAGCCTCTCCAACTGCCACTTTTTTCGCTTTTTTGCCGCTCGACTCCATCAACCGAATTAACCCAGGCTCCAAATTGTAGCCGTTATACAGGATCAAATTAGCTTTCTCAAAGGTGCGTGTATCTTTAGGCGTTGGCTCGTACACATGGGGATCAGCACCGGGTTGCAAAATGCCCGTATGCTCAATTTCGTTCCCGCCAATCTCCTCTGTCCAATCGGCAATGATGGTACTCGTCGAAACCACCTTAGGAGTTGAACCTGCTGGATTCGTCTGATCTGAACTGGACTGCGTACAACCTAATAGCCCCACCGTGAGAGCAAAGACAACAATGCCTCGTTGCCACTGTATTCTGTATTTTTTTTTAGCTTGCATTTCACTGAGGTTGAATACTAAGAGTTCTGATTTTACTTCAATAGGAATTACGCGCTTGCTCTCTAAATCTCCCAATTTTGGGAGGCTTCTAATCTGATTTCCCAAAATTGAGGGTTAAGGTGAACGAAACTCCATTTAATTGGGTAAATCTCATGCGATCAAATATCTTTTATTTTATTTTCTCAACATACTAGCAAAAACGAGGTTTCTACTAATTATCTAAAATGAATCTTTTAAGTAGAGACTTGAGAAGTTTTGTCTACATAAATTCTTCTGTTTGATAGAGTTTTTTGATTATTTTGAACCAATCTAGCCTGTTAACTACAACACATTGTTGAGTTGTTAGTCGGGGGCACCACATAGTCGCGATCGCGCCCGTATTTCTATAGTTGGACGTGTATAACTTTCTTCAGACTGATTAAAACAAATTCCTCACTTCATACAACAGAAGAGCAACTCCAATTGCCGTTTAAGGCTTCTGCATCTTCTTTGGAAGAATTGCCGTTGGAAAAAAAGACTCAAGGAGGAATCGTATGTTTCTACACAAAAAACAATTGCAGTATTTCACGCCCTCAGTACGGGACAAAAAGCTTGAAAGGAGTAGCGGGGTAGGGTTTCATCAGA
>JACYLN010000017.1 GCA_015272515.1 Leptolyngbyaceae cyanobacterium C42_A2020_001 | reverse complement strand
CCTACTCCCTTAATGCTTTTCCTCAAACCTTAATTGACGGTTCTTGGCTCTCAAATGATTTGATTTTCCAGGTTCGTAGACCTACTACAAGTCAGCGTGAACATCCGCTTTCTGATTTTTCTGAGCCTTAACCATATCTGGCGTACAGATCAGATTATCAACACCAGATGTGTACTGCTTGTTTCGGACGCTTTACTAAGATAGCTTCTAACTCAGGGTATGTCAATACTTTTTACAGATTTTGCTCCAAACTACTGGGAGGCTGTGTTGACGCTGTACTTAGTTGGTTGCGATTGAGATATAACCCTGCGAAATCACGCTAGGGCACCTTTTGAAGGCGGCATCAATATAATCGCGAAAGCTTTCAAATTCACTCCACTGTTATTGCATCCAGTTCTTGAGCACAAACCACCAATGTTCAATCTTATTTAAGTCAAGGGAATAAGCCCGTTGGACTGTCGCGCTCGCCCTTGTGCGTAGGTCATAAGTGTAAGGAGCGGACATAGGCATGATTGAACTTGTCTATCCCCCTACTGTAGCTTGTGGGCTATAGTTGCTTGGTTAAGCAGGAGTGGCTCAAAGCTTGAGTTCTTTGATTATTCCTCACTGCCGCGATCGCACAGAGCAGGTACTTAGGCAAGGATGATATTACCTCTGTGGGTACAACACTCTCCTAGGAAGTTTTGCCACGATCATGAGTAAATTCCCTCATGGAGAGTTGGCTATGATAAGAGAAATGTGTTGGTTATCCCCTCTTGGAACAAACGGTTCTAAGATTTTGCATCTACGGACTAGTCGTAACGAACCGTGGAGACCGTACACTGCTTTTCCCCAATATTCGGTTCCTGACCACATAGTTCCAGGTGGCTCAAAGGGATGGGCAACTTTTCAAAAATTGCTGAAAGCTGGTTGGATGCTAATTCCTTCAACCGATGAAGGCTCAGTTGTGAGCACAATTAAAGCAAGTTAGTCAGGAGTCTTGGCTGCAAATAGCACTAAAGCCAGACTTGTGTAGGCTCAATAAAACTGGTAGTAACTGACTGCACCTCCATAGAAATACAGATATGTAGAAGGAGCTTCTATGGAATATTCCGCAATCCTCACCAGGGGAATTTGAGTTGGTTTTGGCATTGTAGGTAGTGGCAGACCACCCACATAATTCGGCGTTGTATCGGCCTGAATTCATTTGCAAGTCGGTTTATCCCAAGCTCAAGTCAATCGGGGAAATTCGATGGTAGTGGTGCTGCTAGTCCTGCTATCCATAAATACTTGACCATGTTCTCATCGTATTATCTAACTCGGTTCCCCCTTTGGAAGTTTCTTAAGCAGCCTGTTTTCTCAGTTCACGAAACTATTCTAGATCCCTATCGCTTCTGGCGAAAACACCAGATTGAATTATTAGAGCGATGTTTGACTATTGACTGCGCGTCTGGAGATGTTCGTCGTGATTTAGGTTAATGCCGTGCGATAGAACGCGAGAAGTTTAGATTTGTGTGGTTAAAACGTCAATATAGTAATTTTTCATGCGAAAAACGGTAGAGCAAGCACTCTACCGTTTTTCAAAAGGTTAAGGTTTGTCTGCCCGCAAATCTTGCTGCAGACATTTTGCTTCGCTTAAGTTCCAGAAGTCCACGAGTTAATGTACTCAACTTGAGCATCAGTCAGTGTATCAATGTGAATGCCCATCGCCTGAAGTTTCAAGCGAGCAATTTCACCGTCTACTTCAGTAGGAATAGAGTGAATCCCTGGTGCCAGGGTACCTTTATTCTTCACTAAATATTCCACTGCCAGAGCCTGGTTAGCAAAGCTCATATCCATTACAGCACTGGGATGCCCTTCGGCCGCTGCCAGATTGATTAAGCGCCCTTCACCCAACACAATTACGGATTTGCCACTCTTGAGCCGATATTCTTGTGTAAAGTTGCGAACATCTTTAACTTCAGTAGCTTCAGCACCCAACGCTTTCAAGTCAATCTCGATATCAAAGTGACCTGAATTGCAAACAATCGCGCCATCTTTCATGGCTTCAAAATGCTCCCTCCGAATGACGTGCTTGTTGCCTGTCACTGTAATAAAGATATCTCCATAGGAAGCCGCCTGTGCCATTGGCATCACACGAAAACCATCCATCACCGCTTCGATCGCTTTGACTGGATCGATTTCGGTCACAATCACGTTCGCACCCATGCCGCGTGCTCGCTGAGCTGTGCCCTTCCCGCACCAGCCGTAGCCTGCAACAACCACAGTTTTGCCTGCAAGCAAAATATTTGTAGCGCGAATAATTCCATCTAAGGTTGATTGCCCAGTACCATAGCGGTTGTCAAAGAAATGCTTAGTTTCAGCGTCGTTCACGTTCATAGCAGGGAAAGTTAACACCCCATCCTTAAACATGGCGCGTAAGCGAACAATCCCCGTGGTAGTTTCTTCCGTCGTACCAATTAAGTCTGCCAATTGACTTTGGCGCTCTTTAACTAAGGTAGCTACCACATCGCAACCGTCATCAATAATGATGTTAGGACGGTGGTCCAGCGCAATTTCAACGTGGCGATGGTATGTATCGTTATCCTCACCTTTTTGAGCAAACACAGGAATCCCGTAGTCTGCAACTAAGCTAGCAGCTACGTCATCTTGAGTAGAGAGGGGGTTGCTGGCAATCAGGATAGAATTAGCCCCAGCATTATTGAGGGCGATCGCCAAGTGAGCAGTTTCAGTAGTGACATGACAGCAAGCGACTAAACGGATGCCCTCAAGTGGCTTTTCTTGAGCGAAACGATCCTGAATTTGACGCAAGACAGGCATTTCCCGCCCAGCCCACTCAATTCGCTGTTTCCCAGCCGGAGCCAGAGAAAGGTCTTTTACTTCGTACTTCAGTTCCTTTGAACGAACGGGAGTGACGGTCATGAATATCTTTCCTCAAAATCAATGATGTAGACGAGAGAGCCTGGATTGCATACACAAACTGACACAGAAAGGAGAAGTGACAGAAGTAACGCGTACATTTACCAGACCCATTTCAGCTTGTACTTTAACGCGCTTCAGTACCAGCCGATGCCGCAAACAGCTAGTCAAACCCTGATCATACCTGAGTTCAAGACTGAATTCTCTAAAATTTGTTTTTTGAAGCAAGTTAATTAGGTTGATACGTTTTCTGGTTCTCACGCAAATGTTTGTTTCTGCTAAGCAGGAGAGAACCAACACTACTGGCGCACCATCTTGATCTAAAACGGCTTGGCTAGTGCCTTAGGCTGGACTGAATAAAAACGCTTGAGGCATCAAGTTATTTTCATTAAAGTAGAATAAAAAGATCAAACTGAAGGATAAGGCGCAAGCTCTATTCCTCTAATCGGGTGAGCCGGTTCTATAGCGGCTTGTGTACTTTGGACTGAAACATTGAAGCGGAGCAATCTATCTAAGAAAATCTGCTTTTCTTGTTTTATATTCCGTAATGTTTGGGATGAAAAAATGCTTAATTCGACAAACACTTGTATTTAAACCTTGTTCATGTCTAAATCCGTAGTTTTTCTCAAGAGAAACCTCCGGTTTTTGAGTTGGATGGGGTTGGAAAAACTTTTTGAGCTAGATTGAGTGGTTTAAATAAAATCCCTCTTTTGCAAGAGTGCAATAAGACAGCAGCTTAGAAGAATTAGGTGTTTGGATCATTGATTAATATTAATATCTAATGGAAAACACACGTGCTGAGTTGAGTTTAAACAACCGCTTGAAACTTGAAGCTGATCGAATCCTAGTTGTGGATGATATTCCAGACAATTCATTTCTCCTGCAAACAGTGTTAGAGGAAGAAGGTTATCAGGTTGAGATTGCAGACAGCGGACAGGCTGCTCTTAAGAAAGTTTTAGCAAACCCACCTGATTTAATTCTTCTAGATGTCATGATGCCTGGGATGAGCGGATTTGAGGTGACTCGATATATCCGACAGAATCTTTCTCTGCCGTATATTCCAATATTGCTAATCACAGGCTATAGCGAACCTACACCTGCTGATGGCTTTGATGTTGGAGTGGATGGATTCATTAACAAACCTGTTGACTTTGACGTGTTATTAAATCGTGTACGGGAAATCTTACAACCTAGACATACACTTTCATAGGTTTGTAGACTGCAAATCTTAGTGAGCGCAAACCCTCTTGTAGAGCTATCACTCTGGTTAGACTCTTGTTTCTCTCTTCTGGTAGTACAGTTCAATGCCTTCTGTAGTTAATCTAAAAGTATCGACATCATTTCTTAGGCAGTCGATTTATTTAGTAAAACTTGTTAAAACTTTGAATTGCAAGGAGAGAAGCAATGAATATCTTAGCTTGGATTGTGTTAGGTTTAATTGCTGGCGCGATCGCAAAGGCAATTTATCCTGGGTATCAAAGCGGCAGTATTCTTGGGACAATGGTATTGGGAATTGTTGGTGCGTTTGTGGGCGGCACACTTTATGAATTTTTAACCACTGGAACACTTACGCTTACAGCCGCTAGCTTTAGCTTTGGTGGTCTTTTAGTAGCTGTTTTGGGTGCTGTTATTGCACTGTTTCTTTACTATGCAATCATCCGTCGGAGTGTTTACTAACTCTGCGAATTGGTTGTCATAAACCCAGTACATTAAATGCCCTTTTCCGTTTTGGAGGAGGGCATTGTGAGTTAAAGGGAAGCGATCGCAGGTAACCGAACCAGCAAAGATCACCCGACTGGTTAACCCTTTGGAAAGATGAGGTTGTCTAATAGTTGAGCTTGAATAGGGTTCAGAGTTTGGAGCAGGGCTATGACTTTGCAACCGTCACGACTACATCAACTCATTCGTTTTTTAAGGGAAGAACTTTTGATTCCTAAAGAATCGATCGCGGTTGCTTTGCGGCAGGGTGAAAGCACTCCTAATCTATTTTCGATGGTGCTGTGGCAGTATGGGCTAGTGACACTGGAGCAACTGGAGCAGATTTTTGATTGGTTAGAAACCGCATCTAACTAACTCAGAAACACTCTCAGCTGGATGCGGTTAATTCCGTTAAAATTTGCTTCACTAATGAGACCGCACTGTAGAGGATAAATCCAGCGACCAACAAGCTTACCGCTCCATCAATCCAAACCCAATGAAAGAGAGCGATCGCAATCGCCGCCAGGATGACTCCAACAGAACTTACTGCATCCCCCAAGACATGTAGAAAAGCAGCTTTCAGGTTGAGGTTCTGATGACTGCTGCGGTGCAGCAAGCTTGCATTCATGCCATTGACTACCGCTCCCACAGCGGCTGTGATCAACATAGGAACGCTGGCAATTTCTTGAGCGGGAGTTTGTAAGCGAGAAGCAGCTTCCCACAAGATCCAGCCTGCGATCGCTCCTAACGCCAATCCATTCAACAGTGCTGCCCACATCTCCCAACGAGATTTCCCTACTTTCTGCCGTTGTGAGAGCCAGACTGCCAGCGATGCCAGTGCGATCGCTAACCCGTCAGATGCCATGTGCCCAGAGTCGGCGACCAACGCCAAACTATGGCTCATCAACCCCACGATCCACTCGACAGCGGCAAAGCTAAGCACTAAACACAACACTAGCAATAGCAGAGTTTGCCGTTCTGGATAATCAACCGCCTGTAAAGGTTGGCAAGATTGGTGGGAACAGTGAGCGTGAGGATCGGACATAACGGAATAATTGACAGTTCCAGAAAGTACTTTTGCTCCACCAGATTAGCCTGTTTTTTTAAGTTGGCGGGACGGTGTGTAACGAACCCGATACAGTGTCCCACGGTTGCTAAAACCTGGTGTCTATACTGAGAGCATCGAGCTGAGTGGGGTGGGCGATCGCAGAATGGATGATCTATTGAAAGAATTTGAGGAGTTGGTTGATCAGGGGGTCGAGGGATTGATGGATATCGTCCGCATGATTGAAGGCAGGACAGAATCCAATGAATTTAATGCGGATGTTCGTTCAAGTTCACGCTCCGCAGATAACCGCCCAACCGCCACCCAATCCTCAACCCCAAGAGAGCGTTCAAGTTCTGAGCAATCGCCTAACTCTACTGCGACCAAGACGGCAAGCGTTCTGATTACACCTCCTGCTGCCGACAGTATTCCACCTGTTTCATTAACCGGAATTGGTGGGCTATCAGACGTGGTCAGAGAATTGCGAGAACTGGTAGAACTGCCGCTGAAGCGCCCAGAGTTGCTGCAAATGCTTGGTCTAGAACCCACCAGCGGCGTACTGTTAGTAGGTCCACCTGGTACTGGCAAAACGCTAACCGCTCGTGCCCTGGCAACCGAATTAGGGGTTAATTACATCGCGATCGTCGGTCCAGAAGTTATGGGCAAATATTACGGAGAAGCCGAAGCTCGGTTGCGAAGCCTGTTTCAGAAGGCATCTCGATCTGCCCCCTGCCTAGTATTCATCGACGAAATTGATAGTCTTGCGCCTGATCGCGCTCAGGTACAGGGAGAAGTGGAAAAGCGAGTGGTAGCGCAACTGCTGAGCTTGATGGATGGGTTTGCCAAAACACAAGGCGTGATTATTCTGGCAGCAACAAACCGCCCAGATCATCTCGATCCAGCATTGCGCCGTCCGGGACGGTTTGATCGAGAAGTGCAGTTCCGCATTCCCGATCGCGCTGGTCGGTTAGAAATATTAACGCTTCAGACAAAATCCATGCCCCTCGATGCCTCCGTAGACCTAAACGCGATCGCTGATCTGGCAGTGGGCATGGTTGGGGCAGACTTGAAAGCGCTTTGCCAAAAAGCTGCCTACACAGCCTTGCGCCGAATGCTACCCACCCTGGACAGCCCAGTGCCTCACCGCATGACCGTGACTCAGACAGATTTTCATCAGGCGCTAAAGCAAGTTAAACCTGCGGTGCTACGCTCTGTTGAAATCGAGACTCCCAAAATATCCTGGGATGATATTGGTGGATTGGACGAGGTGAAACAGATTTTGCAGGAGTCAGTTGAGGGTGCGTTGCTGTATCCCGAACTGTATCAGCATACAAAAGCCAAAGCGCCTCGTGGAATTTTACTCTGGGGTCCGCCAGGAACAGGCAAAACCCTGTTGGCAAAAGCCGTTGCAGCACAGGCTAGAGCCAATTTCATCGCTGTCAATGGCCCAGAACTGCTGAGCAAATGGGTAGGTGCTTCAGAACAGGCAGTGCGAGAACTATTTACCAAAGCACGGCAGGCGGCTCCTTGCGTGGTGTTTATGGATGAAATTGATTCGCTCGCACCTGCACGGGGCAGTTTTCAGAGTGATTCTGGCGTAAGCGATCGCGTGGTTGGGCAACTACTTACCGAACTCGATGGATTACAAGACTGCCCCCCTATTTTGCTGATTGGAGCCACAAACCGTCCTGAAGCGCTCGATCCAGCCCTGCTGCGCTCTGGACGCTTAGATTTACAACTTAAAATTGATTTGCCGAATCAAGCCAGTCGGTTGGCGATTTTGCAGGTTCACAACAGCGATCGCCCCTTGATGGAGGTTGACTTAGTTCATTGGGCAAGCCAAACCGAAGGCTGGAATGGAGCAGATCTAGCACTTCTCAGTAATCAAGCCGCATTAGAAGCAGTTCGGCGTTATCGTACTCAAGAACACACCAACCTGAGTGCACTCGAAATCACGACCAATGATTTTGCAGCCGCTTACCAACGACTCTCCAGCCAAAAAGCCAACGCAAACTAAGGTGATTGCTAGAGTGCATCCCAGTTTTGCAAGACTCACTTTGAGAATTGTCCATTAAGATAGGCA
>JACYLN010000088.1 GCA_015272515.1 Leptolyngbyaceae cyanobacterium C42_A2020_001 | reverse complement strand
AAGGGGTTGACAAGCGAGATAATCGCTAAATCCCTCTCCCAAGTTTAGGAGAAGGGGTTGGGGGATGAGGGCGAATGCAGAGACTTGCAAAACTGACAGGCTCCCAATTTATATGTGTTGCAAGTCAGAGCTAATCCTTTTTACATTTTGATGGCAGTGCATAGTCGGATAATGTTGGCATTCTATTGGTCGAAATCATAAAGAATTTTTCGCAGAGTTTGGGCTTCAAAGACAAGATTGGTGAGCTAAATTGGTGGAAATAATGATTAGAAAATTTAGTTTGAAATAGTTACGTCTGTGCAAGAGTTACAAAGTGATTGTTTGAATCATTCGGGCTAAGATCCACTGCTATGCGAATTCTGCTAGTCGAAGATGAACCTGACTTAGGATCGGCAATTCATCGAGTTCTCAGTCGGGAGAAATATGTAGTGGATTGGGTGCAAAATGGCAGTGAAGCTTGGGCGTATCTTGATAACCCCAATGTTCACTACACGTTAGCTATTCTGGACTGGATGCTACCCGGACTCTCTGGGGTAGCGTTGTGCCAGCAGCTTCGTACTCAAAACAATCCACTTCCGGTGCTGCTGCTGACGGCAAAAGATCGCCTGGAAGATAAAGTTGCCGGACTCGATGCCGGAGCCGATGATTATCTAGTGAAGCCGTTTGGCATGGCAGAACTGCTGGCGCGGATGCGATCGCTGCAACGGCGATCGCCCCACCTTCACCCTCAACAACTCCAGGTGGGTCAACTCACACTCCACTACAGCGAATACACTGTTTATTTGCAAGAACCGAATGGGCAGCAGATTGCAATTCCCTTGACTCCAAAGGAATTTCAGACGTTGGAATACTTCATGAAACACCCCAGCCAGATTGTGACCAGTCAGCAGCTCATGAATCAATTGTGGGAAGTTGGCGCAGAACCTACCAGTAACGCAGTCGCGGCTCAAATTCGGTTGCTACGACGTAAACTGGCAGAAGTTGGGTGTGATGGATTCATTGAAACGGTTCATGGCATCGGCTATCGGTTCAACGTACCCCATGCATCA
Source organism: Leptolyngbyaceae cyanobacterium C42_A2020_001 (assembly GCA_015272515.1). Classification (GTDB taxonomy): domain Bacteria; phylum Cyanobacteriota; class Cyanobacteriia; order Leptolyngbyales; family Leptolyngbyaceae; genus JSC-12. The sequence continues at coordinate 6,726 of JACYLN010000088.1, read as the reverse complement.
GAATAAGCTATTCAACCGCACTCGTCTTCAACTGGCAGGTTGCTATGCCGCCGTCATGGGAGTGATCTTAAGCCTGAGTGGGCTGACTATTCATCAACTGCTCGCGATCGCCCACTGGCAAGCAGTTGAACAGGAACTGGAATCCATTTCAGGTACGCTGCATGACACCTTAGAACCGAAACTGATTCAACCCGATCGGCTTGAACCTGGGATTGAGCAAGCTCTACCGGGATTATGTGTTGCCCAAACGGATTGCTCCAATAGCAATCAAGATCGGCATATTCTGGGCATTGTGCAACAAGGCAACTACTACCTGCGCTTCTTCACTCAATCTGGAGAACTGCTAGCAGGCTTAGGAAGTCAACCAGAGGGGTTGCCTTCACCAGAACCGCAAGCAGGTTGGCAGACGCTGCAAGGCCAGAGCAGTACGCGCTATCACCAAATCACCCTGTTGCTAAAAACGGCTACAGGTTCTCCCTGGGGGTACATGCAACTTGGGCGATCGCTCAAAGAATACGATGATCACCTTGCCACTGTGCGGTTACTGCTAGCAATTGGATTGCCGCTCTCGATGCTGGCAGTTGCAGGGGCGAGTTGGTGGCTGGCTGGACTGGCAATGCATCCTGTCTACCAGTCTTACCGACAGATGCAACAATTCACGGCTGATGCGGCTCACGAACTCCGCACCCCGATCGCTGCCATTCGTGCCAATGTTGAATCCGTTCAGGGTGTTGATGATCCGTCTAATGAAGAAATGCGAGACACGTTAGCGGCAGTTAATCGCCAAAACAAGCGACTGGCACACCTGGTACAAGATTTGTTGCTACTCTCCCGCATGGATCAACAGGTGGTGACGGAAAAACAACCCTGCTGCCTCAATGACCTGATTCAGGATTTGGTAGAAAGTTTGTCTGTGTTAGAAATGGCTGCTTCTATCAAGCTGTTAACGCAGTTACCAGTCAAAGAGCCAGTGTGGGTCATAGGTGATGAAAATCAACTGATTCGCCTATGCTCGAATCTCATTGTCAACGCTTTGCAATATACGCCGTCTGGTGGCAGCGTAACGGTGATTTTAGAGCGCGATGAAACTCAGGCTTTAATTCAGGTTCAAGATACGGGCATCGGAATTGCTCCAGCAGACCAGTCTCGCATTTTCGATCGCTTCTACCGAGTTAACCGCGATCGCTCACGCCACACTGGAGGAGCCGGATTGGGACTGGCAATTGCAAAGGCGATCGCTCAGTTCCATCATGGCAGCATTCAAGTGAAAAGTGAGTTGGGCAACGGCAGTACCTTTACAGTGCGCTTGCCTCTTGCCATCCCTTGCCATGATTGGCAAAGGCAAAATGTTTCCCGCAGGAGGGTTGTCCATGATTGCGATCGCTAAACTTCATCGGTTTACGCCACAGGAATATTTCGAGTGGGAAGCCCAACAGGAAATGCGGTTTTGCCTTTCTAACTTATTCTTCCTTATCTGCAAAATTTCTCCGTCCCGATATTCGCTTTTGTAGTCGGCGTGTTCCTCCAGTTCCAGGTATTCTTCGGGGGCGTAATGGCGGATTTGGGTTTGAGCTTGTATGGGATTGCCTCCCTAAAGCGGCGGGTGGATTTTCACTCTAGATCACTTCATCCTCAAAGTTGACGAGTTTGAGGTGGTCGGGGTTGGCGATCAGTTCTTTTGCCAAAAGATAACCTGCAACCGTCCAGGTTTGGTATCGGCGGGATTCTTTACCAATCAAGCGAGCGTCGGGACCGTCATAATATTCGGGCCAATGGTCAAGCAGGAGGCGGCGTTCGGCAACGGCGATCGCGTGATGGGCTAACTCGGCGCGGCTCATTTTACGGGCAGCAGCGGTTAGCATCCATAGCAAAACGGGCCAACTGCCACCATTGTGATACGACCACGGGCGATTTTTGGGGTCACATCCCGTCACAATTCTCCAATCTGCATCTTCCAGGGCGGGGTAACACAATTTCATCGGCATGTGCCCAATCAAATCACCCCAGCGCAACTCAATTAAGTTCAAAATTTTGTGTGATTGTTCCTCATTCGTTAAGGACGAAATAATTGCCATCAAGTTACCAATGGCAAAGAAACGACAATCCATTTGGGATGGACCTAAATTGCCCGCTAGATAGCCGCCTGCTTCGGGTACCCATTTTGCCAAACGATAAAATGGAATCGAGTCAGAAAAAATATTGAACTGGTTCAGGGCTTCTTCGCCGTATTCTTCTACCTGAAAGCGGTAAATTACGTTTAAGCGATCGCTATCCAGCCAATAATTTTCCCGAATTTGCTTGAGCAAGGGCACTAATCGGCAATGGATCGCGTCAATCATTTGCTGATTTTCCTGATTCGGAATCAACAACTCTGCACTGGCGCGTAATGCTGCATAAAACAGGGATTGAATATCGAGGGGGTGCCCGTATAGCCCCATGCGACGGTCGATCATGCTGGCACCATCGGGAACCAAGACCATCGGATACATATCAAAACGAGTCACTAAGCAAAGCGTTAGGATTAACCGAATTCCTTCTTGAAAATCATCTCGATGGGCCAGGTCTAAATCTTGAGTTGCCACAACGTAAGCCCGCAACAAAATAATCCACCATAGGCAGGCATCTGCTGGAGCGACTCGACCAATCGCATGATCACCAAAATCAGCTTTAATATATTCCTGACCATTGAATAGCTCGACTTTGAAGCTGGCAGGCATTAAGCCACGACTTGGTTTTGAACAGTCAAGTTGTACTGTTTTAGGTTGCAATTTCAACGTGATTTGGAGGAAATTCCGCACAACATCTGCCCTGCCTTTGACCAGAAAGATCAACGCGGAAGACACAAAATCACGCACAAAGCATTGATCATAATTCAACGCGGCAATATCAGGATCACGAGCCGCGATCGTCCCAACTGGAGATCCCCGATAGTAAATGATCGATTTTTCTAGTAACTCCCACGCTTCTTCTTCAATGGGTCGAATGCTCAATGCTCAGTCCTCTTTAAACGATAATCTACTCATGCATACGATAGCTATATGGTAGAGCGATCGCCCAGTGCAAACAGCAACAATCAACGCAATCTAATCAACTGGCAGAATTTTGAGATGATAGTTCATGTGGGATGGAACACCACCTGGACTCACGGAACCCGACACAGGTGTAGTATGCGTCGAAAAAGCACTGGCAACCAGAGCAATGTGGCGATCGGCAACGGCTAATCCTTGAGTGGGGTCGTAGCCTCGCCAACCAGCCCCCGGTAAATAGACCTCCACCCAGGCGTGCAGGTGTCGTTCAGGATTGTCGCGATCGCCCTCTTGATACCCGCTCACAAACCGAGCCGCCAACCCAATCGCCCGACAGGTTTCCATAAACAACACAGCAAAATCGCGACACGAACCGGATTTCTGAGTCCAGGTGATGCCTGGCGGCAGCGGTGCGCCAGTTTCCCGAATCATGTATTGACAGCCTTTGTAAATTTGCTGATTCAACTGACTTAAAAAGCTGGCTGGAGTTTCCCCCGCATTTGCCCAAATTTCCTGAGCTAACTGAATTGCGGCTGGATCCAGCTCAGAAGTACCGGGACGCTGCCCTTTGAGGTACGGTTGCAATTGGGCAAGCAGCGAACTGGGATAGTCAATTGGTAGATGGGTTGCCCACGGTTCCAACAAATATTCAAACGGATTGTCTCGCAGCGTTTCAACCAGTGATTCGGCATGAATCACCAGTGATTGCGTGGGTTCTTTGTCAAACCAAACCTTCGCGATCGCGTTTCCATCGAGGTCAACAATTTGAGATTGCTGTTTTGGCGTAGGTGTAACCGACAAGCGAAAGGATTGCAATATCTGCGTGTTGTCGCTGCGGGGACGTAACCGAATGACGTGAGATTGCAGGGCAATGGGTCGCTCGTAGGTGTACTCGGTTATGTGGTTGATCTGGTATTTCATGCAACAGGTTGGAGCGCAAAGAACGTCTCAAAAATTTTGGCACCGACTTCGTTCATGCGTCTCTGAAGTCCATCCAGGTATTCATGCAGTCCCATTTCAAAAATCTCATCAATGGTAATGTAATCCAGGTCAGACCGTAGCCGTCCCATCGTGCGTTCAACTGGAATACGCCATGTGCCGATGGGGGTTCCGGTAATTTGGTGTAGCGATCGCTCCGCCTCAATAATGCAAGACCGCACCGACCGAGGAAACTCCGTATCCAGCACTAAAAATTCAGCCACCGCATTCGGTGAAATCCGATGCCCACCCTGCTTGCGATACATCTCATAAGCACTGGCAGATTTCAACAACGCCATCCACTGCAACTCATCCAGCGTACTGCCCACATAATTGACTGATGGCAGCAAAATGAAGTACTTCACGTCCAGAATTCGCGCCGTTTTGTCTGCCCGCTCAATCAACCGCCCAATTTGCCCAAAATGCCAGCCCTCGTTATGGGTCATCGTGGCATCCATCACCCCTGCAAATAAGTGACTCTGAAGCTTCACCTCCTCAAAAAACTTGAGCACTGCCGATAGGTCAGACAGAGAACCCGTTTGCGCCACCTCCGTTACCATCAGGTAAAACGCATTCACCTGTTGCCACATTTCTGACGAAATCACTTCTCGAATCGATCGCGCATTTTCCCGCGCCAACCGGAGACAGGACACAATCGAATTGGGATACGCTGCATCAAAACTCAAAAACTGAATGACTTTCTCCGCCGTTGCCTGTCCATGTCGTTCTTGAAACAACGGCAAATCCCCCGTGGTTAAAATAATCGGATCCCATTGTTGAGTGGTGCCGCTGGGAGAATCGAGCAACAGGTTAAGGTTCACTTCAATGAAACGAGCCACATTTTCCGCTCGTTCAACATACCGATTTAGCCAGTAGATAGAATTAGCAACGCGACTAAGCATAGGGAATCGGGGATAGGGGATAGGGTGATGGGGAGGATAGGGTAGGTAGATGGGGTAGGTGGGTGGGTAATGGAATTTCGCTCACTCACTCGGTCACTCGCCGTTCGGACGTTCGGCGAGACCTCAGTCGAGCCGCTGAGGCTCACGGCAGAAGCCCACCTCCTGACCCCTTGCGACTTCACTTACACACGACCCATGTATCTTTACTGCCGCCGCCTTGAGAGGAGTTGACGACTAAGGAACCACGCCGCAGCGCAACACGAGTTAAACCACCGGGATTGACGAAGATCTGTTTGCCGTAAAGGATATAAGGGCGCAGATCGACGTGACAACCCTCAAAACTGTTGTCGATGATGGCGGGCACGCGTGACAGGCAGAGGGTGGGTTGGGCGATGTAGTTGCGAGGGTAAGCTTTGATCTTTTCGGCAAAGGCATCTCGTTCTTCCTGGGTAGCATGGGGACCGACGAGCATCCCGTAGCCACCCGATTCGCCTGCGGATTTGACGACGAGTTGATCCAGGTTTGCCAGTACGTGCTCCTGTTGTTTGGGTTCCCAACAAAGAAAGGTGGGCACGTTCGCCAGGATGGGATCTTCGTTCAGGTAATAGCGGATCATGGCGGGCACGTAGGAGTAGATCACTTTGTCGTCGGCAACTCCGGTTCCGAGTGCGTTGGCGATCGCCACTCGTCCTGCCCGGTACACGTCCATCAAGCCCGGAACGCCCAGCATGGAATCGGAGCGAAATACGGTTGGGTCAATAAAATCATCATCGATGCGTCGATAAATCACATCGACTCGCTGTAATCCCTTTGTGGTTCGCATCTGCAAAAAGCCGTCCGCCACAACTAAATCTCGACCTTCCACCAGTTGCACGCCCATTTGTTGGGCCAGGTAAGAGTGCTCAAAGTAGGCGGAGTTGTAGATACCGGGAGACAGCACCACCACGGTTGGGTCGGTTAAATGCTCAGGAGCCAGATTTAGTAGGGTTTCCAGCAATTGACTGGGGTATTCTTCTACCGGCTGAATTTTCATCGTGTCGAACACCAGCGGAAAGGTGCTCTTCATCACGCGCCGATTTTCTAACACATAAGACACACCGGATGGACAGCGGAGATTATCTTCTAGCACGTACCACTGCCCGTCGCGATCGCGCACCAAATCAGTTCCTGTAATGTGGCACCAAATGCCCTTCGGCGGTTGCAATCCCATGCATGGCTTCAAAAAACCACTGGCTGAAAACACAATCTCAGCCGGAATTACCCCATCGGTCAGGATTTTTTGATCAGAGTAAATATCCGACAGAAACAGATTCAGTGCATGAATTCGCTGTTTCAAGCCTTTTTCCAGAAGATCCCAATCATCGGCAGCAACGATACGCGGAATAATATCAAACGGCAAAATGCGCTCTGTGCCTTGATTGTCGCTGTAGACGTTAAAGGTTACGCCCAGTTTAAACAGGGCAATTTGGGCTGCCTGCTGTCGCCGCAACACTTCAGACATTCCCAGAGAGTTAATCCGGTTGATCAGCGGAATCGCTTCTGCACGGGGTTCTCCCTGTGTCACAAACAGTTCGTCGAAAAAATCTCCTGGGTTGTAGTCATTGAAATTCACGGGTTTGAATCCAAATGGTTTGAGAGCATTCTACATAATCGACCCTTAAATCTTTCCATAGATCTCAGGGTTCCCCTTGTTTTTGCAGAGTTTCAAAGATTTGTTGACAATTCCAGGTCGAAAACTGTTAAAATCATGAGCGTTGCGATGCGTTGGGGCGTCGCCAAGTGGTAAGGCAGCGGGTTTTGGTCCCGCCATTCCTAGGTTC
>JACYLN010000113.1 GCA_015272515.1 Leptolyngbyaceae cyanobacterium C42_A2020_001 | reverse complement strand
TCTTATTCAACCCTGAAGGCAACAGTGCAAACGATACCCAGTTCGTTGGTGTTGTGAGGACGACCTTCACTTTTTAATGAAGAAGACAGCAAGTTCGACATTTTGCTCTGCTGAATGTCGTACGAACAACTTCAAATAAAGTACCTACGATCCTGCTATCCGCGGGATCGTTTTATTTTGAATTTGCTTTGAATACTAAAGAAACCCTACTGGCGAGCCGTAGTATTATGGTAATAGAACTTCCAGCCTTCAGTACAAATTGTCTGGCAGCACTCAGACGGGTTTTACGTTGTTATGAAGGTGAGGCTGTTTGTCCTTTTTAGCCTGGTGAGATTGTGGAACTTTCTTGCAAAAACGAGTATGCGCTCCTTGCGTTGATTGAGCTGGCATCTTACTACGCGAGTGGTGAACCCCTGCAAATTCGCCAGATTTCTGCCCAGCAACAAATTCCAGATCGCTATCTTGAACAACTACTGGCAACCCTGCGACGGGGCGGACTGGTACGGTCTCAACGAGGCGCAAAGGGAGGCTATATTCTGGCGCGTGAACCCTGGAAGATCAATTTGTTAGAAGTGATGGCGTGTTTGGAAGGGGCAGACGCACAACCCAATGATCCAGAAACTCCTTCTAAAACAATCGAAAGTGCCGTGATTTATGAAGTTTGGGGTGAAGCTCATCAAGCGGCTCAAGCCGTTTTGCGTCAGCATACATTACAAGATCTTTGCGAAAAACGCGATGCTCGACGGCAATTAGACATCATGTATTACATCTAACCTCATCAGAAATTATGCAAATCGCAGGTAACATTACTGAATTGATTGGGCGCACTCCACTTGTTCAGCTTAATCGCATTCCACAGGCTGAAGGGTGCGTAGCGCGCCTTGTGGTCAAACTGGAAAGCATGAACCCCTCGGCATCGGTGAAAGATCGGATTGGGATCAGCATGATTACGGCGGCAGAACGGGAAGGGCTAATTGCACCTGGAAAAACCGTTTTGGTTGAGCCAACTTCTGGTAACACTGGAATTGCTCTGGCAATGGCGGCGGCGGCAAAAGGTTATCGTTTGATTTTGACGATGCCTGAAACGATGAGTGCGGAGCGGCGGGCAATGCTGTGTGCCTATGGTGCAGAGTTGGAGTTGACTCCTGGCATTGAAGGAATGAGTGGCTGCATTCAGCGGGCACAGCAAATTGTAGATACGCTGCCAAATGCTTATATGTTGCAGCAGTTCCGCAATCCAGCCAATCCGCAAGTTCACCGGGAAACGACGGCTGAAGAAATTTGGCAGGATACGGACGGTGCGGTGGACATGATTGTTGCGGGAGTTGGGACGGGGGGAACTATTACAGGGGTTGCGGAAGTGCTTAAGGTGCGGAAGCCTGAGTTTAAGGCGATCGCAGTGGAACCCTCCAATAGTCCAGTCCTTTCTGGTGGGCGACCTGGTCCCCATAAGATTCAAGGAATTGGAGCAGGCTTTGTTCCGCCCGTCCTCACTGTCAACCTAATTGACGAGGTAATTGCAGTTTCAGATGATGATGCGATCGCCTATGGTCGGCGACTTGCTCGCGAAGAAGGATTATTGTCTGGAATCTCCAGTGGTGCCGCCGTGTATGCAGCAGTACAAGTGGCTCGCCGACCTGAAAATAAAGACAAACTCATCGTTGTGATTCAGCCTAGTTTTGGTGAACGTTACCTCAGTACACCGTTGTTCCAAGATCCAGAGCTAATGATGACCCCATCAGCCAATTAAATGAAGATAAAGTCAGAAGGCAGCGGCTAGAAAAAATAGCCAACATTCAACTGCTGCCTGGACTTTCGTCTTCTATCTGCATGAGCAGGACGATAAAATAGCTGCATGGCGAACAATGACCACTACGACACTTTAGAGATTTCTCCGACGGCGACCCATGCAGAGATTAAGCAGTCCTACCGCCGTTTGGCAAAGTTATTTCATCCAGACAGCAACCGAGAAACTGGAAATCACGATCGCATCACTCGGTTGAATGCTGCCTACGAAGTTTTAGGTGATCCCCAAAGCCGCAAGCAGTATGACCAGCAACGCAAACAGCGACGCTTAAATGTTCACGGCTTCGCCGAAGACAGTGTTTATCACTGGCAAGAGCGGACGGCTGCTGCACAAGAGCGGTATCGCAAACAGCAGACAGGGCAGCAAGTTGAGGAAGACCTGAAACAGTGGCTAAACCAGGTCTACACTCCCGTGATTCGCCTCCTACATAAAATTCTTGATTCATTGAATGACCAAATTGACGATCTGGCGGCCGACCCTTTTGATGATGACTTGATGCAAGACTTTCAGGATTATCTAGAAGATTGTCAAGATTGGCTAAATCAGGCTGAGCGGGTATTTCGATCGCTCCCCAATCCCTCGATTGTTGCTGGAGCAGCAGCAAATCTTTTTTACTGTCTCTCCCAAGTTGGAGACGGGCTGGAACAACTTGAATTTTTCACCAATAACTACGATGAGTATTACCTGCACACAGGCGAGGAGCTATTTCGCATCGCCAAAGGCTTAAGGCGAGAGGCAAAAGCAGCCGTGAAGGCGATCGCGGCAACTCTATAGAGCTAGATTTTGTTAAGAAAAACGGGCATTTGTTTACCAACGCTTAAGAAAGCCAAGCTAGAGTCATAACTACGGCAATCTACCCATTGTTAGATGACTCCTCCACCGTTATGATTCTGAATCGTCGCCACTTTCTTTTGTTCTTGGGCGCTACCGTTGGAACAGCCGCCTGTAGTCCGCTGCAACCCTTTAGTCAGACACCAAAGGCAAACACAACCTTTTTAAAGCTAGGGTTCCAGCCAATCAAGGGACCAATTCCTCTAGCCATGAGTCCTGTAGCGGCAGAGCAAGCAACGGCCGTTACCGGCACCTATCAAACCGTTTCATTTACGACTCTAGCAGCCGACCAGCAGGCAAACGACTATCGCTACTACGAAGTCGTGGATGATCTGGTCTTGCCAGAAGGGTTCACCTACGACATTATTGCTTCCTGGGGAGACAAAGTTGGGAATTCTCGCTTTGGCTACAACAACGATTATCTGGCACTCGTAGAGACCGGGGAAAACGAAGCGGTGCTGAGCGTCAATTTTGAATACATCAGCGCCATCCCCTGGCAACAAAGTTTTGAGACTGTCATCGGAAAACCACTACCGCTCGCCGAAGTGCAACAGGCAGTGCGAAAAGCCATTAAAGCGGTGAAGGACGATCGCATTCCTGGCTTAAACGCCTTTGCCCTCAAGGATGGTGACCCCATCAAAGAAAAAGTTAAAACCATTTCAAGAGAAGGGTTAACTGATCAGGGCTTGGGTGTCATCTCTTTGAGACGTAATCCTGAAGGACGCTGGGAGCGCATTACTGCTGCGCCCGATCGCCGGATTTCAGGCATTTCTGGCTTAGAAGATGGACGCTACCTTAGTGCCACCGGACCCGCGACAGCAGTATTCAAGAAAACGCAAGGACAGGGCTACACCGACAAACTTGGTGATAAAATTATCGGCACCTTTCAAAACTGCGCGGGTGGACAAACTCCCTGGGGCACTGTTCTCAGCGCTGAAGAAAATATCCAGGTGCAGGTTCCAGAGTACGTCTACGCAGATGGTACGTCCTTTGACCCGGTGCACTGTCCGTTCAACATTACCGACGAAGAGTTGACGGGCTTAGGCAATGTTTTTGGATTGGCAGGCAACAAATATGGTTGGATGGTTGAAATTGATCCGGCCAATCCCAATGACTATGGCACCAAGCATACCTGGCTAGGACGTTATCGCCACGAAGCAGTGGGAGTGCGCGTGGTAGAAGGGAAACCTTTAGCGTTCTATTCTGGCTGCGATCGCCGCGGTGGACACATTTACAAATTTGTCAGCAACGGCACCGTAAAAAACCCCAAAGACAAAGCCAATTCCAAACTGTTGGAAGAAGGAATGCTCTATGCTGCCCAATTCAATGCAGATGGTACTGGTCGTTGGATTCCCCTCTCGCCGAGTACCCCCGTTGACCCCGTTTCTCCTGCATTTCTCAGCGGTGTGATGTTGCCCTTGCCTCAGCGTCCCGAAGGTGGCTTTTTCAAAGCAACTGAAGACGAAGAAATTGCGGCATTCAAACAAAAATTCAAAACCCTGGGCGATTTATACAACGGCAATAAAATAGAGCAACAGGGCGCAATTTTGATCGATGCTCACTACGCTGGAAATGCCGTAGGTGCCACTTGTACAGCTCGTCCCGAAGACACCGAAATCGGTCCAGATGGTGCTTTATACATCACCTTCACCTCTGGCGGCATTAGCAAACAGGATGGTAGCCCAGATTTGAGAATCTTTAAGGGACCTGATGGCAATACCGCCTATGAGTACGGCTGGATTATGAAACTCAGCGAGGACGGTAATGCCCCTGATGCCACAACTTTTCGTTGGGAGATGATGGCAACTGGAGGTGAACCCGCGGCAGGTGGCATGGGCTTTGCCAATCCCGATAACCTTACCTTTGACCCTAAAGGCAATCTCTGGATGGTTACCGATATGTCATCCGACAAACTAAATAAATCGGTTCCTGCCAACCGCCGTGAGAAAAATGGCGTACCTTTGAGTCAGTCTAATTTGCGTGGCATCTACGGCAATAATGCCATTTGGTATATGCCCATGTCGCCTGAAGCAGCAGGACAGGCATTTCTATTTGGCACCGGTCCGATGGATTGTGAAACCACAGGACCCTGTTTCTCGGCAGATGCCAAAACCTTATTTCTGGCAGTGCAGCACCCCGGTGAATCGAATGGAACTCGTAAGGATATGGCATTTGAAGAGCGAGAATTTGCACTGCTAACAACAGATGGCAAGGAGTTTATGCAGAAGCGCAAGGTGCCGATCGGGTCTAATTGGCCCAGTAAGCAGGTAAATCAGCCACCAAAACCGTCGGTGGTTGCGGTTCGTCGGGTGGATAATCAGGCAGTTACAGTCTAAACCCTCAAAGATTCCGCAAAATTTACGGCAGTTTCCTGGAATTGTTGTTACTATGCTGCTGCTGGGACGCAAGGTAAGTCGATAGGCTATGGGCGATCGCTCATTGTGATATCGCTTTCAGTAATCACATTCTGCGCCTCAGCCAGCCGCCTAGCGATCGCGTCCCCAAGAGAAGCCTGTGAACCCTCAGAAACGTCAACCGATTAATGCGAGTAGCGCCAAACCACCATTACCAACTTTGAGAAAAGTCTCAAAGCGAAGCTACCGCTGGGTTTGGATGATAATTGGGCTAACTGGTGTGGCGTTGCTATCGGCAACGGCGGGCGCAATTTTAGCAATGACCATGGCAAGCACTCCTTTAATGCAGCGTAAGTTATCTCCAACCGATGCTGCCGTTTTCTCTAAAGGCAATTTGTCATCGGTAAACAACTTGCAACTACCTGAACTCACCCGCCCTGTCAATATTCTGGTGCTGGGAGCTAAAGTATTAACCAGCGATTTAACCGATGATTCAGCTCAGCAGAATTTGGGGTATCACTCCCTGGTCAATTCTTTTGAAGGGCTGACCGATACAATGTTGCTGCTACGCTTCGATCCAGCAACGAAAAAGGTGGTACTTCTTTCCATTCCCAGAGATACTCGTGTTGAAATTTCTGGGTATGGAGTCAACAAAATTAACGCGGCCAACTCGCTGGGAGGTCCTGCCCTGAGCGCCCGTGCCGTGAGTGAGTTACTGGGCGGCATCGGCATTGATCGTTACGTGACAATTAATGTGCAAGGGGTTGAAGCTCTGATTGATGCACTGGGCGGGGTTACGGTCTACGTGCCCAAAGATATGAAATATCAGGACGACAGCCAACACCTGTACGTCAACCTCAAAGCTGGAAAACAGCATCTTAACGGTAATCAGGCACTTCAGTTACTGCGATTTCGGAATGATGAACTCGGCGATATTGGGCGCGTGCAGCGTCAGCAAATGGTGATGCGGGCACTGTCTGAACAAACCTTAAATCCAGCAACGGTGGCTCGCTTACCCAAAATCTTGTCGGTCGTCAAATCCCATATCGACACCAATCTCACGGTTGAAGAACTGGTGGCATTGGTAGGATTTGCCACTAACATCGATCGCTCTAATATGCAAATGCTGATTGTTCCTGGCGAGTACGGAGACATTAGCACTTACGGCACTAGCTATTGGTTACCCGACGCGAATCGCATTAGCTCCCTCGCAGCGCAGTATTTTGACGTTGGCACTACCGCGATCGCTGCCGGACAGCCAACCAACTTGCGAATTTCAATCCAAGACAGCACTCGTCAAGCCAGTTCAGAAGCCCTGGTAACCCGGTTGGGGCAAGCAGGCTACAGCAATGTCATCATCGCCGATCCTTACGGAGAGCCGTTAGCTGCGACGCGGATTGTCGCTCAACAGGGCGATATCAAAAATGCCGAAGCCCTTCGCCAGGTTTTAGGAGTGGGCGAGATCCGCGTAGACAGCGCTGGCGATTTGAATTCTGATGTCACTATTCAACTTGGTCAAGATTGGCTTCAAAAACAGCCGAGATCCAGTTATCCCACCTCTAATTCCGTAGCAAAACGTTAATTCAAACGGCTTACTTTGCTACTGTTGCACCGCTTCCCGTTTGATACACTCCACGAGTTGCTGTGTTTGTGATGAGGTTCCAATCTAATGCTGGTAACTAAACAGCCCGTGCTGAAGCGCTTCTGGTATCCGATTGTGCCGCTCTCCTCTTTATCGTTTGAGACCCCCTCTCCGTTTGAATTATTAGGACAAAAACTGGCAATTTGGTTGGATGCAGATGGTAAGCCAGCGGCGGTGAGCGATCGCTGCTGCCACCGCTCTGCCCAATTGTCCAAAGGGGTGATTATCAACGGTTGTCTGCGGTGTCCTTATCACGGCTGGTCTTATAACAGCGATGGAGTCTGCGTCAATGTGCCGCAATTTGAGCCAGGGCAAACCATTCCTTCCAGTTACAAGGTTGTCAGTTATTTATGCACCGAGCGGTATGGCTATGTGTGGGTTTGTCTGGATGCCGCTCCTTTACTGCCGATTCCAGCTATTTCTGAAGCAGCAGATCCAGCAATGCGGTTAATTCATCAATTCTACGAACGCTGGGAATGCAGCGGGCTGCGCGTGATGGAGAATTCTTTCGACAATTCCCACTTTAGTTTTGTGCACGCCGCATCTTTTGGGGATCAGCACCAACCCGAACCCGCTTCAATCGAGATTACGCCTGTAGATTATGGGTTAAACATGAAAAGTCGTGTGCCCGTCGTCAACCCGCCCTTGCAGCAAACGAATTTGCAGTTGGCAGAAGCTACGACAATTCGCACTGTGGATGCTAACTGGTTCATGCCCTTTACGCGGACGCTAAAGATCACCTACCCCAATGGTTTAGTCCATTTGATCTTTACGGCGGCAACTCCAATTAGCGATCGCGCCTCGCAAATCATCCAGTTTTGTCTACGAAGCGATACCGAAGCAGATGCGGCTGCCGAATCAATCATCGCGTTTGATCGTCAGGTAACCATGGAAGACCGATCAGTGCTGGAATCCACTGATTACGATGCCCCCCTCGCCATTCCCGATGAACAACACATGCCATCTGACCAGCCCGGCATCATTATGCGTCGCAAACTTGCCGCTTTGCTAAAAGAACATGGCGAGATTGAACAACGACGAACTTAAAAATGGGTGAGGATTGAGCCGTGAGTGTTTTAATTCAAAATGGGCTGGTTCCAGTGGCGGAAGGCTACGAAACCACCAGTATCCACCTGGAGGGCGATCGCATTGTGGCCATCTCGCCCGATTTACAAACTGCGGATGTTTGTATCGATGCCACAGACAAATTGATCTTGCCTGGCTTTGTGAACGCTCACACCCACTCCCCACAGATCTGGCAACGCGGACTAATTCGCCCACTGCCGTTGGAACTTTGGCTGGCAGACGTTTTTGATGCTGCGTCGTCTTCAAACCTGGATGAGTTGTACTGGGGGGCTGTGAGCACCGCCGTTGAGACGTTGCTGTCGGGCGGTACCTGCATCATGGATCATGTTCTGTTGCCGTGGAATCAAGAACTAGAGGCGGCGGCTACGGTTGCTCAGGCATATCGCGATGTAGGAATCCGAGCCTTTATTGCACCCCTAATGATGGACGAGCCTTTTTTGGCGGGGTTACCACGTGGGCGATCGCGTACTTCTCAACCCTACCCCCGCTCAACGGCAGATATTCTGGCATTGATGGAGTCGATCATCCAACAGGTTCACCACCCCTCTACTGGAATTCAGGTTGCAGTCGGACCAACCGGATTTCATCGCTGTTCTGATGCATTGTTGCAGGGATATGCTGAGCTGAGCGATCGCTACAATCTCTGCCGCCATCTGCACCTGCTAGAAACTCAGGCTCAAAAATTGCTCGCTCAAGAAAAGTACGGAGAGAGCGCTGTGCACCACCTCCAACAGCTTGGCTTTCTCGATCACCGCACCACACTCGCCCATGCGGTTTGGCTGGATGATCGCGATCTAGAAATTCTGGCAAATGCTCAGTCAACCGTCGTGCACAATCCACTCAGTAATTTACGTCTGGGTAGCGGCATTGCCCCCATCTTGAAATGCCGCAAGGCAGGAGTCAACGTGGCGTTTGGCTGTGATGGAGCTGCAAGCAACGATGCCCAAGACCTGTTAGAAGCACTCAAATTAGGCACCATTCTGCACACCCTGACCGAGCCAGACTACCGTCATTGGCTCACTCCTCGACAAACCGTTCAAATGGCAGCCCTGGGCGGAGCAAAAGGCGTAAATCTGGCTGACCAGATTGGAACATTGGAAGTTGGGAAAAAAGCGGATCTCGTGATGTATGACCTGACAAATCTGTCTTTACTGCCACGCACTGATCCGATCCGCTCATTGATTTTGGGCAGACCTACACATGTAGTAGAGGCGGTTTGGGTAGATGGAACGCAAGTGGTCGCAAAGAATCAACCCTTGAAAATTGACCGACAAACCCTGCACCACCATCTTTTAACTCACAGACAACAGGGGCAGCAGGTTCAATTTCAAACAATTCATCAGGTAGAGCCACACTATCGATCGCTCCTGCCAGACTTTGTGCAGCTCGATCCCTAAAACAATCAAGTGTTAGAGAGGCAACCAGATCCTCCCTAACACCTGATGAAATTAGAAGGAACAAGCTTTAAAGCACTTTAGTAAGCATCTTGCAGCTCATAGAAATCGGGAGAAATATAATCTTTCCGCAAGGGATAGCCTACCCAATCCTCTGGCATTAAGATCCGCTTCAGGTTGGGATGTCCTTCATACACAATGCCATACATATCGTAGGACTCCCGCTCCTGCCAATCTGCCGCCTTCCAAATCCAATACACCGAAGGAACAGAAGGGTTTTCTCGTTGCAAAAAGACTTTAACCCGCACCTCTTCAGGGCGATCGGCATCATCACTAACCTTAATAAGATGGTAGAAACTGACCAGGTCTTGCCCTGGACCTGCATCATAACCACCCTGGCACTGAAGGTAGTTAAAACCGTAAGCGTAGAGAGCGGTTGAAATGGGAATGAGAAAATCACGATCAACTTTCAGAGTTTCAACGCCAGATGCGTCAAGCCCCATGAACTCGTGATCAAACCCATTCTCTAACAGCCACTTGGAAACCTTGCCCGCTTCTACAATCGGAGCAGATTCTGCGACGATCTGCTTATCTTGTTCATCAGCCACGACCTGCTTCCTCCTTTTGTGATGTTAGCAGCGCAGGTGGCACAGGCATCCCCATTGCTTCCATGAGTTCTTTCGGGGGAGCCTCACGCGTTCCAGTTTGCAAGTATTTACCATCCAGAATTGCGTCGATCGCCTTCATCGTGTGGGTGGTGCTGTAATAGCGATGCACTTGTCGCAGGTTACCACGCTCCTGAATCGACTCATTAGAAATCTTCTTGCGAAGCTTAATAATGGCATCAATAATTGCTTCCGGGCGGGGCGGGCATCCTGGCAAATACACATCAACCGGAATCAACTTATCAACTCCGCGTACCGCCGAGGGCGAATCAACGCTAAACATTCCCCCTGTAATCGTGCAAGCACCCATGGCAATTACGTACTTCGGCTCAGGCATCTGCTCATACAACCGTACCAGCGCAGGAGCCATCTTCATCGTAATAGTGCCAGCGGTAATGATTAAATCCGCTTGGCGAGGAGTGGAGCGGGGCACCAGCCCAAAACGGTCAAAATCAAAGCGAGAACCAATCAGTGCAGCAAACTCAATGAAGCAGCAAGCTGTGCCGTACAACATGGGCCACAAGCTTGACAGCCTCGCCCAATTGTACAAATCATCTACTGTGGTCAAAATTACGTTTTCAGACAAATCTTGAGTGACTGGAGGTCGCTCAATCGGGTTGATCAGGCGCTCATCCTTCCCCAGAAGGGCACCTTGAGCTATCGCATCAGAGTTTAAGACCATTCAAGTGCTCCTTTCCGCCAAGCATAAACAAGACCAACTACCAATATCGCGACGAAGATTAACGCTTCAATGAAGGCAAGCAGCCCTAACTGACTGAAGGCGACTGCCCAGGGGTACAAAAAAACTGTTTCCACGTCAAAAATGACAAATACCAGCGCAAACATATAGTAACGAATATTGAACTGAATCCAGGCTGCGCCAATGGGTTCCATACCTGATTCATAGGTAGTGCGCCGTTCAGGACCACGACGGCTAGGACGAAGAAGCTTTGCGGCTGTAAGCGCCAGCGCCGGAACAAGGCTGCTAACGAGCAAAAACCCTAAGAGGTATTCGTATCCAGAGAGAACAAACACGTTATAAGTTCCTTTAAATCGTTGCTAACTGGGGTGGAGTATTGCACGCCCTTCATATTATAGAGGGCTACACTTTACAAAATGATAGAACCTCACCCACCCAGAATCTAAAGATAATCAATAGTTGCGATAGGTATGCTCCCATTCCAGCAAAATCACCTATTGGGTCAAAACTCATTTTTCGCAACATCCTACAGTCACAGCGATCGCGCCAATTTGCTAGCGACAAACCCCCTTGAGTCGTATCATAAATTAATAGAGTTTTCAGATTCACTGACACCTCTCTCAGGCAATAGCTTTTAACGACCATGAGTACTGAAACAACAGATCTCGCCGCGTTGGATCGTTACGAATGTCAGGCTTGTGGATATGTCTACGAGCCAACGAAGGGTGACGATAAACGTCAAGTTCCACCATTAACGCCGTTTGTTGAACTTCCCGATGATTGGCGTTGCCCGGTTTGTGGAGCAAGAACTGCCAAATTTAGCAACATCGGAACGAAAGGTGCTCCCTCTGGATTCAAAGAGAATTTAGGGTATGGGCTTGGAGTCAATACCTTAACGCCTGGACAAAAAAATATTTTGATTTTTGGCGGTTTGGTGCTGGCTTTTCTTTTCTTTATGAGCCTGTATGGGCTGCAATGAAATGAATCGACGTAGCGCACAACAGTATTGGTTATCGATTGAGAGTCGGGATTAATGAATATAGCTACAAACCTATTACGGAAATTTTTGGGATTTGCTGCGGTTGCTCTTCTGTGTATGGGTTGCAGCAATGGATACCTTGCCTCAACAGATTTTAATCCCTGGCAGGTAGTCACCGTTCCTACAGAATCTAATTTGCTAGACATCGCGTTTGTAAATGACAAATCGCCCCACGGCTGGGTAGTGGGTGCGAATGCGACGCTGTTTGAAACCACTGACAACGGTGAAACTTGGGAGGAGCGCACTCTCGACCTCGACCAACCCTATCGATTTACATCCGTCAGTTTTCGCGATCGCGAAGGCTGGATTGTTGGTCAACCGTCCATCCTGCTACATACAGAAGATGAAGGACGCTCATGGTCGCGGATTCCGTTAAGTGAGAAACTGCCCGGTGCTCCCAATACGATTGAAGCACTTGGACCGCAGTCCGCTGAAATGACAACCAACATCGGCGCAATCTATCAAACATCCGATGGTGGCAAAACCTGGAAAGCAATGGTAGAAGAAGCTGTTGGCGTAGTACGGAACATCTCCCGCTCTTCCAATGGTGAGTATGTTGCCGTTTCGGCTCGTGGCAATTTCTACTCCACCTGGAAACCAGGACTCAGCGCCTGGGAACCCCACAATCGCAACAGTTCCCGCCGTGTCCAAAATATGGGCTTCACAAAAGACGGGCGGCTGTGGATGTTGGCACGGGGTGGACAGGTTCAATTCAGCAGCCCAGAAAACCTTGAGGAGTGGTCGGATGCAATTAGCCCAGAGTTTTCAACAAGCTGGGGGTTGCTAGATTTGGCGTACCGCACACCCGACGAGGTTTGGGTGACAGGTGGTAGTGGCAACTTACTTCTAAGCCAGGATGGCGGCAATACCTGGCAGAAAGATCGGTTTGTGGAAGATGTCCCATCCAACCTTTACCGTATCAAGTTTTTTGGAACCGAGAAAGGCTTCATTATTGGCCAGCAGGGTACCTTACTGAAGTACGTTAGCGGCGTTTCTTAGAATACTTCATCGCACGAAACTGCTTAAACGTTCTGCTTGTGTCAGCAGTCTCGTATGATAGAGATTAAGTTTTTAGACATTTCTTAGTGGAGGAATCGAATGGCTGGAACGACTGGAGAGCGTCCGTTTTCGGACATCATTACGAGTATTCGGTATTGGGTGATTCACAGCATCACTATTCCCGCTTTGTTCATCGCTGGATGGTTGTTTGTGAGCACTGGTCTGGCTTACGACGTGTTTGGCACTCCCCGTCCAAATGAGTACTACACTTCAACTCGCCAGCAAGCGCCCATCGTTAAAGACCGCTTTGAAGCGAAGCAACAGATTGAACAATTCATTCAGAATAAGTAGTTTAAGCAACGTCTGAGACATTATGACTAGCAATACTCCGAATCAACCCGTTACTTATCCCATTTTTACAGTTAGATGGCTGGCTGTTCACACGCTGGCTGTCCCAACTGTTTTCTTCTTGGGCGCGATCGCTGCAATGCAATTTATTCAAAGGTAGAAAGCCGTGGCACTTCAAAGATCCCCAAATCCTAACAAGCAGCCTGTTGAGTTAAACCGTACATCCCTTTACTTAGGGCTGTTGCTCATTTTTGTTCTCGGTATTCTATTCTCTAGTTACTTCTTCAACTAGTTAGAAGCCTTTTTACATCCATTGTTCGTTTTTCCTTGATCCTTTTTGCGGGAGATAAGTATCATGTTGAGTTCTGGCAGAATTCCTCTTTGGATTGTCGCAACCATTGCAGGCTTAGGTATAATTACTGTTTTGGGCTTGTTTTTCTACGGTGCTTATGCAGGTCTTGGTTCTTCAGTTTGAGTCAAATCAGCCCTTTAGCTCTTAGGTTGAAGGGTTGCATTTGATGAAATCAATACCACTAAAAAAACCGCCAGTGGATGCACTGGCGGTTTTAACTACTTAAAGAAATTTAAGCAAGATCTAAATTCCGCTCGGATCTTCACGTTCAATGTAAAGAAATAGCAGACCCATCGTAATAGCAGGCAAGAGCCAGGTAACAACTGGGATTAGAATCCAGGGCAAAAATGAAGCTGCGTATGAACCTGTCATAACGAAGTTTCCTATCTTAATAATTTCAGGACAGACTGTTCCGACTCTACTGCGAACTGAGTCTCCATTGTTGACTTCTTAAGATTCTTAATATTTCTGCAAAACGTTGCTCAAATTGTCTTGCCAGTAGCAAGTAAATCAGTCTTGCCAGTAGCAAGTAAATCAACTGATACGCTTCCCAAATACCTCAGGTCAAAAGACATTTAGTCAGCAGTATCAGGTGACGATCGTGATGATTGGGTGCAGACCATAGAATGGCTACAACCGAAACAAGTGGTCCATTGATAACACAATTTTGCAGGATGAAACAAAAATGTGTTTTTTATAACAGAAAGATTTTAACCTTCTCTTGCGGGCTGCAAGAGACCTGATTCATTAGCTGAATCGGCGCGACGAGCCTGGCTGGTGTTGACGTACAGTAGCACTCTCAACCTTTAAATCTTGAGATTAAAGAATTTTGGTTAAATAAATCGGCAGGGTTGTCAGGAAAATTGACTATGCAAGATAAATTAATATTTTGGAGTCTGCGCGAACAATCAGGTGCTGTATGTCTAGAAAGAATTCTTATGAAGAGGTTTTAAGGCAAGAATTTGGGCAACTGGTCGATAGTCTGGAATTGCAAGAGCGTCAGAAGTATTATTTGAAATCTCGATGGCTTGACCAGGTTTTGTGGATGGAAAGTCGAGCCAGTCGAGCCAGAAATTTTTACTACAGGCTGCGTCTGACAACTATCATTGGTGGCGTGATTATTCCGGCATTGGTTAGCTTAAATTTCACAAGCACTGAAAATCAGCAGGTGAAGCAAGCGATCGCAATTTCCACCTTTGCACTGAGCCAAGTAGTTGCCGTTAGTGCTGCCGTTGAGCAGTTCTTTAACTATGGTGAGCGTTGGCGGCATTATCGCCGCAGTGTAGAAACATTGAAAACACAGGGTTGGCAATTCTTTGAATTGGGTGGCATCTACGAACCTTTTGCCAACCATGACCAGGCGTTTAACGACTTTGCTGGCAACGTTGAGGCGATTATTCAGCGGGATGTAGAAATCTATTCAACTCAGGTTGTGCAGGCGAAGAAGGAATCCACTTCAAAATCTGAAACCCAGTCCGCTTCAGAGAACGGATTAGTGTCTGCCCACGTAGTTCATCCATCACCTGCAACTGTAGAACCGTTGTTGGTCACACAATCAACACCTACGGTTGAATCAGTTATGGAACCATTTCCTGTAGCAGAGCCAACGTCAGTTATAGAATCAGCGCCGCTAGTCGAACCCATATCTACCTCAAACCCAGATTCCAGTCCGTAATTTAGGTCTATTGCAGCAAGAATCCTCAGGCCAACTAGGCGAGGATTCTTGAAAACAATCAATCAAACTTTGCCATCAAAGCTTTGCATTACATGATGGTTATCGCTCGGTAGCGCCAATTTATTGCGCGTGGATAAATTGCTTGAGGCAAGGGAACATAACAGGCGGCCATGTCTTGTTCTCCCTGGCAGCATTGATAGCGCCAGTTCATTGCACGAGGCTGAACAAATTGCTGAGGCTGAGGTGCGTAATCGAACGCTAAACCACGATAAACGAGTTTCATAGGGCAAATCCTTGATTAAGTATTTGAGGGCTTACATCCTTAATCATGCCCCGTATTTTTCCTCCGAAAGTGATAATCCTCTCTGCTTAATGGTGATGCTCCTGCCATGATTAGCGTGACTGAACACACTTCAACAAGTAATGGCAATCGCAAAGACAGCGGGCGAGAGACACTCCCACAAGTGATAGCAATCACATATTACCTGACTCAACAAAGTTGTTAAGGATGGAAGAGGTAGCCCTTTTGCGCTTACTGCTGTGCGGGGGGCTTAGCTGGAGTGGATTGATTGAGTTTTTTGTCGAAGTAGGCGTGTAATACTTGTCGAACAATGGGCGCACCCACAGAACCACCGCCACCGCCAGATTTTTCAGCAAATGCCACAACAATGATCTGAGGTTTATCGGCTGGTGCGTAGGCTCCAAACCAGGTATCTGACCCGCCGCCCACGTCTTCGGAGGTGCCGCTTTTACCCGCGATCGCAGGTAATGTTGGGTCATTTACGGCACCACCCGTTCCATAAGTCACCACTTCTCGCAAACCACGACGCAGTTTCTCAACCGTCGTCTGCTGAAGATTTAAGGACTCACGCCAACTCTTAGACTCCTCATTGTCTTTCAACAGATGAGGTTTTACCCGAAAACCACCATTCGCTGGCACTGCAAACATAACTGCCACTTGCAGTGGCGTTGTCAGCAAAAAGCCTTGACCAATGGACATATTCACAGTATCGCCAAGATACCAGCCTTCCTTGAGTTCCTGACGTTTCCAGGCATCATTGGGAACTAATCCCTTCGCTTCCTCCATGCCAAGTTCAATGCCAGTTTTGTGACCAAACCCAAATCTGCGTGTCCAATCAATCAGCGTCGTGTCGCCAATTGTCATCGCCACCTGGTAGAAGAAGGTGTCACTACTCCATGCCATTGCCCCAGGAAAATCCAGCGGACCAAACCCAGCACGGTTCCAGTCATTAAACACAATACCGCCGATAGTCAGCGAAGGGTAAGTTGGTAATACGGTATCGGGAGTAAACTTGCCTGACTCCAACGCTGCGACAGTGGTCACAATTTTGAAGGTGCTGGCAGGCTGGAAGGCTTGCAGCGCTCGGTTCACGAAGGGATGATCGGCACTCTGTAACTGCTTCCACTGGGCATCGGTAATACGGGTCGAAAACAGGTTGGGGTCAAACGCAGGACGGCTGACCATTGCTAGAACCGCACCATTGTTTGGGTCGATCGCGACGATCGCGCCTTTGCGGTTTCCTAATGCTTTCTCAGCAGCCTTTTGCAAATCTAGGTCAATCGTTAGCGTCACATCTTGCCCAGCTTTGGTTGGCTTTTGTCCCAAAATCCGAATTACCTGCCCTGCCCCATCCACTTCAACCTGTTGCCCACCCCGTTCTCCTCGCAGCAGATTTTCAAATGCAAGTTCAATCCCCATTTGACCCACCACATCGCCGAGGCGATAACCTTCGTCTTTGCGACGTTCCAGTTCTTCGTCGCTGAGTTCGCCGGTGTAGCCTAAAATATGAGCGGCCAAATCCCCATTGGGATAATAGCGAACTGCTTCCGCATCTACCTGCACTCCTTCCAATTCCCCGGCATACTCCGTAATAGCCGTGACTTGGGCTGGAGTAATCCCACGAGCAACGCGAACCAGGAAGGGTGAGTTATAGCCTGCTTGTTCCAACCGCTTCAAGATAACGCGTTCGGGGACGTTGAGAAGCTGAGACAATCGCTTGATGGTTGAAGTCCATTCGCCCTTCTTTCTGGCAAGCGGCCACAGAAACACAGAGTGAGAAAGGCGACTACCTGCCAAAATTCTGCCTTTGCGATCGCGAATCACACCCCGTTCTGGCGATTTTGGAATCAGTCGAATGCGATTCTTATCCGCCAATTGTCGGTTGCGATCGCCTTCAATAATCTGCAAATACACCAATCGGCTGCCCAATCCCCCAATGAGCAAGATGGAAATGATGAGCATCAGAAACACGGAACGATAGCGTTGCCCAACGGTGCGAGTGTCTGAATGGCTAGCGGTAGATAACTGCGGCTGAAGTAAGGTCATGTCAAACTAAGTGACGCGATCGACAGGAAACCATCAAAGGATTTGGTAGAGCAACTATCAAACGATTTATGAAAAAGCGCGTAATTCAACAAAAAAAGGGCGTAGACAATTTGAGAATAGCAAATAGTGTTTCGCGAAACACTGATTATTCGTCCATACAGTTGGGCAACCTATAACCAAGTATTGACTCCAGGGTTATAGTCATCTCATCCCAGGTAGCCAGAATAGTTTACTTTGGATATTCAAGACAACCGTTTGCCGTGTCCCGCAATGGCAAACGGATCTCAGACAATTTTTGGGCGGGTACAATAAATCCAACGTTTTAACTGCTTGTCTACCGCCAAACCAGTAGAGTCAACCGGCAAGAACAGGGAAGTCGCCACTATGTCTCAGGCTGCTACGCAAAATCAAACTTCCACAACAGCCGATGCAGAATTCGATGTCGAATTACGCAAGGTTTTTAAGGTATTCAACAGCGATACCGTCGTTCGTGGAATTGACCTCGGTATTCGACGAGGAGAATTTTTCAGCATCTTGGGACCTTCGGGCTGCGGCAAGACAACAACCTTGAGGCTGATGGCGGGTTTTGAAACCCCATCTTCTGGAGAATTATTAATTCAGGGACATTTCATGAATCGGGTGCCACCCTATCGTCGCCCTGTGAATACCGTGTTCCAAAGTTACGCCCTGTTTAACCACCTGACTGTTTGGGAAAACGTTGCTTTTGGTCTTCGCCTGCAAAAGCATACGAAAGCAGACATCCAGCAACGTGTTGATGAATCGCTCAAGCTGGTGAAGATGGATGGGTTTGCTAAGCGCTTTCCGGCGCAGCTTTCGGGCGGACAACAGCAACGCGTAGCGTTAGCTCGAGCCTTAGTCAACCGTCCTGCGGTGTTGCTTCTGGATGAACCGTTAGGTGCGTTGGATTTAAAACTGCGTAAAGAAATGCAGATGGAACTGTCAAATCTGCATCGAGAACTGGGATTAACCTTTGTCATGGTGACGCATGATCAGGAAGAGGCGCTGAGTCTTTCTGATCGCATCGCCGTGATGAACCAGGGCAAGATTGAACAGATTGACTCACCTGAACAAATTTATCAACAACCCAAAACACCCTTTGTTGCCGATTTTATCGGAGATACAAACCTGTTTCACGGTAAGATCGAGGGTTTTTACCCAACGATGTTGTGGGTGATCACCGATAACGGCTTGAAGATTAAGGCAAAACCCCCGGATGCTGGTAGTTCCTTAACCTCAGGTTCTGTGGTTGTCAGTGTGCGACCGGAAAGTATTCGCCTGAGCCTGTCTCGCCCAAATGAGGATGTTAATAGCTTTGAAGGGCGCTTACGCAACGTCATGTATCTGGGCACCCATTTGCATTGTTTGGTGGACTTAACCTCTGGCGATCGCCTCACGGTGATGCGTCCCAATCTGCCCACAACCTTCCCCAGCGAAGACACGCCCATCTACATCTCCTGGAGTCCACAAGATTGCCTCGCCATACCCATCACCTGATCTCCCCCATCTCTGCTCACCTTCCCCATCCTCCGCTGCTCCTGCGCCCATGATTGGTTTGCCCGCTCACTTCTCCCGCCGCTCCCTCACACGCCGCCAGATACTCCAGACATCGGCCGCGATCGCGTCTGGTATGGTCCTTTCGGGTTGCGGTTGGACATTGGCAGAAGTGCGTCCAGCCTTGAGCAAAGGGAATAAAGATGATTTATCGATTTACACCTGGGAAAGCTACATCGACCCTCAACTCACCGAAACCTTTCACACTCAAACTGGCATCAACATTACAGCAGATATTTACGACTCCAACGAAACGATGCTGGCAACCTTCCAAACAGGCAAAGGGGCCATCTACAGCGTGATTTACCCATCGGACTACAAAGTTGCTGAGATGATTGAGAAGAAGCTCCTCAGCCAATTGGACCATTCCCGCATTAGTGGACTAGAAAACTTGCTCCCGGAGTTTCAGAACTCAGTCTACGATCCAGGCAATCAGCACAGTGTCCCGATTAGCTGGGGCACTACTGGCTTGATCTACAACACCGATGCGCTTAATCCGGGACCGGAAGACTGGCAAGACCTGTGGCAAATGCAACAGCCCTTGAACCGAAAGATGACTCTGCTGGCAGATGTGCGGGAGGTGATGGGGGCAACGCTCAAATCGTTGGGGCATTCCTACAACTCCACCAACCCGACTGAAATTAAGCAGGCATACGAAAAACTAGTGCAGTTGAAGCCAGCCGTGACCACGTTTACCACCGATGCCTGGCGCGATCGCCTGTTAGCAGGCGACTTGTTGCTGTCGATGGCTTATTCCGCTGATGCTGTGCGGCTAATTCAAGAAAACCCCGATGCCAAACTGCGTTATGTCATTCCTAGAAGCGGCACCTCACTGTGGAGCGACACAATGGTGATCCCAACCACTTCCCCCAACCCCGATGCCGCTTACGCCTGGATCAACTTCATGATGCAGCCCTCTGTAGCAGCCGATGTGACCCAGCGGTTGTTTTTTGCTACGCCCAACCAGGCAGCTTACGATCAGCTTCCAGCACCGCTTCGCAACAATCGCAGCTTATTTCCTTCAGACGAGGTAATTAAAGCTTGTGAGCGAATTATCCCTCTCGATGCGAAAGTAACCGAGCTATACGATCAGTATTGGACAAAGTTGACGAGCGGTTGATTATGACAAACCCATCTCATCCAATTGCAAATCAACCCGACAGTCAGGTGAAACCAACATGGCTACAACCTTTGCTGATGCTGGCTCCAGCGGGAGTATGGCTAGCACTATTGCTGGTAGTGCCCACG
The DNA here is from genome assembly GCA_015272515.1 of Leptolyngbyaceae cyanobacterium C42_A2020_001. GTDB lineage: Bacteria > Cyanobacteriota > Cyanobacteriia > Leptolyngbyales > Leptolyngbyaceae > JSC-12. Next base: position 48,371 of record JACYLN010000113.1, on the reverse strand, counting down.
CTGTTAATTTTTGAGTTGAGCCTGGTACCTGGAATTCGACCAGGTCAGGTTGTGAATCCGTCTGGGTTAGATAATTACCTGCGGATTGTGCAACCTGATTATTTTCCCGTATTGGGGCGATCGCTCTTCTTCTCGATTGGCACCACTCTCGCCTGCCTGATTCTGGGTTTTCCGGTTGCCTATTGGATAGCACTCAAGGTACCTCATCGTTGGCAGAATTTAGTACTCCTGGGGTTTGTGTTGCCCTTATGGACTTCTTCATTGCTGCGCTCTTACGCCTGGATTACGATTTTGCGCCCAACGGGTGTCTTGAACACAATTCTCAGCAAAATTGGCATTCCACCCCTGGATATTCTGAACCGAGAATCTGCCGTGTTAATTGGCATGACCTACAGTATGTTGCCCTACATGGTATTGATTCTCTATGCTGCTTTGGAGAAATTGGATCGGCAGTTGCTTGAGGCAGCATCCGATCTGGGGGCAACCCCCCCACAGGCATTTTGGAAAGTGACTGTGCCCCAAAGCTTAACAGGCATCGCCGCTGGTTCGCTGCTTGTCTTTATTACTAGCATGGGAGATTTTGTGAATCCTGAGATTTTGGGAGGCGCATCGAGCATGACAGTGGCGCGATTGATCTACAACCAGTTTTTAGGGGCAACGCAAAACTGGGGATTTGGCTCAGCACTGAGCATGGTGCTGATTTTGGTGGTGAGTATTGCGATCGCGCTGTTGCTCAAGTATGGCGATCGCAGCGCTGCCGGAGGAGTGTAACCATGCCGGAAAAACCCGTTGCCAAGCCTGCATTTTCCTTCCCGTGGTTAGCGGTGGTCTCGGTGTTACTGTTTGGGTTTATGTATCTACCCATTCTGGTGCTAGCGTTTTACAGCTTCAATGATTCTCGCTACAGTACAGGCTGGAAAGGGTTCACCTGGAAGTGGTACGTTGCCTTTCTAAACGACAGTCGGATTTTGACAGCCCTTGCCAATAGCTTGATCGTGGCATTTTTTGCGGTAGGTATTGCTGCCGTAATCGGCACCCTGATGGCAGTCGGATTGTCACGATACCGATTTCCTGGCAAGCGTGTGTATCAGGGTGTTGCCTACTTGCCGCTGATTATTCCTGATATTGCGATCGCGGTGGCGACTCTCGTTTTCCTGGCTGCCGTTGCAATTCCAGCGAGCGGTGGGTTAATTCAACTCAGCCTCGGGACCATTATCTCGGCTCATGTGGTGTTTTGCCTGTCCTATATTGCGATCGTGGTCTCCACTCGCCTCACAAACCTCAACCCTCACCTAGAAGAGGCAGCACTCGATCTAGGTGCAACCCCCTCCCAAGCATTGGTGCAGGTACTCTTGCCAGAACTTACGCCTGCTATCATCTCTGGCTGCCTACTGGCGTTTGTGTTGAGTTTGGATGATTTCTTGATTGCCAGTTTTACGGCAGGAGGGGGATCTAGCACGCTCCCAATGGAAATCTTTAGCCGCATCCGCACAGGTGTAAAACCGGACATTAATGCACTGAGTGTAATTTTGATTCTTTCAACTGGTTTTCTGTTTGCTCTGGCAGAATACCTGCGCTATCGAGGTGAACAAAAACGGTTGGGGAACTAAGGCGATCGCCAAGACTTTAGCGACCGTAAGATCCGGTACCGATCAACCGTGATCCAAGCTCGCCCACACATTAGCATAGGGTTCAGCTAAACGCTGTCATTTTAGTATCAAATAACTTGTAAAAGATGCGCTTCAAAACTACAAATTGATGCAGCCAAATTGCTATTAGCGAAACGCGAATACACAACAGAAACAATAGATTGGAAGCCACCTCAACGGCATGACGAAATGTTTGGCAAAACGGACAAAAACTCGACAAGCATCGGTAATGCGGATTACTTTTCGTCTCGTTAAACACTCATGTTCGTCAGAATGTATCGCTTAAAGAACTGTAAGATAAACGTTACCCAATTCATCGCGCACAGTAATGCGAGCGGTGCGAATCTTTCCTTTCGCGTCGGTCACTTTACAGTCAAAGACTTCCCCTTGTTTTGCAGTTCGAGCTTTGGAACCGCAATCGACCGAAACCTTTCCGCCTCCCTGGTTGGCGACGCTTCGTTGAATCAATGTGTCTAGTTTGGAAAGCAACAACAGCCCTCTCGTACCCCAACGAAACTTTCCGGCTTGACCTGTGGGTTGAACAACGACAACAAACGTGCCCGCATCTGACTGCACCTGGCAATCATAGGCTTTGCCAGATGTTTCATCGATCGCCTCCGGACAGGTAACCGACTCAACCGTAAGATTGCCAGCCTTTGCCACTAAATCGGTCACTTGCTTTTCAATCGTAAGCACGTTGGCAGCTTTAGTAGGAGACACCGTAGGAGATGGGATTACTGTGGGAGACACCGTGGGACTGGGCAACAGAGTGGGCGACACCGTAGGGCTGAGAGTTGGGGATGCGGTAACTGTGGGAGCGGTGGTGGGAGATGGCGGAACTTCGGCTTGGGGCGGGGTACAGCTTGCCAGCGCCATGCCCGCGATCGCAAGTCCAACCACCTGCTTAAGGCGTAAAAGAGGTTTTTGATTGTTGCTAATTGCCGTTTTTGGGTTGCTCCCAACCATACCAAACTCCTTCACACAAATTCTCAACCGTGTGGTTGCTGTAGCGGATCATCGCTTACCTATTATGCAAGGGCGAACCGAAATTGTGGGCGATCGCGCTACAGCGGCAGCAGCGAAACGTGGGCAGAAACGATTTTCCAGCCTTCGGGAAACTTCCTCCAAACCTGGCTTTGCCGACCGGAACGAGTGACTCCATTGGTGGTGCGTTGAAATTCCAGAGTGATAGAAGCCGTATCAGCGTCAAAGGTCACCACTTTCAAATTGCTGATAGAGCGCGTCAGGTCATGGGTGGGGCGATCGCGACGAAATTGCCGAATTTCCTCAATGCCATACAAATTTTCGGTTGCCCCAAACCGCACAACTTCCGGTGACTCCCAAAACAACTCATCCATCACCGCTAAGTCATTCTCAACCAGCGCTTGTTCATACTTCAGGTAAAGCTGAGTCAGTTCAGCCACAACTTTGGGGTTATTGATTACAGTCATAGATTTTTATCATTGCAGAAAAATAGCATCTCCATCCGCTTCAAAAATGTAGGCATAGTCAAACACAAGTGCTTGAGGATGGCGAATCACAGAAAAACCAAAATGCGTGGTTACCTCAGTGGTAAACGTTGCCATCGCTAACTCAACCAGCTTACGTTCGCTGATCGACGGACGCTTTACATAATAATCCCGCCTGGCAAAAAACAGATTTTCATCCTTCGGCACTACAATTTGATTGATTCGATGGGCGTGTCGAATCGGTTTGATGTAAGTCTGGATGAACTCCTCTTGACTGCGCTGAAGCCGATACAGCTTTTCATGCTGATGCCAGCTCATACGAAACATCATCTTGATCAGCTCAAACCCCAGAATGTAACAAAACACATGGTTGCGTTCTTCCGTACTCATCACTAACCGCAACGCCGACTCTAAATAGAGATCAGGTTGAGTTCGCATATCTTGAGCCGAATGTACATAAAACTGGCGGATGTAGCGCCTGAGAGAACTGGTGTCTAAATTAGTGTGAACTTTGAACGCCTGCAAATAGTCTTTGACTTTTTGCTTGGTGTCCCGATCTTCCAGAACTTTTGAAACTAGCCCATCAGCCGTGTAGTCATCCAAAAACTGAGCACGCATTTCTGGCGAAGCGGCACACATGAGATGGCATAGCGACAAAACGTAGCGCCGCTGTGTCCAGGGCAAACTTTCAGCCCATCGTCTGGCTTCGGGAGGAAGCTTGAGCAAAAGACTTTCGGCAAAGCTCATGTTGCTCGGAGGGCTGGCTGGCTCAAAGTGCTCAGTCATGGGTCAGAAAATGGGGTCTAACCCCTCAAGTTCGATACTTTCAGTGTGCCCAAGCAACTGATTTGGAAACATCTTGTTACTAACTTCAATCTCAAGTACCGCCTTCCTTTTTCTAGGAGGCGGTTTCCTGGTGGTATTCCACTTCGATGACAGTGTGAACGTTGCCCCGGGGGCTGAAATCACCTTTGATTTTGGCGTGCAGGGGGTTACAAGCTGCCACAAAATCATCCAGGATTTGATTCACCGACTCTTCATGGGAAATGTAGCGATCGCGGTAGCTGTTGATATATAGCTTGATTGCTTTTAGCTCAACCACACTCTGATCGGGCACATAGGTAATGTAAATTGTTGCAAAGTCTGGATAGCCAGAAAACGGACATTTGCAGGTAAATTCTGGCAGGGTGATGTGGATGTCATACTGCCGACCGGGTCGCGGATTAGGAAACGTAATTAGTTCTCCCTCTGCGATTAACCGCTCACCGTACTTCTCTTCGGTGTTTTGTGAAGTAGTTGACTCCGTTATGGATGGATTCATATAACGCTCCCTTGCATTTAGCCAAAGCCTTATTTTATAGCTTTGGTCAGAAGGTTTAGGACAAGGAACAGTTGCAAAGCCAATGCTGAGGGTGCATTCTAACTCGCCTTGTAACTTCTATACTTTCGCCTTCTCGCTCCTACCCTCCGCCGCTGGTTGCTCACGACAACCCTGAATTTTTAATAAAAAACGTGCGCTTTTGGGGATTGCAGGTATCTTGGTGGCGTATTTTCCTTCCGTATTCGCCAACACGCCCTATGTCAAATGTGAACACTAAAGCGGCTGGGCAACCTTCTAAGTCTCCCAAACCCGCCTCCACTCCCAATAGCTCGTCTCAAGCGCCTTCCGTCCCTATTTCACTCTATCGCGAGGTGGCAAGTGAGCTGCAAACCACTCGCACAACCGTGCAATCGCTGAAAACTCAAAATCAAGAGTTAACACAGAAAAATCAGCAGTTACGGGTAGAAATTGAACGTGTGGTTCAATCGGCGTTGCATTTGCGGCAAGTCGCTGATCCTTCATGGGCGGGTCAAAGTTTGTTTGAAGCGGTGACACCCTCGATGCCTACTGCCTCAACTGCTCAGGCTGAGTTGGTGGTGAGAGATCGTGCCCATATCCCTGTTCCAGCGGCTGACCTACCTGAAAAACTTCACACTGAGCAAGATGCCAAGCCTCATGCTGTGACTCAAGCCGAGCCAACGACGGAAATCAGTACTTGGTGGTTGATTGTGATCATTTGCTTGATCGTGATTACCGCATTTGGCACTGGTTTTTTGATTGTGCGTCCGTTGTTGCCCTCTCGCTGATGGCTGAGCGCGATCGCGCTAGTTCCAGAAAAAGGCTTGCAGTTCCAGGAGTGCTGTGCGTAAAATGCTGACTGCTATTGGTATGGCACCATTGTTAATCTCGCAGAAAGCGGATTGACGGAATCGCGATCGAGTGGGCAAATGTTTGTATTTTTTGTAACAAAAAAACCGCTCGTGACGGTGATAGAAAGTGTCATGCTACATAGTGGAGCAACCCATCGCAAGAAGGAGTGACGGAGTTGAAAAAGGTAGAAGCGATTATTCGCCCGTTCAAGCTAGATGAAGTCAAAATTGCGCTAGTCAATGCTGGCATCGTCGGCATGACCGTTTCCGAAGTTAGAGGATTTGGGCGGCAAAAAGGGCAAACCGAACGCTATCGCGGTTCAGAATACACCGTTGAGTTTTTGCAAAAGCTCAAAATTGAGATCGTTGTTGAGGATGATCAAGTTGATATGGTGGTCGATAAGATCATTGTTGCAGCACGGACAGGAGAAATTGGAGACGGCAAAATCTTCATTACTCCGGTGGACGCGATCATTCGGATTCGGACTGGGGAGAAGAACCAGGAAGCAATTTAGCCTGTCTCCAACATCGGTGTTTAGTAATTAGATTTGATAACGTTGCTACTTCAGTCTTTTGATTGAGTTTTGGGTGCTCTTGCGCTTGGCAGGGGTGCCTTTTTGCTTACTTCCACTCGTCTGCCTGTTCTGCTTCAGTTGCCCGCAGATGCTGTTCCACAGCAGCCCAATCTACCGCATGGGCGGGTTCGTCTGCCAGCACTTGTCCATTTTGCAGGTGTAACACTCGCGTTGCAAATTGTTGTGCCAGGGTGAGCTGATGATTTGCCATCACTACGGTTGTTTGCTGCCTGCTGCTTAACTCAGTCAAAATATCCAATACTTGATGACTCCGTCCCACATCCAGCGCCGAGGTGGGTTCATCCAATAGCAAAATCGGCGGTTGAATCACCAGCGCCCGCACGATCGCCACCAGTTGGCGTTGCCCCACCGAAAGCTGTTGTTCCGTTTTACTCATCCATTCCAGCGACAAATGGAAGCGATCGCTCCATTCTCCGATCCGTTGCTGAATCATTTTCTTGGGGATGCCCCGCAGTTCTAGCGGATATGCCAGCGCTTCCTCCACCGTCATACCCAACAGCTTCGATTCTTGCGGTACCAACACAATTTGCTGCCGTAGTTGCATTGTTGTGATCTGAGGATAAGGTTGCCCGTTGAAATACAGAGTGCCTGTAGTGGGTTCGCTTAAACGATTGAGTAACCGCAGCAACGATGTTTTTCCGGCTCCGGATGCGCCGACAATGGCAACGCGATCGCCCGGAAACACTTGAAACGACAAGTCTTGAAGCAAATTGGCACCGGCAAACTCCCCCAGTTTAAGCTTGACTGAGCGAAACAAATTGGGTGCCAGGCTCACGTTTTCGACTTGAATTTGGGGCAGGGGAGAGGGCGAGACAGTCATGAGACAAGCGTTTGAGCAGTCCAAATCGTCCAGGTATCAACCAACAGCAGCAATAGCGTAAACCCTAACAAGATGAGATACATCCAGGGTTGAGATAGGGGACGCACATCGGTTGTGTCGATGCCAGTCTTCGCCTGGACAAGGTTGACCAACCGGGCAAAACCCACTACCCGCATTGGTAACAAGTACGCCTGCCCTGACTGATTAAGAAAGTAATAAACAATCCCTCCCTGCCCGGTCGATCGCGGCTTCAGGGCTGTAATGTCCGTCCAGGCGAGCGACCATCCTTGCCGCCAGAAGCGGGGAAACCAGGCGGGATAGGTGACGCGAATTTCCTGCTCATCCACAATCACCCGTTCCGCCAGGGCACCGTAGAGGGCGATCGCGCCCAGCCCAATCCCAGCCCAGATCAACGCTGTGGGAATGTGAATCCCTTCTGGCTGCGGCAGAAACGGCAACGGCACTGTCAACGCCCCATACAAAAGCAACAGCGTGAGCCGAATTAGGGGCGAAATCTTAAATATCACTGGCTCAAGCAGCGATTCTGGTTGAGTGGCTGGCGTGACGGGTTGCACTTCAGAACTGGCTTCCACGAATGCATTTTCTCCAAACATCTCTCCATTTTCTAACGTATTTCTGCCACGCTATCCACCCGGCAGATATTTTTGCACCACCTCCCAACCCGTCACCGATACCCAAATAAAAACGATCAGCAAAATTCCATTCACGCCGATATGCAGCGGTTTTGCCCAGGGTCGCTGGGGATTGATTTGCACCGCACTCCAGGCAGAAACAAACACCAGATCCACCACCGCTAACCCGGCATACAGGTGGTTGGAATGCCCCAGGCTGCCAAAATGCCCCAACGTACCCACAATTCCAATGATCAGCAGCAACAGCACCAACGCCGACAGGATCGCTCCCATGACGTAATGGAACGGGCGCAGCCAATCGGGACGAGATGGACGAGTGGTTCTTAGCCAAAACATCGCTCCACCAGAAATTGCCAGGATGAGATAGGCAGCGATCGCAAATCCCATCGACCACGCAGCGATGCGCCAGAGCCAGAGAAAAGAAGGAAGATGCATTTTTAGTCAAAAAAGTGACATTTGTTCAGCAGGGGGTTCATCCGACGAGGGGGGAGCATCGATCGCGGGTCCAGAGGCGAGTTTGTGGGCATGGCGGGTGGTTTCGGGGAGGCGATATTTGGTGGTGCAGCGCATAGTGTAAGCAACCGCTGTTTCCAGGCTAACGCGATGTCCGGGTGAAATAAACAGTGGTTTGGTTCCCGGACGGGTTCGCAGGGCAACGCCAATGGTTTCGCCCTTGTGGATCAAAGGTTGCTGACTGCCGCGATCGTTAGCGAGTTCGGCATGTTTGCCGACGAGTAGAGATTTGGCAACGCCGATCGCAGGCAGGTTTGTGATTAATCCCAGATGGCAGGCAATCCCAAAGCGGCGTGGGTGAGCCGTGCCCTGTCCATCCACCAGCAATAGATCCGGCAGAGTCGCTAATTTCGCCAACGCATCCAGCACGGCAGGCACTTCCCGAAACGAGAGCAGACCAGGAATGTAAGGAAAAGTCGTAGGGCGACGGGCGATCGCTCGATCTACGAGCTGCAAATCTGCCAGATTTAACACGGCAACAGCCGCCCGCGTGACCGTACCATCCGATTCAAACCCCACATCCACCCCCGCCACGTACTGAACCTGATCAAACTGATCCGTCAAGATAACCTGGCTACGGAGTTCTTGCTGAAGCGCGATCGCCGCTTCTGGAGTCAGTGACCAGTCGTGGAGTGGCTCAATGTGCATGAACAGGGCAGAGTGGTAGGGTAGGGAAAGCGTACTAATCATCAATCGGTGTGTCAATCAATCTTTCTACAGAACCTGCAACCGGGAAATCGCAATCACTCCTGTTCTCCAGGCTTCTACTCTGGAGCGCCTGGATTGGGTACATCGGTTATTTACTGTTGAGCGATTTACCACCCGGAAACTCCCTGCTGCATACTCAACCAGAAACCTTGCAAACCGCGATCGCTCTCAGTCTCAATTTCTGGTTTGTCATGCCCCTCTTGTTCCCAAACGTGGCTCCGGTGCTCAATCCAGCGCTGGAAGGCTTGTTCAACATTGTGGTGGCGTGGGGCTTGCTATTTTGGGGCTTTTGGCTGGATGGGCGCAATCAGCGGGTTCCGATGCTGCCGTTTTTGCTAGGCACTGCCTTGCTGACGAATGTGTTTTACCTTCCCTGGTTAGCATTGCGACAACCCAATCCGGCAGCGGTCACTACTCCCCTGAGTCGATGGGAACGGTGGGCAGAAAGCCGGGTGATCCCCATTGCCCTCAGTCTCGTCTTTCTGGCATCGCTCCTGTGGGCAGCCTTTGCCCGTCCAGAGTTTGGCACCTGGGGCGATCGCTGGAATTCGTTACAAACACTAATCGGCAGCGATCGCTTAGCCTATTCCTTCTGGTTTGATCTGCTGGTGTTCTGGCTGTTTCAAGCCTGGTTAGTGCCCGACGATATGCAGCGGCGCAATTGGCAGAATCCAGCAATGGTCTGGATTGTGAGACTATTGCCGTTCTTTGGGCTGGTGATTTATCTGCTGCGAAGACCGAGGATTGAGGAATAGGGAAATGGGGAATCGGAAATGGGATGGGAGAGCCAGATGAAATCTAAAGGGGTGGTGTTGCTTTCGGGCGGGTTGGATTCGGCAACGACCGCAACTCAGGCGATCGCGGATGGTCATGACTTGATTGCGCTCTCAATCAACTACGGACAGCGGCACGAGCGGGAATTGCTGGCGGCTAAACAGGTAGCGGCACATTTAGGAATTCAGGAACACCTGATCCTGGATGTGGATTTGTCGCAGTGGGGCGGCTCGGCGTTGACGGATGCGGCGATCGCGGTGCCGCAAACTGAGACGCAAGCAGGCGCAATCCCCATTACCTATGTTCCCGGTCGGAATACGGTGTTTATTGCGATCGCGCTTTCTCTTGCCGAAGCACGCGCCGCCAGCGCCATTTACCTGGGTATCAACGCGATCGATTATTCCGGCTATCCCGACTGTCGCCCGGAATACCTGTCTGCCTTTCAACACCTGGCTGCGCTTTCCTCCAAAGCGGGGATTGAAGGCAAAGCCCCCCAACTGGTTGCCCCCCTAATGCACGACTCCAAAACCGACATTGTGCGCCGAGCGGTGCGATTGGGAGTACCGATTCACCTCACCTGGTCGTGCTATCAAGGTGATGCAGAACCGTGTGGACGGTGTGATTCGTGCCGAATTCGAGATAAGGCTTTGATTGAGGCGGGCTGTGCGGAGTTGGCAACCGCCTTTGGGCGAGAATTCTGGGGCGTTGTTTTAAAACGATGAACCCGCCGCGATCGCCAAACCAGAATCGGGATCAAACAGATGAATTTTGTCCTGAGCGATCGCCAGCCACATCTCTTCCCCAATGCTGACCGGGCGATCCGGCTCAATCCGGGCTTGCAACATCACCGGGCGAGTCATGGGCGAACCCACTAATCGTACAGACAGGTAGGTTTCACTACCCAGAGCTTCCACCAATTCCACCTTGACGTGTAGATTTTTGGGAGCGGGCACACCCACGCTCAAGTGCTCTGGACGAATCCCCAACGTTAATTTACGCCCATCGTAAGATTGAAGAACAGATTCCCAGACAGCGGGCAGGGTCAGCCGAAACTGGTCGTAAGTAATCAGCAGCGGTGCTTTGAACTGCACTGGTAGAAAATTCATAGGGGGCGAACCAATGAATTCTGCCACGAACAAATTGGCAGGATGGTTGTAAATTTCCAGGGGCGTTGCGAGTTGCTGAATTTGCCCCGCATTCATCACCGCAATGCGATCGCCCATCGTCATCGCTTCTGTTTGGTCGTGGGTGACATATACCGTCGTTGTACCCAGTTGCCGCTGGAGTTTGACAATTTGCGATCGCGTTTCTGCCCGCAGTTTCGCATCTAAATTCGACAATGGCTCATCCATTAAAAACACTTGCGGGTTTCGTGCCATTGCCCGTCCCAACGCCACCCGCTGCTTCTGCCCACCCGATAATTGTTTGGGCAATCGATTCAACAACCCCTCGATCTGCAAAATCTGCGCGATCGCGCGTACCCGTTGATCGATCCCCTTCTCCCGCTCCGACTGATATCGCAATCCTTTCGGCAATTGGCGAGTCGTTTCAATCAACAAATTCTCCGCCCACAATGGCAAGTTCCCAGATGCTTGCGCTGCGGTCTTCTGGTTCCTAACTTGCGGCTCCTGATTCTTGCCCCCCGTTCGTCTCAACCCAAAGGCGAGATTGTCATATACCGACATATGCGGATACAAGGCATAGTTCTGAAACACCATTGCGATGTCGCGCTCTTTGGGTGGTAGCTCATTCACCAAGCGATCGCCCACATAAATATTGCCACCAGTCAGTTCTTCTAAGCCTGCCAACAACCTCAGGAGAGTGCTCTTGCCACAACCAGAAGGTCCAACCAACACCATGAACTCGCCGTCACCGACAGTCAGGTTAATATTCCGCAAAACAGCCGTCGGGTGAGCATTCGTCTGGTAAGCGTGCCCGGACTCCTGACGGGTACCTGCTCCCTTTTGAAAGCTTTTATAAATGTTTTCAAGAACAACCTTTGCCACAATCCTCGCCCTAAACCCAGATTACGATCGCTTCATTGATTTTAGGGTAATTGTAAGGCGTGGGCGACGATAGAGATTATCCAAGTCCGGTGATTGCGAACGTTACTCTTTAGTTCCAATCACAAGCTCACCAGCATAACAAAGCGCTCCATGTAACTCTTTGGAGCGCTTCATCCGTGAAGAATTACTGACTTGGCTAGAGATATTTCTCTAAAGTGGTGGAAAGGGTCGTTTTGGGAACTGCACCCACTACCATATCAACGCGCTGTCCACCCTTAAAAATCATCAAAGTTGGGATACTGCGGATGCCATACTGACTTGCCACTGTGGGGTTTTCATCCGTGTTCACCTTAACAACTTTCACCTGCCCTTCATACTGGTTCGCGATTTCGTCCACGATGGGCGCAACCATTCGGCAGGGACCACACCAGGGAGCCCAAAAATCGACTAAAACGGGTACTTCGCTTTCAAGAACCTCTTGTTTAAAGGTGGAGTCCGTAACTTGTGCGGCTGCAGACATGCTCAAAATCCTTGCCTATATATATTTCACAAGATTCTACCATAGCGAAAGCAGCCGACTCTTCAAACAGCATCTACATATATAGACATATTTCATCGCTGTGATTTGCAATGGTGAATGATGAGTGATGGTCACGAGACTACTGGTGATTTGTCTAAATGAGTTCTATGATGGCATCCAATCTTGCATGAGCGGCGTACCACAAGATAACCCATAAAAAGGAACCGCCCGAACAGTGTTCAGGCGGAGTGTGGTGTGAGGAGTGAACGGAAACATGCGTCTCCGCTTCTTTCATTGTAGACGACTCACCAATGTTTTCCAGGGGTTGTTAAAAAGACGGAACAAAGTTTTAAGATTTTGATCCAGTTTTACCTGTCTTAATTCCCTTATTTGCCCATGCCAAGTTGTTGGGCTTTCTGGTAAACTTTGCCTTCGGTTAACAGTGATGGTGCAATGATGACTTCAACCTGTTGCATCTCTTTCAGGTTTTTCGCGCCCAACGTTCCCATGCTGGTTTTTAAAGCACCGAGCAGATTGTGGGTGCCATCATCCAGTTGAGCCGGACCTCGTAGAATTTGTTCCAGGGTTCCGGTAGAACCAACCCGAATGCGAGTACCACGGGGCAGCACGGGGCTGGGAGTAGCCATCCCCCAATGATATCCCCGTCCAGGAGCTTCTTTGGCTCTGGCAAAAGGAGAACCAATCATGACTCCATCGGCACCGCACGCGATACATTTGCAGATGTCGCCACCCGTGACTAAGCCGCCATCGGCAATCACGGGAACGTAATTACCCGTTTCCTGATAGTAGTCGTCACGGGCAGCGGCACAATCGGCGATCGCGGTTGCTTGAGGCACCCCAACCCCCAACACCCCTCGGGAAGTGCAGGCAGCACCGGGACCAATACCAACCAAAACAGCGGCAGCTCCAGCCTTCATCAGGTTAAGGGTAACATCGTAGGTCACGCAGTTCCCCAATGCGACCGGAATCGGCATCTCCCGGCAAAAATGTGCCAAATCTAACGGGGTAATTGATTCAGGGGAAAGGTGTGCGGTTGAAACAACGGTGGCCTGGACAAAAAACAAATCAGCTCCAGCTTTTGCCACGGTTTCTCCATACTTAGTTGCGGCAACTGGGGTAGCGCTCACAGCCGCAATTCCGCCCTGGGATTTCACTTCTTGAATTCGACGTTCAATCAACTCAGGTTTGACTGGCTCGGTGTAGAGTTCTTGCATTAAGGGTACAAACTCTTCTTTGCCAACGGCTGCAATGCGGTCTAGCACTGGGTTGGGATCTTCGTAACGAGTTTGTACGCCTTCCAGGTTGATCACACCCAATGCACCCATTTGAGACAGCAAGACTGCCATCTTCACGTCCACAACTCCATCCATAGCGCTGGCAATAATGGGAATTTCGCGTTCGATGCCGCCAACTGTCCAGCGCGTATCTGCCAAGACTGGATCGAGAGTTCGGGGTCCTGGCACTAGCGCAATTTCGTCAATACCGTATGCTCTGCGGGCGGTTTTGCCTCTTCCAATTTGAATGTCCACGCTCTCTACCTGTTCCCAAACTATTTAAGCTAGCCTATCAAATTCCACGGGCGATCGCGATGCGAGAAATTGGGGGCGGCGAGTGGTTTGAGTTAGGAGTTCAGGAGGGTAGGGGCATTGCTGACTACCTGATCAGAACTCTCCACAAACGGGATAATAAGCATGACGTTTTTTTGCGCGATCGCTGCTCATGATTAACCAGCCCAAGATTATTGTGCTCGACGATGACCCCACTGGATCGCAAACGGTGCATAGCTGCTTGCTGTTGATGCAATGGGATGAGGAAACATTGAGGCTGGGGTTGCAGGATGATGCTCCAATTTTCTTTGTGTTGACGAATACGCGGGCGCTGACTCCTGACAAAGCGGCCGCCGTCATACGAGAGGTGTGTCACAACTTGAAGGCGGCGATCGCCCTGGAAAACGTCTCTGATTTCCTGATTGTCAGTCGTTCTGATTCCACCCTGCGGGGGCACTATCCCATCGAAACGGATGTCATTGCGGAAGAACTGGGCCCGTTTGATGCCCATTTCCTCACACCGGCCTTTTTTGAAGGGGGACGGGTGACCCGTGACAGTGTGCATTACCTCAAGGTGAATGGAGTGGATACGCCGGTTCACGAAACCGAGTTTGCTCGTGATTCGGTGTTTGGCTATAGCACCGGGTATTTGCCCGATTATGTGGAAGAGAAAACCCAGGGGCGGATCAAAAGTGAGCAGGTAGAGCGGTTTTTGCTGGCAGAGATTCGGCAAGGAGTGCGCGATCGCTTGCTGAATTTGCACGATAACCAGTGTGGTGTGGTGGATGCCGAAACCCAGGAAGACATGAACCGTTTCGCGCAAGATGTCCTTGCGGCAGCGTCTCAGGGCAAACGGTTTTTGTTTCGCAGTGCAGCCAGTTTGCTAACAGCATTGGCAAATCTGCCCCCACAAGCGATCGCCCCTGAAGACATGGCGCAATACGTTCGGGATGGCAAACCTGGTGCGGTGATTGTCGGCTCTCACGTCCAAAAAACCACTGAGCAATTGCAGAATCTTTTACAACAGCCCGGTGTGGTGGGTGTGGAGGTAGATGTGGCGCGATTGTTAGATCGTTCCTCAGATCCGCGTTCAGCACTACTGGCAGAGGTGAGCGCTAAAGCAGCAGACATTCACAACAGCGGCAAAACTCCCGTTGTTTACACCAGTCGGCAAGAACTCACCTTTGATGATGTGCAAACCCGGTTGGATTTTGGAGAAGCGGTTTCCGGTTTGCTGATGGATATTCTGAAACATCTCCCACCTGACATCGGATTTTTGATCAGCAAAGGCGGCATCACCTCCAACGATACCCTCAGCACCGGGTTAGCCCTCCGCACTGCCCGATTGCTGGGTCAGGTATTGCCGGGGGTTTCAATGGTGCGAACCCCTGCTGATCACCCTCAATTTCCTGATCTGCCCGTCGTGCTGTTTCCTGGCAATGTGGGGGATGCCACTGGCTTGGCGACGGTGTATCAACGGTTAAGTTCTTAATAACTAAAAATAAAAAGTTAAAAATTAGCTGTTCATCTTGCATTTTTAATGTTGCATTTCTAATTTTGCATCGTCCTCAGGCTCACTTTAGAAATCCTTTGATGCCGGAATACAAGAACCACAAGCCAAAAATCAACGAGACTCCAATGCCGATGGGGCGGCTATTTCTGGTCATCCAATCTGCAAGGTGATTTAGAACAGTTTGCGATCGCGTAGGTAAGACGATGCACGTCACGATCGGGAGTAGGAGCAAGGATTGGGCTAGCACAATGAAGAGTAAATAAGCGATCGCGCTGGAGGATTGCCCTAATTCTGCTGCGGCGATCGTGGTTAGAGCGCTGAGGGTAAACACCCACAACTTCGCACTAATCAGTGGAAACGCAAACCCAAAGCCAAATGCCTGAAGGGGAGTGGCTCTATCAATTCGAGTAAACCACTTCGGCGGTGGTGCATCCGGGTCATCTTCCCCGCTCCATTTTTTATACGCTGCAATCAACAGAAGAATACCTAGCACCAACAGCAGGGTGGAAATCACAGGTCCCTTGCCGCTACCTTCCTCCGCTGTCGCGATCGCTTCAGCCAAAATCAGCCCAAATACTACTCCTTGTAGGATGCGAGTCAGCGTCATTCCCCCTACATAGGCGATCGCTTTCAACAATCCTTGCTGGGGACTTGTTAGCAGCAACAAACCAATGATGATTTGCAATGGCACAACCGCGCTGCCAATAATGTACGGCAACAGTGAAACGAGCAGAATTTCCATCGATGGATTTGCCTTCTGCTGGTGCAGATGATTTTATAGGCGAGGAAGTATATCCTACCACTGGCATAAATTATCAATCATTTCTTTGCTGGTTCATTGTCGTTTACGATCAAGAATTTGAGCCGCCGTCAGTCTTAATCCCTCAATTCGAGACTCAATGAGTTGATTGTCTGTGTAAATCGCTTCGTCGTAAAAGCCCTCGTTCAAGGTGAATAAAGTAATCGTGCGTTCAATAGGATTAATCACCCAATATTCCAGAACTCCTCGCGCTGCATATTCAGAGCGTTTGAAGCGGTAATCTCGATTTTCGTTAGCAATTCCAGGAGAAACCACCTCAATAATTAATTCGGGCGGGGGCATCTCCAACGTGATTGTGCCCCGGTTACAGGTTCCCAGGATGGCGGCTAATTCTTCGGTTAGTAGCATCAAATCAGGCAGGCGAGTTTGCACCTGGTTGCCTGAAATCGCAATTTCAGTGTCTTTGTGGCAAAGACGTTCGTCTGGAAAAATCTTACCCAATTCGAGCAACAGGAAGATTGCAATTCGCGAGTTCAGGGGGCTTTCAGGTGGCATTTCGATCAATTCCCCATCCACAAATTCATACCGCTTATCGGTGCCATCGTCATAGTGCAGATAGTCGTCAAAGGTCATTCGGGGTTTGGTTTCTTGACTCATCGCGATCGCCCTCTCGCCTTCTTGCATTTATTCGAGGTGTTGTTGCATCACTTTGCCAACTGCTTGAGCAGCGGGATCATGACTTTGCAGCAGGGTGTGAGCAATATTGCGTTGTTCAGCCTCACTTCGATTCTGACTCAACTTGTATTTACCCTCCAACCGAGTCACGACCATCTCAAACCCCACAATCCCGTGCATCATGCCTTCCCGGTAAGTGTGAGATAAGCTCTGCCACTGCGCTTTGTAATCGGCGCTATAGGTATCCATCATGGCATCAATCATCTGGTTCATCTGTTCTGGCGCATCATTCAACGTGATGATTTCAGGTCTTCCGTAGGCATGGACAGCAATATAGTTCCACGTTGGCACATTTTCACGCTTCTCATACAGTGAGGGTGAAATGTAGGCATGAGAGCCAGTAAACACAGCCAATGATTCAGACTCTTGAAACGCTTGCCATTGAGGATTGGCTTTCGCTAAATGTCCTGTCAGTTTCACAACATTGTTATCGTGCCGAGTCACCGCCAGCGGAATGTGAGACACCACGGGAATTTGATTTTGAATCGAGACTAATGCAGCAAAGCTATGGGACTGCATAAAAGCAATCAGCTTGTCTAAGTCTTCTTCTCGAAAAGCCGCTGGAATATACATGATGGGGAATTAACCTCCAACTGTGTAAGCCTGCCTGTTCTCAAAATATATCTTTCAATTAGAAGAACTACAGTTCCGGCGAAGCACTTTTCAAAGACGTTGCAGGCAGAGTTGGAGTGTTGTTATTAAATGGTTCAGCCGTTCCCAACCCTTTTACCTGGCGCATCAGGCTTGCCATTTCCAGCGCACTCATGGCGTATTCCCAACCCAGGTTGCTCTTAATTCCGGCGCGTTCTAATGCCTGCTGCATCGTGTCGGTGGTCAACACGCCAAAAATCACAGGCACCCCTGTTTGAAAGCCCGCCGCTGCCACGCCTTTGGATACTTCTGCCGAGACATAATCAAAATGGGGTGTTTGTCCCCGAATCACTGCACCCAGGCAAATCACCGCATCGTACCGCCCCGAAAGCGCCAGTTGACGAGCGACCAGCGGCACCTCAAAGCTGCCCGGAACCCAGGCATAATCCACTTGCGTCCCCTGGGGATTGACATCCACGCCATGCCGTTTGAGGCAATCCTGACAGCCTTCCAGAAGTTTATTGGTGACGAGATCGTTAAAGCGACCGATGACGATCGCGAACCGAAATGAGTCTGTTTGAGTAAAAGTTCCTTCAAAAACTCCCATGATTGCCTACTAACGCCCCATTCAATAAACTGCTACAAAAACAATTCCCGTAAGCAGCTTAATTACGGCTCACGGGAATACCATCATCTTATCGGTTGTTTCTAAAACCGTTCAAACTGGGTTCCAGATGCTTGTTTAAATCCCTCAGACTTACACAACCAGGTAATTCAATAAGCCGACCACCAACACTAAAATCGTCCAGGCTCCACTACCCAGGAAAATGAAGCGTCTGGATTGATCCCAGTTTTGGGGCGTAGCCAGCGCAACCGGAGTTCCCACAATCAGGATGAATGACAGAATCACTAAAGCAGCCAGAGCAAGCTGAAACAAAATCGTCAGCATATAAGCGTCTCCCAATACGGCAATAAACTAGGCGAATAGGCTTAATCATTAAGCTATCAGAAAAATGCAACCGAATGTTACTGGTTCTCACAAATGGATCTGATTCTTTGTCACACCACGGCAGATTTCGACACGCTGGGCGCAGCAGTCGGTTTAACCCGGCTCAAACCGGGGGCGCGAATCGTGCTGTCTGGGGGAACACATCCAGCCGTAAGAGATTTTTTGGCGCTGCATCGGGATGAGTATCCGTTAATTGAACGGCGATCGGTGCCGGAAGAAGTAGTGCGATCGCTGACAATTGTGGATGCTCAAACCCGTTCCCGACTGGGTAAAGTAGCCGAGTGGCTGGACTTGCCCAACATTGAAATCACTGTGTATGACCACCACGCTGAAGCAGATTCAGATATTCACCCCCAGGAGACGCATATTGCCGAGATTGGAGCCGTGACAACACTGGTTGTAGAGCAATTGCAGCAGCAAGGCATGATTCCCACTGCAAGCGAAGCTACCGTGATGGCACTGGGCATTCATGTAGACACGGGTTCTCTCACCTTCGATCACACCACTGCCAGAGATGCACGGGCGTTGGCGTGGCTCATGGAACAGGGTGCCAGTTTGACCGCGATCGCTGAGTATGTCGATCCAGGTCTTTCACCCAAACTGCAACAACTCTTAGCAACGGCACTGGATACACTGCAAACCGAAGAAGTGCAGGGACACACTCTAGCATGGGTGTTGCTGGAAGTTGAAAGCTTCACGCCTGGATTGTCCAGCCTGGCATCCCGATTGATGGAAGTGATGGACGTGGATGCGTTGCTGCTGGCGGCTCAGTATCAGCGCAAATCCGCCGATGAGGATGACTCACTGAGCGTGATTGGGCGATCTCGAATTGAGGGCACCAACTTGAATGATTTGTTCAAACCATTGGGGGGTGGTGGGCATCCCCGTGCTGCCTCTGCGAATTTACATCACGTCCATCCCCGAACCACGCTGGATGAATTAGTCCAACAGTTGAAAGCGCAATTGCCCCAACCGCTGACCGCTCGCGAACTGATGTCATCCCCGGTTCGCACCATTCGCCCAGAGGTCACGATTGACGAAGCCCAACGGGTGTTGCTGCGATATGGGCATTCCGGGCTATCCGTGGTGGATGCGGAGGGGCAATTGGTCGGGGTAATTTCCCGTCGGGATATTGATATTGCTTTACACCACGGCTTTAGCCATGCTCCCGTCAAAGGCTACATGACAACCAACTTGCGAACGATCACACCCGACACACTCCTGCCCGAAATCGAAGACTTGATGGTGACCTACGACATTGGGCGACTCCCGGTGTTGGAACAGGGCAAATTGGTGGGGATTGTGACTCGGACGGATGTGTTGCGACAGTTGCATCGCCGAGGGAGGGGGAACGGGAAAGGGGGAGGAGCAAAGGGGGAATGGGGAAGAGAGAATCGGGAATGGGGGATGGGGGATGGGGGTGTCTCCTCCATCTCACTTTTGCCGCTGCTGCAACGACGGTTGATTCCGGAATTGTGGGAGCTGTTAGCGATCGCGGCTACAGAAGCAGAAGCACGAGGTTGGCAACTTTTTTTGGTGGGGGGTGCAGTGCGGGATGTGTTGCTGGCAACCTTGAAAGACGATGAAGATTGGCGCGATAGCTCCTTGCTGGAAGACATTGATCTGGTGGTGGATGGGTTTCATCGGGCGGCAGATGTGGGCGCGGGGGTAGAACTGGCGAGATCGCTGCAAGCTCGCTATCCCGAAACCCGCCTGGAAGTTCATGGCAAATTTCAAACGGCAGCGCTGCTGTGGCACAACGACCCCATTTTCAAATCATTGTGGGTAGACATCGCCACTGCCCGCACTGAGTTCTACCCTTACCCAGCCGCCAACCCAGAAGTTGAAGCCAGTTCAATTCAGCAAGATTTGTATCGCCGTGACTTTACCATCAACGCGTTGGCGATCCGGTTAACGCCACCCCGCAAAGGTGATTTACTCGATTTTTTCGGTGGTTTTTTAGATCTACAGGCTCACCAAATTCGAGTGCTTCATGCCAATAGCTTCATTGAAGATCCCACCCGGATTTATCGAGCTGTGCGGTTTGCCGTGCGCCTGGGCTTTGAGATTGATGCCCAGACAGAGGGCTACATCCGGCACGCGATCGCCAGCGGCATCTATCGCCAGCTTCACAACCATACCGATCCCAACTTTCGTGCCCCAGCCTTGCAAACACGTCTCAAAGCCGAACTGAAATACCTGCTGCAAGCCCCCTACTGGAAAGCCGCACTCCACAAGCTGGCAGATTTAGGAGCCTTGCAATGCATCCATCCCACCCTGGAAGCTGATGCCAGTTTATGGCGGGAGTTGCGCCTGGTTGAGCGTGTGACGGGGAGAGTAGGGGGTAGGGGAGATAGGGGAGATTTATCTTCCTCACCCTCCTTCTCCTCCTCACCTTCCTCACCCTCCTCTTCCCCCCCTCTCCCTTCCTGGCTACTGCGACTGGAAGTACTCCTAGCTCACCTGGCTCCAGAGTATCGAGAGGGGATTGCCAGTCACTTTCAGCTTCCCGCAGAGAGTATTGAGCGCTTGAGCAATCTGGCTACTGCCCAAACGACGATCGCTGCAATGTTGCCAAGCTGCGATCGCCCCAGTCAGGTGGTGCAGGTGTTGCGTTCCTACGATACGGCAATGTTGGTGTTAGTCGCTATTCGCAGCGATCGCTCCCCTCGTAAAAGCATCTGGCGTTACCTGACAAAGTGGTCGCAGATAAAAGCGCCTCTGGATGGCAGCGACTTGAAACGATTGGGCTACAAACCCGGACCCCAATTTAAGCAAATGCTCGACACTCTGACAGCCGCAACCTTGGATGGACAGATCCGCGATCGCGCCGAAGCAAAGCAGTTTTTGGCTCAACGCTATCCGGTTAGTAGAGAGTAGAAGTCATTAGAAGACAGGAGACAGAAGTCAGAAGAATTGGTCATCGGTAGTTGGTAATGACGCGATGTGCGACTTTCTTGAAGTTCCCTTCAATCCTGCATCTGCCCTCATCCCCAGCCCTTCTCCCAATATTGGGAGAAGGGAGCCAGAAAGGGTTCAAACTCCCTCCTCGCCCAGATTTGGGAGAGGAGGGTTGGGGAGGTGAGGGCGAAATCGTTGCACATCGCGTCACTACCCTGTGGGCAACGAAAACCGAAACGTACTGCCCTTACCCACCTCGCTTTCCACTTCGATCACACCGCCTTGCAGTTCTACCAAACGGCGCGAGATTGCCAGACCGATGCCGGTGCCGCCGGATTTGCGATCGCGCGATCGGTCTGCCCGCCAAAATCGTTCAAACACGTGGGGCAAATCTTCAACCGCGATGCCCTGTCCAGTATCGGTGACGGCAACCCAAACTTTGCGCCCTTCGCTCCAGGCTTTGACTGTGATCGATCCTTCCTGGGTGTACCGCAGGGCATTTCCCAGCAAATTCATCAATATCTGCTCCACTCGTTCGGGATCGGCTAGCACAGGGGGCAAGTCAATGGGGCACTCCAGCCGCAACGCCGGGCTTTCCTCAATCAACTGATGGGAGAATTTATCGGCGATCGCGGTCAGCAACGGACATAACCCCACCTGCTCTAATCGAATGGGTAAGTAACCTGCTTCCGCCTGAGACAGTTCCTGCAAGTCGTTGACCAAGCGACGCAAGCGCCCCGTTTCACCCACCAACCGCTGGTAAATGTCTACCGACGGATCAATCGTGCCATCTGCCAACCCTTCCAGGTAGCCCTCCACAATGGTTAACGGGGTTCGCAATTCATGGGTTAGATCGCTGACCAATTCTCGCCGACGTTGCTCCACGCCTTCCAAATTAGCGGCCATCTGGTTAAAACTCGTCGCCAATCGATCCAGTTCGGGAATTTCGTTGTGGGGCAGGCGTTCTTCCAAGTGCCCCGCGGTAATCTTCTGCGTCACTTTCTCCATCTGCACCAATGGCTGGGTAATCCGTTTCGACACCAGATAGCTCAACCCCCCAGCAGCAGAAGCTCCCACCACCACAGACCACAGCGCTCCCCGACTCCAGGCAGACTCAAACCCATCCACCAGTTTTTGGCGCACCCGCACCAAGTTAAACCCACCGACTTGCATATTATCTAGATGCAACACAAACAGGCGAGGAGAATAGAGCTTCCCGACTGCCACCAGCGTACTCAAGCCCACCACCATGACAATCAAGTGGGAGAGAAACAATCGCGCTCGGAGTCCCAATTTGGTCATGGTTTATGCTGCCGTGTCTTCAAATTTGTAGCCCACGCCAATCACCGTTTTGACAAAGGTGGGATTTGCTGGATCGGGTTCAATTTTCTTCCGCAGGCGGGCAATGTGCGTATCCACCACGCGCTCATCGCCAAAGAAGTTGCTACCCCAGAGTTTATCGATCAATTGAGTGCGATTCCAGACGCGACCGGGGTAGCTCATGAAGGTGGATAGCAAATCAAATTCCAGGGTCGTCAGGTCTAATGGATCTAGCTGATCTTCGGTGAGGCGATGGGCGGCTCGCTGATCCAGATCAACTTGAAAATGCTGGGTGCGATAAATCTGGCTTTGTCCACCCTGGCGCAAACTGCGACGTAACAGGGCACGGACTCGCGCTACCAATTCTTTGGGGCTAAAGGGTTTGACCATGTAGTCGTCTGCCCCGGTGGATAGCCCAATGATGCGATCGAGTTCTTCTCCTCGCGCCGTCAACATCAGAATGTAGGGATCTTTAGTACCAGGCTTTTGCCGAATCCGGGCGCACACTTCTAAGCCATCCAACCCCGGAATCATCAAGTCCAGAATGATCAGATCCGGTTTCTGTTCCTGAAACACCTGTAGAGCCGTCGTTCCATCTCGGCAGGTGCGACAGGAGAAGCCCTCTTTCTCCAGATAAAGCTGGATCAGTTGGGCAATTTCAGCTTCGTCTTCAACAATCAGAATTTCCATTAGTGCTCTTTTAAAATCCAGCTTTCAAGATGCGCGGTTCACCGTTTACTTTCTATCGTGCCTTTTGAATCTCAAATCCGTTTAAACCTTCAGGCGGCTCGTATACCACCATGACATCTTGCACCAGGGCATGGGGCGGGCCCTTGTGGCACCAGCGAATCATTTCTTCGACTGAGGCGCGATCGCCCTCAAACACCGCTTCCACCCGTTCATCGGGCAGATTACGTACCCATCCCGCCAAACCATAGAGCGTTGCCATATCTTGAGTCGAAAAGCGGAAGCCAACTCGTTGAACTCGACCAGTAATCAGTACGTGTGCTCGAATGAGTTCCATAACATCACAGCATTTTGGCAATAGAGTGTGGAGTATGTCCTGATTCCGTTCCAGGATAGCGTACCGATAAAGCCTGTATGCTGGATGGTTGTGTGTAGTGACGGCAATGTCTGAGCTTCCTCCCCTCTCCACTCAAACCATCTGGGCAATTATCAACGATGAAATTGACGATAATACAGTGAATCAATTGGTCTGGCGATGCCTGGGTTATCGCTACGATACTGCCACTGAAGAATGGGATACCTCCGCCGTAGCCAGCGAGTGGCGAGACGTTTACCCGCTGCCCCCAGACTTCATTGCAGAGCGCCCGCCCAACGTTAAACTCGTTCGCAGTATCCCGCCGGAAAACAAACAACTTCTCAAAGAAAAACTGGGGTTTGAAGGCTACAAAATCAACGAACTTGTTCCGCGCAAAACTCGCCGCGCTCAGATCTCTAATTGGTTATTGAGTTATATGCAGATGCAGGGGATTGGGGAGTAAGGAGTGGAATCAGGAGCCAGGAGTCAGAAGTGAGAAGATGAGGGAGGTAAGGGAGTCAGGGAGTGGATGGAGTAAACGAGTGCATGAAATTTCACCCCCACCTTCCCCATCTCCTTCTTCCTTCTTCTATAGTGTGGAGAACATGAAATGTCGTCGTTTGAGCACCCGTTTTTGCAAGGGATATTTAGCCCCACAGAAGTTGTAGAGCTACGGCAGCATTGCTTTACTCCGGCTGGGGTGTTTGAACCGGGGGTGTATTACGCGGGACACCTGCCTAGCATTGCGTTTGAAATGGGATTGGTGGATAGACTGCCACCTGTGCGAGGCAAAAATGCTGAAATTCGCCCCAAGCAGCCCCCCCAAGACCCAGACAACTCGGAAGCATGACCAATCCTTATGCCTGGATTGAACGATCGCTCCATACGATTCAGCAAGCGAACTGGCATCGTTCGGTGAAGGCGATCGCGGGTCGTCCGGGAGCAGTGATTGAGTTGGAAGGGCGGCAACTGATCAACTTTGCTAGCAATGATTATTTGGGTTTGGCAGGGGATGAACGGGTAATTCAAGCGGCGATCGCAGCGACGAAAAAATACGGCACTGGCAGCACGGGTTCTCGGCTCATTAGCGGACATCGGGATCTCCATCAACAGTTGGAACGGGCGATCGCTACGCTCAAACAAACCGAAGACGCGATCGTGTTTAGTTCTGGCTATTTGGCAAACCTGGGCGCGATCGCGGCACTGGTCGGCAAGCGCGATTTAATCTTGTCGGATCAATACAACCATTCCAGCCTCAAAAATGGCGCGGTTCTCAGTGGTGCCACGGTTTTGAATTACCCCCATTGCAACATTGATAAACTGCAAACCCTTCTATCGCAACATCGGAAGGAATATCGCCGCTGTCTGATTCTGACGGATAGCGTTTTCAGCATGGATGGAGATTTATGCCCACTGCTCGATATTCTCGATCTTGCAGAAGAATTTGAGTGCATGGTGCTGGTAGATGAGGCACACGGTACTGGAGTCATGGGTAAGACCGGGGCAGGCTGCGTAGAGCAGTTCGGCTGTACGGGTCGCCCCCTGGTTCAAATGGGAACCCTGAGCAAGGCGTTAGGCAGTTTGGGTGGGTATGTGGCAGGCTCAGCCTCGCTCATCGATTTTCTCCGCAACCGTGCCGCTAGCTGGATCTATACGACGGGTCTTTCTCCGGCAGATACGGCGGCAGCTTTAGAAGCAATTCGGATTGTGCAAACAGAACCTGAACGCCGTACCCAACTCTGGCAAAATGTGACTTGGCTTAAACAGGCATTATCAGAAACCTTTAGTCATCCAGCGCGATCGCCTTCTGGCTTCTGGCTTCTGCCTTCCAACTCTCCCATTCTTTGCCTGCAAGTAGACTCGCCCAACACAGTTTTGCAAATGGGGCACCATCTTCAAGAAGCCGGATTGTTTGTCTCTGCGGTGCGTCCGCCCACCGTTCCTACCAGTCGTCTTCGCATCACCGTAATGGCAACTCACGAATCAGCTCACCTAAACCAACTCGTGAGTTGCCTCCAAACCGTTCTTTAAGCAACACAGAAGGCAGAGCACAACTGAATGCCCGTTCCCTGTCAGCCCACAACCTGTTTCAAATGATCCGCCAATCGAATTGCTAGTGCCGCCAACGTCAATGTCGGGTTAGCTGCGGGAGAGGTGGGAAACACAGACAAGTCACAGGCATAGAGGTTGTTATAGGCATGGAACTTGAGATTGGTATTCACCACACTGTTATTGGGGGCACCCATGCGGAGCGTCCCAACTTCGTGCGCGACCCCACCCAATCCGGCTTCATTCAAGGTGAGGTTGCCGTTTGGTAGAGGCACACCGCCCAACGTGTTGATAATTTGGTCTTTCAGGGCATTCATCTCACCCCAGAATGGATCAGCACTGGGGCTGCGTTGCATCGTGACTTGAGGTTTGACATTGGCAACACCCACCTGACGCACCGTGTTGTCATCCATCAGTGGGGAGTTGAACAGGAACACAATTTCGCACAGCATCATGTCATTCTTGAGCTGGCGATGTCGCTTCATCGTGTCGTCATCCATAAAGCGTCCCTGATTAAAGTCGGCTCCCAGTTCCAGCACCACATTGTACGCATGATTGGTAGCGGAGATGTTGCGATGCTGCGAAACAATCTTGCTGCACTCTTGCGGGTTGTAGAACGGGGAGTTTGCGGGAATGGCAAAGTGGGTGAAGTAGATGGGGTGATCAGTGATGCCTGTACCGATCAAGTTATTGGGATTGCGGAGGTTGCTGAGCTGAGCAATTTTGGTGCTTTCGATTGTACCAGCCGCTAACACTACAGCTTTTGCTCGGTAAGTGCGATACTTCTTCGCAATCAGATCGTAAGCAGTGACTCCGGTCACGTTGTCGCCGTTGGTTTGAATTTGGGTGACGACATGGTTGAGGTTGATGGCAAGGGTTTGATTGCCGGAAGGGCCATTAGTCAGCATGGCTTCCATCAGTAAATCCGCCGTGGAAAACATCCCGGTGGGAATGGTGCTGAGGTTGCCGTTAGCGTATTGCACTGCCACAGGTGCATCCAGATGGTTGAATTCGGGCAAAGCCTCTCGGAGCGATCGCTTCACTTCTTGGTGATAGGTCGAGGCGGGCAGCGCACTCCGATTCATCAAATCTTCAGCCAGGTTGTAGCCATTGCCTTCCAAATATTGCTTAATTTCAGGCGACCAAAAATCCAGTTCCCAGGACATCATGCGGGGAATCAATCCGCCCCAAAACAGCGATCGCCCACCCAGATTAAACGCCTGTCCGCCATTGAAGTTAGAGTTAGGAGTGTTGGCGTAATTGTTTACCTTGAATTCGTCATACAGTCCCCAAACGTGTTTGCTGAACTGTCCTACTTGATGCTGACGCGGCAGGTTTGCCACATGAGTCGGGAATAAATAACTTCCTGCCTCCAACACCAACACATTCAAGCCTTGATCAGAACATTGGTCTGCCACAATTCCACCACCCGCACCAGACCCAATCACAATCACATCAAACAGTTGGTTCTCATTCAGGTTAGGTGGAAAGAAAAGTTGCTGAACATGAGAGTTCTCTACAACCATTTCATTCATCAGCGGAAACTGAACGGCGACTTCATTAAAGATAAAGTTGGCATTTGCCGTTGGGAAAACCTGCAAATTTTGCCCGTTCATCCAGTAGGTTGTTTCCAAAACAAATTTGAACTGCATTCCCTGGGGATAGCGCGTTTCGGGCAGTTCAAACCGCCATTCATCGTTCTCGTAAATTCCGCTAATGTCTTTGTCCCATCCATCCACGTTGTCGCGGAGGGTCACAATCAAGTCGGGGCGATATTCAGTGGTTTGAAAGCGAATGGTAAACATAAACAGTTGCTCTTTACCTTACAGGTAGTGCGATGTTGACATGGGGGCTGATCGGAGATTTTTACAGGGAAACCCTTGAGCTTGGATGTGAATCGTGTTTTATTCACAAGCTGAAGCTGCAGCCGCACAGACGACTGCTTCGCATCGGGAACACGCAATACTGTAAAAAATCTCTAAAAAAGGAAACCTGGATTCACGACGTTGTTCCGGACGGTTTCCGCTCATGTCAGCGATCGCTCATTTCCTGATGCCACAGCCACTGGAATCCCTGAATGGGGTGAGGTGAGGATGGGAGAAGGTGGTAAAAGCGATAAACAAAATAAATTCTTCAATATGTCCGGAATTCTTTCGCTCAAAATTGATTCACACACTGTAGACAAGCAAATGCTACATCCTGTAGTATTGTGACACCAACTTTGTAATACATCTCTTCAGTCATGTTGATACGTCTCCTAGCCACTTCCAGCGTCATGCATTGCCGACCCGCCAGCGGGCATCCGGCGATCGCTGCGCTGTTTGGGCGTGAGTGGGGCGGTTTACGCATTGGTTTACGCATGAGTGGTAAATCAGGCATCGCAGGACTGGATTCTATTTTCTATAACGGCATTTTTGTCATTATTCAGGGCTTGCTGAATCGAGATCAACGGATTCCATACAATTTGAGCGGGAAGTACAGGCAGCGACCTGTGCTCACATAACGACTAAGCCACTGTGCTTAAGCCCCCGCTCCTACCTGTTAGAAGCGGGGGTTATTTTTTAGGAGCATTTGAGCCATGCAACCTCGACAACACAACCAAAACCACGTTTTGCAAAACTCTGTGGTGGTGTTTTCCAAAAACTATTTGCCTGTCAGCCGAATTAACCTGAGACGGGCAGCGGTATTGCTCGTCACCGGACAGGCAGAACCGTTTGCTCTGAACGGTACTCACGTTTGGGAAATTCGCTCCCCCAGTTTGGTGCTACACATTCCCGAACACATCCGACTCACGGCAACCAATCCAGAACGCTACTGGAAAGTGCCACCCGTGAATCGCCGGGAAGTGTTTCGCCGCGATAACCACACCTGCCAATACTGCGGCAGCACCAAACGCCTCACTCTGGATCACGTGATGCCACGATCGCGGGGAGGTTCCCACACCTGGGACAACGTGGTGGCAGCTTGCGAACGGTGCAACTCCAGAAAGGGCGATCGCACCCCATTTGAGGCAAAGATGCCGCTGTTGGTAAAACCCAGACCGCCGATGCATCCGGCAATCGCTTTTGCAGAACAGTTTTGGCAAGAACAAGCCAGGGCTGAATTATGAGTGCCGAGGTACCGAGGTACCGAGGTACTGAGTGCTGAGTGCTGAGTGCTGAGTGCTGAGTACGTCGCCTGTGTTCAGCACTCGCACGACTTGAACAATCCTCCACTGATGGGAGATCCAAGCAATGTTAAAGCTGACTTACACCGAACATGGATTGCACCTGGAGCGGGCAGCGGCTCCCCTGGAAGTGTTGATTGCACAGCGGGTAGTGCTGGCGATCCGCGCAGGGCAACGGTTGCACATTGAACCTGGTACCGCTTCTTTTTTGTTAGCAGCAAACACGCCTGGTTTGGCTCAACTGCGGCGATCGCTGCAATTGGAGCAGCCCGCAAGTATGACCCTTGCGCCTGTGGACGATGAGTTCGTTGAATTGACTGTTCACGGAAGCTGGTTAGCAGAAACGGTGGAAGCGCAAGAAGGTGTATTTGTCACAGCATTGTCTCACCCGACTGAGATGTGGGTGATCAAGCTGTGGGAAGCAACCCAGGCTCAAGTCACGTTTCTGGCATAACCCTGTAGAGACGTTAGATCTAACGTCTCTACTTTTTTCATTCAAATCCCTTCCAATAATGCGCGGACGATGTCCAAATCGTAGGGTTTACGGATGGGAACAGGTTGGTAGTCTCGCGCATGGGCATCACCATGCCGAATCACTGAATTGATGGCTAGGCAGGGTTGGCTCGTGAGATTGATTGCTCCGTGGGGAATTCCTGGGGAATCTTCACTACTTGCAGGTCGCGATCGCTCAGCAAAATATACCGATACTGCCCCTCCTGCAACACCGTCAACACTGCACGCCCCTTCACAACTAGAAGTTGATCGGTTTGAAAATGATGCACAAACAAGTCTTCAACAGTACCTGGCGCGATCGCAACCAAATTCGTTTCGTGGCTAGTTGGAATTTGATACTCTCGAATCCCAGCCGCATCAACCGGACAAATTTCAATGCCTTTAGCTGGGTTAATACAAATAATTGGACTAATTTCTATTTGTCTTGTTAAGCCCATAGTGATTCTCCTCAAAGAGAAAGGAGGCTTCAAACTCAAACTCACTCATGAATCAAAAAGCTTTACAAATGGGCATTTGGCACGATGCCCTTCGCCCCTCAAATTTTGTATCTATATATACATTGCTATCACTTACGCTCCCCAATCGTCTACCTTCTTTGTGGAGATTTACCAACGACAACCGTGGATTGATCTTGGAACTTGAGCTGCTGACTTGTTCAAACGGAATATCGAGCACTGAGTAATGTTTCCAATCTGGATCATCAAAATGCCACCACTCAGTTGCCAACGGCACAAAACCTCGTTTCTTCATCGCTTGCTGCAATATGGCGCGATTTTGGCGAGATTTTGCACTGCCGCCAGCATAGGTTAAATGGGCACGCTCCGAAAATTCGTCAAATGCGGTTGGCATCATCAGTTCTCGCCCTTCAGCATCGATCAGTGTGAGATCAACCGCTGAGCCACGATTATGCCGTGAGCCTTGCGCTGGATTTGCAACATACGCAGGATTGGGCACAATTTCTTTTGAACTGCCAGCGGTCGATAGCAGTCGTAAACCTTCAACCCCAGATTTTTCTTGGCTAAATCAGCCTGCACTTTGGCTAACCGAGTGGCTACACCTGGTCGTAATAAACACTTTGCCTGGGAATAAAGCTTGCGCTGAGTGAAGTTTTGGGTTGTGGCGTAACGGATGTCCAATTGAATATGGGGGATAAGGGTTTGCACATCCACCAACGGAACAGGTTTTGCCACAACTGAAGGATGCGAGAAAATCGCGATCGCGCTCACTATCAGCACCCCAACCAATCCACCCCTCAGAAAACGCCTGAGCAGCTTAAAAATAGAAATCACATCAATACCAGCAACGTTTCAGGAATCTGCGCTTTCACAGCACAGGGACTTTCAAGACAAAAAAATCCCAGACCTCTAGAATAGAGCTTTAGTCAAAATTGGTCTTACCCAAAAGAATAAAGATGGGACTACCTTTACCAGTGTTCCCACTTTGACCTTCCAGGCGAAATGCCTCTTATAGTTGAAGAATAGTTTGTCATTTGCTCAGTACGCAAAGCAGCCGAGAACCCTATGCTTGCCACACCTCTTCTCCGTTCCAAAGAACTCCCAAACCTGCAATATACCTCGACTACAGATCGGTTTGATGCAACTTGGGAATCGCCTCTGTCTACCTTGTTGGGTTTAGGCAGAGCCGCCGGAGCCAATTTTATTGAGTTTTTTCTGGAGCGCGTCAACTATATTAGCTGTCTAGCCGAAGATGACTCGATTACCAGCATTTCCCCTCGCCTCTCCACAGGGGCTGGAGTTCGCGTCTTTCGAGGTCACGCCGATTGCTACGTCAGCACTAATGATCTCTCCTTTAACGGACTTAAAGCCGCCCTGGAAAAAGGTTTGTCGATTTTGGGCTTACAACTCCCAGCACCCGGTGCCTTCATCCCCGAAATTAACCTGGAACCCCTGCGCGACTACGCCACTCTGCGCGAAAAAGAAAACTGGTTGAGTCAATGCACTTCCATGCGAGAAATGGGCGATGTGCTATTGTCTGCCAACTCTCACCTGCAACAAGTTGCCAACCACATTCAATCTCGCCGTACTAGCTACTTTCGTGATTGGCAAGAAGTGTTGATTGCTTCCAGCGATGGCACGTTCGCCAGAGACATTCGCTTAACTCAAACGGTTGCTTCCATGTTGCTGTGTGCCGATGGTGCTCACCGGACAGCGATCGCCCGCCGACTGGGTGACACCAGTGACCCCAACTTCCTGCGCGGTTGGAACTTCAGCCACACTGCCGAAGACATCGCTGAATCTGCTGGCAAGATGCTGTATGCCGATTTTGTTGAATCTGGCACCTACCCCGTTGTGATGGCCAATGAGCTTGGTGGAGTGATCTTCCACGAAGCCTGCGGGCACTTGTTAGAAACCACCCAGATCGAAAAACGCACCACCCCCTTTGCCGACAAAAAAGGCGAAAAGATTGCCCACGAAAACCTCACAGCCTGGGATGAAGGACTTTCCCCCAATGCCTTCGGTACGATCGATATGGATGATGAAGGAATGCCCGCCCAACGCACGCTATTGATTGAAAAAGGCGTACTCAAAAACTTCATCGCCGATCGCGCAGGCTCCATTCGCACCGGACACCCCCGGACAGGTAGCGGTCGCCGCCAGGATTACACCTTCGCTGCCGCTTCTCGGATGCGGAATACCTACATCGCCACGGGTGAATACTCGATTGATGACCTGTTTGCCTCGATCGATAAAGGCATTTACTGCAAGAAGATGGGCGGCGGCAGTGTTGGCGCAACCGGACAATTCAACTTCGGTGTGGATGAAGCCTACCTGATTGAAAACGGCAAAGTCACCAAACCGCTCAAGGGCGCAACCCTGATCGGTGAAGCAAAAGAGATCATGAACAAAATCTCCATGTGTTCGCAAGATTTATCTCTGGCTCCTGGCTTCTGTGGTTCCGTCAGCGGCAGTATCTACACGACCGTGGGGCAACCGCATCTCAAGGTCGATTCCATCACTGTTGGCGGTCGTTAATCCTTCAAGCCTATGACGCTCTCCCTGAACATTCCCCCACTGGAAAATGGCGATCGCCTCACTCGCAATGAGTTTGAGCGACGTTACAATGCCATGCCGACCGTCAAAAAAGCGGAACTGATTGAAGGAAAAGTCTACATGGCATCGCCAGTCCGAATCGTGAATCATGGTAGACCCCACGCCCACATTATGGGATGGCTGTTTACCTATTGTGCTGCAACTCCCTGTGTTGACATCGGCGATAATGCCACCATTCGCCTTGATTTAGACAATGAGCCACAGCCAGATGGATTACTTCGACTGGAACCGGCAGCGGGAGGGCGATCGCGCATCGATGCCGATGGGTATGTTCAGGGAGCACCAGAGTTAATCGTAGAAGTCGCTGCCAGCAGTGCTTCCTATGACTTGAATGAGAAATTGAGAGCCTACCGACGCAACGCAGTCCAGGAATATCTCGTCTGGCAGGTGGGCGATCGCCGCGTGGATTGGTTCAGCCTGCAAGAGGGCGATTATCAGAACTTGTCACCCAATGAGAACGGAACAATCAAAAGCTTAGTTTTTCCTGGTTTATGGTTGGCAGTGCCCGCCCTACTACAAGGTGATTTAGCGATCGTTCTAGCTGAATTGCAAGTTGGTCTTCAGACTCCGGAGCATCAAGCCTTTGTTACTCAACTTCAACCCTCCTAAGAGCAATGACAAAGTCGATCGCCACTAAGCTGATGACCCTTGAGGACTATCTGAACTATGACGATGGTACCGATACCCGCTACGAATTGGTCAACGGGCAACTAATGCCGATCCCACCCGAAAGCTACCTCAATCACCAAATTGCCTCTTTCCTATTCGCCTATTTTTTGCAACTTGGAATTCCTTACTACCGTTTGAGTATTGGAGCGCAGATTGCAGTCAGCGGCTATCAAGCAACCGCACGACAATCCGATTTAGTCGTTTTGTCAGAAGAAGTTGCAACAGCATTGGAGGGAACAAGCCAAGATTTAATCACCTACGATATGCCGCCACCATCGCTTGTTGTAGAAGTGGTTAGCCCGAAGCAAGAAAACCGCGACTACCGCTACAAGCGCACCGAGTATGCTGCACGGCAGATTCCGGAGTATTGGATTGTTGACCCGATCGCCCCAAAAGTGACGGTACTGGAATGGGTCGATGGCTTATACGAGGAGCAAGTTTACTAGGGAGAGCAAGCGATCGTCTCTCCCCAATTCGGCACCCTCAACCTTACGGCAGCAACTCTGTTAAGCGCAGGACGGTAGGGAAGACGAGCGATCGCAGATAATATTACTCATTTGGATCAATTAATTTGTAGCTGTGGCAAAAGCCAATGGTGCAGACGATTCAAGCCAAAGATTTAGCACTGTATGAGGTTGAGGAGAAGTTCAACCTTCAGCGATCGTTTGACTCATCATCCTTTTTGGAGTGGCAAGAAAACCTGCCATCGACAACAGAGACGGAACGCCAATGGCTAGATCAGGTTAAAGCCGACTTTCTTTCTTTGGAACGTTACCCCTTGCATGAAGAAGTCGTCAAAATGGCTGTCCTCTCACCCTTGCTGTTTTTTGCCCGCTTTTTTCACCATCCCTTTTACCCCCGCGCTGAGGTTGAGGTGACGATCGCGGCGGAAGATGAAGGGGCGATCGTGCAGGGCAAGGTTGATGTATTGATCCTGCGACAACGGCTTTGGGTGACAGTGATTGAACCGAAAAACAAAGCCTTTAGTTTGGCAAAAGCCACTCCCCAGGCATTGCTCTACATGATGAGCAGTTCCGCTATAGATAAACCGATTTTTGGCCTAGTCACCAATGGTAGCCATTTCATCTTCATCAAACTGCTTAAACAAAGCGCCCCTCAATACATCCTCTCCGATGAATTCTCCCTCTATCGCCAGGATAACGAACTCTACACCGTCCTCAGCATCCTGCGGCGACTAGGGGAACTTGTAACCGAGTGAGAGGATAATGTTCACAATCACAATACTTCTGCTAAATTTAAATTGTTCATACATTCCTAAACCTAAATTTCCCTCAATTGTCAAGTTGCAGCATTTACAGAATCTTTGATAAGAGCTTACTAGTCACATTGGTGATGCTGTTTTCATTTGATAGTTCTATTGATTCAGCAGTTGGTACCGTCGTTCCTCGTGCCTCAAAGATAAAAATTGCTCGTGGTAGTACAGATTGTTCCTTTGTCCGGTGTCTCTGGCTTTTGCAGGAAGACATTATGTAAGCAGATGAGCCACAGACAAGCGGCAGAGACTCCCAACGCACTGAAAATCCAAATGCTTGTGTCATCTTTGCCAAAGAGTTTGGCAGCAAATCCAGCAACTGCTGAAACGAGGGCAATGAACCCTAAAACACGAGTATTGATCTTTGCTAAAAAGCTAGCGGCGCTGTTCTGGGAATCTGGTTTGTCACCCATACTGCCCTGAAATTCTTTTTGTTAAATGAATTTGACACGATAGTAGCAGGTTTCTCTAGTGGATGGGATTGGCTGGAGGGAGAGCGATTCGCCTACTCCGCTTCTAAAGGTTCCGTTAACAAGCGAATCCCTTCTAAAATGTGACGAATTCTTTCAGCGGATAACGTGCCAATTTTTTCTACGAGTTGGGCTTTATCGACGGTAAAAATTTGAGAGACATTTACAACACTTTGATCGGGTAGGTCAGCTTCTCCAGCTTCCAGCAAAACATTTCCAGGCGCTTTTGCTCGTCTTAGATTTGTTGTCAATGCACAAACAATCACCGTATTAATCTGGCTACGATTCATCAGGTTATTTTGAATCACCACATGAGGACGACGATAATCAGGACTGGAACCAATGGGTTCTTCCA
Source organism: Leptolyngbyaceae cyanobacterium C42_A2020_001 (assembly GCA_015272515.1). Classification (GTDB taxonomy): domain Bacteria; phylum Cyanobacteriota; class Cyanobacteriia; order Leptolyngbyales; family Leptolyngbyaceae; genus JSC-12. The sequence continues at coordinate 13,468 of JACYLN010000113.1, read as the reverse complement.
GATCAATCCAGAAAACATCACCCTGCTGAATCAATCGTTATTCTCCAAAACTTGGCGATGGATACAGCGCATTCCCAGAAGCGATCGCTCATCGTCAGAGTCAGGAGCATCCGCATAGGCTTCATTGATGACATCGAGCGTAAAGGCTTGATGCTGCTGGTAGTGTTGAACAAATTGCGTCAAAGCCATCTCTAACACCTGATCGCGAGAGACATTGGTTGCTCTAGCGATCGCGTCGGCATTCTCCAGCAAGGATTGCTGCAATAAAACAGTTGTCTTAACGGTTGTCATGCTAGTTCAAGCAATCAGTAACTTTGATTGTACAAATATTGATCAAGATTCTGGGCAAAATCTTCAGGAGCCTGGATCTTGATTTGTTTCAACCGAACCAAAACATTCGGCTGAGATGCCACTTTTACTTGGACAAATTGTTTAATAGTCACGTAAAGCTCGTCTAAATTGTTATCACCAACCTTGTCGATTTGGGCATCAATTAATTCTCGAATGTTATTGCCCATATCTTCTCCACCAATTTCTCAGCCTGGTATCGCCAATCTTATCAAGAGCCGTTTACGTACATCTATCCTTCTGAACGTCCCTGGATGCAGTCAGCTATCAGGTTTCTGAATCATGCCGAGTGGCGGTGATGTCGTGTCTGACGCTAGCGATCGCGATCGCCAGGTTTAGCATGATGGCTTCGATGCAATCCGTCATACTAGAGAATAGGCAATGTGAACCTGCCTACCTTAAGGTTTGAAAGCAACATAAACGGTAGATATCGTCAAAAGAGGACAGAATCGTGCCCGATATTCAGGAACTCACCACTCAGGCGAAAGAGATTGCTGAAAAGCTTGGCATTCGTAAGTTTGATATTTATGGCGCAACGGTGGATGAAACCAGTGTCAAAGTGGATCAAGGGGAAGCGGATCAGGTGAAAGCGTCGAGCCGTTCCAGTGTGACGGTGCGGGTGTGGAATGACGAAAATACAATGGGCGTGACTTCCACCACCGACGTTGATCCCACAGGTTTAGAACTGGCACTGAAAACAGCTTATGAAGCCAGTTTTTTTGGAGTCAAGGAAAATGTACCCGACTTTAGCCCAGAATCGACAGCCTCGATCGTGGCAGTCGTTAAGGAACCCGCAGAACAGGTCCCCGTCACCGATTTACTAGAGAAGCTGATTGGGGCGGAGAAGACCTTGATGGCAGCCCATCCGGCGATCGCAGGCGTACCTTATAACGGCATCGCGCAACGGTTGAGCGATCGCTTCTACCTCAACAGCGAGGGAGCCAACCGCCAAGAAGCCCGTTCCACTGCCTCCATTTATCTCTATAGCAAAACCGAAGAAGACGGGAAAAAGCCGCGCAGTGCCGGAGCCTTTCGCATTAGTCGCAGCATCACCGAATTGGATATTAATGGTTGTCTGAAAGAAACAGCAGACAAAACCATTAGTCACCTTAACTACCAAAAAATTGCCACTGGTAAATACCGCGTTGTGTTTTCACCAGAAGCCTTTCTGAGTTTGCTGGGAGCTTTCTCCAATCTGTTTAATGCCCAAAGCATTTTAGATCGGCAAAGCCTTTCCACGCCCGAATCCTTAGGTACTCAAATTGCTTCTCCATTCCTTTCTGTGGCTGATGATGCTCTGCATCCTGACAATGCTGCTCCGATTACTTTTGATGGCGAAGGCACTCCCACTCGTCGTACGCCTTTAATCACCAATGGCGTTCTCACTGGTTTCATTCACAGCGCAGGCACCGCCAAACGATTCAACACACAGCCCACTGGGAATGCCAGTATTGGTGCAAAAGTTTCTGTTAGTCCCAACTTTTACCATGTGTTTGCAGGCGAATCGGCAGACCAGGAATACAGCCTGGATACTGCCGAAAATGTCGTGTTGATTGATGATGTTCATGCGCTTCATGCGGGAGTTAAGGCACTGCAAGGTTCCTTCTCGTTGCCGTTTGATGGCTGGCTCGTGAACCAAGGCGATCGCACCAGCATTGAATCGGCAACCGTTGCAGGCGACTTCCTGGAACTGCTGAAATCCATCATCTACGTAGAGTCCGAAGGACACCTGACCTCCTCCGGCGTGTGCCCTTACATTTGGGTCGATGAACTTTCGATTACAGGAGATTGAGCGAAGCGAGAATGGGTGAATGGGAAGGGATCGGGGATTGAGGATCGAAGATTGGTTGGTTGGGTAGGTGAGTTAGGTGGATTTCACTCACTCGCTTACTCATCCACTCCCTCACCTCCCTACACCCCCTAACCACTCTACCTCCCTCATCACACCGCCTTCCCTCTACCGCAATTCCTCCATTGCCCCAGACCTGGCTCGCGTTGAACGGACTTTAGCAGGAGCCAATTTACGGGGCGCAACTTGAATTAGCGGGGCAGTGGCTTGCTTGAGTTGATGCACGATGTCGAGTGTTTGTAGCCCGTCGTAAATAGCATCACGCACAATTGGATCGTCTTCGCGGGTCAGCATGAGGCGAAAGTAATCGGCAATGTGTTTGCGGGAAGGTTTTTTCACTGAACCAGGAGAGCGATCGCTGAGATCATCCTCAATCAATGAAACCGCCTCTGTAAGCTGCCGCACGGCAATCAACCGCTTCAGGGGATCGTCGTTTACTAGATTTGAGACTAGACGGTTGTAGTGAGTCCGCTCTCGGTGCTCTCGTCGATTCAACATTTGGGTAATCAGCAGCAGCAGCACTGCCAGCGTTCCCATACTTTGCAAAATTGCACCCGATGCAATCCACGGACTGTCAGAATCTGCCCAAACGGATGCAGCGGTGTAGGTCGTGAGTGTGGCGATCGCCCCTGCTCCCGCCGCTATCACAAACGGCTGGTTCCAACCCTGCAAAAACTTCCGCAACTCCGATACGTTCAGCGTTGGTTTCCAATCATGCATGAGATACACCAACAGCATGACAGCAACGCCCGCCCCAATTGCCAAAAACAGCCGCCCGTTCCAGTAGAGCATTGTTACGGCTCCAGCCGTGATCACCAGCCAGCCCTTTGCGCCCTGCCAGCGATGCGACGAGAAATTCTTGCTAACCTGACTCACCATTTGTTCCACGGGCAAATCTTGCAACGCATTAAGCAAAAATCGCCAGCGGAACACATCTTTTGCCACTTGGGATGAAGCCTTAGCCACCTTATCCAATCCCTGGGGAACTGCTGAAATTAAACACCTCTAGATTCTACAACTGGAATCCCTTTCTCGCAGCTATGCAGACGATCAGTTCACAGAACCTCTCCCACGCCGTTTCAATTCTTGGTTACAATCAAGGGCGATCGCGGTTGCAGAGGAGATTCTGGCGTGTTGACATTGGGGGTAAATATTGACCACATCGCAACCATCCGGCAGGCACGGCGAACTGTGGAGCCAGATCCAGTAGCGGCAGCAGTTTTAGCAGAGTTAGCTGGGGCAGACGGTATCACCGTGCACTTGCGAGAAGACCGCAGACATATTCAAGACCGGGATGTGCGTCTATTGCGGCAAACGGTGCGAACTCACCTTAATTTGGAAATGGCTGCAACGGATGAAATGGTTGCGATCGCCCTGGATATCAAGCCTGATTACGTTACCCTCGTGCCTGAACGGCGGGAAGAAGTCACCACGGAAGGTGGGCTAGATGTCGCAGGTCAGGCAAGTCGTATGGAGCAGGTTGTGACAGCGCTGCAAGATGCGGGCATTCCCGTTAGCCTATTTATTGATGCAGATCCCAAACAAATTGAGACAGCAGCGGCTGTAAACGCTCAATTGATTGAGCTGCATACGGGGCGATACGCAGAAGCAAAAAGCGATCTAGACCGGGGAAAAGAACTCAAGCTGTTAGAGGAAGGATGCGATCGCGCGTTGGCTGCCGGGCTGCGCGTCAATGCTGGGCATGGACTCACCTACTGGAACGTGTATCCTGTTGCCTGCTTACCCGGCATGGAAGAATTGAATATCGGACATACCATCATTAGCCGAGCCGCTTTGGTTGGCATGGAACGTGCCGTTCGGGAAATGAAACTGGCAATGCGAGGAAACCTATAACAAAAGTTATGGATCATGAGTCCTAAGTTTTGCCTAAAATTATCTGTTTGGGATGTCTGTTTTCCACAAGGGGCATTCCCTCACCCAATTAACAAGCTGCTTCCAAAGACCCAAAAATCAACTCAACTATGCAAACCTACTATTACGTCCTCGCGAGCCAAACCTTTTTGTCTGAAGAACCGCTTGACGAAGTGCTAAAAGAACGGACTCGTCACTATCAAGAACAGGAAAAAGCGATCGATTTTTGGCTCGTGCATCAGCCTGCTTTCCTGGAAGCACCAGAACTTGCCTCGGTGAAAGCTAACTGCCCACAGCCAGCGACCGCGATCATTTCTACCAATCCTCAATTCATTACCTGGCTCAAGCTACGGTTAGAATTTGTCATCACTGGGGAGTTTCAAGCTCCTTCTGAAACGATTCCCCAACCGTTAGCATCAATGGTAACGGCTTCTTAAGCAAGTTAAACTCTGTTCCTGGTTGCGTCTGCATCGAGAAAACCGAGGGTATCGTTAGTTGTTTTCAGCCCTCCTGCATAAGGAACTATGAACCAAATTAACCAGGTATCAAACCATTGGCTTGGCACTTCGCTGGCTGTAGTCATCCTCCTGGGGGCTGCTGACACCGGAGTCCAAGCTCAGTTACCTTCTGCCCAATCTTTCCCGGCTCAAGAAGCTAATTCCATCGCGTGTCCACCTCCCCAACCCAGCGAGTTTCTGTTGCTTGTCGTCACTCGCACTCCCGACAGTCAGGGGCAGGTACGGCAACTTTTGCCGCCGAACACGGCGATCGCTACTTGTAATTACTTGAATGATCAAGTCACCCGCGTGGGTGGCTTTAGAACCGTGGAACGCGCCAATGCCTGGGCACGTTACATCACTGAGACCACCGGGCTTGCTGCTTACGTTGCTCGACCTGCCGAAGCGCCAGTGATTGCACCCCCCCCTTCTCCTGCATCCAAACCAGCGACTCCCTCAACTCCGCCTTCCCCAGGGGGAAAGCCAACCACAACCAGTTCATCTCAATACAACCCGAAACCCTTAGGACCGGGCTACGCGGTTTTAGTGGATTATGCAAATCAGCCAGAAATTGCCATAACGGTTAAACAAGCGATCGGAAGAGATGTGGGACTAGTAGCGTATGGGCAGTCGCCATTTCTGCTGGCACTCTACACTACCGATTCCGATGCTGCCTATGCGGCACTTCAAACTTTGAGCGATCGCGGGTTCTGGGCAACCTTAGTCGATAGTCGGCGGGTTGTGCTACTGAAGCAAACAGTCGCTTTGCCAAAATCTGTCTCTAACCAACCATCACCTCAAGTTACCAGCCCCTAAAAGTAGCCAGTGATGCAACTTCACAGCTTCAGACTCAGATTACGGCTTTGGTCAGCACACAGCAACTCGATCGCCTGATCAGCCGTGATTAACCGCTTCAAAACCACCTGGCCAATTGTCTTAGGTGCAGCCTCTGCCATAAGACTCTCTCCAGGCTTTACTTCCACCATCAACACCGCATCCTCAACTCGATACAGCCATAGCTTTTCCTCGTTCTCCCAAATGCATAGCTCCATTTGTTGAATCTCAGGCTTGCGTCGCCATGCACTTTCGTTCCATAGCCCGCCCAACTCCCAGACTCTGCCAATAACCCACCCGTCTGATAGAAAGAAGTACTTCACAAACGTTCCAACTGTTTTGAAAATCTTTGTTTGCGTTCCGCCAACAGTCTAGCCAATGCCCCCTCAAACAAGCCAGTAACTGGGGTGACTGACAACCGCTATTCCATCAAAGATGGCAACGGTTGTGTCGTGTGAGATGATGAAAAGATGTCGATTTTTGTTCACAATCTCACGAAGTAAAAGACTATGGCTGCTCGAATTCAGTTTGCTAGGGGTATCGATGAAGATGTGATTCCTGATGTCCGCATAACCCGTTCCAAAGATGGAAGCAACGGTACAGCAACCTTTTACTTCCAAAACCCGAAAGCATTATCTAACAATATGACTGAAGAGATCACAGGTATGTACCTGATTGATGATGAGGGCGAAATTAGCACACGGGAAGTGAAGGCAAAGTTCGTGAATGGGCAACCGGATGCGATCGAAGCCGTCTATTTAATGAAATCTACGAACGAATGGGAACGCTTCATCCGGTTTATGGAGCGGTATGCTGAGGAAAACGACCTGGGTTTCACAAAATCGTAACAGCCTGAGCGGGGACAAGCTAACACTCATTTTCAAACTTTATGGCTACCACTCCTCACCCTGATATGGCTGATTTTTCGGTTGCCTGTGCAGTGATTACGGTCACCGATACCCGAACGGTCGAAACCGATCGCAGCGGTCAACTGATTCAGCAGTTGCTTACGGAATCTGGTCACAAAGTGCTTGCCTACACATTAGTTAAAGATGAGCCAAATCAGATTCAATCCCAGGTTGAGCAGTGGAGCTACAAGGATGAGCTGGATGTGGTAATTCTCAACGGTGGCACCGGAATTGCGCCCCGAGACACAACTTACGATGTAATCGAGGCACTGTTGGAAAAATCTCTCCCCGGTTTTGGAGAACTTTTTCGCTGGTTGAGTTTCCAAGAGATCGGATCGCGAGCGATCGCGTCACGGGCGATCGCTGGCAGTTATCGTAGCAAGCTCATCTTTTCCGTTCCTGGTTCTAGCAATGCCGTTTCCCTCGCTATGCAGAAGCTGATTCTGCCGGAAATCAGGCATCTCGTGCATCAGTTGAAAGCTGGATCAATCTGAACTGTAGCTTTAGTCAAAGAGTTTAGGATAAAGCGAGTTGCTAAAAATGCTCACTAGTAAAGCTCTCTAACTCGCATCTCTGCCTTTGCAGGGAATGCTATACCTACAAATGCCGCTATGTGATCCATGGCTCTTTAACAACAAAAAGATCGCTCATACAGCAGCGATCTTTTTGTTTGATGACTAAGTGCAGCAGAGATAAGCTGAACTAGCGCTGTGGTACAACAACCGCTTGCTTATTCGGCAAACCTGGTTGAGCCAGAATGATCTTTTCTAATTCGGATACCGCTCGTGCATACTGCGGATCTTGCAGAGTTGCCAGAAGCTTTGGATCGGACGACAGCTTCTTCTGATCCGACTCGGTCAGGTCAATTTTCACATCTGGATCAATACCTTTGTGGCTGATATCCGTTCCTTTCGGAGTGTAGTAATGGGCGATCGTCACCGCTAACCCAGAGCCATCCGCTAAGTTATGAACAGACTGAACAAGCGCCTTGCCAAAAGTTTGACTACCCACAATTGTTGCACGTCCGTTATCTTTGAGCGCACCTGTCAAAATCTCACTGGAACTGGCTGAATTGCCATCTACCAAAACCACCAGTGGCAGCTTCGTTAGCGCAGTTTGATTCGCTGACACTTGCTCATCTCTGCCTCGACGGTCAACCGTGCGAACAATCGCACCTTGATCCATCCACATCCGACTAATTTCAATACTGGCTTGAAGCAACCCACCTGGATTACCGCGCAGATCCAAGACAAATCCGCTAACCTTTTGAGTACTCAACTCTTGAATTGCCCGACGCATTTGCTCAGCGGCATGAGCACTGAATTCATTCAAACGAATGTAACCAATGCGATTGTTACCTTCCTGCTTCAGCGAGTAGCGCACAGTGGGTAGTTCAATCCGAGCACGCATTAGTGAGACTGTAAAACTGCTTGGCGTAGCTGCACGACGAATTTCTAGACTAACCTTTGTGCCAACTTCCCCTCGAATCAAGTTAGAAGCATCTTCAACAGACATTCCTTTGGTCGATTTGCCATTAATTGACAAGATATGATCGCCCGATTGAATCCCTGCCCGTATCGCCGGAGAGTTTTCGATCGGTTCCACTACGGTGAGCGCTTTCGTTTTTTCATTGACCTCTAAACGAATCCCAACACCCGAAACCTCTCCTGCCGTTTGACTACTCAAAGCTTCGTACTGTTTTGGATCCATGAAGCGGGTATAGGGATCGTCCAGTTTCTCCAAAGATTTTCTCAACGCAGCATAAGCTTCTTGGCGAGATGAATAACTTTTATCCAGCAGAACTTGCCGCTCTGCTTGCCAATTAACCCGGTTGAATGTTTCATCCACATATTCACGATTAACAATCTGCCATGCCTCGTCAAGCAAGGCTTTTGGGCTATCCTGCAATGCTGCTCGGACACGCCCTAATCCTGGACCGAATAACGTGATAGCAGCGGTCGCTGCAACCGCTCCGCTACAAAGTGCTGCTTTGGAGAGCGAAAGATGGTGCAAGGATCGGTTCATTGAATTAGCGCTCGAATTTTACAAATAGGTTGCCGAAGAGCACGTAGAGCACGTCTGACACATTGCTACGAGACGATATAAGTCTCAGAAAGCAATGATATTCATTACCATTACGATTTTGTTTTAGCCGGAAAATCTAGCGAGTGAACTGCCCTTTAAGAGTTGGATCTAAGATAGCCGGATGACTACCCCTCAGTCTATAAAAAAGATGACAGTTTGCTGATCGTCTGGACTTTAAATCAGTACTTTGTACTCCAACGCATCGCTAAACTTGAATATAGCTTTTGCGACAATGTAACTAAAGATCGATGGATTAGGATAGGGGTCTTATCGTAAAGTTTACCGAAAGTTTTAACTTCTTTACAAAATCTGGCTGTGGCTAGACATCATTCTGAACCCCCACTTGTCAGACGACTTTTCCCACCTTCTTTTTTCTTCCCTTCCAATAGCTGCATCCCATATGAAGTCTACCTATCAGCGATCGCACTTGAATTGGATTAAGCTGGGCACGATGGTCGCGATCGCGGTAGTTGCCCTGTTGGGAGTGATTGCACTCCAACGTGCTCGTTTGCAACAGCCTTCCCTCTGGCTTGAAGATCCAATTCAGGCAGGGGAGCAAGAAAAATTTCGGCTGGAGTTATTGAAACAAATGCCCAGCTTCGGCTTCGACAATCTCTTTGCGAATTGGGTCTTTCTAAATTTTCTTCAATATTATGGAGACGATGAGGCTCGCGCTAAAACGGGGTACGGCTTGAGTCCAGAATATTTTGATATTGTTACCCAGCGTGACCCTCGCTTCGCCGGAGCCTATATTTTTCTTTCAAATAGCGTTTCTCACCAGGCGGGTAAACCAGAACTTGCGGTTGCAATGATGCAACGGGGCACGAATGCACTTTCTCCACAAATTGACCCCCTCGCCTTTCAAGTTTGGCGCTTTATGAGCCTGGATCAACTGCTTCTATTAGGCGATATTCCCGGATCTGTGCGCTCTCTTGAAATGGCAGCAAAGTGGGTAGAAGGGACACCCTACGCCGAGTTAAATCTGGTTTTTCGCCAAACGGCTGAGTTTTTGCGCCAAGACCCAAACAGTAAGCCCGTCCGAGTATCCGCATGGGCAGCGATTTATCAGCAGGCAGCGGCAGTTGGCGATCAACAAACCCAAGAACGGGCAAAACGAGAGATTGTTGCGTTGGGTGGCAAGATTTTTGAAAAGGATGGAAAGCTTGTGGTTCAACCGCCGCCAAGTGCTTCAGCAAAACAAACTAAGTGATTGATTTGTCAAAACCTTTTAGTTAGGCGAGATCGCGACTTTAATCACCTGACGCTGTTTCATCGCTTCAAACACTTGCCCAAGTTCAGCTAACGGCGCTGAGCCACTCACTAAAAGATCCAGAGGAACTGCCCCACTTGCCAACAAATCAAGCGCGGCTTGCACATATTGGGGAGTGTTATGAAAAACGCCCTTTAAAGTGAGTTCACTGTAGTGCAGTTGCTCTGTATTCACTGTGATTGTGGTATCTCGTGGGCAACCACCAAATAGATTGACAGTTGCACCAGGACGAGCACAGGCGATCGCCATTTCCCAAACAGATGGCACGCCCGTCGCCTCAACCACCACGTCTGCGCCCCAGCCATCGGTTAACTGCTTCACCAGTGCTGGAACATCCTCAATCTGTTTATAGTTAAACGTTTTTGCCGCCCCCAACTTTCCGCCAATGGTGAGGCGTTGCTGATTACCCCCAAACAAAAACACCTCAGTAAACCGATCCCTGGAATCTGGAGCATGGGCAGCAGGAAACCAGTCTCCCCGCCCAGATGCCAGTGCCGCCACAAACATCAATCCAATCGCGCCATCACCCAACACCACTACGCGATCGCCCTGCTGCACATTAGAACGAGCGGCTCCATGCAGCACACATGCCAATGGCTCTGTCATCGATGCCAGTTCAAACGGTAAATCATCCGGAATGGGCAAGAGATTATGTTGCACGATGGGGGCTGGAATTTTGAGGTATTCAGCAAACGTGCCGTTGTTGAATAGCAAATTCTGACACAGCGAGTACTCTTGCTTGGTGCAGAAGAAACAGTTCATGCAAGGGGCGGAGTTGTTTGCCACAACGCGATCGCCAACTTGCCAGCTTACTACCCCATCGCCAACTGCCACAATTTCTCCCGCGGCTTCATGTCCAAACGGAGTTGGCGGTGTCAGCATCTTCGCGTGTCCACCTCTGCGCCATACCTTGAGATCCGTTCCACACGTTGTTGCCGCTTTGACGCGAATCACAACTTCTCCAGAGGCTGGCATCGGCTCTTCAACTTGCTCCAACCGTAAATCTTCTTTTCCGTACAATAACGCTGCTAACATACGTCCAACTTTGATGGCTGATTACGCAATACTGATCACCCTCCAATCTCTCATAGCCAAACGCTTTGCAAAAAAGAATCTACTGTTTATGAGAGCCTTCTTAAGTTATATAAAGAGTTCGATTGAATCCTTTGTATAGCAACCACTCTATAGCGTTGTTTCTGTTCTGCTGAGACAACTTGCCCTCGTCAAACCAGAGGAAAACCACGTAAATGTAAGATTACAGCGAATTTTTTAAGCACATAGTTCACCCCTTCACTGAGCAAATACTCACATCAATTCATCCAGACCGAATGAATAAGTACAACCCATTGTTAAGTTTATAAACAAACTCTTATATATCTGAGGGAATTTCTATAAACTAAGCGGAAATATCTGATTTCCATCGCAGCTACTGCGTTGCAAGCAATCTGTTCAATTAATAAGTATTTTTTGGAGGTAAGACGTGACTGTTTCTCAAAGCCAGATGGTTAATCAGTCTGACTATGGGTTGATGTTGAGAAGTTTCCTGCTATGGACAGGAATTTTGACGGTTTGCTTGCTCATTATTGGATTTCCTGTTGGAATTTTGATTGTGACAATCGGTTCACTGTTGGCAATGGTGCTTCAATCTCTCCTGCCAGGTGTTGGCATTTTACTCGTTGCGGGCGGTGTTATCGGAGTTCAGGTCGTAGGGGTTTTAGTTGCAGCGGCTGTGCTTACCTTTAAAGGTGTCCACCCCAAGAACGTAAGCTGGTTGCCCTGGATGCGTGGTGAAGCCGATCTAAAACATGAATCGGTTTATGCAGCCTGCCCTCTAACCTGCGAGGTGACGAACAACTAACGGACGTGTGCCTCCGAGTCTTATTAACTATCATTTGCTTTTTGCAGTGTTTCTGCAAAACAAAAGCCCGGTGAAAGCTGGGCTTTTTGTTTATAGCTGTAGCCATCTGTAACGTGGCTATGGCGAGTCAGAACGCCTACCCAGCATTGGCTTTGCCACTTTTTCCTGTCCTAAGCGTTCTGACCAAAGCTATATCTTGAGATGCAGCAACCGCGTCATGATTAAATATGCAATTCACCTGACAGCAATAGCGATGTATCGGTTTGCTAGTGCATCAACCAATGAAGCGATCGTGTTTGGTTCGGCAAAACCCCACCGTAGTGATGAGGGCGTAAATCAGTGGATTGAGTTCATGCAGAGCCAAAGCATTCAGCAAGTTTGCTGTTTGTTACCTCCAACCCAATTGGCTAATTATTCAAATCTGTTGGCAACCTATCAGTACGCATTTGGTTCGGAACGAGTGTGTTGGGCACCGATTGAAGATTTTTGTTTAGCAGATCAGGCAATGCTCACCCAAAATATCTTGCCGTTTTTGGCAAATGCCGACGAGCATCACGAAAAAGTAGTGGTTCACTGTTCGGGAGGTGTGGGGCGTACAGGGCACGTTTTAGCAGCTTGGCTAGTCAGCCGACGGGGGTTTTCACCACAGGATGCGATCCGGGAAGTAAGAAGCAGAAGCAGGAATCCATACGAAGCAGCGATCGCAGGCGTATTTCGAGGACGGAACCCGTGGAAAGCGATCGCAGAACTCAATGCCCTTCTCGATGCGTGTCGTTAATATCAAACACTCAAAAGCCTCCCACCGGGAGGTGAGAGGCTTCCAGACAATCAAAAACTAACCCAAATCCCTAGCCGTTGATGGCAGGAGCAGTCAAAGCTACAGGAGTTGCCTCGCCAGCAGCCAAATCCAGCGGGAAGTTGTGAGCATTACGCTCGTGCATCACTTCCATCCCCAGGTTGGCGCGGTTGAGTACATCCGCCCAGGTGCTCACCACACGACCTTGCGAGTCGATGATGGACTGGTTGAAGTTGAACCCGTTCAGGTTGAATGCCATCGTGCTGATGCCCAGGGAGGTAAACCAGATGCCGATGACGGGCCATGCACCCAAGAAGAAGTGCAAGGAACGGGAGTTGTTGAAGCTGGCGTATTGGAAGATCAACCGTCCAAAGTAGCCGTGCGCTGCCACGATGTTGTAGGTCTCTTCTTCTTGCCCAAACTTGTACCCGTAGTTCTGAGATTCGGTTTCGGTGGTCTCACGCACTAGGGAGGAGGTCACCAAGGAACCGTGCATTGCGGAGAACAAGCTGCCGCCGAAGACTCCGGCTACACCCAGCATGTGGAAGGGGTGCATCAAAATGTTGTGCTCGGCTTGGAACACGAACATGAAGTTGAAGGTGCCGGAGATGCCCAGGGGCATGCCGTCGGAGAAGGAACCTTGTCCGATGGGGTAGATCAAGAAGACGGCGGTTGCTGCTGCAACGGGGGCAGAGTAGGCAACGCAGATCCACGGGCGCATTCCCAAACGGTAGGAGAGTTCCCACTCGCGTCCCATGTAGCAGAAGACTCCAATCAAGAAGTGCAGGACGACGAGTTGGTAGGGTCCGCCGTTGTACAGCCATTCATCGAGGGATGCGGCTTCCCAGATGGGGTAGAAGTGCAGTCCAATGGCGTTGGAGGAGGGCACAACTGCACCAGAGATGATGTTGTTGCCGTACATTAGTGAACCTGCAACAGGCTCGCGGATGCCGTCGATGTCTACTGGAGGGGCGGCGATGAAGGCGATGATGAAGCAGATGGTGGCTGCCAGTAGGGTGGGGATCATCAGTACGCCGAACCAGCCAATGTATAGCCGGTTATCGGTGGAGGTGATCCATTCACAAAACTGTTGCCACACGTTTTGGCGCTCGACGCGCTGTAGTGTTGTGGTCATAGTCCGTTATGAGTGC
>JACYLN010000062.1 GCA_015272515.1 Leptolyngbyaceae cyanobacterium C42_A2020_001 | reverse complement strand
CGAAAGATTATCTGTAGGCATCAAAAGTGATCTGCGGCGGCTCATCTCAAACGTTAGGCAGCAAAAATACCCGGAAAACATAGCATGGATTTACAACATTTGAAGTGGACAAAAAACATTAAACCCAAGGGGGATGAACCTTGGGCATACGAACAACATGGAGTGGGTAGTCTCTTTAAGCTTGCTTGGAGAGATGGTGAGGCCAATGCCAGCAAACCTCTCGTAGAGGTGCTTTGGGTCATTTCCTGGAATAATCTGCCTATCTCGGCAAAAGCGGATGAAGTTTTCGGATACTCAGAAGTTCTCAATTATCAAGGTGGAAATGTGATGGAGCTAGAAAACATTATTCCTAAGCACTGGGAAAGCAAGGGCGGGCTGGAAGCTTTTCGGAGCCATGTGCTGAGTCAACTAAATCTGGCGTGAATGCTGTTAACCGACACTAGCAATAATCTGTCCAATATCTTTAGGAGTTGCACCTGTTGCCAACATTGCTCGAATTAATAATTCGATTGAGACTGAATCATCACCATTTTCAGCCTTAGCAATCCGAGGTTGACTGGAGCCAATTTTAGAAGCGAGTTCAACTTGAGTCATCATTTTTTGCCGCCGATCCTTCAAGCTGCGGCTAAGAGCCAGCTTGATTTCAACAAAAATGGTTTCTTCCGGTGTTAATTCTAAAAAGTCTGAGACTATCCCAATTTTCCAGCCTTTAGATTCCAAACGTTCTTTCTTAATTTGTTCCATCACCTTACTCTTGTTGGTCGGTATCGTATTTGCTCAAACGCTTTTTGCAAATCTCAATTACGTTTTTGGGTGTTGATCTTGTTGTTTTGTTAAAAACCTCGACAATCAGGATTGCATCGTCATCAATCCGATAAATGATCCTCCAATTTTTATCCGCATCTCGAACACGTAGCTCATGACAATGAGTCCCTATACTTGGCATAGGACGGGAATGTGGTAATCCAAGTACTTCGCCTTCCTGTAGTTGCCTGAGCAGGAAACCTGCTTCTATCCGCGCTTCCTGACTGAAAGGCGGAGTCTTAACCTCACCGTGCAGCCAAGCTAAAGGTTTGCTTTGATCCCCCATTAATGTATTTATATCATATTTGGTATAACAACGTGTCCCCGCTGTCTAACAATCCCGTTGCACACCGACCATTTCAAGTCTTTTTGTTGAGTCCGAAAGGTTGTTGGCGGCAGGTGAACGGGGTCGTGAGAATTGCACTCGTATTATTTCTGCAAGAAAGGCGATGAAATATGAACAACGAACCTACTTCGAGCAACTCTCAAACTGATTGGCAACGATTAGACGCAATGTAATGGTGAGGACATTGATTTGTCAGACTGTCCAGAAATCACACCAGAAATGTTTGCTAAGGCAGTAGTGCGACAAGGTTTACCTGCTGCCTTAGCCAAGACTCAAGTTACACTCCGATACGAGCGGATATGGAGGCACATCAATAACAGTCAGTTTGAGATTGTCTAGTCGATTTGTGTTTGAGCAGTTTCTACAACGACCTCAGCCAGACCCTTTTTATTGTCTAGGGTTAAAGTGTAGTCCCCACGATTGATAGAGAGTCTGCTCGCGAAAGTGATTTATTTTGCTGACTGTTCGTTAGCAAACGGTTTGATCCAGCCCTGAAGCAATGCCCAATCTAGAACAATGCGGATGCCACCAAACAGCAAAAAACTCTCTACTACTAACATCACCAATTCCAGCGCTGTTGCTTGAGAGTGCATTCCCATTTCTACCAGTGCCAAGCCACGTACCAGCCCGAATGCTCCTACGGCTCCAGCTTTGAGGTGCGGATTTTGATCTTGCCGAATGATGTAGCGATAGGTGACGGCAAATAGAAAGCCGGACAGCTTGGCGATCGCGCCATTAAGCAGCAGCGCTAAGCCATCTCCCCAAGTTGGCAATCCCGCCAACCAACCTAACTGAGCACTGGCAATGCTATTAAGCTGCACCAGAATGCCAAACATCAGCGCCGCCGCGATCGCCCCCAATATTCCCGCCTTGAGTGATTGCCAGCGTTCAGCCCAGGTATTGCGCCAGTTTACCGAATGGGTTGCGATCGCCGGATTATCCAAAGTTTCATTCTTCGTTCCTTGAGTCATCGCCCTACCACTTCCAACCATTCTCATACGTATCAACCACACCCTATACCCTACCCCCCTCCCCATTCCCCATTCCCATTTCCCACCATCCAGTCCCCACTTTGAACTATGATCTTTTTTGAAGTTGTTTTGAAATGAGCGTTTACAGGCTGTTATGGATATTTTGAGCTTGGGCTGGGTTGGGTTGTTAGTTGTATTTACATTTTCGATTTCGTTGGTGGTTTGGGCACGCAACGGCTTCTAACGACGAGTTGTGTCTGCATATCTGAGGTTGCGATCGCTAGGGTACAGGTCGCAACCCGTCCTATTGTTCAATTGTTCATGCTTTAGAGCGCTGTGGAAATTTCACCCTATAGCATTTTAATTTTGGCGGCTTTCGGCTTGATGGTGGTCGTTAGTGGTGGCGTGATCTACTTGACTTTGGCGGAATGGCGCGATCGCCGTCGCCGGGATGAAGATGCCCGCGCTACTCGTTCCAGCAATCGCCGTCGCTAACTGCTTCATTGCAATATTGCCTGAACTCGTTCTGTTGTCCTTCATCTTTCGGTTTCACTATGAGTCTCCTTCTAGACAGCATCGCTCCACACGGTGGACAGTTGATCAACCGCATTGCCACTCCTGAACAGAAGCAGGAGTTTTTGGACAAAGCCAACTATCTGCCAACTGTGCAACTGGATGAGCGGGCTGTTTCAGATTTGGAGCTAATTGCGATCGGTGGCTTCAGTCCATTAACGGGATTCATGGAGCAGGCAGACTACCTCTCTGTTGTGAACGAGATGCATTTGACCAACGGGTTGCCCTGGTCAATTCCCATCACCCTACCTGTTAGTCAAGAGGTCGCTGAACCACTCAAAGAAGGCACTCTAATTCGGTTAAACAATGCCAAAGGGCGCTTTGTGGGAGTACTGCAACTAACTCAGAAGTATCAGTACGACAAGATCCACGAGGCGTTGCACGTTTACCGCACCAACGAGGAAAAGCATCCCGGCGTTGCCGTGGTCTATCGCCAGGGCGCAGTCTATCTTGCCGGTCCAGTATGGTTGCTGCAACGCGATGCCCACCCCAAATTTCCCACCTATCAGATTGATCCAGCAGAATCGCGGGTGCTGTTTCGGGAAAAAGGCTGGAAAACAGTGGTTGGCTTCCAAACGCGCAACCCAATTCACCGGGCCCATGAGTACATCATCAAATGTGCCCTAGAGATTGTGGATGGTTTGTTTCTGCATCCTTTGGTGGGTGCAACGAAGGAAGACGACATTCCGGCGGATGTGCGGATGAACTGTTATGAAATTATGTTGCGCCACTACTTCCCCAAAGATCGGGTGATTTTGGCGATTAATCCTGCGGCTATGCGCTACGCCGGACCGCGAGAAGCGATCTTCCACGCGCTAGTGCGAAAGAATTATGGCTGCACCCACTTCATTGTTGGGCGGGATCATGCGGGTGTGGGCGACTACTATGGCACCTACGATGCCCAATATATTTTTGATGAGTTTAAACCAGAGGCGTTGGGGATTACGCCGCTGAAGTTTGAACATGCTTTTTACTGCCTGCGAACCAAGCAGATGGCAACGACGAAAACCAGCCCTAGCGATCGCGAAGAGCGGATTCACCTATCGGGAACGAAGGTGCGCGAAATGCTGCGGCGCGGAGAATTGCCACCGCCTGAATTTTCTCGTCCCGAAGTGGCGGCGGAACTGGCAAGAGCAATGAAAGTGTTCACAGAAAATCAGTACGAGATTTAGCTATTGCTTACTCACTTTTTTGAATGGTTCGGAGCCGAGGGGGCTGGTTTGCCAGCCAGTAATCGGTTTTCGTTGTGCCAGTAACGGCTGAGAATGCACGATGGGCAACCGTAAGACTTCTTTGTAGAGAATTTCATCCACTTCCGCATAAATCTTGGCTCTGCCTGCCTGCTCCTGGGTTGCCCGCCCCTGATTCAGCAGTTGGAACACGCGCTCATTCTTCCAGTTGCCAATATCGTCCGTGGAACCCGGACCGTATTTGGCATAGTAAAAACTGTCTGGGTCGCCGTAATCACCCGTCCAGCCCAGCATGAAAGATTGATAACCAGGTGGCTTGCGGCGATCGGCGAGATACGCGGCCCAATCCTTCGTCTTAAGGCTAACGCGAATACCCACCGCACTCAGGTCAGCCGCAAATGCTTCGGCGATCGGTTTAGGAGTGGGGAAATAGGGACGAGATACAGGCATATAATACAATTCCAGATCAAATCCGTTGGCATAACCTGCCTCGGTCAGCAATTGTTTCGCCTTTTGCGGATCAAAAGGGTAGGGTTGCAAATTGGTTGAGTTTGCCCAACTGAGGGCATCTGGCAAAAAGTGGGGATTGTGTTGACCCAACTCGCCCCAAAAGGCTTTCACAATTTCGGGGCGGTTAATGGCATGGGCGATCGCTTGCCGTACTCGTACATCTGCCAGTGGTTTGTAGCTGGGGTTGAGCGCCAGATAGCCCACATTGAAGGAGGGACGCGCCACTGCCTGTAAGTTGGCATCGCTATCCAGTTCTTTTTTCTGATCGGGAGCCAGATCCACGGTGAAATCAACCTGCCCTGCGCGAATTTGCGCCAACCGTGCCGCCGGGTCTTGGATGAACCGAATCACCAGTTGATTGATTTTGGGCAAACCCGCTTCCCAATAGGTGGGATTTTTTTCGAGCACTACGCGATCGCCCGTGCGCCATTCTTTGAACACGTAAGCCCCGGTGCCCACTGCCAGCGATCCGGGGGTACCGTAACTGGCTCCAGCTTTCTTAATGGCGGTGGGGCTAGCGATGCCAAAAAATCCTGATGCGATCGCGTTGGGGAAGGCGGCGAAGGGCTGCTTCAGCCCAAATTGAATCGTGTAGGGATCGACCACCGACACGGATTGCACCACGGACGCAGGTTCATCTTTGAAACCACCAAAGATCTGCTGCCAGATTTCGTACTGCTTGCCCGCATTGCGATCGCCATTGGGATGGTTCTTATCCCACCAGCGCTCCACGTTAAACTTCACCGCTTCCGCGTTAAAGTCCGTGCCATCGTGAAACTTTACGTCCTGTCGCAGCTTGAATGTCCAGGTTTTGCCATCCGGCGAAGCTGACCACTCGGTTGCCAGGGCAGGCTCCAGATCGGGAGTTCCCGGTTTAAACTCCATCAAGCGGTTGTAGATCTGCTGCTGCACATAAATGGAGTTGCCATCAGTGATGTTGCCCGGTTCCAGGTTCACAGGTTGCCCCCCAGAGCCAAACACTAACGCCCCCACCGAGGCAGGTGACGAAGCGGTGCCTCCTGTGGTTGGAGCCTGGGTTTGATTGGTAGCGCAATTGGTTAGCGCGATCGCCACTGCAAACAAAATGGAAACGAAAACTAGGCGCGATCGTCTCAGCCCGTGAAACCGCATACATCCCTCATCACAAAGTCACTCTCTAATGTACTTCTGAATCGATGAGATTCATTTCCTTCTCAATCCTTCAGAAATTCCACATTAATTCTGCATCTCTTCACTTGATCGATTTGCAAGAATCTCTAATAATTGCCGCATTTGTTAACCAATGGAATATCTCTGCTGTTTGGCAAGAATCATTCCCGCATGATTTTTCCCTTCCGCTAGATATTTTGTATGCAGTTGGTAAAAATCTCCCCGATTAAAGGTGTAGAGAACACGCCCTACGCTAGCTGCAAAATCCAAATGGGCTTCATCACTGCGCCCAATCATGCCAGCATCACCCGCTGTGATGACATCGACTCCTCTAGCGGTCAAAGCGTTGACTAAGGCTTTATCCATTGAGTCTTCATCTAAGTAAAGCGAAGCATAGAATTTAGCGTGATTCAAATTGGAAATGCTGTTGCATTAGTCGTTCCGTTTTTACTTCTTCGGCAGCAAACTCCGTTTCAATGGCAGCTTGATTAACCTGATAATAAGTGAGTGCAGCATAAACGTGTGCCAATGTCAGGGTTGGATGTCCCATCCGTTCCAAAATTTCTTCTGGAGTCAAGCCCAGTTTGTACCAGCCAACAACGCGATGAACAGTGACTCCAGTTCCGGTCAAACAAGGCTTACCACCTCGAATCTCTGGAGAGCTTTCGATTAACGTTCCAATATCTGTCGTAATAGTGGTCATTGTGTTCACCTCCTTAAACACAGTCCAACTTGTCCAAAACCCATTTTCACTCACCAACTCATCCACCTATTCACTCACCCGCTGCTCCAATCCCTGCTTAAACCTCTGCGCCGCCTCATGCCCCGGAAACACCCTGAGAAAATCCTTTAATTGCTAACTTGTGAGGTGAATTAAGTACTGCTCAGTTATTCAGAAGAACGATGATTGATTTCCTCAATTACTTCAAGAAATCTATTTTCAGACTCTAAATAATCACTTCTTCTAGAAATGGCAAGTGCTTGTTGATAATACTTTAAAGATTGGGAATATAATTCTTGCTCGTAGAAAATCGAGCCGATTGCCTCAAGACTTTCAATTTCAGATTGTGGATTCCCCAGTTGCTTGCGAAGTTTTAAAGACTCTTGATAGCATTTCAAAGCTTGGTCATATTTCTTCGTTGTCTTATATAGAAGCCCTAATTCATTTAGTGCATCACTTTGACTACTGCGATCACCTAAATCTTTACTAACCACAAGAGACTGTTGAAGAAAGTCTTGCGCTTTCGAATAGCGAGATAGCTTAAGATAAACAATTCCAATTGCATAAAGAGCAGTTGCTTGTCCGGGTTTTGCACTTATGCTCTGCCAAGCTGCTAAAGCAAGTTCATGATAATTTAATGCGTTCTCAAAATTTCCTAGATTTGCGTGAACAAATCCAAGATTATTTAGAACTCTAGCCTCCGTATCCTGATCTCCCATCTTACTTGCAATAACTAAGGCTTCTTGAAAAGTCTCTATTGAGTTTGCAAATTCTCCTCTACTGCGATAGATGTCCCCTATGTTATTTAGGGCAGTAGATTGACCTGGCAAATTACCAATTTGTTGGTGCAGAGCGAAGGATTGTTGGAAGTAATCAAGGGCTACTGAAGAATCATCTAAAAATAAGTGAACAGCTCCTATATTATTTAATGTAGTTGCTTCACCTGCTTGATCACCAACTTCTCGGCGAATTGGTAACGCGCGCTTGTAATACTTCAATGCATCTTGGTACCATCCTTGTTGATCATATACGCTTCCAATATTACTAAGAACAGTTGCTTCCATCGCACGATCGCCAACCTGCCTGCAAATTCTTAATGCCTCATTAAATAATTTTAGAGCTTGTGGATACTGCCCCAAGTAACGATGAGTCGCTCCAATATTATTTAAAGAAATTCCCTGCTTTGCTATATCTCCATCTTTTATATAGAGTCGTAATGCTTGTTGATGGAATTCCAATGCCTTTAAATATTGACCTAGTTCATTGTAATAAGTACCAAGATTATTAAGGGTTAAACTTTCAAGTCTAAAACTGCTTTGATCTCTAGCAATTTGTAAGACTTCTTGAAAAAGTTCTAAAGCCTTCTTAGTTTGCCCCATCTCTTTATAAGTCAGCGCTAAATTACTCAACGTTGCTCCTTCATCTGCGCGTTCCCCTAATTCTCGTTGAAGAATCAGAGCCTGATTGTAGTGTCGTAAGGCTTCTGATTGATGTCCTAGGGAAGCATGGACTACACCGATATTGCAAAGTGCTTGACTTTCCAAACGGCGATTCGACAGTTTCCTGTACAGAGGAAGTGCTTTTTGATAGCGATCCAGGGCTTTTGCATATTGCCCACAGTTATAGTAAATGTTACCGATTTCACTCAGCACCGTTGCTTCATGCTTGTAGTTCTTTATCTCTTTAAAGAGCATTAAAGCGTGAATGAACTACCCCGCCGCAAGCGGACGGGGTATCAGAATCAAAAAAGAGCAAG